>ONDP01000007.1 GCA_900316645.1 uncultured Prevotellaceae bacterium
TAAGGTAAGTGAAAAATCTGACATGGCAAAATCCTGAGCAATATTTTGTTACCCAGGAACTTAAAAAGGAAGTTAAACTAAAGTGCTGCGGAATTTAGGTTGGAATATGACAAAATCCAAAATAAGATAATTCAAATTACGCTAAATTTGAAAAGAAAACGCGCTTTTCTTTTGCTTTTTGCTCACTTAATCGTACCTTTGCACCCTAGAACATTTGACAGAGGGGACGCTGCCCCTCTATGATTATTATGGAGTATATGTCACAAGAAGGCTACGACAAGTTGGTAGCCGAACTGAAAGAACTGGAGAACGTTGAACTGCCAAGGGTCAGGGAGGCGATAGCTGAGGCGCGCGACAAGGGCGACCTGAGCGAGAACTTTGAATATCATGCCGCTAAGCGCGAACAGGGACGATTGCTGAGTCAGATTCGCTTCAAACAGCGTGTGCTGGAGTTTGCACGCGTAATTGACACGAAGCGGCTGGGTACAGATGCCGTTGGACTGCTGTCGAAGGTGGAAATCACCAATCTGGGCAACGAGAATCGTATGACCTATATGCTGGTGAATCCGCATGAGGCCAATCTGCGCGAGGGTAAGATTTCTATCAAGTCGCCCATCGGACAGGCTTTGCTCAACAAGAAGGTGGGCGATGTTGTTGAGGTGCGCGTGCCTGCAGGTATGCTGAAACTCAGAATAGAAAGTATCGCATTATAAGAAAACTTAAAAAAATCTTTTATTGTTTTGTATTGTGCTCACTTATTCGTACCTTTGCACCTTAAATAAAATAGGAACGTTAGTATGAGCGACCATAAGAACCCATTTTTCGAACCGTACGGCACTCTGCACGACACTGTGCCTTTTGACCGTATTCAACTGGCAGACTACGAGGAGGCCTTCATGGAGGGCATCCGTCGTGACAACGAGTATCTGGAGAAGACTATCAACAATCCCGAGAAACCAACTTTCGACAATACCATCCTGAATCCCTTTGACGAGGGCGATGGCTATTACGACCTGCTGGAAAGGGTTTCGACGGTGTTCTTCAACCTGCTGTCGGCTGAGACGAACGACGAGATGGACGAGCTGGCTCAGAAGATGCAGCCCATCCTGACGCAACATGAAAACGACATGAGGCTGAACCCCCAGTTGTTTGAACGCATCCGCAAGGTGCATCTGCACCACCGCCGACTGACTCAGGAAGAACAAAAGTTGCTCGACAACTGCTACGAGGGATTTGTACGCTCTGGTGCACTGCTCGACGAAGAGGGGAAAGCCCAGCTGCGCCAACTGACTGAGGAGGCATCGATGCTATCGCTGCAGTTTTCGCAGAATCTGCTGAAGGAGAACAAAGCCTTTACGCTGCACATCACTGACGAGGCACAATTGGACGGACTGCCCGAGACTGCCCGCGAGGCTGCTGCTATGGCTGCCAAAGAGCAAGGCAAGGAGGGTTGGGTGTTTACGCTGGATATGCCCAGCTATTCGCCTTTTATGACCTACTCCACCCAGCGCGACCTGCGCCAGCAGATGTATATGGCTCGCAATACCGTTTGTACCCACGACAATACAGAAAACAATATCGATATCTGTAAACGACTCATCAATTTGCGTCGCGAGATAGCCCAGTTGCTGGGATATAAGACGTATGCCGACTACGTGCTGAAGCGTCGTATGGCATCAAACGTGCGCAATGTGTATCGACTGCTGGACGATCTGGTGGATGCCTATAAGCCCACTGCCATCAAAGAGCGCGAGGAATTGAAACGGAGTCTCCCCCAAACGCTCCAAAAGGAGGGGGGCATGAAGCCTTGGGACACAGGGTTCTATACCCACAAGCTGCAGATGAAGAAATATAACTTGGATGCTGAGATGCTGCGCCCCTACTTCGAACTGTCGAAGGTGATAGACGGAGTGTTCGGTTTGGCCAACAAACTCTATGGTATCACATTCAAAGAGAACAAGGATATCCCCGTATATCATCCTGACGTCAAGGCATATGAGGTGTTCGACAAGGACGGCAGCTATCTGGCTGTGTTCTATGCAGACTTCCATCCCCGCAAGGGCAAGCAGGGAGGTGCCTGGATGACGGAATACCAAGGGCAGTCGATAAGGGTAAAGGGAAAAGTGAAAAGTGAAAAATTTGCTACCGCTAAGAAAGAGAATATCCGTCCTCACGTCAGTGTAGTGATGAACCTCACGAAACCCACAGACGAGAAACCTGCGCTGCTGACATTGGGCGAGGTGGAGACATTCCTCCACGAGTTCGGCCACTCGCTGCACGGTATGTTTGCCAACACCCGTTTCGAGAGCCTCAGCGGTACCAACGTTCTATGGGACTTCGTGGAACTGCCCTCGCAGTTTATGGAGAACTTTGCCATAGAAAAGGACTTTCTGCGTACGTTTGCCTTCCACTATCAGACAGGCGAGCCCCTGCCCGACGAGTTGATACGTCGCATTGTGAAGAGTCGTAACTTCATGGTGGCTACTGCCTGTCTGCGTCAGGTCAGTTTCGGACTGCTGGATATGGCTTATTACACGCAGCGTGAGGCATTCACTGCCGATATCATCCCCTTCGAAAAGAAGGCATGGAAGAAAGCCATACTGGGCGAACAGCTGAAGGACACCTGTATGACGGTGCAGTTCTCGCACATCATGGCTGGCGGTTATGCTGCAGGCTACTATAGCTATAAATGGGCTGAGGTGCTGGATGCCGATGCCTTCAGCGTTTTCAAGCGCCGAGGTATCTTCGACCAGAAGACTGCCCAGAGTTTCCGCGACAACATTCTATCACGAGGGGGCACGGAGCACCCCATGACGCTATACAAGCGTTTCCGAGGAGGAGAACCCACTATTGATGCATTATTAAAGCGAAATGGAATTAAACGATAAACAACACAAATTCGACTTGCGCTACTTGCAGATGGCAAGGATATGGGCGCAGAACTCTTACTGCCAGCGCCGACAGGTGGGTGCACTGGTGGTGAAGGACGGTATGATTATCAGCGACGGATACAACGGAACGCCCAGCGGATTCGAAAACGTATGCGAAGACGAGAACAACGTGACAAAACCCTACGTGCTGCATGCGGAAGCCAATGCTATTACCAAATTGGCCCGCTCGTCGAACAATTCAGACGGCTCGACAATCTATATCACAGCCTCGCCCTGCATTGAGTGTGCCAAACTCATCATTCAGGCAGGCATCAAACGCGTGGTTTATGGTGAACAGTATCGGCTCACTGATGGCATCGACCTGCTGAAACGTGCCGGTATTGAAACGATTTATATTAATCCAGAAGAAAAATGAACGAGAAGAAGAACAACCGGTTTATGCCCATACTGATGGCTATCAGCGTAGTGGTGGGTATCCTGATTGGAACCTTTTATGCCAACCACTTCTCTGGCAACAGGCTGAGCATCATCAATACCGGAAGCAACAAACTGAATAACCTGCTCCGACTGGTTGACGACCAATACGTAGATACCGTCAACGTGAACGACCTCGTGGAGAAGGCCATGCCACAGATTCTGTCTGAACTGGACCCCCACTCTGTCTATATCTCTGCAAAGGATATGCAGATAGCCAACGACGACTTGAAGGGCTCGTTCTCTGGGGTTGGCATTGAATTCATCATCCGACAGGACACGCTCCACGTGCAGAACGTGATTAAGAACGGACCTGCCGAGCGAGCCGGTGTGATAGCCGGCGACATGATTGTGAAGGTGGACGACAAGAACTTCACTGGCAAGACGCTGACCAACGAAGAGGCCATGCACAAGCTGAAGGGTCCGAAGGACACGAAGGTAAAACTGGGCATTCTGCGCAATAAGGAAAAGACCATCCGCAACTTCGTGGTGACGCGTGGCGACATTCCGACAAAGAGTGTCACTGCTGCCTATATGCTCAACGACAACACGGGTTATATACGCATCAAGAACTTTGGCGAGAACACCTATCCCGAACTGTTGATAGCCCTCGCCCAACTCTCGCAGAAAGGATTTGAGAATCTGACCATCGACCTGCGAGGCAATACGGGCGGTTACCTGGAATCGGCAGTGCAGATAGCCAACGAATTCCTGCCTAAAGGTCAGTTGATTGTTTACACACAGGGACGCCGTTCGCCTCGCCAGGAATTCCGCAGCGACGGACGCGGTTCTTATCAACAGATACCACTGGTAGTGCTCATCGACGAGGGTTCGGCATCAGCCAGCGAAATTCTGGCAGGTGCTATCCAGGACAACGACCGAGGCACCATCATCGGACGTCGCTCGTTCGGTAAGGGACTCGTTCAGAAACCAATGGCTTTCAACGACGGTTCGATGATTCGTCTCACCATAGCACGCTATTACTCACCCTCAGGCAGATGCATTCAAAAGCCCTACGTCTCAGGCGACAACAAAGACTACGAGGAAGACTTGATGGCACGCTATCAGCATGGTGAGTTCTTCTCGCAAGACAGTATCAAGCATACCGGTCCTGCCTATAAGACACGCATCGGACGCGAGGTATTCGGTGGAGGCGGTATCACTCCCGACATTTTTGTTGCTGAAGACACAACCGACGTCACCTCTTATTATAAGCAGGCTGCCATGAGCGGACTCATCCTGCAGTTTGCCTTCGAATATACGGACGACAATCGCCAGAAGCTCAACGAATACAAGACGATGAAAGACTTGGAGAAATATCTGTTGAAGCAGAACATGGTTGAGAAGTTTGCCTCGTATGCAGAAAAGAACGGACTGAAACGTCGCAACCTGATGATTCAGCGCTCGCACAAGCTGTTGGAACGATATCTACACAGTCGCATCATCTACAACATGATGAGTGAAGAGGCTTGGCTGCAATATCTGAATGATGACGACTCTGCCATCAAGGAAACCCTGAAACTGTTCCAGGAAGGCAAGGCTACGCCTCAGCTCATTCCAGCACCCAACAGTAAACAAAAACAGGCTGCATAAGAAAAGAATTCGTAGTCAGGAGAAGCGGATATCCACAATGATCTGCTCTCCTACTACGTCGTTCAATTTCTTCACCAGTTCGCTACGCATCATAGAGAGGTCGGAGCGAAGGGCAGGATTAGAAAGACGAACGAAAAGCGTCTGGTTATAGATATAGATGTTCAACGTATAACGGGCTATCCCAGGGCCTGCAACCTGGGGCCATGCCTCAACGAGCCGCTTCTGTTTCAGAGGCGTTTCCAATCCTTGTTCACGCAACGTGCGCAGAAGGACATCTCGGAGTGATTCTACTTTCTGCCTAAACATTTTTCTCTGTTATTTCTCCGTTATCAACATAGAATATCTTATAATCGAGCGCACTTGCCTTCAGTATCTGATCCAAGTGGTCGCGATTGGTGTCTGTTATAAATATCTGTCCAAAGGCATCACCCGAGACAAGTCGTACAATTTGCTCCACACGCTCGGCATCCAACTTATCGAAGATATCGTCCAAAAGCAAAAGTGGTGTGGTTTGCGAGGCTGTGCGCTTGAGGAAATCAAACTGTGCCAGTTTCAGGGCAATGGCATAGGTCTTGTTTTGTCCCTGCGAGCCCTCACGTTTCATCAGATGACCATCCAGCGTAAACTCCAAATCGTCACGATGGACACCATGTAACGAGAAGCCTACAGCCAAGTCCTTATGACGATCACGCTGAATGACCTCCAACAGCGGACCACGCTGACAATGAGAGGTATAGTTAAGCCCTACCGTTTCACGTCCTGACGATATCTGATTGTAGAACTGCTGGAAGAGCGGTATCAACTCCTGTACAAAGGCATTGCGCTTTTGGTAAATCACCTCGCCTGACTCCGCCATCTGCTCTTCCCATATCTGCAGGAGCATAGGATCGGGGGCAGGATCTTCCTGTTTCAGAAGGGTGTTGCGTTGCTGGTGGGCATTATTATAGCGAGAGAGTGCTTCGATATAAGAACGGTCGTATTGCGAAATCACCATATCCATCAGTCGGCGACGTTCCTCGCTGCTGCCTTCAATCAGCATCGTATCGGAAGGCGAGACCACCACAAGAGGTATCAGTCCGATATGCTCTGACAGGCGCTTATATTCCTTTTTATTACGCTTGAAATGTTTCTTGACACCCCGCTTCATACCACAGGAGATGAGAAGCTGCTGGCTATCGCCAATGGGATGTTGGCTATCAGACTCATATTCGCCCTCAATGACACAGAATGGTTCTTCGTGACGAATCACCTGAGAATCAATAGGATTAGAGGCAGAGCGACAGAACGACAAATAATAGACAGCATCAAGCACATTGGTCTTGCCCACCCCATTGTGCCCGATGAAACAATTAATCTTTGGCGAAAGCTCCAAAGAAGCCTCGCGAATGTTCTTATAATTGAGTATAGAGAGTCTTCGGAGTATCATTTGAGTGCAAAGGTACACTTTTTAAGGTTATTTCGCAAAGGCGGCAGCAAATTTTTCACTTTTCACTATTCACTTTTCACTTTTTTTCGTATCTTTGCACCCGATTTATGTACGAACAATAAATAAAGAAACAAAAATAATGGCAAACAAAAACCAACAAACCGCCCCTGAAGTACAGGAGCAGGTAAACAAAGCAGAAGCCTTCTTCGAGAAATACAAGAAGGCAATTATCATTTGCGTCGTAGCACTCATTCTGATTGTAGTAGGCGCTATTCTTTTTAACAATTACTACCTTGAGCCCCGTGAAAACGAGGCAAGTACGGAACTCGCCAAGAGCCAGGAGCTGTTCGCTCAGGATCAGTTCGACAAGGCACTCGCAGGTTTCCAGAAGGTAGCTAACGAGTACGGTTCAACAGAAGCCGGCAACCTGGCTCAGCTCTACATTGGTCTCTGTCAGGCCAATCTGGGCAAATGGCAGGAGGCTGTCAATGCTCTGGAAAGCTTCAGTGGCAAGGACGACGCTATGATTTCTCCAGCTGCCGAGGGTGCACTGGGTAATGCATACGCTAATCTGAACCAGCTCGACAAGGCTGTAGAGCACTTGAAGAAAGCTGCTAAGATGGCAGACAACAATTCGCTGTCACCAACATTCTTGATTCAGGCTGGTGAGATTTTGGAGAGCCAGGGTAAGAAAGACGAGGCTCTGAAACTCTATCAGGAAGTGAAGGAGAAGTACTTCAACTCTATGCAGTATCAGACGATTGACGAATACATCGAACGTGCATCTGCTAAATAATGGCAACCAAGAATCTTTCTGAATATAACGCAGCCAAAGTGCCCGATGCCTCGAATATGACATTCGGCATTGTGGTGTCGGAATGGAATCCCGATGTAACAGGAGCACTTCTGGAAGGGTGTGTCAATACGTTGGAAAAGCACGGCGCTCTGCCTGAGAACATCCACGTAAAGACAGTGCCTGGCTCGTTTGAGCTCATCTACGGAGCCCGCCAGTTGACACTGAACGACGGTTACGATGCAGTGATTATCCTCGGATGTGTTATTCGTGGCGAGACACCTCACTTCGACTACATCTGTCAGGGCGTCACACAGGGCATTGCCCGTCTGAATGCTACTAACAACATTCCTGTGGTCTTCGGACTGCTGACTACCGAGAATATGCAACAAGCATTGGATCGGGCTGGCGGACGCTTAGGCAACAAAGGTGATGAGTGTGCAGTAGTGGCCATAAAAATGGCAAAGTTCTAATGTTTCACCAAATAACATCAACGACTATGAAACTGACCTCAAAGAAAATGATGGCTATCATCGGATTAATGGCAGCCATGCTGTTTGCACCAGTATTGCAGACAAATGCACAGGACATTCCCTCCATTCCCCGTAAAAGTTCAACAACTAAAACGGTGAAGGCAAAGAAAAGGAACGCTAACGTGGTATGGGGCACTGAGTTTGACTATCTCTCAACCCGTTACATCAGTTTCGCTGACATCAAGGACTATGACCGTGGGCAGATTCGTGTATTGAAGAACTCCATCTATGCTCGTCACGGACGCATTTTCAAGGATGCTGAACTGCGTGACTATTTCAATCAGCAGAGCTGGTATCGTGGAACGCGCAAGGAGATTCCCGCAGGTGAGTTTAACAAATACGAGAATGCCAATATCGCATTCCTATTAAAGTACGAATAATGAGAAACATTCATAAAACAGCAGCTACACTGGCAGGATTGGTCAGTGTAGCTGTTATACTTTTTACTTCTACCCCAGCCTCTGCACAGTCATCTACTCCCCAGGGGGCTCAGATTCTGACAAAAGTCTATCCGGACTTTGTCAAGGGGTATGAGAACGGCTATCTGTTGATGGCTGACGGTACGAAGATGCAGTATGATGACGGACGACAGAAGTCGTTCGAACAGAAGCTGGACGATGCCGATCCAGAGGACATGTTTGCCTTCAAGTATGATCGCCGTTCGTGGACACCAGCATATCTGCAGGATGCTGGACGCAGTCGGTGTGAACAACTCTTCAAGAAGATGTATGGCAAATCGGCTGCAGAAGTCAGGAAGCATCTTATCAGTGTTCCCTGGTTTGGCGAGAAAGTATTGTTTACCACTATCAATGGTGCAGCAGACAGTCTTCGCGCTGTTGCCAAAGAACTGGAGAAACACCCTGAATTACATTCCTATTTGAAGTCGTCGGGCTCATTCTACTGGCGTAAGGTAAGGGGAGCCAATCGTCAGAGTGCCCACAGCTATGGCATGACCATCGACATTGCCGTTGCCAAGAGCGACTACTGGTTGTGGAAGAATCCCGGCAAGAAAGAGACTGAGAAGATTGTCTATGCAAACCGATTCCCCAAGGAACTGGTTCTGATATTCGAGAAACATGGCTTTATCTGGGGCGGGCGCTGGTATCACTATGACACCATGCATTTTGAGTTCCGTCCTGAGATTCTGGCTGCTAACCCATAATATATAAATAAGGTAATGAAACTGATTTCATGGAACGTCAATGGGCTAAGGGCTTGCGAAGGCAAGGGCTTTAGCGATATCTTCAAGGAGTTGGATGCGGACTTCTTCTGTCTACAGGAGACAAAGATGCAGGAAGGACAACTGGACCTGCAGTTTGAAGGTTATCAGTCATACTGGAACTATGCTGAGAAGAAAGGCTACTCTGGTACAGCCATCTTCACGAAGCACCAACCGCTGAATGTGACTTATGGCATCGGCATTGAGCAGCACGATCATGAGGGACGTGTTGTCACGCTTGAGATGGGAGATTTTTTCTTGGTTTGCTGTTATACGCCCAATTCACAGGACGGACTGAAACGACTCGACTACCGAATGTCGTGGGAAGATGATTTCCGTGCCTATCTGAAACAACTCGATGGAAAGAAACCCGTCATCCTCTGTGGCGATCTGAACGTTGCCCACGAGGAGATAGACCTCAAGAATCCTAAGACAAATAGAATGAATGCAGGATTCACAGACCAGGAACGACAGAAATTTACCGATCTCCTTGGCAGTGGGTTTATCGATACTTTCCGCACACTCTATCCCGAGCAGGTCACCTATTCATGGTGGTCATACCGTTTCCAAGCCCGTCAGAAGAATGCTGGTTGGCGCATCGACTATTTCGTCACCAGCGAACGGTTGCGTGAACGCATTGAGGATGCCAAAATCCATACGGAAATACTGGGCAGCGACCACTGTCCTGTTGAATTAACGTTAAAAGATTAAAAAAAATAGAACCACGAATTGATTTTCGTTGTATATTTGCCTCGGTTTTTAATGAACCACTAAACATGTTTTACTAAAAAGAGAAAGTTATGAAGAAGATTCTTTTAGCAGTGATGGCTGTTGCTGCCATCGGATTTACATCATGTGGTAACAAGACTCAGCAGGGTGAAGCTACTGACAGTACTGCCGTTGCAGTCAATACTGCCGACGAAGAGGCTGATGGTGCCATCGCTATGTTGTCAGCTAACCTTGAGGCCAATGATGCCAGCAAGTTCCAAGAGGCTTTGGAAGCTGTGAAGGCTAAGATTGCTGAGTTTATCAAGTCTGATCCTGAGGCTGCTAAGCAATATGTTGCTCGCATTCAGGGCTTCCTGAAGGAGAATGCAGACAAGATTAAGAGTGTTGTAGGCGACAATGCCGCTGTGGCTGCTGCCGTTTCTTCAATCGCTGATATTGAGCCCGCCAAGATTGTTGACGGTGTGCTGGAGAAAGTAGGCGACGCTGCTACCGACGCAAAGGATGCTGCTGTTGACGCTGCCAATCAGAAGGTAGATGAGGCTAAGCAGGCTGCTACCGACAAGGCCAACGAGGTGAAGGACGCTGCCAAGGAGAAGGCTTCTGGTGCCATTGACGACGCTGCCAACGCTGCCAAGAAAGGTCTGGGATTGTAAGAGTTAAGAGTTTAGAGTTTAGAGTTTAGAGACTGGACTCCGGATTCACTGAATAAATCAGCCGGTTCGTTGAATGTTTTTCGCGAACCGGCTTTTTTCGTCTACCTTTGCGTCATCTACATCACTAGTAATAACGCTAAACGTAATGAATATGAAAAAGATGATGACAAGTCTGCTGGCTGCAGCAGCAATGATGGGCATGACGACAGCATGTTCTTCTGACGATCCACTGGGTAGCAGTGGCAGTACAGTGATTAATGGTAATGACGGCAGTGGAAGCGGTAGCAGTAGTGGGAGCATCTCAGGTAATGGAGGTAGCAGCACTGGAACCTATAGCGAGATGTCAACCTTTACCATTGCTATTGACAAGACAACGGCAGAGCCTACTGATGTGGCAACTGCACAGTATCCGGAAGAAGGCGATGCACCAAGTTCCAACACCTTCGCCACAAAAGTAAACATCGACATGACCAACCCTGCCGACCCTCAGGTGGATGGTGTAACGGTGACTGTTGATGGCAATAATGTGACTGTCAATCATGGTAATACCGAGGGTATCTGCTATGTGGTGACGGGAACGACGACAGACGGTTCGCTGATAATCAATGGAAAAACAAATTTTGAGCTGAATCTCAGCAATGCCAACATCACCAGTGCTTCAAAGACCGCTATTGACAATGAATGTTCCGGTAATGCATATCTTGTGTTAAGTGGCAATAACAAGGTGGCTGACGGAACAACAGAAGACCACAAGGGCACCATCTTCAGTAAGGGGAAACTGTTGATAAGCGGTGACGGGTCCTTGGAGGTTTATGGAAATTACAAGAACGGCATTCATGGCAAGAGCAACATTGTGATTGACAAAGGTGTCAACCTGTATGTGAAGGATACTGAGAATAACGGTATTAAAGCAGGTGCAGATATGTTTATCAATGGCGGTATCATCAACGTTGAGGTCTCGGCAGACGGAGGCAAGGCTATCAATTGCGACACCAATGTCACCATCAACGGGGGACGTACTACTGTCATTGCGACGGGTAATGGTACATGGGAAGTGGACGAGACCCTCGCCACAGGCGGCGACACGAAAGCGGCTGCAGGTATCGGCAGCGATGGTATTTTCTATATGAACGGAGGTGAGCTATATGCCAAAGCTACCGGAAGTGGCGGTAAGGGTGTAAAGGCCGACTTGGAAGCATATATCACAGGCGGTAAGATTCGCATCATCACAGAAGGCGGCCTCTACTATAGCAACGGAACGACAGAAAACCATAATTATACTGGTAATACCGACAATCTGGCAAGTGCTTACACTTCTTCACCTAAGGGCATGAAGATTGGTACGAAAGACGATACCGTATCGCCCACAGTCACCTACGGTGTCCTGAAAATCTCGGGTGGCGACATCATGATACGCACCAGTGGCAACAACGCCGAAGGGATTGAGAGCAAAGGTACATTGGACATCAGCGGAGGAACGATGCTGGTTTATGCACACGACGATGCCATCAACTCAACAGGCGATATGACATTCACTGGCGGAACGGTTGTTGCCGTAGGCACTAACAATGATGCCATCGATGCAAACGGTGACATGAAGATACAGGGTGGTACGATTATCGCCTGCGGAGCCAATGGCGCAGAGGCGGGTATCGACATCAATGAACAGAAGAAACTCTATATCACAGGAGGGTATCTTTTCGCTATCGGCGGACGTGTGGACGGCAACTTAGGCAGTACCACACAAGGTATTATCACTGCTTCCGGCTCTGTTTCTGCCAACAGCACTGTCAGTGTCAGCAACAGCAGCAAGACGCTCTATACCTTCACCATGCCACCAGTTTCATACTCAGGTAACAACACTATCATCATTACAATGCCCGAATTGACCAGCGGTAGCAGCTATACCCTCACATCTGGTAGCAGTTCTGCCAGCGTGACAGCTTCCAACACCATTAGCAACAGTGGAATGGGCGGTGGCCCTGGTGGCGCCCCTGGAGGCGGTGGTCCTGGTGGTGGTCCTGGTGGTTGGTAAACCGATACAATAAATTTGAAATACTTGCGTTATATGAAATGGATGCAAGAACAAAAACGACATGAGAATCTGACTTATCTGGCACTGTGGAGCATACTCTTTGCAGTGCCAGTGCTCAGCCTCTATATGCGTTCTGTCAACAGTCCCGTCTTCGACTTTGAATGGAGAGAGGTTTTCATGATCTGGAAAGTTTTCGGAATCTTCCTCGCTATCTTCCTCGTTCACAATTTCCTCATTGCTCCATTGTTGGTGTACAAACAACGCCGTGCCCTGTATTTTGGCATCGTCGCTGTTGTCATCGGAGGTTTTATCGTCTTCCAATGCTCTAATCACCCTTCTGAACGGAGAGCGTTCAACCATGAGCCTCCTCCTTTTGAACAAATGGGGCAACCCCATAGGCAACGACATCATCGTCCGCACGACTTCAAGGAAGACAGACGCCATAGACCACCTATGATAGTGGGCCAACATGACATCATTGCCCTCATCATCTTGATTCTGATGTTAGGTATGAACATCGGTATCAAATTATACTTCAAATCGCGCCATGATGCCAAGCAGTTGATTGCCTTGGAGAAGGAGAATCTGGAACAGCAACTGGAATATCTGAAATATCAGATAAACCCACACTTCTTCATGAACACCCTCAACAATATCCACGCTTTGGTAGATATTGACCCCGAAAAGGCCAAGAACACCATTGTGGAGTTATCAAAAATGATGCGTTTCATTCTCTATGAAGGCAATAAGAAGGGAGTTCCCCTTACTCGTGAATTTGACTTCATTCGCAACTACATCACGCTGATGCAACTGCGCTATACGGATAAGGTGGAGGTGAAAGTGGAATTACCCACCGAGGTACCTGACTACGAACTGCCACCACTGATGCTTATCACGTTTATCGAGAATGCCTTCAAGCACGGCATCAGCTATCAGCACGACTCCTTCGTGCATGTGAAGGTAGGCTTAGAAGGTGCCAAGCTCAGATTCCTATGCCATAACAGCAAGGCAGACAAGCCCAATCAAGAGAAAGGTGGCGTAGGACTCACAAATGTAAAACAACGGTTGAACTTAATCTATGGTAATAATTTTACACTGAATATACAGGACAATCCTGAAACTTATAAAGTAGAACTTGTAATTCCACTCACATGATCAGATGTTTGGCTATTGACGATGAGCCACTGGCACTACAGCAGTTGGCTGCATATATCAAGAAAGTTCCGTTCCTTGAACTGGCAGCCCAGTGCCAAAGTGCATTGGAAGCCCGTCAGTTTCTGGAGCAAGAAACGGTTGACGCTATCTTCTGCGACATCAACATGCCCGACCTTAACGGGATGGATTTCGTGAAATCATTGGTATCCCCTCCCCTGGTGGTCTTCACGACGGCCTATGCGGAATATGCCATCGAGGGCTTCAAAGTGAATGCGGTTGACTATCTGCTGAAGCCTTTCGGGCTGCAGGACTTCCAACGGGCAGCCAATCGCCTTAAGGAAAGAATGGTCCCTACCAACGCTACCACACCTACCCCTTCCGACGACACCATTTTCGTCAAAACCGAATATCGCATAGTCAAAGTCAAAATAGCAGACATCCGCTTTGTCGAAGCTATGAGCGAATACCTCAAACTACATGTTGAGGGCGAGGCAAAGCCCATTATCACCCTGCTATCGATGAAGAAAATGGAGGAACGGCTTCCCGACTATTTTATGCGCATCCACCGTTCCTATATCGTCAACCTCAACATGATACAGGAAGTCAATAAAAACCGTGTTATTATGGACTCAGACACCTATCTTCCTATCGGAGATATGTATAAAGAGACCTTCCAACAATATCTTGATACGAAATTTCTTGGTAAATAAAGAGATTTTCTGTAACTTTGCCATCGCAATGAAAAGATTATACGTTATATTGCTGATGTTAAGCACTGTGCTCTCTATGAGTGCACAGATGGTTGACCCTGTGCATTTCACTTCTCAATTGAAAGAACTTGCCAATGGAGAGGCAGAGATTATCTTCACTGGAAAGATAGATGCAGGATGGCACGTTTACTCTACCAATTTGGTAGGAGGTCCCATCCCTGCTACCTTCAACAAGAGGAAGATGGAAGGTGTTGAGACCATTGGAAAACTAAAAGCCAGAGGCAACGAACAGCAGAAGTTCGACAAGCTCTTCGATATGGAGGTGCGTTACTTCGAAGGTATCGCTACTTTTGTACAAAAGATAAAGTTCACCAAGGAGAAATACCTTATCGACTGTTATCTGGAATATGGTGCCTGCAACGACGAGATGTGCATGCCTCCATCATCCGTTGAGTTTAAAAAGAGTGGTACTGCAAATATAAAACAAGAAAAGGAAGAAGGAAAAAAGGAAGAAAAGAAAGAAAAGGAAGAAGAGGAGTCAAAGGACACCACTATAGCCGTTGTTTCTCAACCCCATCCACAGCCTTCAGCGTCGCTCTGGCAACCCGTCACCAAAGAACTACAAAATTTCAGTGACACGCCTCAGGAAAATTCCCTGTGGTATATTTTCTTTGCAGGCTTACTGGGCGGTTTCCTCGCATTGCTGACCCCCTGTGTATGGCCCATCATCCCGATGACGGTATCGTTCTTTCTGAAACGTAATAAGGAACGCTCAAAAGCTATCCGTGAGGCTTTCACCTACGGACTGAGCATCATCGTCATCTATGTTTTCCTCGGACTACTCGTTACATTGTTGTTTGGTGCTAATGCACTGAACGCCATGTCAACTAATGCATGGTTCAATATTTTCTTCGCCCTCTTGCTCATTGTCTTTGCTGCCTCCTTCTTCGGGGCCTTTGAACTGACACTGCCCTCCTCTTGGTCGAACAAGATTGACGAAAAGTCGGAAAGCACAACAGGTTTGCTGAGTATTTTCCTGATGGCATTTACACTTGTACTGGTCAGTTTCTCCTGCACAGGACCTATCATCGGGTTCCTCTTGGTGGCAGTATCTACACAAGGCAGTATCCTCGGACCAACCCTTGGCATGTTAGGTTTCTCCATCGGACTTGCCATTCCATTTGCTATCTTTGCCCTCTTCCCTTCTTTGCTGAAATCAGCACCGAAATCAGGAGGATGGATGAACACTATCAAAGTAGTATTAGGATTCATCGAACTGGCTTTCGCCCTGAAATTCCTAAGTGTAGCTGACTTGGCTTACGGATGGCGACTGCTCGACCGTGAGGTGTTCCTCTCCCTATGGATAGCACTCTTCGGACTGATGGGAGCTTACCTAATGGGCTGGATACGTTTCCCACATGACGATGCAGAACATCGTACCAATGTGCCACAGTTCTTCCTCGGACTTATCTCGTTTGCCTTTACCATCTACATGATTCCTGGATTATGGGGAGCACCACTGAAAGCTATCAGTGCATTCACCCCACCAATGTACACACAGGATTACAAAATTATCCAAACAACTGTCGTGGAGCCGAAGTTCAAGGACTTTGAACAAGGAATGGCCTATGCCAAAGAACAAGGTAAACCTGTTATCATCGATTTCACTGGATTCGGATGTGTGAACTGCCGTAAGATGGAGGCTGCTGTATGGACGGACCAAGAGGTAGCCCGCCGACTGAACGACGACTACGTGCTGATTTCACTCTATGTCGATGACAAGACACCACTGGCGGAGCCTATGGAAGTAGAGGTGGCTGGACAAAAGCGCACCCTATATACCGTCGGCGACAAATGGAGCCATTTGCAAGCCACTAAGTTCGGGGCCAACACACAACCATTCTATGTGCTGCTTGACACCGACGGAAAACCTATAGCCCCCTCACGCTCCTACAACGAAGACATACAGGAATATATCGACTGGTTGGACCAGGGACTATCTAACTTGAAACAATAAAAAAACTAGATAAACATGAAAAGAGCCATTACAATCATCATGCTCATAGCGCTGACTTTACCGTCATTCGCTCAGTTTGAAACCAGTAAAAGCCGTAGCCGATACAATCGTGACGATACGGAACGTTATTACGGACTGCGTCTCGGTATGAATATTGCCAGTACCAGCAGTGAATCAACTACATTCGATACCAATCCACGTGCAGGACTGGTTATCGGAGGAGTCTTTGGCATGCAACTTACACGTCATTCACCCCTTTGGCTTGAACTCGGTCTGATGTATTCTGAAAAGGGAGGAAAGACTCATCATAATGACGAGAAGGTTACTTACCGCCTGGGATACCTACAACTGCCGGTTGTAGCCAAGTACACATTCAATATTGACGACGACCTCTACCTATCGCCCTTCCTTGGTGGTTATTTTTCTATCGGCATCTCTGGCAAGGTGAAGAATTATGCCACTCGTGAGTCTGAGAGTGTGTTTGACGACATGAAACGCTTCGATGGTGGACTTCGAGCCGGTTGTGGTCTGGAATATCGAATGATGTATGTGGAGTTAGGCTATGACCTCGGTCTGGCTAATATCACCAAAGATGATTTCGACTCAGCTAAGACCCGCTGTCTTTTCATCAATTTAGGCATTAATTTCTAATTATATATATGGAAAAACTTTATCCTCAGATGATAGTAGAAGCCCTGCAGACCGTAACTTATGCAGGCACCAAGAAAAATATCATAGAGAGCGGCATGCTGGCTGACCAACCAGCTGTGGACAATAAGAATAACAAGGTGATGGTAGTGCTGGAGTTTCCACGTGATACCGACCCTTTTCTGAAATCGACTGTCAAGGCTGCCGAAGCGGCTATCAAGTATCATTGTGGCAAGGATGTCACCGTGGATATACAAACCGAGTTTAAATCGAAACCACGACCTGAAGTTGGAAAGATGCTCCCACAGGTAAAGAACATCGTTGCTGTCAGCAGCGGCAAAGGCGGTGTGGGCAAGAGCACCGTTTCCGCTAACCTTGCCATTGCACTGGCCCGCTTAGGTTATAAGGTAGGATTGCTCGATGCTGACATCTTCGGTCCTTCAATGCCCAAGATGTTTAAGGCGGAGGATGCACGTCCCTATGCTGTCAATGTTGATGGGCGCGACTTGATAGAACCCATTGAGGCTTATGGCGTCAAACTGCTTTCTATTGGTTTCTTCGTATCGCCAGAAACAGCTACATTGTGGCGAGGCGGTATGGCTTCGAATGCCCTTAAACAACTCATTGCCGACGCTGACTGGGGAGAACTTGACTATCTTATTCTTGACACTCCGCCAGGCACATCAGATATCCACCTTACCCTTTTGCAGACTCTTGCCATCACAGGTGCTATTATTGTATCGACGCCTCAACAGGTAGCATTAGCCGATGCCCGTAAGGGTATTGACATGTATCGCAACGATAAGGTGAATGTTCCCATCCTCGGTTTGGTGGAGAACATGGCATGGTTTACGCCTGCCGAACTGCCAGAGAACCGCTATTACATTTTCGGCAAGGAGGGATGTAAACAACTCGCCGAGGAAATGAAAGTACCCCTACTCGCTCAGATTCCATTAGTACAAGGCATCTGCGACAGCGGTGATCAAGGAATGCCTGCTGCCCTTAACAGCGATACAGCTACGGGAATCGCCTTCATCAATTTGGCTCAGTCGGTAGTGACTGTTGTCAACAAGCGTAACCGTGAACTGCCCAAGACGCAGATAGTTGGTGTAAAACAATAAGGTATCCTTATTTGTCAATAACCCAATGTTATTTTGCGATAACAAGATGTTATTCCGCAATAACATTGGGTTATTGCTATATATATGTTATTCGGACAGTTTTGATTCTCGCTTATGTTTCAGGAACTTCAAACGCTCCATTGCATAATGTCGTGCTACGAAGAACTGGAAGCGATAAACACATAGAGTCATGGCAAAGTAGCAAACTGTCTGTATCCACAATATGCGTATCTCTGGCATCACATCACTGACATTTGCTCCCATTGAGTTCAACCGAATATACGCTCTGGCTCCAAAAGTAGAGGGGAAAAGCCATGATACACCCTGCCAACAACTGGGAATGCATGTCTGAGGCCAAGACACACCTGTAAGGAACAATAATGGAACCGACATAAATACCACTATTAGCATAACATTCTCGCGATACTTTACCGTACACGATACCATCATGCCAAAGAAGAGACAGGCAAGTATATAAGGCAACATCATACACAGCAAAGAATACCAAGTGGCAAGCTGTGGGAAATGGAACAGTCTCGGAACGGCAATTGACAACCAAGCTCCCATCACGATAAATATCATGAAATAACACATCGCCTTGCCCATCACAATAGGTATTGTGTGCTCATAACGAGAGTCACCCACAGGAATCAGATTACGGTACGGATTCTCATCACGGGCTGTACCGGCAGAAAGACCGATGCCCAAGACCAGTGTCTGTTGCAGAATAAGCATCAGTACGGCTGGGAGAACGGCTGAGCCGTATCCACCGGCAGGACTGAAAATTGGCACATCATCATAGTCAAGCGGACGGGCAGCAATAGCTTCCTCACGAGCCGTATTATGACCACCGAGCTGTGTCTTCAACTCCGTTCCCATCTCCATCGTAACCATCTGTGCTGTCTGGAAGATGGCCTTATAGGTAAGTACCAAGCTCATATCACAATAAACGCTGATAGTGCCTTGCTTCAAGCCATAGACATCTCCATCGAATGAGCTCGGAATAAGATAGACACCTTTCACCAATTGGCGACTGACCAGTGACTTCGCTTCCTCAAGATCTTGCGCATAGTATTTCACCTGAACATCGGGCGAAGCATCACACTTACGGATAAACTCACGTGACAACTGACTATGCGACTGGTCAACCACACAGACTGGCACTTCGTGAACCACCTCATTATTATATATCCAGGAGTAAAGTAACGGATAGACCAATGGAACAACGACAAAGAAGATCAGTACTCCCTCATCCTTCACTACCTGCGTCATCTCCCTACGCCAAATGTAACAGGCATCCTGTATCCCTCTATATATACTATGGAATATAGACATAAGTCAACATCGCATTCTTAATCTTATTAACAACGAGCCAAGGCAGCAATAGGAATGCAACCATAGCAGCAAAATGGAACCATGTTTCAACGAGTGGGAATCCATTGAGCACACAGGTCTGATACATCATCCAATAATGACGCAAGGGGAAAAGCCACGATAGCGACTGCAAGGGAGCATCCATACCCATAATAGGAAAGGCGCTACCCGCCATAGAGATACTCAGCACCGCCCATAAAGAACAGACACTCATTGACATACGAAGTGAAGGCATCAGACCAAAGGCAAAAATGCCAAACCCCTGAGAGGCTAGTACTTGCATCAGTCCTAAGAGCACCAACATCCAAGGACTGCCCAAATGGGGGAAACCGAGATGATAGAACACATACCACTCATAGCCGTATACGATAGCCAGCCATATGATGGTCTGAGGCAAAAACTTACCCAGCAAAGCCACAGTAATGTTATTATCCGCCATCTCCATCCATTTCTTACCTGTTGCAAACTTCAGTTCTGTACCGATAGAATAGGCAGAGATAAGGAAAATGAACAACATAATGATACCCGGTACCATCATTGTACTCAAATAAGCATTATAATTGGTCCAAGGGTTGGCTATTTGGTGTAAATCAATCTTGATAGGTTGTAAAAGCGTCTGTATCTGCGCATCCGTCAGTCCCTTCGCCCTCATGGTAGCTTGTCCGAGTCCTGCCGAGCCTAAGGTAGAAACCGTCTTCAAATCTTTCATCAGCATCGAACCGGCAGCTATCGAGGTGTAAGTATAATAATAGGATATCTTTGGCTGTCGGCTGGCAAGGAGCTTATCCGTTGTTCCCTTAGGAATATACAAGAAACCGTAAATCTCATTTCGCTGGATGGCACGGCGAGCCTCAGCTACACTGGGATAGCGAGCCACAACCTTTGACATCTGGAAACCATCTAATTTTCTTGACAACGAACGTGAAGTTGACGTATTATCCAAATCGACTATACCCACAGGCAGATTGAGAGGCTGACCGTCGTCCATCAAAGAGGTAAAGAAAAATATTACCAATATGGGAAACAACACCATACAGAAACGGTAGATGTGATTCTGACGCAGAATCAACAGCTCCCTAAGCATAATCTCATATATCTGCCTGAGAATTTTCATTATTTGATAATTAGCGACATACCAGGACGCAAGCCTTCCATCTTCTCTACAGGGCGGGCCTTGACCTCAAAAGTCTTTAAATCATACTGACCATTTGTCTTGGTGGCTTTCCACACAGCATACGACCCCTGATCTTTCATATAATAGACCTTCATCTGGATATTCTTGTTAAAAGCAGGAACAAAAGCCTCAAAGGTTTTGCCAACTGCCAGTCCATTGAGTTGGTCTTCACGCACATTGAAAGTTCCCCACATATCGCTCATCAAAGAAATCGTCATAATGGGTGAACCAGTACCTACCAATTCACCAACCTTAGGATAAACATCGCTGACTTCACCTTCCATCTGAGCAATCTGTACGGTTTCATGTATATAACTGTTAACCTCTTGAACTGCACCTTTTGCGCGCCCCACTTGGGCTGCTGCAGCTAACTTGTCCTCACGGCGAGCACCATTGCGGGCCATGTCATACTGACTCTCTGCTGCCTTTGCCTGAGCTTCCATCGCCTTGTAATTGGCATATACCTCATCTCGCTTCTGAGCAGAAACAACGCCCTCATCAAACAGGCGCTGAATGCGCTGATAAGATTTCTCAGCAATTTCAAGACCGGCCTTAGCCTGCTGCATTAGGTTATAGGCTCCACGAATCTGCTCTTCACGGGCTCCATTCTGTGCCTTCAGTTCCATCGCAGCAGCTGCATTTTCTGCACTGCGAGCCTGTTCCATCTTGGCACGAACCTCAGGCGCATCAAGGATGGCAAGGGTATCACCCACCTTTACGAAATCACCTTCCTTCACTCGGATTTCCAAGATACGTCCTGGTACCTTGCTCGATACTCGATACTCACTCACTTCTACCTGCCCCTGTATCAATTCTGGATCACGACCAAGGGCAAAAAAGCCTATCAAGGCTACGATAGCCACTGCTGCCGAAAAACCGATGATGGCAAGCAGGATGTTGTTATGTTGCGTTTTTGCTGACATAATTATTTTAATTATCAATTATAATTTACTGTAGTGTTCCCAAAGCCTTCTGCAGATTAACCTGACTGAGCTTGACGTCAATCTCTGCATCAATCTTCTGAGACTGAGCTTGGAGCCAGGCAGTCTGGGCCTCCATCACTGTGGTGGATGAAATCACGCCCTCGTGGAATCCCAAATTGGCAGTACGCAGGTTTTCATCGGCTTTCTCGGTATTCTTCCTGGCCATTTCCAGTTTCTTATAGGCCTCGTTTACATGGAAACTGCTTTGATTTACCTGCAGCTCTATCTTCTCACGGGCTTCTGCTAGTTCGAGATTAGCAATGGCTGTAGCTCCCTTCGAAGCACGTACCTTATAAGCCACATCTCCCCAGTTCCATATTGGTACACGAACCAGCACACCGACATTCCATACACCGGCGAACTTACGCTCGAAGCCATTGAACATATTAGGATTAGAAACGGCATAACCTCCTGTCAGTGCTACCATGGGCAGATTGCCTGCCTTGAGGATGTTTGTAAACTGACGACTCATATCTACGATATTCTTCAACTGGCGCAGTTCTGGACGCATCTCAGCCACCTGATCCATGTCGAACGTTGGTGTCACAGCCGTTGTTGCTAAATCATCCGTATCTTCATCAGCCAGAGTTACCTGACTTTTCAATGGTATTCCGCAGAGCTGACAGAGCAGCATCTTCGATAGTGTCAATCCGTCATTGACCTTCATCAGCGTCATCTCTGCTTCATTCACTTTCACACTGACGCTCAGCCCTTCAGAGCGAGTAGCAACGCCCTCTTCTATCATCTTCTGAACATCGCTATCGAGCTTCGACACAAGATCCAAATAACCCTGAGCCAACTTTTGCTTGTGTTTCAAAGAAACAACCTGCCAGTATGCCTGATCTATCTGATAGATGGTGAGCTGACGCTTGGCCTCTGCTGAGTTGGCTGCCAATTGTTCGCCAATATCAGCCATCTTGTTCATAGCAATAATAGCACCACCCATAAAGACAGGTTGCGTCACCATAATAGCTCCAGCAAAGACATTACGCGAATCAGTGCGGAAAGCATCAACAATACGCTGCCCTCCTGCATTCAGCAACCCACCAAACTGATTCAGACCAGAACCTAAGTTCTGCTGAACGCTCTCAGGGGAAATACCCATAGCTCCTAACATTGTCCAGACACCCTCCGGCATATCTGCTAATCCTTTCTGAATCCCTTGACCTATCGAGGTCGTCAGATTTGTACCAAGATTCGATAGTTTCGACTTTTGGTCATCATTCAGGATAGACACTTCCTTGCTGGTCCACTCGTAACCACCCAATGCACTGACATGAGGTAAGTATTTCGTACGGGCCGATTTACGCAGGTTGGCAGCAACATCCTGTTGTACTTTCGAAACGCTCAGTTGCTTGTTGTTACGCAGTGCCATTGCCCGACAACTGTCGAGTGTCAACACCTGTTGCGCTCCAACGGGCAATGTGACCAGAAACAACAGTGCAAAAATAATCTTCTTATTCATTCTTTTACTTCTCAAGTTCTATAGTACGGGCTCCTATTTCATGTCCATCGGCAATTACCTGAACCCTGTAATCGCCGGGTATAAGAGTCTCTTTCTTAGCAACAAACAATTCCATAGGAGTCTCTTCACCAGTATATTCTATGGCTTTCATTGCCGTATATGCGACTTCCTTATCTTCAAACGGGCATTGACCTGACACATTCAATACGCTGCCAGTAGGAGTCAGGATGCGCACGTAAATCTTTCGCATGCCATTCGACGCCGTCACATTACGCGAAAGGACGAAACGTACTTTCATCTCGTTGGTTGAACCGCCAATCTTATGTGGATGTTTGGTGCGTTCCTTGGTCTTCGACGAAAGAGCGGCCTTGACTATCATCATGATGTCAATATTGACGGCATTGAGCTGGGCGGCAATAGCCACTTTCTGTGAGAGCGAAGCATTGTCGTTGGTCAAAGCCTGGTTCTGCTGATTGCTCTCCTCCAGTTCTGTACGCATCTGGCTATTCTCGTCCTGCAAGGCCTGATTGAGTCGGTTCAACGAGTCAATTTCCAAAACATAGCTACGGAGGACTGCACGCACCGAGGCCAATTCCTTCTTCAGACGGGTTATTTCTGCGGCATCGGTGGCTTTGGTTTTCTTCAACTCCTGTAAGAGTTGCTCTGTACGTTCTTGCTCACGTGTCAACTGGGCGATGATAGAATCATTGTTGATGCGTGTCTTCATCTCGCTATATTGGTCGGCAAACTGACGATATTCCCCTTCCATCTCCTGTTTATCGAGGGTAGCCAGTTCCTCCATATCTCGATTTATCTGTGTCTGTTCACTGAGATTATAAGCAAGATAAATGAGACCTGCTATCAGTAATACTATGATGGCGGATAGTGCCGTTATGACTTTTTTGTTCATAATTATGTAATAATTGGCTGCAAAGATAGGACTTTTCGAGAAAAATGCAAAGGTTTTTTGCTGTTATCTATTGGATGTTTAAGATTTATTTTATATATTTGCAGAAAATATGGCACTTTTTATGGACAAAAAAGGATTCTGGTATAGAACTTTCGACCTTTACTATGACGGCTTCCGTCATATGCGATTGGGTAAAACTCTATGGACGGTGATTCTCATCAAGTTGTTCATTATGTTTGCCATCTTGAAGGTTTTCTTCTTTCCAAATTTTCTGAAGACTCACGCTGAAAAAGGTCATGAGTCTGACTATGTGGCCAACGAACTCTTTGAGCGAGCAGCTACCCCCAATTCCCCTAACAAAACTAACTAAACCAATTATAATATGAACGATTTACTGTTAAACATCGATGCAGGAGCCATCAACTGGGCAAGAGCACAGTTTGCTCTGACTGCCATTTATCATTGGCTGTTCGTTCCCTTGACTCTGGGACTAGCTGTTATTATGGGCATCTGCGAGACGAAGTATTATCGGACGCAAGATGTCTTTTGGAAAGACACTGCCAAATTCTGGCAGAAATTGTTTGGCGTCAATTTCGCGATGGGTGTTGCCACAGGTATCATCCTCGAATTTGAGTTTGGCACCAATTGGTCGAACTACTCCTGGTTTGTTGGAGACATCTTCGGTGCGCCATTGGCCATTGAGGGAATTTTGGCTTTCTTCATGGAATCGACATTCGTAGCCGTAATGTATTTTGGATGGAACAAGGTTTCCAAAGGTTTCCATCTGGCATCCACATGGCTCACAGGTTTGGGGGCGACTATTTCGGCTTGGTGGATTCTGGTAGCCAATGCCTGGATGCAGCATCCGGTGGGTTGCGAGTTTAATCCCGACACTATGCGCAACGAAATGGTTGATTTCTTTGCCGTGGCTTTTTCGCCATTTGCCGTGGGAAAATTCTGTCACACAGTTATATCTGCTTGGATCATCGGAGCGGTATTCGTAGTGGCCGTATGCAGTTGGTATCTGATGAAAAAGCGCGAGATTCGCTTAGCAAAGGAGAGTATTAAGATCGCAGCCATTGTTGGACTGATAGCATCTTTAGGTGCGGCATTTACAGGTCATGTCAGTGGCCAACAGGTGGCCGAGTATCAGCCGATGAAGATGGCGGCAATTGAGGGGCTGTACGATGGTGGTACTGAACAAGGACTGGCTATTGTGCCGGGCATTGAGGTACCTTATGCTCTAAGCGTCATGGCTACCAACGCCCCTAAGGGCTACGTGCCAGGTATCAATGATATCCTGAATGGTTATACCTCTCCTGACGGAAGACGTGAACCTTCGATTGACGAAAAGATTGAACGAGGTAAGCAGGCTATCACTGCCTTGGTTGCTTATCGGAAAGCGAAAAGTGATGGGGCGAACGAGATAGTTATCAATCAACAATTATCCATTATCAAGTCCAACATACAGTATATGGGCTATGGTTATGTAAAGGATAAGCATGATGTGGTACCACCGGTATTGATAAATTTCTGGGCTTTCCGTGTCATGGTAGGAATGGGATGTTTGTTCATTTTGTTCTTCGGGGTACTAACAATAATATCATTCCGCGACTATGACATCAGCGGCCTACCGGCTTGGCACTATTGGGTAGCTATCGCATTAGTACCTCTAGCCTATATTGCATCAGAGAGTGGATGGTTGGTGGCTGAGTTTGGACGACAGCCATGGACGATTCAGGACATGTTACCCACATGGGTGGCTGTCAGCGATGTCAGCGGCAATGCCGTTGCACTCACTTTCTGTATTTTCCTGTTCTTGTTCACGCTGATGCTGGCGGTGGAAATCAATATTCTATTGAAGCAGATCCAAAAGGGACCGGAGCGTGAGAATTGACTATTGAAAAATGATAATTGAGAATTGCTATGACATACAGTTTCTTACAGCATTATTGGTGCTTTGTGGTTGCACTATTGGGTGCACTGCTTGTATTCCTGCTATTTGTTCAAGGAGCCAATTCCGTGGCTCGCAGTTTGGGTTGGACGGACGAGGGACGCCGTTTGGTTTATAATTCTACGGGGCGTAAGTGGGAGTTTACTTTTACCACACTCGTCACATTCGGCGGAGCCTTCTTCGCCTCCTATCCGCTATTCTACTCGACATCGTTTGGCGGAGCCTACTGGTTATGGATGCTGATTCTATTTACGTTTGTGATGCAGGCCGTCAGCTATGAGTTCCAGAATAAGATCGGCAATTTCCTTGGCCCACGAACATTCCAGTTCTGCCTAACGCTGAACGGTATTGTAGGTCCTTTGTTACTGGGCGGAGCTGTTGCTACATTCTTCGAGGGCTCTAATTTCATTGTCGAGAAAAATAACATGATTGACGCAACGGCTTTGACACCTATCATCTCACGCTGGACCAATGCATCACACGGATTGGACGCACTGCTCAATCCGTGGGTTCTTGTCTTTGGTTTCGCCGTTGTATTCCTGGCACGAGTATTGGGTATTCTCTATATAATAAATAATGTGGACGACGAGGATATCCGTTCACGTGGTTCGGTACGACTAGTTGGCGCAGCCATCCCGTTCGTCATCCTTTTCGTAGCATATTTGGTGCATCTGCTCGTAAAAGATGGCTTCGCATACACGGACGAGGGTGTCATCTTTATGGAACAATTCAAGTATCTCCATAACCTATTGGAGATGTGGTATCTGCTCGTGACCTTACTCATCGGTGTTGTTCTCGTGTTATATGGCATCGGTCGCACTATCACATCACCAAAATACATAAGCGGCATCTGGCCAGCCGGCATCGGCACCGTCCTGGCAGTCTTAGCTTTACTGCTCACATCGGCATGGAACCATACAGCGTATTATCCTTCAACAGCCGACCTTCAGTCGTCGCTAACTATGGCCAATTCGTGTTCCAGCGAATTCACACTGCGCACCATGTTCTACGTTTCGCTACTCGTCCCATTCGTTCTGGCTTACATCGTTTATGCCTGGCGAGCCATCGACAAGAAAAAACTTACTAAGGAAGAAATAAAAACAGAGCATTCATATTAAACATGACACCTACAGAATTACGCAACCAACGACTGGGCCAAAAGATGATAAAGCATCTTGAGCGCCGTCATTTCGATGCCTATTACTGCGCAACAGGAAAAGAGGCTACAGAAAAAGTGATCCAGCTGATTCCCGACGGAAGCAGCGTAACGTGGGGCGGCACTATGACCATCCGCAACTTGGGAATACCTGAGCTACTGAAACAGCGCGGCTCTCTCGATGTATGGGACCGCGACACCGTTGAGACACCAGAAGAGAAACAGGAAATGTATCATCGCGCCTTCCATGCCGACTACTACCTCAGTTCAGCCAATGCCATCACCGAGGACGGTGTCATTGTGAACATCGACGGCAACGGCAATCGCGTGGCAGCTATCACCTGGGGACCTAAACACGTCATCTTCGTCATAGGAATGAACAAGGTAACTCAAGACGCCGAAGCTGCCCTGAAAAGGGCTCGCTCGACAGCCAGTCCTATCAATGCAGCCCGCTTCGACATCAACACCCCATGCCAGATTGACGGTCTGTGTCACAACTGCAATTCACCGCAGAGCATCTGTAACTACATCCATTTCTTGCGCAACAGCAGCAAACCTGGCAGAATCATCGTCATCTTAGTAGGCGAAACTCTTGGTTATTAGAAAGTGAGCAATACGAAGAAAATCTCAAATAAATTTGGTTTTTCATTTGGTTTGCACTAACTTTGCCCCCCGTTATGATAGTTTGTATTGCTGAGAAGCCCAGTGTGGCAAAAGATATAGCCCGTATTATCGGGGCAACAAATGCCCACGACGGGTACATGGAAGGAAATGGTTATCAGGTGACGTGGACATTCGGTCATTTGTGTACGCTTAAGGAGCCCCACGACTATACTCCCATGTGGAGGACATGGAGTTTGTCGTCACTTCCTATTATCCCCGAACGTTTCGGCATCAAACTCATCGACCAGCCCAGCATAAAAAAGCAGTTCTCCATCATTGAGAGCCTCATGCAGAAAGCTGAACGCATTGTCAATTGTGGTGACGCCGGACAGGAGGGAGAACTCATTCAGCGTTGGGTGATGCAGAAAGCAGGTGCCAAATGTCCAGTCAGCCGACTCTGGATATCGTCAATGACGGACGAGGCTATCAACGAGGGGTTTTCGCAACTCAAAGACCAAGCTGACTACCAACCACTCTACTTGGCAGGACTTTCGCGAGCTATCGGCGACTGGCTACTCGGCATGAACGCCACCCGACTCTATACTCTCAAATACGGGCAGAACCGACAGGTGCTATCAATCGGACGCGTTCAGACACCAACCCTCGCACTCATTGTCAACCGGCAAAAGGAAATAGAGAACTTCAAACCCGAGCCATATTGGGTGTTGGCTACTGTCTATCGCGACACTACATTCACAGCTACCAAAGGGAAATTCACATCCAAGGAAGAGGGTGTACAAGCCTTCCAAACTATTGAGGGAAAGCCTTTTACCGTCACCAAAGTCGAAAAGAAAGAAGGCAAGGAACAACCTCCACAGTTATATGACCTCACCACCCTGCAGGTTGAATGTAACCGCAAGTTTGGTTTCTCTGCCGAAATGACGCTTAACCTCATACAGTCGCTTTACGAAAAGAAATTCACCACTTATCCCCGTGTCGACACCCAATTCCTCTCGGACGACATTTATCCAAAATGTCCGCAGACACTCAACGGACTTTACCTGACTAAGTTTGCAGGTCAAGCACCCTATGCGGACTTCATCAAGACCATCGGTGGAAAATCCTTGAAAAAATCGAAACGCGTCTTCGACACATCCAAAGTGACTGACCACCATGCCATCATCCCTACCGGTGTGATACCACAAGGGTTATCTGATGCCGAACAAAAAGTATTCGACCTCGTAGCACGTCGCTTCATCGGTGTATTCCTGCCAGATTGTAAGTTCTCTACCACCACTGTTCTTGGCGAAGTAGACGGCATTGAGTTTAAGGTGACTGGTAAGGAAATTTTGGAACCTGGATGGCGTATCGTCAAAGAAAAAGGTTCTGAAAACTCGGAAAATACTGATAACCCGGAGAAAGCCGACGAGGAGCGCACACTTCCCACCTTCGTCAAAGGCGAGACAGGTGACCACCAGCCAACTCTCACTGAGAAATGGACCACTCCCCCGCCTTATTACAACGAAGCCTCACTGCTCCGTGCCATGGAAACCGCTGGTAAGTTTGTTGAAGACGAAACTCTGCGCGCAGCCATGAAAGAAAACGGCATCGGACGCCCATCGAGCCGAGCCAGCATCATCGAAACCCTCTTCAAACGCCACTATATTAAGCGCGACAAGAAACGACTCATAGCAACACCTACAGGCATTGAGCTCATTGACCTCATCCGCGAAGAGCTCCTAAAGAGTTGTGAACTCACTGGTATCTGGGAAAAGAAACTCCGTGACATCGAGCATCAACAATACGATGCCCAGCAGTTTATCGAGGAACTAAAAGCGCAAGTCACTGAGATTGTTCGCGACGTTATGGCAGACAACAGCAATAGACGTGTCACCGTCCTCACCGATGCCGAACTCAAGAAAGTCAAGTCAGCTAAAACTGAAAAAAAGCCCAAGTCGGCAGTCAACGCCAAACATACAAGTCAAAACTCCCAACTAAAACCAAACGACAGCATCATCGGACAGCCCTGCCCCCTTTGCGGCAAAGGTCACATCATCAAAGGCAGGACAGCTTATGGATGCTCCGATTACCAACACTGCTCTTGGCGCCTCCCTTTTGAAAAGTAACAACACATTGTGGATTCCGAAAAGGAAATTATAACAAAAATTCGTACGAATTATTTTGTAGTTTGACGGCTTCTTCGTATCTTTGTCGAAAATTATCACTATTAACAACAAATAAAAGACATGAATGACAAACGCTATGGTCATTTCGACGACCAACATCGCGAGTATGTGATTACTGACCCAAAGACGCCGTGGCCTTGGATTAACTATCTGGGCAACGAGGATTTCTTCTCACTCATCTCCAATACTGCTGGAGGCTATTCTTTCTACAAGGACGCCAAATTCCGACGTATCACCCGCTATCGCTACAACAACGTACCGATGGATAATGGCGGACGCTACTTTTACATTAACGACAACGGCAACATCTGGAATCCTGGATGGAAACCTTGCAAGACGCCATTGGATTTCTACGAGTGCCGTCACGGCATGAGCTACACCCGCATCACTGGTCGTAAGAACGGCATTGAAGCCAGTGTACTTTTTTTCGTTCCGCTGAACACCTTTGCCGAAGTACAAAAGCTGACACTTACCAACCAAAGCAACGAAACAAAAAAACTGAAACTCTTCTCGTTCGAAGAGTGGTGTTTGTGGAATGCTGCTACTGACATGGAGAATTTCCAGCGTAACTTCTCTACAGGAGAAGTCGAGATTGAGGGTAGCACCATCTATCACAAGACAGAATATCGCGAGCGTCGCAACCACTATGCTTTCTACCATGTGAATGCGGAGATTCAGGGTTTCGACACTGATCGTGAGACCTTCGTAGGACTCTATAACGAATTTGCCAATCCTGACGCTGTTGTGGAGGGTAAGCCACGCAATAGCCATGCACACGGATGGAGTCCCATTGCCTCGCATTATATTGAGGTAGAGTTGAAGGCCGGTGAGTCGAAAGACTTCATCTTTCTGCTGGGATATGTCGAGAACGAACAGGACAAGAAGTTCGTAGCTCCACAAGTCATCAACAAGGAGAAAGCGCATGCTATTATCGAGAAACTGAACACCACAGAGAAGGTGGACAAAGCGTTTTCAGTACTCGGTAAATACTGGGATGCCTTGCTTAATATCTATAAGGTGAACACTGGTAACGACAAACTGGACCGCATGGTAAACATCTGGAACCAATATCAGTGTATGGTCACCTTCAATTTCTCTCGTTCTGCCAGTTTCTTCGAGAGTGGTGTAGGACGTGGCATGGGTTTCCGCGATTCAAATCAGGACTTGGTGGGCTTTGTTCATCAGATTCCACCACGTGCCCGTCAGCGAATCATCGACATTGCTTCGACTCAGTTCCCTGACGGAGGTTGCTACCACCAGTATCAGCCACTGACTAAGCGAGGCAACAATGACATCGGTGGTGGTTTCAATGACGACCCCTGCTGGCTTATCTTTGGCACTGTTGCTTATATCAAGGAAACGGGCGATTTCTCTATTCTCGACGAGATGGTGCCCTTCGACAACCAGCCCGGCTCTGAAGTAACACTGTTTGAACACTTGAAGGTATCAATGGATCATGTGATTAAGAACCTCGGCCCCCATCAATTGCCATTAATAGGACGTGCAGACTGGAACGACTGTCTGAACTTGAATTGTTTCTCATGGGATCCGAACGAGAGTTTCCAGACCACTGAGAATAAGAGTGAAGGTTCGAAGGCCGAATCACTGATGATTGCCGGACTCTTCGTCGTAACTGCCAAACAGTATGTTGAACTTTGCCAAAAGATTGGCAAGGAAGAGGAGGCTAATCGTATGCAAAAGGCTATAGACGCTATGGTAACAGCTGTAAAGAAAGACGGTTGGGATGGTGAGTGGTATCTCCGTGCCTACGACTTCTTCGGCAACAAGATTGGCTCGAACGAATGTGAGGAGGCCAAGATTTTCATCGAGAGCCAAGGCTGGTGTACGATGGCACAAATTGGTGCAGAAGACGGCATGGTTGCCAAGAGTCTCGACTCGTGCAAGAAATACCTGGAATGCGAACATGGCATGGTGCTCAACAACCCTGCTTTCAGCAAGTATATTTATGAATATGGTGAAATCAGCTCTTACCCAGAGGGCTACAAGGAGAATGCCGGTATCTTCTGTCACAACAATCCTTGGGTCATTATCGGTGAGACGCTGGCAGGCCGAGGTAACGACGCCTGGAACCACTACGCCAAGATTCTACCAAGTTATGTGGAGGAGAAATATCAGACACTGCACAAGGTTGAGCCATACGTAAACTGCCAGATGGTAGCTGGTAAAGATGCTGCCAAGCCTGGCGAGGGCAAGAACTCATGGCTCACAGGTACTGCCGCATGGATGTGGCTTACTGTTTCGCAGTATATCTTAGGCATCAAACCACAGTATGATGGTCTTCAGATTGATCCCTGTCTGCCTACCACTGCGAAGGAATACACCGTTCAGCGTAAGTTCCGTGATGCAGAATACAACATCACCATCAAGAATCCTAACAGCAAACAGTACGGTGTCAGCCAAGTAGTGGTTGATGGTAAAGCCATTGAAGGCAACACCATCCCATATGCTGCCGGCAAGCATACAGTGGAAGTTACGATGTAGGGGATTATAGTCTGACGAGTTGCGAGCCTGTCATCAAAGGGTCTGCGCTCGTCAGTTGAATAGCATATATGCCACTGGCCAACTGGGTCAGTGGCATTATTGTTTCCTTTTGTGGGGAGGAGAGCAGAGTCTTACTGACCAGCACTCCTGCAACAGTGTATATACTGATAGTGACAGGAAGAAGTGGTTGTTCTGCAAAGTGGAGATACAATTGCTGACCTTTCATACCTATCTGCACCCGATGAGGTTGATGCTGACTGATGGACTTGACTGCTGTCAGATTTAGGATATCCAACAATCCCTTATAGCCGTCTATCTCACCGTAGCCATAACGGATGTTGGGATAGTCCAACATTTCCTCCGGTTGGCGACTTGTACGACTGAAGATACCCATAATATCGTCAGGTGTCAGCGAAGGATTAGCTTCCAGCCAAAGTGCTATCGTGCCAGCCACAACTGGGGTAGCCATCGATGTTCCAGAATTGACCCCCCAAGGATATTGCCTCCCATCCACCTCAGAATAAGCAACAAAGCTACCTGTTGCTGTAGGATGTTCTTCCAAATAATAACTACTGTATGAGGAAATAACATTCGTACCAGGTGCTGTAATATCAGGTTTGCCAAGTCCATTGAGGGCAGGTCCTGTCGAGGAATAAGTAGCCCATTGCCCTTGTGGTGTATCGAAATTCTTAACATAATTCCCATTGGCATTCACGTAACCCTGTCGGTGGGTAGTGGCTCCCACACAGATGGTAGCAGCGAAACACCCTGGTGCCAAGACGTTATGCCCATAGGCGGCTGCGCACCATCTCGCATCGGTATTAGGCAGATTACGAAGGGCGTTAGACGACGAGCCGAAGACTTCAACACGACTTTCCTCCCCCTCTGTTACGAGAGCAATCTCAGCCAGGTCGTTCATCGCAACCGGAGCCGTCAATAACAATTCATAGATGGTGTCGTTGGGGTTTGCCGCAGAGAGATAGCGATCCATTGTAATGGTACATTCTTTTTCATCAACCACCAACACGTCTTCTATCTCTTCGTCCAATGCCATACCTGCCATCGAGAGACCTTTGGTCTGTTGGAGTTCCTTGGTTTCTTTATTATATATAATAAGGTGAACTTCCATAGGACCGTCCGCCTTGAACTTATAATAAGCTGTCTTTTTATTACAGTTGATAAAAGCACCAACCGAAGCAACACCCTTCTGTTTTTCCATATAGGTCGGCAAAACGCTCTCATTACCTGCCGAAGCCACAAGGATACGTCCCGGACCCGTCATCTTACCAAGAAAGGCAGCAAACAGGCTGTCGTCTTGATCGATATAAGGTGTATAGCCCTCACTGTATGAGATTACGCATGGTTTGTGCTGCCGTTCGGCATAGTCGAAGATATACTTAAATCCCAAGGCATCTGTAGCAGAGGTGTATTTGTAAAAGTCAGCATTATCAATCAAGCTGGTATCGCTGGTGACTGCATTATTGACCAGACAGATATCACTTTCGAAGGCCACACCACGAAAATTGGTATCATGCCCTCCACCTGCTGCAATACCAACTGTATGTGTACCATGATTCTGTATCAGTCCGTCAGTAGCACACCCCTTTTCACTAATGGCCTGAGGGGTAAGATATTCACATCCTACGGGTAGTGCATCACCTTCCTGAGGTGCCAATTGGTCCCAGAAAGCAGATATCCTGCAGGTACCTTCCTGAGAGAAAGTTGGATGTTTCAAGTCAAAGCCTACATCCATAACACCCATCACTACCCCTTTTCCCGTATAAGCCTGATGTCGGTCTGTTTGTTGGTAGATGGGCAAGAGATTAGTCACTTTAGGTACGGTATCCATCGTAGTATGCGGCCATTGGTTTGCCTCTATACGCTGAACAGTAGCCAATTTCGAGAATTCTTCTAATTGACTAAGGGGCAACATCACAATGGCAATATCATCCAACTGGGCATAGCGACGACACTGGTAATCGGCCAGTTGGGCATCTGTCACATTAGCATCCAACAATACGAATACCATTGTCAAATAATCCTCTTCACCACTCGGGGCCCGATGATTTCGTTGCTGATAACTTCGCACAGTCTGCCGAAGCCAAGGCGACAACTTACCCAAGGGGAAACTACCTTGCGCCATCAGCGAGATTATCGCCATGAAGCATATAATTGTCAACCAGCAACGTTTCATTTTCAATTTCGTTTTTACAAGAACCCCTGATGCTTAAGCACCTCTAGTAGCCCTGCCGACATCGCCTCGTTGTCCTTTTTCGTATATCGGATATCTGTAAATATCTGGGCCAGCGTTTCCTTTTTGTTGATGTCGCAAAAATGACGGTTCTCAACCAATTGCTCCTTATACTGATAATAAGTGTCAATATCTTGAGTTGTATAGTCCTTGTATGTCTCGTCATGAATAAAACTCTCCAGCGGCAGACGATCAGAAAGAGGCGGTTCCTCGGCTGGCCAGCCAACGGTAATTGTAGCCACAGGCATCACTAGCTGGGGCAGATGGAGCGTATCGATAATCATCTGAGGCATATAGACGGTAGTACCCAGAAAACAATAGCCCAACCCTTCCTCATCCATCAAATTGCAGAGTGTCTGGGTAAAAAGCAATGCATCAATGCCCGCATTGACAAACGACAGGAAATTATCATAGCCAGGCACTGCTTTCCGATTACGTGCCCACACCGACGTGCGATTAAAGTCGGCACAAACCGTCAACACCACGGGAGCCTTAGTCACCATAGGCTGATTGAAATGGGCAGGAGCCAACTGTTGTTTCTTCTCTGCAGAACGAGTAACCACCACACTATAAAGTTGGAGATTACCCATTGTCTGTGTACGACTGGCCTCAGTCATAAGGCGATTCAGGAGCTCTTGGCTCACTTCTCGATTGCTGTATTGGCGAATGGTTCGCCGTGTTGTCAGATTCTTCATGCCTCAAAGGTACGAAGAATTTTCCAATTCGGGAAACTTTTCTTTAAAAATTTTATTGCAAGTTTTCCGAAAAAAATATTTGATATCTCGTTTAATCTTATTACCTTTGCAGAAAATAGACAACAAACAACAATGGAAACGAAACATATTTATTCATATGACGAGGTCTTCAGAGCCTCTTTAGCCTACTTTGGCGGTGATGAACTAACAGCCCGTGTGTGGGTTGAGAAATATGCCAAGAAAGATGCTGACGGACGCTTCACGGAGCAGTCGCCAGCCAGCCGTTTGGGGAAACTTGTTGGCGATTTGGCACATGACGTTGCCGAACTGAGAAAACAGCAATCTGACACATGGCGACCTGAGGTAACCGAAATTCGTCCGAGGGAATTGGAGTGCGACGTCGTACGTTTTCAGAACAACAAAGAGAAATGGGTGGCTTTCGTAGGACTGCTGGATGGCTATCCTTATGAAATCTTCACAGGCCTTCAGGACGACGACGAAGGTATTCTTTTACCCAAAGCCGTTACTAAGGGGAAGATTATCAAACAGGTGAACGAAGATGGTTCACGCCGTTACGATTTCCAGTTTGAGAACAAGCGAGGCTACAAGACCACCGTTGAGGGACTCTCCGAGAAGTTCAACCCTGAGTATTGGAACTATGCAAAACTCATTTCTGGCGTATTGCGCTATCGTATGCCTATCGACCATGTCATCAAGTTGGTCAGTTCCCTGCAACTGAAGTCTGAGAGTATCAACACCTGGAAAGTTGGTGTGGAACGTGCACTGAAGAAATATGTGCCAGGAAGTAGCGAAGAAACAGAAGAAAGTGAAAATTAATCGTTCATACATATTTATAAAAGAGGCTTGCTTCCATGCTTGCCATGGTGTGATGCCACAGGAACGGAATGTTGGTGCAAACTTTCTGGTGTCACTCCGTATTGGCTATGACATCACGAAGGCTATACAAACTGACGATGTGAATGACACACTGAACTATGCCACTATCTACCAACTCGTGAAAGAGGAAATTCAAAAGCCCTCAGCCCTGTTGGAACATGTGGCAGGGCGCATTGTCAATGCCATAAACCAGAGTTTCCCTGCTATACAAACAATTGATCTCACACTGACGAAACAAAATCCTCCTATGGGGGCTGATTGCGAGGGTGCGGGCGTTGAATTACATTTAATAAATGATAAAATGAACGCATAAGTGCCTGTATTTGCTGGAAAATAGTTAATTTTGCACCCTTGAATAAGAAAATATGAAGAATAGGATACTAGTTCTAATATGGATAACCATAGGATTTGCAGTAGCATTATCTGCTGCAAACAAGAAATTCACGTTGGTGATTGATGCTGGACATGGTGGCCACGATGCTGGAGCCAAGGGTACTTTCTCAATGGAAAAGAATATCAATTTGAATGTATCATTGGCCTTTGGCAGATATGTTGAAAGCAACTGCCCCGACGTGAAAGTGATATATACACGAAAGAAAGACGTGTTCATTCCGTTGCATACCCGTGCCGATATTGCCAACAAAAACAAGGCCGACCTGTTTGTGTCTATTCACACCAATGCTGTGCCACGTGGCAAGACGGTAAGAGGTATGGAGACCTACACACTTGGCATGCACCGCGCTGCCACTAATCTGGATGTGGCTAAGCGTGAGAACTCCGTCATTCTGATTGAGAAAGACTATAAACAGCGTTACGAGGGATTCGATCCCAACTCCAGCGAGAGCTATATTATGTTTGAGTTTATGCAAGACAAGAACATGGCACAAAGTGTAGAACTGGCGAAATATGTTCAAAAACGAGCTTGTGCTTCTGCCAACCGCCAGAACAAAGGTGTCAAGCAGGCAGGATTCCTCGTACTCCGCGAAACATCAATGCCTAGTTGTCTAATTGAATTAGGTTTCATCACAACCCCTGACGAAGAACGCTATCTGAACAGTTCGGATGGTATCGACCGATTGGGCTACGGCATCTATCAAGCTTTTCTGGACTATAAGCGCAGGTACGACACCAATGTTACTATGCCTTATCAGGCTGAGCAGACGCAGGAAGTGAGTATTCCCACCATCGTGCCACAAGAAGAAACGGCACAACAGGAACCACAACCCAAGGAAAAGAAGGCAAAAGCCAGCGTTCAAGTGCAGACACAACCTGAACCAGCAATACCAGAACCCGTAGCTGAAACTGAAGTCGTTAAGAAAACCAAAGACTCCACCCTCATCTTTAAGGTGCAGATTGTAGCAAGTACCACACGGCAGAAATTCAGCAAGTCAAAACTGAACGGACAAGGCAAAGCAGAGTGTTTTGAGGAAGGTGGATTTTTCAAATACACGGTAGGTAAAAGTTCCGATTATGACGAGATCGTGAAGGTGCGCGAGAACTTGGTGGGCAATTTTCCTGAGGCTTTCATCATCGCCTTCAGGGGTGACAAGAAAATAGACACACGAGCCGCCATCCGTGAATTCAGAGCAAACAAAAACAAACAATAATATATAGAATATGAAGTTCTTTACAAAAGAAGTACAGATAGCCTGTGTAGCCATCGTGGCATTAGTAGTGCTCTACTGGGGACTGAATTTCCTCAAGGGCTTGAGCATTTTCTCAAAATCGCACACCTACTACCTGCAGTTCTCAGACGCCAGCGGACTGTCACAATCATCACCAGTCTATGCTAATGGGTTTAAAATAGGTGTTGTGGAAGAAGTCAAATACGACTTTAAACATGGTAATAAGATTGTGGCCAAGGTAGGAGTTGACAAACAGATGCGAATTCCTATAGGCTCAGAGGCAGTCATTGCCAGCGACTTGTTGGGCAACATCAAAATCAACTTGGTGCTGGGCAAGAACCCACTGCAGATATTAGAGCAGGGCGACACAATCATGGGACATGTAGAGTTGGGCATGATGGGCAAGGTGGCAGAGATGATGCCAACCATCGAGGCAATGATGCCAAAACTCGACTCCATTCTTACCAGTCTGAACACGCTATTGGCCGATCCTGCTCTGGCCAACACCCTTCATAACGTAGAAGGTATGACCGCTAACTTAAATCGCACCAGCGTTGACCTGCGCGCGCTGTCATCCAGTCTGGGACGCAGTGTTCCTCCTATGCTGGTCAAAGCTGACAGTGTATTGGGCAATACTCAGCAGTTTACTACCAATCTGGCAGCTATCGACGTAGCTGCTATGACGGAAAAGGTTAACCAGACATTGGCCAATGTGGAAGAGATGAGCCGCAAACTTAATAGCAACGAAGGCACCCTCGGACTCTTGATGCGCGACGCAACACTCTATACCAATCTGAGCAATACAGCTGCGGATGCTGACTCCCTGCTGAAGGACTTCAAGAAGCACCCGAAACGCTATGTACGTTTTTCGGTTTTCGGCAAATAAATTGCAGTAAAAAAATTACTAATTTTTATTTTGTCTAAATAATGAGTATTGGTGCAATATGTTTCCACACAGTAAACGGAAGTGTCTGATATTAGCTATGTTCGAAACTGGCAACAGATAAAAACTGCACACCTCACAAACGGCGTGCAGTTTTTCACAAAACACTGATAGACAAAAACTTGCAATTACGAAAGAGGAAAATATCTCGCAGCATTATTATTCCCTCATAAGTACCCAATTATTAGCAAGTTACGACCTGCAGAACAAAAAGTGTTCATAAACATAGATTTGCATATGTCAAAAATAATTGCGACCTTTGCACTTGAAAACGAGAACTATAATCTTTAACGAGATTAGTTTATTAATAATTAAATAAGTATAACGCCGCATGGAAAAAACTCCAAAGGCGCTTTGGGACGACTGCCTACATCTCATCAGGGAAAACGTCACAGAGCAGCAATATAAAACCTGGTTCGCGCCCATCGTATTCGAGAAGTACGATGAAGAAAGCCAGACCCTTCTCATACAAGTACCAAGCAGGTATGTGTATGAGTATTTGGAGCAATACTATGTGGCTCTATTAGGAAAGGTACTGTGTCGCTGCTTCGGCAAGAACATACAGCTGAAGTATCGCATCGTAGTTGACAAAGCCCACAAACTGACGATTGAAGAAGAAGGCAGTGAGCCCGTCAATATCGAACAGCCTCAGGCTATCACTCGTGGTAACAAGGCCCCAACACAATTAGACGCTGCCCTACCCCAGGATCTCGATCCGCAGTTGGATATCCATAAGACATTCCAGGCATTCATCGAGGGCGACAGCAATAAATTGCCCCGCACAGTCGGACTATCTATTGCCGAGCATCCTGGTCGTTCAACCTTTAATCCGTTTTTTGTGTTCGGACCTTCTGGTTGCGGTAAGACACATCTTATCAACGCCATCGGCGTCAAATGCAAGGAAATGTACCCACGCAAGCGAGTACTATATGTATCTGCTCGCCTTTTCCAAGTGCAATACACTGATGCTGTTCGCCAAAACACTGTCAACGACTTCATCCAGTTCTATCAGACCATCGACGTACTGATAGTTGATGACATACAAGAATGGGCCAACGCCACGAAAACGCTCGACACTTTCTTCCATATCTTCGACCATTTGTTCCGTCTGGGCAAGCAGATTATACTGGCCTCTGACCGTCCTCCCATTGACTTAATGGGTGTAAAGGACCGCCTTCTGACGCGTTTTGCTTGTGGACTGATTGCCGAATTGGAGAAACCCAATATTCAGCTATGCATCGATATCCTTCATGCCAAGTGCAAACGTGACGGACTGCAGATTCCTGAGGATGTTATCCAGTTTATTGCAGAAACAGCCAACGGTTCTGTTCGTGACTTAGAAGGTGTGGTTAATTCACTGATGGCTTACTCGATTGTCTATAACACCAGTGTTGACATGAAACTAGCTGAGCGCATCATCAAGCGTGCTGTAAAGGTGGACAACAAACCTCTGACTATCGACGATATTTTGGAGAAGGTTTGCAACCACTATAAAGTGACCCAGCAGAATGTATTCAGTAAGTCACGCAAACGCGATTACGTCATTGTGCGTCAGATTTCTATGTATCTGGCTCAGAAATACACCAAGATGCCTGCTGCACGTATCGGACAGCTCATTGGCGGGCGCGACCACTCGACAGTGATTCATAGCTGTTCTACCATCGAACAGCGTCTGAAGGTTGACAAGGCGTTTTATGAAGAACTACACAGTATCGAAAATTCTTTCAAATTAAAACAATAGTGAATATGAAAGGGGGCTGTGCCAAAATAGGCTCGCCCCCTTTTCTTAATAATCACATCTCTCTTTTCACTTCTCTCTCTTCACTTCAAGATGATACCTCCATTCGGTTGTATCACCACTTTGGCCAGTCCTTTCATGTCAACCTTCAGTTGGGCCTTTACGGCATAGCCGTCAGCATTATCTGTATAGTAGTCAACAGTCTGACCTGCCAACTGGGGCAACTTGAGCGTCAGTTTCTTCGTCTCCTTTTCCGCGTTCAGTCCTGCTACATACCATTTTTCACCATGACGACGGGCCAATACAACAAACTTGCCAGGATAACCATCAATCAGGCGTGTCTCGTCCCATGTGGTTGGCAATGTCTTCATCAAGTCAATCTCCACTTGTGGCAAATCCTGCAGATTGTTGGGCTGCACAGCCATACATTGTACGGAAGTTTGAATGGTAATAGCACTTGCTATTTCGAACATATCCGTCGTCATACGCGGATGACGACTCTTATTGTCCTTGCTCATATAGCGGTTCATTATCGTACCGCCCCAGTCCATCGAGGCCACAGCATTACGACAGAAGGGATGCAGTGTCAAATCAAAGGCCTCACGCTTGGCAGCTCCTGGGTCGAAAAACACATTCTCGGAAGCCAGCACTGCCTCGCTTGCCACATAATTGGGGAACAATCGTTCCCAGCCACGAGGCAAGGTGCAGCCGTGGAAAACACACTGAATACCGTAACGGTTGGCATCAGCCAGGATCTCCTCATATTGCTGCATAGTATGCTGCTTGTCACCACCGAAAAAGTCAACCTTGATACCCTTCACACCGATACTCTTCATCCAAGCCATCTCACGATTGCGTGCCAGACTGGTATTCATGCAGTTGAACGGTCCCTGAGGTGCATCGTTGGCATAGCCGTTTGAGTTGTACCACAACAATAGGCTTACCCCCTTCGACTGGGCATATTTCGACAGTTCTGCAATGCGCTCTCGTCCTATATTTGTATCCCACCAAGCATCCACCAAACAGTATTCATAGCCCATCTTGGCTGCCAAATCGACAAAAGTCACCTGGTCGTCATAGTTACAACTCTGGTCCTGCCAAATCAGCCAGCTCCATGTATATCGACCTGGTTTATATTCCTGTGAGGCAGCATACATCGGCTCCAAGGGGTCGAATGGAATCGTGGTTTCAACTATGGGTTTCAAGTCCTTACCGATGGTCAACGTACGCCAAGGAGTACTGCCAGGCAAAGAGATACCAGCATATTTCGAACCTAATCCGTTGCTCTCGCCTTCCATCGGATAAGCGATCTCGTAACCCTCCTCCTTGTCAAAGTCGCTCAGGTGCGAACCAACATAATTCGAAGTAACCCCTGTTTCGCTAATGAGCACCCATCCCTTGTCGCCCACATGGAAAAGTGCCGGGAACGTATAACCTTGACCATACTGCGACTTGCGGTCCATAGGAGCATCATTCGAGAAAACTTCCTCGTAACTGGGTTTCGTACGGGCAAAACCAATCATGGGGACACTCTGAGGTGTGATAAATGTAGTAGTACCGTCAGGCAGGCGGAAAGATGTTTCTTCTTTCTTGACAACAATACTCTGCGGATCGCCCTCCTTCACTCGTAAAATCATGTATTGGAACGCAACATCGTTGTTAGCAACCAAGAAAGTCACCACCATTTTGTTCTGCTCAGCGTTTGCCAGCGTCACAGCCAGGCGATTAGCCTTGAAATCAACATGCGACGTCTTCGTGCGCGAGATGTCGTAGTGCTTTTCAACCACGTCCTCCTCACTCTTCACGAAGGTCAAGTGTTTTGTATAGTCACCGATACTCGTTTCCAATCCGAGTTTCGATGCCTTGAGCATCTCTACCCCATCATACTTGATGCCATACGTCGCCTTTCCGTTCTCCACTTTCACCTCAACAACCATCTTGCCATCAGGCGAACTCACTGTTCTGCTCTCCGCGAGCGCTACCAACGGACAAAGCAACAATAGCCATAATAAATTAGTCTTCATTTTCATCAATACATTTGTTATAAAAAAAATCTGTCTGCAAATTTACACAACAACCCACCCTTTTCGTTGATATAAAGGATGGGCTGTTTGTGTTTTATCTCTGCTTCTTTATTGTTCTATATACAACAAGATTTGATCCACTATCTGATCCTCGGTTTTACCATCAGCAGAAATGACAATATCGTAATTGCGAGTGTCGTAACGAGTGGTACCCGTAAACTTCTTGACATAGTTCTCACGCATCTTATCCACCTTCTCGATGATCTTGCGGGCTTCCTCCTCGGTTATACCCTTCTTGCGCACCAGACGCTTAATACGGAAAGGCAAGGAGGCTTGAATCATCACACGCAAGTGGTTGGGGTGATTACGGAATACATAGAAGCCCGAACGTCCTGCAATGACACACGACTCCACATTGGCGATATCCTCAAGAATCTCGGACTCTGCCTTGAACATGGTTTCCGTGGTCAGCACATCAGGTTCCTTACCCGTCTCAGAAATCAAGCGATTGCTGCTGACAAGTCCCTCACCAATGCCTGTTACAAGTTTGAAGTCAGACCACCAATGATGTTTCTTATTCCTCATCTTCTCAATTTCATCAACGGTGAGGTGATACTTTTCCTCCAACCCCATAATAACGGCCTTGTCATAAAAACTCACGCCAAGCTTCTCTGCCAGTTTCTCACCCACGGTACGGCCCCCGCTACCAAGTTCTCGGTTAATAGTGATAACAAATTTCTCGTTCTTATTCATAATTATTATAGCGTTATAATCCTCGCACTAGGCGAGGATTATCTTGATAATCTTGCAAAGCGTCAGAGCAGATTGTCCTTCTCGATATCCTTGAAGTACTTATAGGTGGCTACCTTCAGCTCGTCAGTTGCGGGTTCATCGGCAACGATGATACCATGCTGGTGCATCTGGAGTGCCGAAATGGTCCACTCGTGCGTAACAGCTCCCTCGATGGCAGCCTTCAGGGCACGAGCCTTGTGGTGACCATTAACCAGAATCATAACCTCGCGAGCATCCATTACAGTGCCTACGCCAACTGTCAACGCCAACTTGGGCACCTTGTTCACATCGTTGTCAAAGAAACGGCTGTTGGCAATGATGGTGTCAGTAGTCAGCGTCTTTACACGGGTGCGAGAGGTTAGTGAAGAATATGGTTCATTGAAGGCAATATGTCCGTCAGGACCAATACCTCCGATGAAGAGGTCGATACCTCCTGCCTCACGAATCATCTCCTCATAATGAGCACACTCAGCAGCCAAGTCTTTGGCATTGCCGTTGAGAATATGGATGTTCTCCTTGGGGCAGTCGATATGATTAAACAGGTTGCGAGCCATGAAAGAGTGGTAGCTCTCAGGATGGTCTTCAGGCAGATTAACATACTCGTCCATATTGAACGTCAGTACGTTTTTGAAAGATACACGACCTTCTTTATTGGCTTTCACCAAACAGGCATACATACCCTCGGGTGACGAACCGGTAGGAAGGCCCAAAACAAACGGTTTCTCCTTTGTTGGCTGGAATGCATTGATGCGCTCAATGACATGTTCTGCAGCCCACTGCGACATCTTCTGATAGTCAGATTCGATAATTACTCTCATAAGTTTAAAAAGTTACATTGTGTCTGTTTTGCCGGCAAAGATACAAAAAAATTCATAATTAATAATGCTTAATACATATTTTTTTGTACCTTTGCGCCTAAATATAATATAGGTATGAAAGAATTTGTGATTTCTGAAGTCAAAGCTGAGACTGCTGTGCTGGTGGGACTGATTACCCAGGAGCAAGACGAGGCCAAGACCAAAGAATATCTCGACGAGCTGGAATTCCTTGCCGATACAGCTGGAGCTGCCACCGTGAAGCGCTTCACCCAGAAAGTCCAGGGGCCGAGTCAGGTGACTTATGTCGGAAAAGGCAAACTCGAAGAGATCAAACAATATATCAAGCAGCAGGAAGAAGCAGCAGACAACGATCCTACAGGCGAAACACAGCCTGTGGGTATGGTGATTTTTGACGATGAGTTGTCTGCCAAGCAGATTCGCAATATTGAGGCTGAACTGAAGGTCAAGATTCTTGACCGCACATCACTCATCCTCGACATCTTCGCTATGCGTGCCCAGACGGCTGAAGCTAAGACGCAAGTAGAATTGGCACAGTATCGCTATATGCTGCCCCGCCTTCAACGACTTTGGACCCACTTGGAACGTCAAGGTGGCGGCTCTGGTTCTGGTGGCGGAAAAGGTTCTGTGGGATTGCGTGGACCTGGTGAGACCCAGTTGGAAATGGACCGTCGTATTATTCTGCACCGCATCACGCTTCTGAAGGAGCGTCTGGTTGAAATTGACAAGCAGAAAACCACACAAAGAAAGAACCGTGGCAGACTGATTCGTGTAGCATTGGTAGGATATACTAATGTGGGAAAGTCAACCATGATGAACCTGCTGGCCAAAAGCGACGTCTTTGCAGAAAACAAGCTCTTTGCCACCCTCGACACAACTGTGCGTAAGATGGTCATTGACAATCTGCCCTTCCTCCTTGCAGATACTGTAGGATTCATCCGTAAGCTGCCCACCGACTTGGTCGACTCCTTCAAATCAACCCTCGACGAGGTGAGAGAGGCCGACCTGTTGGTACACGTTGTGGACATCTCACACCCCGACTTTGAAGAACAAATCAACGTGGTAGAAAAGACACTGGCAGACCTGGGTTGTGCTGACAAGCCCTCGTTGTTGGTCTTCAACAAGATTGACGCTTACAGTTGGACACCACAGGACGAAGACGACCTGACCCCTCCCACTAAGGAGAACATTTCTTTGGACGAACTGAAGAAGACATGGATGGCAAAGAGCGAAGAATTTGTTACCACTCCACTCTTTATCTCAGCTCGTGAGAAAAAGAACATCGACGAACTGCGCGAGGTACTCTATAAGACTGTTCGCGAGCTGCATGTACAGAAGTATCCCTACAACGATTTCCTGTACAACATCGAAGAAGAATAGACGAACTTACATATTATTACTTATGAGAGACTATAGACAACTGACACAAGAAGAGATTGAGGTGCTCGAACGCAACAGCTGTTGGGCCGAGGACTGGAAGCGTGTGATGGTGGCTGAGGAATTCAGACCCTACAGTTTTCACCGAGTTATCTTCTATGGTGATATCCGCTTGGGGTCATTCGACAAACAGGTGGAAGTAACCAAGGGGTTCACCAAGCATTCAGGCATCAACGACGCCACCCTGCGCAATGTCACGGTGGGCAACGACTGTCTGATTGAGAAGATTGGCAATTTCATCAACAACTATACGATTGGCGACAACTGCTACATTTCTAATTTGTCAACGATGGAGACGACGGAGGGAGCAACGTTTGGTGAAGGTCATCTCATTTCCGTCCTCAACGAGATGGGCGACGGTAACGTGATACTCTTCCACGACCTCAATTCTCAGTTGGCTGCTTTCATGGTGAAGCATTTCAAGGACAAAGTGCTTCGTGACAACATCACCCGACTGGTGAATGAAGAAATACGCTTTACCCAGCCCGAACGTGGTACGTTAGGCAATGGCGTAAAGATTATCAACACCAAGGAGATTACCAATACCGTTGTCAAGGACGACTGCGAAATCAACGGTGCTGCCCGCTTGAGCGACTGCACCATCATGTCGTCGAAAGATGCATCGGTATATATCGGCACAGGTGTTATCTGCGAAAACTCCATCATCTCGAACGGTTGTTCTATCACTAACTCGGTGAAGATGCAGGAGTGCTATGTGGGCGAGGCCTGTCAAATTACCAATGGCTTTACTGCAGAGGCGTCAGTATTCTTTGCCAACTCGTTTATGGCCAATGGTGAGGCGTGCGCTGCCTTCTGCGGACCCTTCTCTGCATCACACCATAAGTCGAGTCTGCTGATAGGCGGTGAGTTCTCCTTCTACAATGCTGGCTCGAACACCAATTTCTCGAATCATGCTTACAAGATGGGGCCCATGCACTATGGCACTTTAGAGCGCGGTTCCAAGACTGCCAGCGGAGCCTATGTGCTGATGCCTGCCAAGATAGGTGCCTTCAGTGTCTGCTTTGGCAAACTGATGAACCATCCCGATATGCGCTGCCTGCCCTTTGCCTATCTATTGGCATACGGTGAGACGATGTATATCGTACCAGGTCGTAACATTACTACCGTAGGTCTCTATCGTGATATCAAGAAATGGCCCAAGCGCGACAGGCGTGCCCCGTCTAGTCGAAAGAGCATCATCAATTTCGACTGGCTCAGTCCCTTCACCGTAGGTGAGATAGTACAGGGCAAGAAGATTCTGGAGAATCTGCGTCAAGCAGGCGGCAACAACGTGTCGTCGTATAATTTCCAGGAGTATATCATCAATGCCTCCTCGCTGAAAAAAGGAATAAAGTATTATGATATAGCCCTGCGCATCTACATGGGAGCTGTCTTGAAACGTGCTGTAAAGGGCGGTTTCCTAGGCAAGCCCTCATCCTCCATCGGTGAGGGTACATGGAACGACCTCTCTGGTCTGCTGTTGCCTGCAACGGAAGAGCAGAAATTGATTGATGACATCAAGAATGGCAATATAGAAAGCGTAAAGGATATCTTGGATCGATTCAGATACATTGACGCCCACTATCGGGAATACCAGTGGACTTGGACCTATCGCCTGATTCTAGACTATTACGGACTCGACGAACTCACAGAACCAGCTATTCAGCGTATTCGCGAAGACTATGTGCGTGCCCGTCGTGCATGGATTGCTGAGATTCGCAAAGATGCCGAAAAGGAATTTGCCATGGGTGATGTCGAACAAGAAGTATTTGATGACTTTATCTCGAAATTAGATCACGAAATAGATTATGAAGACTAAGTTTTTACTGACTGCCTGTCTGGTGGCATTGGGAATGTCACTCCAGGCCAAGAATTATGACTACAAGACAGTAGATGGCGACTTGACAAAGACGCGCATCTACACGTTGGACAACGGACTGAAGGTGTATCTCTCTATCAACAAGGAGAAACCACGCATTCAGACATATATTGCCGTTCGTACAGGTTCGAAGAACGACCCTGCCGAAACGACAGGTCTTGCTCACTATCTGGAGCACCTGATGTTCAAGGGAACCAAGCAGTTTGGCACCAGCAACCCTGATGCCGAGGCACCCTATCTCAATGACATCAAGAACCGCTACGAGGCTTATCGCAAGCTTACTGACAACGAGGCTCGTAAGAAAGCATACCACGAGATTGATAGTGTGTCGCAACTGGCTGCCCAGTACAACATCCCCAATGAGTACGACAAACTGATGGCAGCTATCGGTGCACAGGGAACGAATGCCTATACCTCCAACGATGTCACTTGCTATACGGAGGACATCCCTTCTAACGAGATTGAGAACTGGGCAAAGATTCAGAGCGACCGTTTCCAGAACATGGTGATTCGTGGCTTCCATACAGAGTTGGAGGCTGTGTATGAGGAATATAACATCGGACTGTCAAGCGACCAGCGCAAGCTGTTTGCTACCACCAGCAAGATGCTGTGGCCCAACCATCCCTATGGAACACAGACCACAATAGGTACACAGGAGCACTTGAAGAACCCCTCGATTGTGAATATCGAGAACTACTTCAACAAATGGTATCGCCCCAACAACGTAGCTATCTGCATGGCTGGCGACTTTGATTTTGACCAGACGATTGCCATCATCGATAAGTATTTCTCTGGCTGGAAGCCCGGAGCTGACGTCAAGCAGCCCGTTTTCGCTTCACTGCCCCCACTGACCTCTCCCAAGGACACAACCATCGTGGGACAGGAGGCAGAACAGATTTGGGTAGCATGGCGTGCCAAGCAGGCTAACTCACTGCAGGCCGACACTTTGGAACTGATGGAGGATGTGCTCAGCAACGGACGTGCCGGACTCTTCGACCTCGGTCTGAACCAGACCATGAAGGTACAGCGCGCAGGAGCCGGTTCTGAACTGATGCACGATCATGGAGGTTTCTTCCTGATAGGCAGTCCTAAACAAGGGCAGAGCCTCGACGAGGTAAAGACGCTGATGCTAGGTGAGATTGACAAGCTGAAGAAGGGCGACTTCCCTGACAACCTGCTGCCAAGCATCATCAACAACAAGAAGCGTCAGTATTATATGCAGTTGGAGGACAATCGCAGTCGCGCCGACTTGTTTGTCGATGCCTTCATCAACGAGGTAGAATGGAAACAGGAGGTGGGCAAGATTGACCGTATCTCGAAAATCACTAAAAAGGAGATTGTCGACTTTGCCAACAATTTCTTTGGTAATGGCTACGTCATCATCTACAAAAAGCAGGGCATTGACTCACTGCAGAAGAAAATCGACAAGCCTGCCATCACTCCTATTCCTGCCAATCGCGACAAGATGAGTCAGTTTGTGAAGGACATTCAGAATGCCAAGGTGGAGCCTATCCAACCTAAGTTTGTTGACTTCAAGAAAGATATCACCTTCACTGAGACAAAGAGCAAACTGCCTTTGCGCTATGTAAAGAACAATGAGAACGGGCTCTTCGAGTTAGAGTTCCAGTTTGAATTCGGACGTGAGGCTGACAACCGTTATGGTGTAGCCCGAGACTATATGAACTATCTGGGCACAGAGTTCCTGACCAATGCTGAAATCAAGCAGAAATTCTATGAACTGGCCTGCGACTATTATCTCTATGAGGGCAACGACAACATCATCGTCTCACTGTATGGTCTTAGCGAAAACATGCCCAAAGCCCTCGAGTTGCTGGAGAATCTTTGGCAGAACGTAAAGACTGACAAGGCTGCTTACGATCAAATGGTGGCTAAGATTCTCAAACAACGCGACGATGCCAAAAAAGACCAGCGTCGTTACTACAGCACGCTGTCCCAATACGGTATGTATGGAAAGCGCAATGCCAGCACCGACATCATGAGTGAACAGCAGTTGAAGGAGACTGACCCGCAGGTGCTTATTGACCTGCTGAAGAATCTGAAGAACTACAAGCATAGCATCAACTACTATGGTCCTATGTCAGTCAATGAGGTTTCCTCTATCATCAGCAACACCCATAAGACTGCCAAGCAACTGAAAGAGGTGCCTCTGGGTAAGCCTTACGTCAAAGAACTTGCCACCAAGGACGAAGTTTGGATTGCACCTTACGATGCCAAGAACATCTACATGCGCATGTTCCATAACGAGCGACGCGACTGGAATCCCGATGAGACAGCCACCGTGTCACTCTTCAACGAGTACTTCGGTGGAGGCATGAACGGTGTTGTGTTCCAAGAGTTGCGCGAGGCCCGTGGCTTGGCCTATAATGCCTCTGCATGGTATGGGCGTCCCGATAAGAAAGGCGAGAAAGAAAGCTACTTCACTCACATCATCACCCAGAACGATAAGATGATGGATTGCATCAAAGAGTTCCACCACATTCTGAACGAGTTCCCTGCCAGCGAGAATGCCTTCAAGATTGCCAAGGAAGGACTCATCAAGCAACTGGCCTCACAACGTGTGACCAAGATGAATATCATCAACCGTTGGTACAGCATGCAGAAATTAGGTCTGAACTACGATCTCAATGAGAAGATTTATAACGATTTGCAGAAAGTTACCCTGCAGGACATCGTCAACTTCGAGAAAGCTAATATGGCCAACAAAGCCTATCGCTACATCATCCTTGGTGATGAGAAGCAACTCGACATGGAGTCGTTAGAGAAGATTGGTCCCATCCGTCGTCTGACGACAGAAGAAGTTTTTGGATATTAATAACTAAACAAATACAAATCACTATGGCAACAACACCGGATTTCAAGTACGCCCCAATGTTTCAGATGGGCGAAGACAAAACAGAGTACAGACTGCTTTCAAAGGAAGGCGTGACCACTGCCGAATTTGAAGGAAAACAAATTGTAAAGGTATCAAAGGAGGCACTGACATTGTTGGCACAGCAGGCCTTCCACGATGTAGAGTTCATGCTGCGTCGTGAGCACAACCTGCAGGTGGCTGAGATACTGAAAGACCCAGAGGCTTCTGATAATGATAAATATGTAGCCCTGCAGTTCCTGCGCAATGCCGAGGTGGCTGCCCATGGCATCCTGCCTTTCTGCCAGGACACCGGTACTGCTATTATTCATGGTGAGAAGGGACAGCAGATTTGGACAGGTTTTGAAGATGAAAAGGCACTGAGCCGTGGTGTCTATAACACCTTCACTCAGGACAACCTGCGCTATTCTCAGAATGCTCCGCTGAATATGTACGACGAGGTGAATACCCGTTGCAACCTGCCTGCTCAGATTGACATCGAGGCTACAGAGGGAGCTGAGTATCGCTTTGTGATGGTCGCAAAGGGTGGCGGAAGCGCCAACAAGACCTACTTCTACCCCATGACCAAAGCTACCATTCAGAATGAGGGAACTCTGTTGCCTTTCCTGGTTGAGAAGATGAAATCACTGGGTACAGCAGCCTGTCCTCCTTACCACATTGCCTTCGTGATTGGCGGAACCTCAGCTGAGAAGAACCTGCTGACAGTGAAACTCGCTTCTATCAAGTACTACGACAGTCTGCCTACCACAGGCGATGAGACAGGACGTGCCTTCCGTGATATCGACTTGGAGAACAAACTGCTCGACGAGGCCCACAAGATAGGACTCGGTGCTCAGTTCGGTGGTAAGGCTCTGGCTCACGACATCCGCGTCATCCGCCTGCCCCGTCATGGTGCCAGCTGTCCTATCGGTATGGGTGTGAGCTGTTCTGCTGACCGTAACATCAAGGCTAAGATTAATAAGGACGGTATCTGGTTGGAGAAGATGGATTCGAATCCTGCCGAACTGATTCCTGCAGAATATGCCAAGGCTGGCGAAGGTAAGAACACCATCGTTATCGACCTGAACGAGGGTATTGACGCCGTCCGCAAGGAGCTCTCCAAGTATCCTGTTTCCACCCGCGTCAATCTGAAAGGTACCATCATCGTGGCACGCGACATTGCCCATGCCAAACTGAAGGCACGTATCGATGCCGGCGAACCCATGCCTGAATACTTCAAGAAGTATCCTGTGCTCTATGCAGGACCTGCTAAGACACCAGAAGGTTATCCCTGTGGTTCGATGGGACCCACGACAGCCAACCGTATGGACCCCTACGTTGACGAATTCCAGTCGTTGGGTGCATCGCTGGTAATGATTGCAAAGGGCAACCGTTCACAGGTAGTTACCGATGCCTGTCAGAAGTATGGTGGTTTCTATCTGGGCAGCATCGGTGGTGTTGCTGCAGTTCTCTCAAAGTCGAGCATCAAGAGTATTGAGTGTGTAGAATATCCTGAACTTGGTATGGAGGCTATCTGGAAGATTGAGGTAGAAGACTTCCCCGCCTTCATTCTGGTTGACGACAAGGGTAACGACTTCTTCAAGCAGTTGAAGCCCTGGTGCCCCAACGCAAAATAAGTAAGATGAGCAAGAAAGCACTCTGGCTACTCCTGACCCTATTCCTTTCCCTGCGCATCATGGCGCAGGGCGAGGATTTCACTATCCTCAAAGGCGATTGCATGCCTTTGGCTGATGAAAGTACAGCTGATGGCCACCGTGCTACTCATCGTGCCCTGATACCCAAGACGGATTGGGACAGGGAAAAGACTTATAAACAGATGGTGATACTCTTCACTTTCTCTGGCGACGACAGTGAGTTTAAAATGGAGAACCCCCAAGAGTATTACCAAAAACTATTCAACGAAAAAGGCTTTAATCCTAATCTGGGACCTGGCTCTGTGGCTGACTATTTCAGAGATCAGTCGGGTGGACTGTGTAACATTGAGTTTGACATCTATGGACCTGTACAGGTTTCGTCTAAATCACAGCCCTACGACAAGCCAGACAAGAATACTCATAATTACGGAAGGGAACCCATGAAGGAGGCAACCCAACTGGTCCTGGAAGCCAATCCCGATGTTGACTACTCGCAGTATGACTGGAATGATGACGGCACGATAGAGCAAGTGATTTATATTCATGCCGGCCCTCCTGGAAATACAGATAATGCGTTTGGACACATCTGGCCAAACACCTCCTCTTTCAATGTCGTCACCACACCTGACGGGAAGAAGATTTCGTCTTATTCTGCAAGTGGCGAATACTGGGGGAAAAAGCCAGACGGAACCATCGTGTATTGTGGCATCGGCACTGTCTGTCATGAGTACTCCCACAGTCTGGGACTGCCCGACATCTATCCGACAACTGCAGACCAAGGCTATTCCGTCTGTGATGAATGGGACCTGATGGATGGTGGTAATTTTACCAATTGGGGATGGTGCCCACCCAACTACACAGCACTGGAGAAATACCTGATGGGGTGGCTGGAGCTGACAGAACTGAACGAGGCTGCTACCATCACTGGTATGAAACCTGTTTCTGAGGGTGGAACTGCATACATTGTCAAACATTCCGATTCCGAATGGCTGCTGCTCGAAAATCGCCAGCAAACCGCATGGGACGCTGGGGCGCCAGGCAAGGGGCTCGTCATCTACCATGTAAACTACGACGGTTCTGTATGGCAAGGAAACGAGGTGAATATCGACAAGACGAAGCGTCGCTTCCATCTTGTCCATGCTGACAATATGGATTATGACGCATGGAGTGCATATATCAAGGAGAAGAAGTTGGAGCCTTATGCTGCAGACGAATGGATGAACCGTCGTATTCTCAGCACCTCACCCTATCCATATATCTCTGAGGATAAGGAAACGGTGAATAACGAACTGACAGACACCTCTACCCCAGCAGCCACGATGTTCAATCCCGGTACGGAAGGTGAGATGCTGTTAGCAAAACCCATCACGAATATCCAGATGACGGACGACGGACTCATCTCGTTCGACTTTATGGGAGGAACAACGGGAATCCGCCACTTACCGATAGCTGGCGACAACGACGCGTCCTGCCTGTATAATCTGCAAGGCCAGCGCATAAATATTCCCAAGCCTGGGAATTTATATATTGTGAAGAAAAATAATGGTACGACCTATAAATATATAAAATGAAGCATTTGAAAAAGATATTAACCCTTCTCCTGTTGTTGACCACACTGACAACAACTGCTCAACAGGAAGTACAACGGCAAGGGTGCCGACGCGGCACGCCACGCAGCCAGCATGGGATGACGCTTCGCTCAGCGCAGAGCCGACAATTGGGCGGTGATTTCTATACGGGCGAGCGTCACCAACTGACCGTGCTCGTATCGTTTGCAGACTTAAGCTTTGAGGGCGACGAGACTGCCACGATGACGAAATGGGACAATATCATGAATACCAAAAACTATCAGGAAGAACCCTACAAAGGTTCTGTGCGCGACTATTTCTACGCCCAGAGCTATGGAACGTTTGACCTGAACTTCGACTTGCAGTATGTGCAACTCACGGAGGGGGAAGCCCGATACGCCAGCACAGCCAATGATGATGAGAATTCGCAGTTTCTGGTCAACGACATCATGGACATCCTCACGGAGCGTGACATCGACTGGAGCCTGTATGACTGGAATGGCGACGGATTTGTCAATCAACTGATGATTATCTTTGCAGGAAAAGGCATGAACGACGGGGGAGGTTCCAACTCCATCTGGGCACACCAATGGTGGCTCAGCGACCATCTGAACAAGTCAACAGAGGACACGAAGGACTACTGCGAGCCTCGCACTGTCACCTATAACGACAATACTTATAAAATCGACAGTTACTGTGCCGTTCCTGAAAAAGGAGCCAAGTATGCTTCTTTCGGAACTCTCTGTCACGAATTCAGCCATTGCTTCGGCTTTCCCGACTTCTATTTCAGCAGCACATCATACGTGAAGCAGTGGGACCTCATGGACTATGGCAACTATAACGGCAACGGCTATATCCCCTGCAGCTATTCTGCCCACGAACGCTGGCTCATGGGATGGCTCCCGTTTACTGAGCTCAGTGAAGGGACAACGGTCACGGACATGCCTGCCCTCAGCGACAAGCCCGTTGCCTATCTCATCCACAACGACGCCTATGAGAACGAGTTCTACGTGGTGGAGAACCGCCAGCAGAAAGACTGGGATGCCGGATTGCCCGGTAGCGGTATCGTCATTTTCCATATTGACTTCGATAATGATGCCTGGTTGAATAAATACGTAGGTCCTAATCATCCTGTGTTTGTGGACCAGAATGGCACCTCATACACAGAATCAAATGCGTACACCATCATCCCTGCCAACGCAAACGCCAGTACCTCTGCGTCCAGCGGTTGGGCATACCCCTATCTTAGCAACAACGAATTGACTAATACGTCATCGCCTGCCTCAACTCTCTTTCATAAGAACAGCCAGGGCGAGTTCCTGATGAACAAGTCGCTGACAGATATGGCTGTCACCGATGGCCTGGCCTCGTTTGTCTTTGGCGACAATTGCATCAAATTCCCAGAAATGCTGAACAAGGTGACATTCTTCCATGAGACGAGGAGCTTCAAACTGCCTGCAGGAATTACTGCCAGTGTCGTGACCAATATGACAGACGACGGAAAACTGGTTTGCGAGAAGATTGTCGATCAGACTCTGCGCGACGGTATCACCCCGTCCAACACCCCCATGATTCTGACGAAAGAAGACGCTTCGTTGCCTGCTTCCATTTCATTGGCAGAAGTCACCAAGACACAGCCTTATGACGGTCCTAACCTGCTCAGAGGTTCTGACAATGATTGTACAACTGATATTTACGGAGCTGACTATCTGTTCTATAAACTGGCATTAGGACATTCCGCCTCCGACTACCAAAGTATTTACAGCTGGTATTGGGGCGCTGAGAACGGAGGTGCATTCCACATCGAGGCCCATAAGGCTTGGCTCGCCCTGCCCATGACCAATGCAGCTTCCCAACTGTCGATGATTAACGCCAGCGAGTTGACCTCACTTCGTGAGATAGGAAACGACAAACTGGGCATCGGCACTGACGTCTATTATGACCTCAGCGGTCATCGTGTAGCCTATCCCAAGAAGGGTATCTTTATTCTTAACGGTAGAAAAATAGTGATACGATGAAGCAACTATATCCATATCTCCTGCTGCTCACCTGTTGTCTGTGGGTTTCATGCAGCAAGTCTGATGACAAGTCAAATACCTACGAAGTAAACATGTCTGTCACTGCTTTGGGCGAACTGAAGGAATACACCCTGAAGGATTTTGCCAACTCCATTGACGAGATAACCATTCAATCCACACAACCCTCCTGGGCGTCGATAGAATTAGAGACGAACACCAACAACGAAGTGGTCGTCATCGTGATGGTGGACGAAAATGACGAAGAGGCGGAACGTACCCACCAAGTGTCACTGAAGGCAGAGAACGGACATATCTTCCTTCTCAATATCACCCAGAAGGCACCATTGTTCTTTGAGAAAACGTTAGATTTTGCAGGACAAGGCGGACAGCATGCTCTCACCTTGGAGAATTTTACACCACCTGTCGTTTCTACTGAAGGACTGGATAACTGGTTGGAGATTGAGTGGAAAAGCGAAACGTCAAGGGATATCATTGTCACAGCAAAAGCGAACCCTTCAGCTACCGAGCGTACTGCTCAGATAACGCTAAAGGATTCGCAAGGCAATCATACTATTCTTCATGTGTCGCAAACAGTCATGAAGGACAATTCTGACGACACCACAGAACAAACAACCGACCAGGAAGCGCTCTAACAACTGTTGTTAATTCCTGAATACCAGTCCTTCACCGAATTCGTCGATGACGATGGGCTTTGAGCGATCCACCTCGTCAGCCAGTATCTTGCGCGAGAGTTCGTTGAGCACCAAGTGCTGGATGGCCCGTTTCACTGGTCGTGCTCCGAAGTCGGGATCATATCCCTCCTGAGCCAGATAGTTGACAGCAGCATCGGTAATGTCGAGTTTGATGCCCTGAGGCTCCAGCATGTCCGTCAGTCGTCGCATCTGCAGGCGCACCACATCGGCAATCTGTTCCTTCGTCAGTTGCTGGAAGGTAATGATTTCGTCGATACGGTTCAAGAACTCTGGTCGCATCGTCATTCGCAGCTGTTCACGCGTAGCGTTCGAAGTCATGATGATAATCGTGTTCTTGAAGTTGGCTGTTCTGCCCTTATTGTCAGTCAGTCGCCCATCGTCCAGCACCTGCAGCAGGATGTTGAACACGTCTGGGTGTGCTTTTTCGATTTCGTCGAAAAGTACAACACTGTAGGGCTTGCGACGCACAGCCTCCGTCAGCTGTCCACCCTCATCGTAGCCAACATATCCCGGAGGTGCACCAATCAGTCGGCTCACGGTATGCTTCTCCTGATACTCCGACATATCGATACGCGTCATCATGGTCTCGTCATTGAACAGGTATTCTGCCAGCGCCTTTGCCAATTCCGTCTTACCGACACCCGTTGTACCAAGGAAGATAAACGAGGCAATAGGACGCTTCGGGTCTTGCAGTCCTGCACGTGAACGGCGCACGGCATCACTCACAGCCACAATGGCCTCGTCCTGTCCGATTACACGCTTGTGCAGTTCCTCCTCCAGATGGAGCAGTTTCTCACGTTCGCTCTGCATCATACGGTTCACAGGGATTCCCGTCCAACGACTTACCACCTCGGCTATATCGTCGGCAGTCACCTCCTCGCGTACCATCGCGTTACCGTCCTGAGCAGAAGCCAACTGAGCCTGAATACTCTTGATATCGTCTTCGAGCATCTTCAGTTTCGAGTAGCGTATCTCTGCCACCTTACCGTAGTCGCCTTCGCGCTCAGCACGTTCAGCCTCATACTTCAAACGCTCTATCTCCTGCTTGTCCTGCTGGATTTTGTTTACTAGTTGGCGCTCGCCTTCCCACTTAGCACGGAACTGCTGTTCCTGTTCACGCAGTTCAGCTATATCCTTGTCCAGCTGGGCAATCTTAGGTTCGTCGCCTTCACGCTTAATCGCCTCACGCTCAATCTCCAGCTGTGCCAATCGACGGGTAATCTCGTCCAGTTCCTCAGGCACGGAGTCACGTTCCATACGCAGTTTGGCAGCAGCCTCGTCCATCAGGTCAATCGCCTTGTCAGGCAGGAAACGCTCGGAGATGTAACGCTCCGAGAGTTGGACGGCAGCAATACATGCATCGTCCTGGATACGCACCTTATGGTGGTTCTCGTAACGCTCTTTCAGTCCACGGAGAATGGAGATAGCCGACAGTTCGTCAGGCTCGTCCACCATCACCGTCTGGAATCGGCGCTCAAGAGCCTTATCCTTCTCGAAGTATTTCTGATACTCGTTCAGCGTCGTAGCACCGATGGCACGCAACTCGCCACGCGCCAAAGCCGGTTTCAGAATGTTGGCAGCGTCCATAGCGCCCTCGCCACCACCGGCACCCACCAAGGTATGAATCTCGTCGATGAAGAGGATGATGCGTCCTTCCGATTTCGTCACCTCATTGATCACGCTCTTCAGACGTTCCTCAAATTCACCCTTGTATTTCGCACCAGCCACCAGCGCACCCATATCCAGCGAATACAGTTGCTTCTCCTTCAGGTTTTCGGGCACGTCGCCACGGACAATACGCTGGGCAAGTCCCTCCACAATGGCAGTCTTACCAGTACCAGGTTCACCTATCAGTATCGGGTTGTTCTTCGTACGACGTGACAGGATCTGAAGCACACGGCGAATCTCGTCGTCACGTCCTATCACTGGGTCGAGCTTTCCCTGTCTGGCCAGTTCCACCAGATTCTTGGCATATTTCTCCAGACTCTGATAGTTCTCGTCACCACTCTGCGACTGCACCTTCTGTCCTTGGCGCAGTTCCTGTATGGCTGCACGCAGTTCCTTCTCAGCAACGCCTGCATCCTTCAGGATGCGTCCTGCTGTAGCACCCTCCGTGAGCAGTGCCAGGATAATGGGCTCACACGACACGAATTCGTCGCCCATCTGGTGAGCATAGTCCTGCGACTTCAGCAACACCTTATTGGCATCACTCGACAGATAAGGTTCCCCACCCTGCACGCGAGGCAGGTGTTGCAGTTCCTGCTGTATCAACATCTCTATCTGCTGACCATTGACGCCAAGTTTCTGGAACAGGAAGTTTGTCACATCCTTTGCCTTTGCCATCACGCCAGCCAACAGATGAGTCGGTTCTATGGTCTGCTGACCATTTCGCTGCGCAGTATTGACAGCCTCCTTTACCGCCTCCTGCGCCTTGATTGTGAATTTGTCTAATGTCATAATTTTATCCTCCTATTATTTAAATTTTTCTACCAACGAACGCACAAACACCATGCCGACCAACCGAAAACCGACAAAATGACACAACTCAACGCCATTCTGTCGGTTTCAATTTCCCCTGTTCAATTACAGCCCATTGGCAATGGTCAATATTTCCTCATTTATTATTTATTTCTATCTTTTCGAGGTTTTTTATAGAGATAGAGCAGAATAATATACAAATAGGACAGTAAAAATAGAGTATTATCCATTAATTTTGCGCCCAGAAGCAGAAAAAAAACGAACAGCATAGAAATATCAGCATCATGGATATAAAGGATTATAAGCCCCGCAGAGGAGACGATACTTATAGAATAGGTGACAGTGACGATCTGGTCGTGATGGAGAATATTAAGGCCATCCCCACGGGTGGCATGTGTCAGCAAAACCATGGCATTATCTTCATTTGCACTGCAGGCAGGGCACAGTTCGAATACGATGGCCATGCAGTGCAGCTACAAAAGGACGATCTGTTTCTCTATATGGCCCACAGCACGGTATGCAACATCCTGACATCACCTGATTTTAACTGTCGTCAGATTTGGTTCTCTCGCAGTGAACTTTGGAACATCGAAATCTACAATCTCATCAGCGTGGCAGATATGTCGCACCTCAAACTGCATCCTGTCGTCCATCTCAACGATGAAGACATCACGCTTTGCGACACCTATTTCCAGTTGCTGTGCAACAGGATAAAGACATCGACATCTATGCTCACCCCCAATATCGTACGTTCACTCTTAGGTACCATGATGCTGGAATTGCTGTCTATCATGCGACGAAATTCAGAGCAGGCCACTGAGCAGATTCGGCAGGAGGGTCCCAACACCAGTCTTCACAAGAAACGGATTATCGACGATTTTATGAAGTTAGTGGAGGAGAGCGACGGTCGCATCCGCAGGGTGGACGAATTTGCCAACCTACTGAACATCACGCCCAAATATCTGTCAACCATTATCAAGGAAGTGATGAACCGCAGGCCAAGCACCTATATACAGCTCTATACCATGAAGGCTATCGAGTATCGTCTGCGCTTCACGGATATGACGATGCAGGAAATATCGAACGACTTGAGATTTCCCAATCCCTCGTTCTTTGGCAAATACTGCAAGGAACACTTGGGCATGACACCGATGGAATATCGTATGAAATATCATAATAAATAATAATAGGTATATGAAAACAATTCGGACTATTTTGACGATGATGGTGCTAGTGGCACTCGTCAGTTGTGGTGGAAAAAAAGAGACCGCTCAGGAACAGACGGTCAGAGTGAAGGTTCAACAGATCCAAACGGAAGCAGTTAATGGTGAGCAGGGTTTCTCAGGCACGATTGAGGAGTCGAGTGGCACCTCGTTGTCGTTTGCTGTGTCAGGAACTATCAAAAGGATTTATGTCAGTGCCGGACAGACGGTTGGTGCTGGACAGCTGATTGCTGAACTGGACCCTACGACGCTGCAGCATGCCTACACCATTTCGAAGACTTCACTGGAGCAGGCACAAGACGTTTACAACCGTATGAAGGAACTGCACGATGCAGGATCGCTGCCTGAGATGCAGTGGATTCAAATAGAGAATCAGTTGAAGACTGCAACAGCATCAGAAGCAATGGCTAGGAAGTCGCTGTCTGACACAAGGCTCCACGCTCCTTTCAGTGGCTATATTGCCTCGAAGGATGCTGAAATGGGACAAGTTGCCGGTCCTGGTATTTCTATTGTGAAGTTGGTCAACATCGGTAGTGTGAAGGTGAAAATCTCTGTGCCTGAGGGTGACGTTCAGCGCATTACCAAGGGATCGTCCATGAAGATTGTCGTACCCGCATTGGACAACCGTGAGTTCTCCGGCCTTGTGACAGAGCGCGGCGTGAGTGCCGATCCCCGCTCAAGAACATACGAGGTGAAGGCTACCATCCAGAATCATGACGGTCAGCTGCTGCCAGGCATGATCTGTCAGGCATTCACAAACTATATGCAGGGCACGATGGGCGTGTTTGTCCCTGCCAATCTGGTACAGCTCGACGGTGACAACAAGACCTTCGTCTGGGTAGTCAACGGCGGAAAGGCCGTGAAACGTGAGATTACCATCAGCGGTGAGACTGCTCAGGGTGCACAAGTCAGTGGAGGACTCTCTGCTGGCGATCAGCTCATCGTCTCTGGCCAGCAGAAGGTGAGCAACGGCATGAGCGTAGAGATTGTTAAGTGAAAAGTGAAAAGTGAATAGTGAAAAGTGAATAATTTGCTACCGCTACTATGGAAGAGAATAATGAGAAAAAAATGAGTCTGCAGGAGTGGTCGATGCACTACCGGCAGATCATCATACTGCTTGTGAGCTGCTTAGTGGCTCTGGGCATCTTTGGCTTGGCGAATATCAACAAGAACGAGTTCCCCGACTTCACCATCCGTCAGGGCATCGTGATAGCCGCCTATCCTGGTGTTACTGCACAGGAGATGGAGGAACAGGTGACCAAGCCGCTGGAGAAATACATCTTTCAATATCGTGAGGTAAAGAAGGAGAAGACCGTTTCCTATTCGAAAGACGGACTCTGTATCATTCAGGTGGAGCTGAACGATGACCTGACGAACAAGGATGAGTTCTGGTCGAAGTTCAAGCATGGCGTGCAGGGATTCAAGTCTCAGTTGCCAAGTGGTGTCTTAGCCATTATTGTGAACGATGACTTCGGCGATACCTCAGCCCTGCTGTTGGCTATGGAGTCGAAGGATAAGACCTATCGTGAACTGAATGACTACATGAACACCCTTATCGACTCGCTCCGCATGATTAAGAGCGTGGGTAAGATGAGTGTCTTCGGACTGCAGCACGACCAGATCAGTATCTATATCGACAGCGACAAGCTGTCACACTACGGCATCAGCTACCTGACGATTGCCCAGATGCTGCGAGGCAAGGGCTTTGTAACGACAGCCGGCCGTGTGAAGAACAATGATTATAAGTCGCCTATCTATGTGGATCATGCCCTTAACAAGATCTACGATGTGGAGAATACGCTGATCTACACGGACGGAAAAGGCAACAACGTGCGACTGAAGGATGTGGCTACCGTCAAGCGTGAGTATCCCAAGAAGACCTCTTTTATCACCAGCAACGGCACGAAATGTCTGCTCCTGTCGGTGGAAATCAAGAAGGGCCAGGACGTGTCGAAGATGGGTTCAGAGATCAACGAGAAACTGGCCAACTTCAAGAAAGACATCCCCAACGACGTACAGCTGACAACCATTACCGACCAGAAGAAGGTGGTTGACAACTCCATCGAGAACTTCCTGCACGAGTTGCTGATAGCCATCACGACGGTGATTCTTGTGGTTGTACTCATCATGCCTGTGCGTGTGGCGATGGTGGCAGCAGGCACCATGCCTATCACCATCTTTATCTCGTTAGGCACGTTCTACATGTTCGGCATCGAGTTGAACACCGTGACGCTGGCGGCTTTGATTGTGACCTTGGGAATGATTGTGGACGACTCCATCGTCATCATCGACTCCTATATGGAGATGATGGCTGAGGGCAAGCCGCGCTTGCAGGCCAGTATCGATGCCACCGTCCACTTCCTGAAGTCTATCTTCACCGCTACACTGTGTATCTCGGTGACGTTCTTCCCCTTCCTCATTGTGATGTCTGGACAGTTCCACGACTTCCTGCTCTCCTTCCCTTGGGCCATCAGTATCGTGCTTTTCATCTCGATGATCATCGCACAGACACTGCTGCCCATCCTGCAGTACTTCTTCATCACCAAGCCCATCGAGGCCGCCAAGCCGAAGAACGGCAAGAAGCCTTTCAATCTGCTCGACGTGATGGATAAATATTATAAGGTGTTGCTCGCCTGGTGCTTCCGCCATCCGTGGGCAACCATTGCTATGGGTGCAGCCGGATTCGTCATCGGATGCCTGATGTTCCTTAAGATACCTCAGAAGATGATGCCTATCGCCGACCGCGACCAGTTTGCCGTAGAGATATACCTGCCTCTCGGTACTACCATTGAGCGTACCACAGCAGTGGCCGACTCGCTGGAGCACATGATTGGCAAGGACGAACGTGTCGTGGGTATCGCCTCCTTTAAGGGCTGTGCGTCACCCCGTTTCCATACGTCATACGCCCCACAGTTCGCCGATGAGAGCTATGCGCAGTTCATCGTCAATACCAAGAGTAACGAAGCCACCGCACAGCTGGTCGATGAGTGTACGGAGAAATACAGCAAGATGTTCCCTGAGGCTTACGTGAAGATCAAGCAGCTGAGTTTCAGCAGTTGTGCAGTGCCCATCGAGGTGCGTCTGAAGAGCAATAACCTCAGTGACCTGAGAAACTACTCCGACAGCATTGTCCAGATTCTGCGTGAGATGCCGGAGCTGATGCTCGTACGCAGCAACATGTTGGAGCCGTTGGCTGCCACCCGTATCAAGATTGATGACGAGAAAGCCAGCCGGTTGGGCATCACCAATGAGGACGTAGAGTTGCAGATGGCCTTCCGCTATGGTGATGGTCTTACCGTCAGCACGGCTTGGGAGGGTGACTACGATATCAACGTGAAGCTGAAGACCCAGGATGCCGATCACGCCACGAAGCAGGATGTGATGGACGAGTTGATACCTATTGGTATCTCTGCAGCCCTTCCCACGAATGTCGATGAATTGAAGAGTGTGGCTACGAGTAGCAGTTTCATGCCCAGCATCCCTCTGCGTCAGTTTGCTGATGTCGTTCCCACTTGGCAGTATGGCCAGATTTGCCACCGCAACGGTCTGCGCACCGTTACCGTGATGGCCGAAGTGACCCGTGGTCTGAACGACGGCATCGTGACCAAGAAGATTATGGAGCGTCTGGCCGACTTCAAGCTGCCCGAGGGAATGCAGATGGAGTACGGTGGACAGTATGAGGCCGACAACGAGACAGGTCCTCAGATTGCCAGTGCCCTCGTCATGTCCGTCATGATTATCTTCTTCGTGCTGCTGTGGCACTTCAAGAAGGTCAGCGAGGCCTTGCTGATCATGGTCTGCCTCATACTCTGTGTGTTCGGTATGGCTGTCGGCCTGGTCATCCAGGGCGTAGAGTTCTCAATGACCAGTGTCTTGGGCTTCGTCTCGCTCATGGGTATCTTGGTACGAAACGGCGTTATCCTCTTCGACTATGCCGCCGAGGTGAAGGAGCTGGAGAAGCTCTCGCTCAAGGATGCCATCCACGTGGCAGCAGAGCGCCGTATGCGTCCTATCTTCCTGACATCGGCAGCAGCCTCCATGGGTGTGGTACCGATGATTCTCGGTGGCAGTGCCCTTTGGGTGCCCATGGGTGCCGTCATCTGTTACGGTACGCTCCTTACCATGTTCTTCATCCTGACAGTAATGCCTGTCGCTTACTGGAAGGTCATGGGAAAGAGTGAGAAGTAAAGTTTAGAGTTTAGAGTTAATAGTTTAGAGTTAAAATGAAAAAGATATTAACCGTTATATGTTGTTCCGTATGCTGCGGCTTTGCTGCAGCACAAGGAACGTATTCTTTGGAGCAGCTGAAGCAGCTGGCCGTTGAGAACAACTACAACCTCCGTTCTGCCCGTAATGCCATCCAGCAGTCGAAGGAGCAGAAGAAGGAGGCTTTCACCAAGTATTTCCCCACCGTCTCGGCAACGGGTTTAGGCGTCACCATGAATAAGTACCTTTTAGAGGCCGACCTCAGCTTACCTGATAATGTAGCAAGTCTGCTGCCCGCTGGCGTCAGCGCCGCGTGGCCTTCCAGTGTCGCCTTTATGAAGAATGGCGTGTTCGCCTCTGTCAGTGCTATCCAACCAGTATTCATGGGCGGACAGATTATCAATGGCAACAAGCTGGCAAAGGTAGGTGTAGAGGCGAGCGAGATCCAACTTGAGGCCTCTGAAGATCAGGTGGAGATGAGCACCGAGCGATACTACTGGCAGGTGGTGTCTGTCAAGCAGAAACTGCTGACGCTGAACGCCATCCATCAGATGCTGACGGAGTTGGAGAAAGACGTCAGCAACAGGGTACGCGTAGGTGTCGTTAACCGCAACGACCTGTTGCAGGTGCAGCTGCGCAAGGGCGAAGTGGAGAGTTCGCAACTGGAGGCAGAGAGCTCTCTGAGCACCCTCAGCCAGCTCCTGGCACAGCATGTCGGCATCGCCAATCAGTCGTTCGACGTGGTTGTTCCTGCCGATCTCGTCAATATGGGCAAGTCCGGTGAGCCCGCCATCCCTGCCAATTTGCGCCAAGACCATCAGTCGGCCTTGAATGCCACACCGCAGTACCGCCTGTTGGAGAAGAATGTTGAGGTGCAACGCCTGCAGCACATGATGAAGGTCGGTTCTAATATGCCCAAGGTGGGTGTCGGTGCTGAATACAGCTGGAACAACTTCATTAACAACAACGGCCGTGGCACAGGCATGCTCTTTGCCTTCGTCCAGATACCCATCAGCGGCTGGTGGGGCGGCTCACATGCCATCAAGAAGCAGAAGATAGCCCTTGAGGATGCCCGTGAAGAAATGACTGACAAAGGTCAGAAACTCGTCATCCACATGAACAGTGCCTGGGCTGCCGTAGAGACCAGTCACAAGAAACTGCTCATTGCCCACGATGCCGTTGCTCAGGCAGAGGAGAATCTGCGACTGAATAAAGACTACTATCGTGTGGGCACCACCAAGATGAGCGACCTGCTGTTGGCTGAGCAACAGTATCAGCAGGCCTGCGACCGCTATACCGACGCCTATGCGACCATGCAGACCAAGATTCTGGAATACCGTCAGGCTACCGGACAGGAATAAGGGAAAGCTGCGATTAAGCGAGAGCAGAGCGATGCTTGCATCAGCTATGCCGAGCGTGAGCAGGTTCGATGTGAAACATCAAAAGTGAAAAATTAAGTTCATAGTTCATAGTTCATAGTTCATAGTTCATTGTGAAAAGATGAAAAAGATTAGTTTATTAGTCCTTTTAGGGTGTGTCAGCACAACGCTCATGGCACAGCGCTCGCCCGTAGGAATCGTCAGCATTCAGGACACGACGAAGAGTGTGCAGATTGGTGCTATCTCTTCGGTGGCTGCCGATGGTGGCAAGGGGCTGCAGTTGTCTACATTCACCAACACTTCGGGTGGCAACTTCAATGGTGCGCAAATCAGTGCCATCACAAACCTGACCCAGACTATGCACAAAGGCGTGCAGCTGGGCGGTATGCTGAATGTAGCTTCCGGAGAAATGGGAGGATGGCAAGTAGCAGCCTTCAACTATGCTGATTCGCTGAGGGGCGCGCAGATTGGTGTCTTCAACACCGCTCGTCATATCAGGAAGGGATGGCAGTTAGGTATCATCAATTATACCAAAGACACGATTCCCGGTGCCACGCGCATCGGTCTGGTGAACATCAGTCCGAAGACCACCATCGACTGGATGGTGTTCGGTGGCAATCAGAGCAAGTTTAATTTTGCCATGCGCTATCGCAACAAGAGTACCTATAATATCATAGGTATCGGTACGCATTTTATGGGTTTGAGCAACCGCTTCTCCGGTGCCGTTTACTATCGCATCGGTCAGTATTTCCAGCTGTCGCCCAAGTTCAGTCTCAGTGGCGACATTGGTTTTGCACATATCGAGACCTTCGAGAAAAGTGGCAGCGACAAGCCCAAGCGCCTCTATTCCCTGCAGGCGCGCCTCAATGCCGATTATCAGTTCAACAAGACGCTGGGCGCCTTTGCTTCTGTGGGTTGGGGCGACACGCGCTACTATCACCATTCTACGAGCTACCGCAGTCGTCCCATCATCGAAGCCGGTCTGACCCTCCGTCGTCACAGGAGCAATCAGAACGACCTCTGGCAGAACACCCATATCAGGAAGAAGGTGGCTGAAGAATATCAGGAGACGGGCGATAGCACGATGGCTCTTGAACCCAAGAAGTGCTTCTGGGGTGCGGCCCTCGAAGTCACCGGCATCAATGTCGGCGTCCATCTGATGGACCGTTTCCTGCTGAAGGAACCCTTCGTAAAGACGACGCTGCATAGCATCGGCGAGAACTTCCGCAGGGGTTTGGTATGGGATAACGACCTGTTCACGATGAACATGTTCGCCCACCCCTATCACGGCAACCTCTACTTCAATGCGGCACGTGCCAACGGCTTGAGTTATTGGGAGGCGGCACCCTTCGCCCTGTTGGGCTCGGCTGAATGGGAATTCTTCGGTGAGACCGACCCCCCTGCCATTAACGACCTCTTCGCTACCACCTGTGGCGGTATGGCCATTGGTGAAACGCTGCACCGCCTGAGTCTTACGCCACTCGACGACCGCAAGCGCGGTTGGAACCGCTTCTGGCGTGAGGCAGTGGCTACTTTGTTGAACCCCATCCAGGGACTCCATCGTATCATCAGCGGCGATGCTTGGCGCGTCAAGAACGACCATTACCATTACCACGACTTCAAGACGATACCCATCCAGGCATCGTTCTCGACCGGTCTGCGCTATGTGGCTGACAATGGAGCCCTGTTCCGCGGCGACTACTGCCCGTATCTGAACATAGGCTTTGTATATGGTATAGGTGCCGACGGCGAAAAGCACACCAAGCCTTTCGACTTCTTCGACTTCGATGCTACATTCTCCTTCGGTGGCAGCCAGCCCATCATCAACAACATCAACATCATGGGACGTCTGTGGAGCACGCCTATCATCGACCGTACAGCAAAGAACGAACACGCCAAGAGCATGTATGGTGAGTTTGGTTTCTATCAGCACTTCAACTATTATGACTCCAAACCCATCAAGGACGGCTCCGAGCTGACACCTTACCGTATCAGCGAGCCCGCATCGTTCGGTCCTGGCTTTATGTTTGTGATGGAGCAGCCAAAGGCAGCGCTCACCCGTGCAGAGCAGCGTGTCTTCCTGAGCGGTATCCTGCTGGGTGGCACCAAGAGCGACTACTTCAACATCATCGAGCGCGACTACAATATGGGCAGCGGTTTCAGCATCAAGACGAAGACGGTGCTCGACTTTGGCAGCACAGCACGCTTCACGCTGAACGCCAAGTATTTCCGCATCTTTACCTTCAAGGGATACAAGGATAAGCTGGCACCACTGCAGGCACGTATTGACAACGGCGAATTCACGGAAGAATATCTGCGCTCTATCGCCGACGATAAAGACAAGTTCCAGGAAGTGACGGGTTTCGACCTGCGCTATCTGAATGCTCAGGGCGACAGGGGCAATGCCGGACTCCTGGTTATCAATCCCGTGCTGGAGTTCCATCTCACGAAGCAGTGGGGCATCATCGCTCAGGGTTCCTACTTCATTCGTCGCACCTACTACAAGTATAACGAAAATGTGCGTGCCAGCACCTTCGAGGCCAAGCTAGGTATCATCTGCAGACTGTAATAGTTTATGCTATGCCGAAGCATCAGGATGTTACGAAAATCACAAAAATCACAAATCACAAAAATCAACAATTTCTGCTGTTCTTTTATCTTACGGTTTACGTCTGGGTTTACTTTTGTTCACCGTTTGATTAGACATTTAATAATTTCAATTCTCGCTTTGATCCACTTGCTCACAGGGGGACAGTCCCCTTGTGAGTACTCATCCTCGTTGAAAACTTGGTTACAGACGATTCTATTCTGATTTTCAATCACTTGCATCATTCTTTAATGCATAACAACTTACATCGAGAAGACTTTCTTACCCTCGAAGTAGGTGGCAGCGGGCTTGGCCTCGTGAATCTCTGTCACTGGACAGGTCAGCACGTCCTTATTCACCAGGAGGAAGTCGGCATATTTGCCTACGCTGACGCTGCCTCGCTCATCCTCGATGAACATCTGCTTGGCAATGTTGATGGTCATAGCGGTGATGGCCTGCTCGCGGGTGACGAGTTCTTCAGTCCAGTAGGGCTTTCCAATCGCTCCTGTAAACATACCTGTCACGGCTATCTCCATAATGCCAAACGGGTCGTCGGGGCTGCCGCTCGTTGCAGGATAGTCCGAGTGGGTAGTCGCAATAATGCCGTTGTCAAAATACGATTTCATCGGATAAGATTTGTCTTCCTGGCCTGCAGGAACGATACCATGCTCGCGCATATGCTCCACCAAACCATCCTCAGCAAAATGCCAAAGCACACCAGAGGTGACATAGATATTATGGTCTGCCATACGCTTGTAATCTGCTTCGTCAATATTACGCACGTGAACCAGCGTGTTACGCATCTCATCCTTTCCGCCATTGATGAAGGCGTTGATAATACGCGTGACGCCCTTGTTGCCCATGGCATGTATGTGCATAGTTACTCCGTATTCATTAGCCACACGCGTCATTTCGGTCAGTTGCTCTTCCGACCAGTTGGGCAGGCCCTGATGTCCGTCAGGATAGAGCGGATCCACAAATCCGGTGCCAGTTTCCACCGTGCCGTCCATAAAGAGTTTAATCCAGTTCGGTTTAACACGAGTGGAAGCAAATTTCTTGGCGTCAGCAGCCTTGGCCAGGGCTTCGTCAATATTCATCCAACTTTCAATCTCGTAGGACAGGCCCAACACGAAGTGCATACCACCAGCATTGTATTTTTGGCAAGATATCACTTGCAATGTTAAGGCTAAAGAGACTTTCATTGTCTAAGAAGGAGCGTGCGTAAGTGCCGGCTTGCTCCTTCAGATAGCCTGTAGGTGTGCCGTCGGCACCCATTACAATCTCACCTCCTAATATGTCTCCATCTTTTTTGAGCACGGTGCCGTCAGCCTTCATGATGCCAGCCTTGACCAGTAAGGCGGTATTTGCCAGCCCCTTGTGACCCTCATTGTCTGAGAAGTACATAGGAATATCACTGCAGATGGCATCCAACTGTTGGCGAGTAGGCATATTACTCTCGAAGACATGAATACGATTTCCGTCAGGAATTTGCTGGGATTGTCATCTAATCCTACTGATGCACCGACTGATTTGAGAGCGTGCGCCATCGAGTAGTGTGCGTGTCCGTTGCCGCACCCCGGCATTACGAGCCCCTTGCCCCTATAGTCCACCACCTCGGTCTTGCCTGCCTCGACATAGGCTTCGGCTCCCGTCCTGTCGCCCACATAGACGTACTTGCCGTCTTTCACGGCAAAGGCTTCAACCACCTTATTGTCATCAGAGGTAAAAATCTTTCCATAGACCACGAGGTCAGCCTTTTCGAAAGTGGAACCTCCATTACCTGGTTTGTCATTGCTTGAGCAGCTGGCAAGCATACCCATGCCAATGATAACACTCAAAACTACGATACACGACAGCATCTTCCTAACACTCATGTGAACTGTTTGTTTCATTTTATTTTATTTCTTATTTGTTATGCTTATTATCTTACATGGAGAAAACCTTCTTTCCCTCGAAGTAGGTGGCAGTGGGCTTGTCTGCATAAGTTAGGATTTCATGGGATATTAAGTGTTTTTGAATACTGTTTTCCCTTTAAACACAGTTTCAAGCACTTTGATATCCTGAATTTGGTCTGCAGGAGTGGTTTCTATATTACTATCAAGAACAACCAGCTCTGCGGATTTTCCGACTTCGATGGAGCCAGTTACTTTTTCCAGATGTGCCTGATATGCCACATGGATGGTATGTGCCTGAAGCGCTTCCTTCAAGGATACACACTCATTGGGCAAGGCAGCGGGTAAATCCTTGAACAACTCATAAGTCGGATCCAACTTAACATGCCTTCGCGTCATAGCTACCTGAATACCTGCAAGACCGTAAGCGGCATTGACAGGAAAGTCGGAACCGTAAGCACACACCACACCATTGCTTATCAGGGACTTACTTGGATAGGTCTGCCTGACAACATCTTCACCCCACCAAGCTACCATGACAGGTTCTTCGGTGGGGTTGTCACTGAACCAACCGGGCTGATTGCTGGCTATGATATGGCTCTTGCCCATACGCACACGATCCTCTGGCTCTATGAATGTGCAATGCGCAATGATGTTTCTGATTTTGGGATTCGGGTACAACTGCTGCGCGTTCTCATAGCAGTCAATCACTCTGCGTATGGCATAACTTCCCATGGCATGTGTATGGATGTTGAAGCCTTCCTTGTTGGCAAGTGCCATCGACTCCTTCAGATGCTCCTCATCCCATAGAAGCGGCTCTCTGGTGCCTGGTTCTTTGTCGGACGCACGCTCTGTGTATGGCTCAATCATAGCGAGGGAACCATCGGCAAAGTATTTTACCGTATCCACCATAAAGAGCTCATCGACATCAAAGTTCGTGCGGTTGGCAATGGCCTTTTCGAGATCCGACTCCCTTGTTGCATCGTTGACATTATGAACACCGGATACTCTGGCGGTAAATTCGCCATTCCTGGCCATTTCTGAAAGCACAGCATAAGAGGACTCTACCTGTTGGCAGTCGCATAAAAGTGTGTATCCGCTTGCGTTCAAGTCATTAAACGCTTTCTTTAAGCAGTCGTGATACTCCTCCGGCGTGAAATCATAGTTCGGAATACTATAGATGATAGGGCGGAATATGGCAGGTTCAGAGATATAGCCGCTGGGCGTTCCGTCAGCTTCCTTGACAATCAGTCCATGATGGTCATCAGTATCTTTTGTAACACCGGCAGCTTCCAGAGCCTTCGTATTCAGCAAGACAAGATGACCGCAGAACGATGTGAGAACGACTGGTTTATCAGGTATAACCGCATCCACATCATGTCTGGTAAACGGTCTCACAATGCCCTGTAGTACACCGGCAAACCACATTCTATCCCAGCCGAATCCTCTAATCACAGGGGCATTCTTGTGCTCTTCAGCATAGGTCTTCAGTTTCTCCTGAATCAGCTTGACCACACCGTCGGGGGTGTCAGTCTCTGGATTTGGTACAATATGGCTAAAGCTGCACGTGCCGTACTTCAGCACAGCTTGCGCATGATGCAAATGTGCGTCTCCAAGACCGGGGATAACGCTCTTCCCTTTGCAGTCAATGACCTCTGTGGTATTCCCAATCCACTCAGTGGCACCTGTCTCATCTCCAACGTATGCGAATTTGCCGTCTTTGATAACAAGTGCCTCCGCATGCGTTTCTGTTCCATCCAATGCAACGGAATAAACTTTTGCGTTCCTATAAACTTTGTCTGCTGTCTCTTTCATTGTTTTGCTGCTTTATTTGATATTTGTCTTCTGTTATGTTATGAGTGTAAAAATCGGAATCAAAGTTGGCAAATTGATAAAATATCTCTTTGGTGCCAGCAATATCGATTGCTTCTTCTGTACTAGCCAATACATATTCGGTACCATCAAAGCAAAAATACCAAGGGCTTTCATGGAAACCGTTTCGCAGATAGAACGCCTGCCTGCGCTTACGCTGACCAGCGTTGTCACTGGGCTGGAGGATGCTTTCGTAGGCCAGCGTTATCTGTCTGCCATTATACATGTCTATTAAGGTGTGCAGCGCCTTTCCACCTATGCCAGTAGAGCGCATTTCAGGACAGACGGCTAAATAGTACAGATACACGATTCGCTCACAGTCGAGGACGATGAAGAATCCCGCAAACTGCAGGGACTCTTCATCAGGGTAAATGCCATATAAAGTTGCCTGTGGACAGTCCAATATGTCGGAAAAGATAATACGCTCATGCTCGTGGAACGATTCAGAGAAAAGTTTCCACACCAGTGGGATGTCTGGGTGAATCTGCGATAGTTTTCTAAGTATAATCATTTAGTCAATTACGCTTTATAGACTTCTTCGCCATCAACGATTGTGGCAACGATATTAGCTTGTGCGACCTTCTCGATGTCGTCGTGCAGGAAGTCGCAATCAAATACTGCCATATTGGCAATCTTACCGAACTCAATGCTACCCATGCGATGCTCCTGGTGCCACTGACGGGCCACATTGATAGTCATGGCACGCAGCGACTGCTCGCGGGTGATGGCCTCCTTGACATTACGCGGTTGGCATATCCCGCCCAACATGTCCTTTGGAGCCGAGCGCGTTTCTGCCGTATAAATGCTGAATTTGACATTCATCATCGGCGAGACGGGATAGTCGGAATGGAATACCACGTTGGCACCTGCATCATAGAACGACTTGATGGGATAGGCCTGATCGGTCAGTTCCTTACCGACGTAGGAGACTTCCTGTTCGTAAGGACCTCCGGGAATCTTCGGAGTCCACAGCGGTGCAACAGCGGGTATGGAGCCTGTTGCGCCCATACGGCGGATATCCTCATCGGTGACGAAGTGCAGGTGGGCCAGCACGTTACGCTGGTCAAGGTTTCCGGTAATCTTCTCTGCATCCTCAATACAGCCCAGCATGAAATGGGTAGCACCACCGCCCTCTGAGTGTACATGAACAGACATGCCCTCCTTGTCGGCTTCAACAATCAGTTGAACCATCTTGTCGTGGTCGTTGTAGCGCTCCACACCGTGATAGCCGGGCTGGTCCAGGTAGTCCTGGTTCTGCCAACCTGTATGCGCCTCGGTCACACCATCGAGGAACGCCTTGGCTCCGACAATATGGAAATACTCACCACTCAGTTCGGCACGCTGTGCGGCAATGCGGGCAATCTCTGCCTTCGGGTCGGCAATATTGTCGGTAACGTACATATAAGCATAGGTACGTATCTTCAGCTTGCCTTCCTTCTCCAGTTCATAGTAGGCCTGGGGACAATCCTTGCAGAAGAGTTCCACACCAGCGTCGGCTACGGCTGTATAGCCATTCTGCAGGGCGAAATCCTGCCACGCAAGCAAGTAGCTCTTGGCATCCTCCACCGAACAGGGTAGTATGGCGATGACATCCATCAGGGGATTTTCACAGATGTAGCCGTCGGGGTCGCCATTCTTGTCAACGTGCACCATGTCATAGCCATATCTCTTCGCGTATGCCGCATCAATGCCGGCCCACTGAAGTGCTTTGGTATTGAGCAGCATGGAGTGCCCGCCACCAGTTTGCATGATCAGAGGCTTGTCTGCGCAGATATCATCCAGATAGGCTTTGGTGACGTATTCATCATTCTCCACCCACCCTGCAGCCATATAGAGTTGGCGCTGCGGGTTCTTCGCAATAAACTCCTTGATGATTTCGCGGTATTTGGCATAGTCGGTCAAGCCCACCTGGCTCAGGTTGGCCTGTCCGATAAAGCGGTCTCCCGCCAGATGACCGTGACTGTGCGACTCAAGGAATCCGGGATAGATATAGTTGTCGCCATAATCCAGCACCTGCGCATCTGCGCCTGCGAGCTTCTTCGCCTCTTCTGCACTGCCGATATAGGCAAATACGCCATTCTTCACTAATGCGGCCTTGGCAAAGGGGCGCTTTTCATCCATCGTGATGATGTTGCCGAGAATAATCGTTTTTTTCATTGTAACATTATTTATTGGAATAGACATATTTATAGTTTTACGCTTACAAAATTAGCAATATTCCCTAAAAAAAAGTCACGGTCCCAAGGCTTGAACTGTGATTCTTGCTGATTTCGTGACTTTTTTTGTTGATTTCGTGACTTTAGGGCTCTCCAAACTCTTTCATCCAAGCTCTCACCGACTTTCCCGTCTTGCGCTTAATGACATCACGAAAAGTGCTATAACTGCGGTAGCCACTCTCTAAAGCCAACTGTTGGATGGTGTATGAGCGCTGGGCATCTGCTGCCTCGCGACAGAGATGGATGAAATGATTGATGCGTAAATCGTTGATATAGTTATTGTAGGTGGTGCCCTGACTGGAAAAATACTGGCTGAGATAAAGACGGTTTGTACCAATTGCTTTAGCTAGTTGGATAATGTTCAAGTCGTGCTGCAGGTAGAGCTGTTTGTCAATGCAATGCTGCTGTAACAATACTCCAATATGGTTGTGAATGGATAATGGAAGGTCTTTATCTTCCACATCCACCGTGACATCCGCTTCTTCTTCAACATCATTAACGGGGACACTCAGGTCGCTCAACGTTTCTACCCGCCACAGGAGATAGCCGAGAAACACGATGTCGAACAGCTGATAGGCGTATAGGAACGTGACATTGCCTAAAAACGTATAGAAGACGAACAGCAGGAGCATGAGGGCCAGTACCACAAGACTCTGCCACACCTCCTTGTGCTCCAGGTCGGCATAGTTGTCGCGCAGCCAGCGTCCGTATTGTCTCGTCGCGCGAAACATGTATATCGCGATACATATGCTCAACAGCAGCAGATAGACATGTAGCATCGGGATAACGGCATAGCTAAGGGTGGCAATGCTATATACCTCTCCCACGACAAACGGTGCTATCATCAATGGAATGGGCCACAGCGGTCGCCGGCGGTCTTGCAGCATGTTGAGCATGACGCAGATGACCAACGGCACGGCGAGCACGCTGTCGAGCAGTCCGCCTATAAGGTCGGTCATCATAATGTCCTCAGCGGAGGTAAGAAAGAATATCTGCATATACCACAAGTGGCACACGGCAGTGGCGGCGAAATAGGCCGCAGTCCACCGGCGCAGTCGTACTGGCGGTGTAACGTCACGGGCAAAGGCGTTGCCTTGACGGAACAGCAGATAGCAACAAGCTGCCAGAAACAGTGCTGACACTACGGCATATAACATGCCAAAGAGGGTATCGTTTCGGATCTGGTCGTACATGACTGATTGCGTTTCTTTTTTCTAATGCAAAAGTACAGAATAAAAAGAATATTAGGGCAATTAGGGAACAATAATTTGCAGAAATTAGCAAATAAAGGCCCTAATTACCCTAATCAATGAGAAAAATGTAGCTATTATACCAATTATACAAAAATGCGTTACGCAAATTTGTATAATTGGATTTTTATCACTTCTTAGCAGATGAGTTAATCATATCAGGCATTGTCGCTCCTATAGGATAAGTGGACTGAGAAAGAAAAGGAGAGGGCGATGGTGCTCTCGGCTTTGTTTGTGATCTGTGTCACTCACTCAAGACTTTCCGGTAGATGCGCCAGCCTGTGGCAGCAATGAAGATGCTCATCAGGGGGCTCAGGTAATTGAAGAAACAATACGGGAGATAGGTCAGCGTAGGCACACCCAGCACCGTAGACTGTGTCATGCCGCACGTGTTCCAAGGTATCAGTACCGAGGTGACCGTGGCGGCATCTTCTGTGGTACGGCTCAATAGTCGCGACTCGTAGCCCTGCTCCTTATACACCTCTTTATAGATATCGGCATTCAGCACGATGGAGATAAACTGGTCGCCCGTGGTGATATTGAGGAAGATGCCCGTCCCCACCGTTGATGTGACCAGCGTCAAGCGACTGCGCACCCAGCGCACGATGACTCTGGTAAGGCTCTCTATCATGCCGCTGGCCACCATCGAGGCTCCAAAGCACATGGCACAAAGGATGAGCCAGATGGTATTTAGCATACCTGCCATACCACCTGTCGATACCAGTTCGTTCAGCTCGGCATTGCCCGTATCGACGCTGGTGGCTCCGTAATAGGTGATGGCCAGTCCGCGCGTCAGGCTCTCCGAGCCGGCTATCTCGGTCAGGATGTGGGGCTGCAGTATCAGTGCCACAATGCCTGCCATCACGGAAGAGACGAACAGCACGATGAGCGAGGGAAGCCTGCGCGCTATCATCACACCCGTCAGCAAGGGCACCAGCAACGTCCATAGCGAGATGTTAAACGTTTTGGCCAGGCCTTCGGTATAGAGTGCTATCTGCAGCTGCTCCTCCCCGCCTTCGCTGAGTCCTGCCACCAGGAAGATAGTCAGCGTTATCAGGAAGGTAGGCACCGTGGTCAGCATCATGTAACGGATATGCACGAAGAGGTCGGTACCCGTTGCCGACGATGCCAGAATGGTCGTGTCGCTCAGCGGCGACATCTTATCGCCGAAATAGGCACCCGATATGATGGCACCTGCCGTCCACGCCTCTGAGACGCCCAGTGCGTGACCGATGCCCAAGAGGGCCACTCCGATGGTGGCTATGGTTGTCCACGAACTGCCTGACGACAAGGACACCAGGGCACAGATGGCACACGACGACACGAGGAAGAACTGCGGCGACATCATCTGCACACCATAGTATATTAGGGTCGGCACGATACCGCTAATCATCCACGAGCCACTGAGCATGCCCACGCACAACAGGATGAGCAGCGTAATGCTCACCTCGCCGATGGTGTTCGTAATCTGCTTCTCAAACCGTTTCCAGGGCACTCGGTAGAAGCCCATCGAGATGCACACGCAGACAGCCATACCCATCAGCAGCGCTGTCTGCGAGCCTCCGTTCAGCGAGTCGCTCCCAAACAGGGTGATAACGATGGCCAGAAACACGATCAGCACCACCACGGGGATGATGGCCACAAGGGGATGGGGAATTTGCTTGTCACTCATTGGGTGCAAAAGTAATGCATTTTCCAGTAATTCACAAATTTTTCAAAGACAAAACACAAAGAAAGCCGGAGGAAAAATTTCCTTCGGCTTCTTTGTTTGGTCGGGATTACTGGACTATCAAAATGATGATTAAAGGAAATCAAAGATGATTTAAGTTGCATACTTTGTGCTGATTTTCAGTAACTTACGCAAACACATCAGCAATATTAATAACCTTAAAGAACGTTAAATTCCCGTTATCACGGGAAAATTACGGGAAAAATATTTGTATTCCCGTGGCATTATTCTTACCTTTGTAGCCAGAATCCAATGTGTCAATATTTTAAAGTTCGCTTTTTATATTTGCCGCAAAGGTACACAATTAAGTTGAGAACAACAAATATAAATCGATATTTCATATGGAAGAAATCGAAAAATTTGCATCCCCACAAGACACACAGTCATTGATGGAAGACCTGCGCCAGATAATCAATCAGGCTCGTGGTCATGTAGCTGCTACAGCTAACTACGAGCTGACTATGATGTACTGGCATATTGGTGAGCGCATTAACAGAGATGTACTTGGGAGCCAGCGTGCGGAGTATGGAAAGCAGATTGTCGCGCAAGTGGCGCGACAATTGCAAAAGGAGTACGGAAAGAAAGGATTTGATGACAAAAGTATCAGAAGAATGATGCAGTTTGCTAATCTTTTCGCTGACGAACAAATTGTTGCGCAGGCTGCGCGACAATTATCATGGTCTCATTTTATTGAGGTTCTTCCGCTCAAGGATGATCTTCAACGCGAATTCTATATCACTATGGCAGTATCTGGAAGATGGGGAAGAAATCGCTTACGTAAGGAAATAGATGGTATGCTTTATGAGCGTACTGCCATCAGTGGCAAGCCTGACGAATTTATCAAGAAGGAGTTATCGAGCTTGCGCGACGATAATGTGATATCACCAGACTTGGTATTTAAGAGCCCCTACTTTCTGGAGTTCACCGGATTGAAAGGCATGTATAGCGAAAAGAGTCTGGAAGATAGTCTTATCGCCCATTTGGAGCAGTTTATTATAGAACTGGGGAATGGATTCTGTTTCGTTGCCAGGCAGAAGCGGATGATCATTGACGGAGAGGACTTCTATCTCGATCTGCTGTTTTTTCACCGCCGCCTACACCGCCTAATTGCCATTGACCTGAAATTAGACCGCTTCAAGGCACAGTACAAAGGGCAAATGGAACTTTACCTTCGGTGGTTGGAACAAAATGAAATGGAACCAGGCGAAGAAACTCCTCTGGGCCTGCTGCTATGTACAGAAGGCAGTGAAGAGCAAATAGAACTGCTGCAGCTTGACAAAGCAGGAATCAAGGTGGCACAATACCTGACTGAACTGCCCCCGCGTCATGTTCTGATGCAGCAGATCCAAAAGTCACTGGAAGTGGCAAAGGCCAAATTTGGAAACGTCATTGATGAGGAAGCTTAATTGTCACCAGTTATGGCACAGGTAGAACTACGAATATCAAGTAAGATACAGAAGGTGACAGGAAGGAGCGAGATTATGATACGGTTCTTCCAAGGTAATACATTTGACCTCTACGCCAAGAGTGAGGTATTTGTTAGCCCAGAGTATTTCGAGTATTATATAAACCGGGAGAAAACAGAAAAGGCTGGTGTTAAGATTCCTGGCAACATCATAACCGCCTCTGTTGAGAAAGCGGAAAAACATAGATATGCGTTACGCAAAAGCGGTACTATTGTTTTTAAGCAGCGGTTAGAGACTCCAGAGTTTAAATTCCACCGTGAGCAGGCTGAGCGTTTGGAAAGACTGAAGAACCACATTCTTGATTGCTATGGGACAGCAGATAAAAGCAATATGACAAGCGACTGGCTAAAAGAAGTGGTAGACATGTTCAACCATCCAGAAAAGTATGCTGCAAAAAGCGAGACAAGCAAATCATTTCCCGAACTCGTTGAACTATACATTAATCGCCGTCAGTTAGCCCCATCGCATTACAAAGACTTTTATGTTCTGGCACGTACCATTGCCAGATATGAAGGATTTGTCAGGGCTACAGAATCTACGAAAAAGACGTTTACGTTCTCGATCGATACAGTTACCCGTAACGACATTGAAAATCTGGCCGACTATTTGCGTCATGAGAAAGCCCTTTCTGACCAGTACCCCAACCTCTTTGCAAAACTGATAGAAGATTACCCCGCATCCCTTAAGAAAAGGCGCAACAAAGTGGAGTCCCGTGGCGAGAACACCGTCATCAAGATGCTTTCCAGACTTAAATCCATTTTTCGCTTCTCCGTAGAAGAGGGCTTCACCACCAATCGCCCCTTTGATGGGTTTAAGATTGGTACTGCCATTGTGGGTACACCTATTTATATAACTATAGAAGAAAGGAACAAGATTGCAGACTATGACCTTGAAAAGAAATGGCCGGAGATGGACGAACAGTTTCGTAAAGACTGTAGGATGCCTATCCAGACCATTATTACATGCCGCGACGTTTTCATTTTTCAATGTTTCATTGGTTGCCGTGTTGGCGACTTGATAAAACTGACTCCGCAACATATAGAAAACGGGGTACTGACATATACACCGCATAAGACAAAGGAGGGTAAGGAGGCCATGCAAGCCCGTGTTCCCCTTCACCCCAAGGCTCAAGAGCTTGTCAAGAAGTACGCGGGACTCGACGAGGAGGGAAGGTTGTTTCCATTTATAACGCCCCAAAAATACAATGATGCTATCAAAGCCATCTTTACCATGGTAGGGATAACCAGGAATGTGGAAGTACGCAATCCTCAGACCCGCGAGTATGAAATACATCCCATCAACGAAATAGCATCAAGCCATCTGGCCCGTCGTACTTTCATAGGTAATGCCTATTTCAAGGTCACCGATCCAAACCTTATCGGAAAGATGTCCGGTCATGTAGAAGGTTCTAAAGCGTTTAAGCGATACCGAAACATTGAGGACGAGACTCTTAAGAATGTCATAGACCTTATAGGCTAAAGGTTCTGTTAGTCCTTATCTGTTTTTTTGGATGAGTCAGTCTGATCTGATTCATCCAAAAACTTTTTAATATTAGCATCCAAAAAGAAGAATGACGCCATGTTCATTACGTCTACTCCTTCTTTCTTAACCAGGCTATCCCAGTTTTCAATAGAAACTCCATTGTCCTCCTTGAATTTCTGCATTTTGGAATAAACGTCTTTCAGGTAGTCTCTTAGTCGGGCATTCTCTGCAACAAGTTCTTCGTTACGCTTCATAATGGATGCCCATCCATCAATACTTCTATTTTCTGTATGAGAGGAGTATTGATAGAAGTCCTGAAAGAAATTATAATTAAGCAGGCGGGAAATCTTCAAAAGTTTTTGGGCATCAAAGGAGTCTTTCTTGATAAGCCGACTTACCTCTGCAGGGGTTACTTCAAAAATGGCGGCAAACTGCGTCTGAGTCATCTTTAACTCTTTCAACCTTGACTCAATGCTGTTGCCAACCTGCGCATGAATCAGAACATAAGCTTTTCCCTCCTCTGTGTCACCGGAAATGTCTGCAAAAAAGTTGTGCTTTAGCTTTTCGCTTATTTCCAATATTAAATTGGTGTCCATACTTTCACGTTTGAGCAACCTATTAACATTAGGGGTAGCCATACCGAGTTCTCTTGCCAGATGTGCCTGGGGAATATTGTTCCTTTTCAGATAACTGATAATAAGGTTCCCGACATGAAAATCAGCTAAAGTCACCTTTTTGTTGTCCATTTTTGTTAATAATTACTAATATTGATAATTTTCATTATCATTTTACTTGATATTTCAATAAGTGTGATTATCTTTGCACTCGATAAGCGGAAATAATTCCGTGGCGGCGGGTGCTCAAATCATTATCATCGGCTGCAAAAATACAAAAAATTGATAACATAACAAAATATTTAAATAAAAAAGATATGAATAATTATCAAAATCGTCAAAATGAGACACCAAATGCGAACTGCATGGATGTCAATTTCGAGCAGAAGCTGCTGGCAAGCCAGTTGGTTTCGGAGGTGCATAGAAGCACAGGTCATGTATCCTTTACTTTTACGGATGCTGGGGTGTTAGCCTTTGCTAAGGCCATGCAACTTGCAGCATTGGAGGAACACCCAGCATCAGAAAGTGTAACTGACAATCTGTTCCCCGACAGCAACGGTTCTCTTATCTCCAAGAAGGATGCCATGCTGGGGTTCAATGTGAGTCATACCACGCTGTGGAAGTGGCAGAAGTCTGGTTACCTTACTCCCGTGAAGGTCGGTAAGCGTATTTACTATCGTCGTGAGGACATCATGAGTTTGACCCAGAAATAAACATATTCAGAGGATATGAACTATATTAAGCAAGACATCATCGAAAAAATCTACGATGCAGCAGACATCGTTGAGGTTGTCGGTGAGTTCGTTGATCTGAAGAAGTCTGGGGTGAACTACAAGGGATTATGCCCCTTCCATCAAGACCACACTCCATCACTGTCGGTTTCACCGTCACGCCAAATCTTCAAGTGTTTTACTTGTGGCGAGGGCGGCAATGCCGTTACCTTCCTGATGAAGCATGAAAAGATGACCTACCCGGAGGCATTGCGATGGCTGGCAAAGAAGTACAGCATAGACATTCAGGAGTGCGAACTGACTGAAGAGCAAGAAGTACTGATGAAGAAGCGAGACAGTCTTTTCGCCAACATGGCTATAGTCGAGGACTACTATCATAAAGAGTTCATGAAGAGCGAGAAGGCTCAGCAGTATGCCTATGACCGTTGGGACAAAGAATATTGCGACCTTATCCGAATTGGTTATGCGCCGGGCTACTCACGGAACCTCGACAAACTGGGCATCACCCAGGACATGCTGAAAGAACTGGGACTATGCGACCGAAACGGCAACGACCTGTTCCGCGAGCGTATCACCATCAGTATCCGCGACCGCTTCGGAAGGATCATCGGCTTCACGTGTCGGAACTTCGATGGCAGCAATCCTAAGTATCTGAATAACGCTGACAGCGACATCTTCCATAAAGGCGAAGTGCTGTTCGGCATAGATGCAGCATGGAAGGAGATCATTCGTACCCAGACAGCCTTTCTGGTAGAGGGTGCTCCAGACTGTATGCGTTTACAGTCTATTGGCGTGACGAATTCTGTAGCATGTCTGGGTTCTGCATGGAATGAAAAGCATTTTCAGACATTGAGCAAGGCTGCTACAAAGGTATGTTTCATCCCCGACTCAGATGTTATCAAGCCTGGCGAGAAACTACCTCACGGCATCAAGGTTGTTACCGATGCCGGGAGATTGGCTTTCAAGAATGGACTGGCTGTGTACGTCAAGGAGATTCCTGCTGGTGATGGTAAGCGCGATGCTGATTCATATTTCACCAATAGGGAAATTTTTGACAGCTTACCTGAGCAGGACTTTATACTATGGTATGCCGAAAAGCTATTTGCTTCCAGCACTTCTGTTGATGACCAGACAATTGCCTTGCATACTGTGGTCAACATATTAACAGGCATAGGCAATTCTACCAAAGTCGATTTTTATATCGACCAATTGAAGAAGCATACCGGTGGACAGAAGAAGCCGTGGAACAATGCCATGAAGCAGTCGAAGGTCAATGCAAAAACAGACAAGCGTAGGAATCCAATTGTCACGAACACTGCCGACAGCAGGGAGTTCGGCTTTACTATCAGGGATTGTCAGTACTTAATAGAGGACGAGAACGGCATCAGACCGCTGTCGAACTTCATTCTCACACCGATGTTTCATGTTCAAGACCCTACACTGTCAAGACGTATCTTTACTATCGAGAACACCCAGCATGTGAAGAACATCATTGAGCTGCGCTCCGAGGAATTGGTGTCGAACGACAAGTTTGAAGCTAAGGTGGGCGAGATAGGCAACTATGTATGGTCAGGTGGCAAGAGCGACTTAAAGAAGGTGAAGGGTTTCCTCTTCGCCAATATGGACACAGCAATCCTTATCAAGCAACTCGGCTGGCAGCAGCAAGGTTTCTTCGCTTTCGGCAACGGCATCTTCGATGGCGAGCAGTGGCATGAGGCCGACCAATACGGCATCGTCAAGCTGCAAGATGTGGGCAATTTCTATCTGCCTTCCCACTCGCTCATCTACCGCCACGACCGGAAGATGTTCCTCTTCGAGCATAACTTCGTCCACCAGGAAGGCTCATCGGTCACGCTTCGTGAAGTAACCGACCAGATGTTCAAGGTATTCGGTGCCAATGGACAAATTGCCTTCATGTTTCTCGTTGCATCATTATTCCACGATATTGTGGCCTATGCGACAGCTCCTGGTTGGTTTCCCATCCTTGATCTCTTCGGACCAATGGGAACGGGCAAAACTGCGCTGGCAGAAATGATAGCGGCATTCTTCACCAAGAAGAAGTCCATCAACATCGATAATGCCACGGTGGCGGCAATGTCTGACGAAGTAGCGGCTGCCGCTAACGCCGTGGTCGTATTCAACGAATACAAGAACGCTCTTGATGACAGCAAAATAGAATTTCTGAAGGGCATTTGGGACTTGATAGGCCGTACCCGCATGTCCATGAACAAGGATGGTCAGAAGGAGATGACGGCAGTGGATTCTGGTGTAATCATTACTGGTCAGGAGATGCCGACGAAAGACCCCGCATTGTTTTCTCGAACGATATTTCTGACGTTTACAAAGTCAAAGTTCAGCCCTGAAGAAACGGAAGAGTTTGACAAAATTGCAGGTCTGAGGAGAAGCGGCTTGACTCATCTAACCATGGAGATAATGAGTCATCGCGACAAGATGGAGCGGGAATACGAGCGTACATTCGACGAGGTCAGCAAGGAAATTCTCAAGGAAGTGGGAGATTCTACGGAGCACACCCGCATTGCCAGGAACTGGGCCGTGCCTCTTACTGCCTATAAGGTGCTGAAAGACGAACTGGATATCAATATCGACTACGCCAGCATTAGCCGTTTTGTCATGGATGCCGTGAAGCGTCAGGCCATTTCCTGCAAGACCAGCGACGAGCTGGCATCTTTCTGGAATGTGCTGCAATACCTCTTGTCCGACAAGAAAATCATTGCCGACGGCCATTTCCGCATAGCCCTTACAAAGAACGTGACTTGTCGGAATGGCAAGGAGTACTTATGGGACGAGCCGCACTCTATTCTACTTATCCGTAAGGCCGGTATGATAGAGCGGTATCAAGAGACATGCCGCAAGATTGGTTACAACTTCATCCCGAAGGAGTCCTTGGAGTTCTATATGAAGAACACCAGCTATTACCTGGGCGACAAGAAGTACAGGTTCAAAGAGTTCGACAAGAATGGCTATCCGGTACCCGATCTGAGCAAGCCTAATGGTGACAAGACATTCAAGCAAAAGGAGTTCTCGGAATGGGCCTACTGTTTCGACTACGAAAAGGTCAAGGAGATGTATGACATTGATCTTGAACAAATGCCTGTGGAAGATGAAAGCGATGCAGTGCAGACATCATTGGATATATAGTTGGGAACAATAGGGAACAATGTTACCAACCTTACTGTCAGCGAGTTATCTTGTTCCAAGTCTGGGAACAGAATGGAACGACAAGGTACATAAGAAAGGGATAATGCTTACTTCATTTATTGCTCGTTCCCAAGCTGGGAACATGACAAATCATTGTAATGCAGTCATTTAGGCTCTTGTTCCCGCGTTCCCCACATAGTATATCACAGTATTTCCAACAGAACATTTTTTAGCAACGAGAGCCGGGGCACAGTAGCCTCGGCTCTCGAAGTTGATAGAGGATTGGGATGCATCAGAACGTATATCCGTTCACGCTGTCCCAATCTGGATCGGCGGTGAGGCGGAAGGTGCCGTCGGAGGTCTGGCCGCTGCCGCCATTACCGAAAAAACTGCCGGTGTAGCGG
>ONDP01000005.1 GCA_900316645.1 uncultured Prevotellaceae bacterium
GAATAATAATAATAACGACGAAGAGTCACTTGAACTCATCAACCGTCTGCTTGAAAGGCTGCATCAGGCTGACTTTAGATTTCTTGGCAGCATCGTATTAAACATCTACAAGTCGGGCAGCCAGCATGTAGATAAAGTGGATAACCAGTATATAGGATCCTACTCCCAAAAGCCTGCAACAGCGAAAAGAAGAGAATTGCCGGAAGTGCTTAGCACACAAAAGGCTATGGATCTCTGGCAGAAAGCGCAGAATGCAGGTTATGTGGACGGATGCTATCAGCCTCTGCTCTCACGGACACGGGCGGCTCTGCTGGCCGATGCGATGGCTGAACGGCTGGACATTCGTGAGAAGTGGAAAGTGTTTGGCGGACTATGGAACAGAAGAAGAATGTACAAGGATTATTATCAGGCTGTTGAACAAAAGCAGTTTCTACCCTTTACAGATAAACTGAAGCAGATTTTCGACTGAAGACGTCCGCTTTCATATCCCCGGTTATATCCCCTATAGATGGGTAGTAAATATCTTTTCCTTTTTGTATCTTTGCCACCGATATGAAGGAGCAAGGAAAAAAGAAAGCAACTAACGAAAAGAAGCAACACCAACCGAACTATAAGGAGTATCTGGTTTCGGTGGATGAGATTAAGGACTACCTGATGGACCACTATCTGTTGCGCCGCAACATGGTGAAGGGGTGGGTGGAATACCGGAAGCCTGCCACGCGCAGCGGCGAGACTACAGCATGGCAACCGCTGACAGACCAGACGGAGAACGATATCTGGATGGCTATGTCGCAGTCGAAACGGGTGGACAAGAAACACATCAGCAATGTGATCAACTCCAGCTTTGTGGGCGACTATCATCCGTTCAGGAGCTATCTGGAGCATCTGCCTCCGTGGAACGGCGAGGAGGACCACCTGCTTGCCCTCGCGATGACGGTGCAGGTGAAGGGCGGCGCCGACGAACAGCTGCGCTTTGCCCGCTATCTGAAGAAATGGATGGTGGGCATGGTGGCGGGATGGATTGATCCGAAGGTGGTGAACAATGTCATCCTGGTGCTGATAGGGGCGCAAGGCTCGTATAAGACGACGTGGTTCTCCTATCTGTTGCCGCCCGAGCTGGAGGAGTATTTCCGCATCAAGACGGATGCCAGCCGCATGACGAAGGACGACCTGCTGTCGCTGACCAACTACGGTCTGCTGTGCTTCGAGGAGCTCGACACGATGAGCACGCGCGAGCAGAACGAACTGAAGTCGGCGGTGACGATGCCGTCGGTGGACGAGCGTGTGCCCTACGACCGCTATGCCAAGCACCGGCCGCACATCGCCTCGTTCTGCGGCACGGGCAATAACGTCGAGTTCCTCTCTGACCTGACGGGCAACCGCCGCTGGCTGCCCTTCGAGGTGGAGGGCATCCTGTCGCCGCGCGACGATCCGTTCGACTACGAAAACATCTATGCCCAGGCGTATGCCCTCTACCGCCAGGGCTTCCAGTACTGGTTCTCGCAGTCGGACATCCAGCAGCTGGCGCAGCATAACCAGCAGTTCGAGACACCACGGTTGGAGGTGGAGCTGGTGCAGCAATACTTCCGACGACCTAAGGAACATGAACCCGCAGAGTTCATGCCTGTATCACTGGCGCTGCAGATGGTGGGAACCGGTATCACACAGAAACTCTCTACGGTGATGATAGGTCGTGCCTTCGCGGAGCTGGGCTTCGAGCGTAAGACCTCGCGCAATGTGCGGGGATACATCGTCGTGCGCCGCTCTGCCGAGGAAATGCGGTCACTGCGTTCGTTGATGGCAGTTGATAATGGCCATACAGATACAGATGATACAGATGTTTTCTGAAAAAACTCTCCTGCGTACGTGCGCATGTACGTACGCAGGATAACTTTTTATCATTTTAAGTGTATTAAGTGTATAAGTGTATCAAGAAAGAAATAGAACTTGAAATAAAGAGAGACCATGATTGAAGAAAGACGTTACACAAAACGTGAACTCGCGCGTTTGTATTGGCCGAAAACCAAGAATATTAAGTCGGCAATGAAAAACCTTCGCGAAGATATCAACAGATGCCCAGAACTTGTGGAGGAGTTAAAGAGAATCCGCTGGAACGTGAATAAGCATTCCTACTCTGCAGAACAGGTACGACTAATCATAAAATATCTTTGTGAACCATAACGAATAAATATTTCGTTTGTTTTATTTGGCAGTTTCAGAAATAGTTTCTATCTTTGCAGTATGAAAAAGGAATTTGGCAAATAAGAAGAAAGGACAAAAAAAATGAATACGTTGATTGTTGCAGGTTCTATAGCTTTGGTAGCAGTTGTTGGCTTTATTTATTTCACTTATAAAGATTGGAAAGAAGCAAAACACAATTCTGTTTTATCTGAATAACAAGGACATTCCCTTGTCCTAATGCTCTAATCTATCCCCCGACTCAAAGACAGAGTCGGGGGCTTTTTTAAATAAAATGTTAAAAGAATTTTATTTTGCTATCAATGGCTACTAATGGCTACTAACGGCCACATTATGCCTCGTACGATGTCGTAACTTTGCAAAAGGAAAAGCAATTACTCCGTGAGTAAATCCGGATACTCCGAAAGTAATTTTGTTTTCTCCGAAAGTAATTTTATTTATTAACGTCAAAACAAGTTATTATGGCATTGGAATTGAATTTGACCAAAAACACCAACGACTCGCTGCAGGGTACGTTTGGTAAGTACTACCCCCGAGTGGAGTACAAGGGAACAATCGGCACACTGGAACTCGCCAAGCACATGTCTGCCCACACCACCTCGTTCTCGAAGGGTGAGATCAACGGTATGCTGACCGACCTGGTTGACTGCATCAGGGAGCTCTGTCTGATGGGCTACGTGGTGAAGATCGAAGACCTGGGACTGTTCAAGTGCTCGGTGGAGGGCAACGGTCTGACGCTGAAGCAGGGTGCAAGGGTGTCTGCCGGCATGGGTGTGCAGCGCACCGACGAGGAACTGACTGCCGACATCACCAAGCAGCAGTCAGCCTACAGCGCGGTGAAGATCATCATGCAGGCTACCGGCGAGACGACGATTGAGAAGATGAACCGCGATGCGAAGACTTCGTTCACGTCGAAGACCAAACAGCTCATCAAGAGCCTCACGGGCAATAGTGTTGAAGAGCCCGAAGGACCTTCTACCGAAGGCGGAAACGGAGGCGGCCCGAGCACCGAAGGTTAATGGTTAATGGTTAACGGTTAATGGTTATGAAGAATTCAAAATGGAAATTGGTGATTCAGATACTGATAAGTATCCTCACCGCATTGGGAACATCAGTTGGCGTATCAAGTTGCATGACATGCGCACTGTAACCCTGATTATTGTACACTGCTCGGCAGTGAAGCCCGACCAACAGTCGTCAGCGGCACAGATAGACACGTGGCACCGCCAGCGAGGCTTTCAGCTCGGCATCGGCTACCACTACGTCATCCGACGAGACGGAACGCGCGAAATGGGACGACCGGAATATATGGTGGGGGCACACTGCCAGGGACACAACAAATACTCGATAGGTGTGTGTTACGAGGGCGGACTCGACAACGACGGACGACCTGCCGACACTCGCACCGAGGCACAGCGACAGGCTCTGAGGCAGCTGCTCCTGGAACTGAAACAGCGCTATCCCCGCGCCCTCATCGTAGGCCATCACGACCTGAACCCCATGAAGGCCTGTCCCTGCTTTGATGCAGCCGAGTATGCTGGTATTTAACAAGAAGAAAAGCTTCCAAATGTTGGAAGCTTTTCTTCTTGTTGGGGTACCCGGACTCGAACCAGGAAAGGCAGGACCAGAATCTGCAGTGTTACCATTACACCATACCCCAAACTGTGGATGCAATTTTCGAATTGCGGGTGCAAAGGTAGTGTTTTTTTTGGAATGCACAAAAATTTTTGGCTATTTTTTTGCTTTAGAACGCATTTTTGTTGTTTTTTTCTTGATTTCGGGCTTCTTTTCGAAGGGATTCTTGGTAATTACGGCTCGTAAAATGCGAATATCGACTTGCGGACGATCATTCTTGTCGGTGGCTACCTGCTGGATACGGTCAACCACCTCAAGTCCCTCGACTACCTCGCCAAAAACCGTGTACTGACCGTCAAGATGGGGAGTGCCGCCTACGGTCTTATAGACCTCTGCCATCTCAGGGGTAATCTTTACCTGCCCCTGGGTAAGCGAGTCAAGACGCTCCTGCACTCTCGCCAGACGGGCATCGTCCCACAGTTTACCCCAGACGATGTAGAACTGACAGGCTCCAGAGCGGCGCTCCGGGTTGACATTATCCGACTCGCGGGCTGCAGCCACAGCTCCACGGCGATGGAACAACTGGGGCAACCGGAACTCCGCTTCGGTGGTATAATCAAGTTCACCTGTTCCCAAGAGTGCCCCCGGTTTGGCATGTTTGCTATTAAGATCGCCACTCTGCACCATAAAATCCTTAATGACGCGATGGAACAGCAGGGAGTCGTATAGTTGCATGCCCACCACCTTCAGGAAATTGTCACGATGCTGAGGTGTTTCATTAAACAGTGCAATACGGATATTACCCTCAGTGGTTTCAAGAAGCACTTCAGCACGTTCCTGGCTGAATGCCGGCAGTGACAGCACCAGTGACAATGCCAAAAGAGATGCTCTCACGATGGATTTTGATTGTTTTCTCATCATCTTATTTGTTTTCTTTTCTGCAAAAGTACGAAAAAAATGCAACAATGACGCAAAATAAGAAAAATATTCGTAACTTTGCACACCAAAAATATATAATAATAAATGGAGACATCAACTCAACTGGTTGAAACAATCGTAAAGGGAATACAAGAGAAGAAAGGCAGCGACATCGTGACCGTTGACCTGCAAGATATAGAAAGTGCTATTTGCCGCTATTTCGTCATCTGTCAAGGCAACTCACCTACTCAGGTGGGTGCTATTGCCGAGTCGGTGGGCGAAACGGTGCTCAAGGACTTAAGGGAAAAGCCTACCGCCGTGGTAGGTCTGGAGAATGCCCAGTGGGTGGCCATGGACTTCACCGACGTGATGGTTCATATCTTCCTGCCTGACGTCAGGGAGTATTATGACATGGAACACCTGTGGGAAGATGCTGTATTGACAAAGATTGAAAATATATAATGATGGATAAGAAACAAAATAACGAGCCAAAGATGAACATGCCGAAGTTCAACATGAACTGGATATACATGTTGGCTATCGTGGCACTGGCAGTGCTCTATCTGACCAGTGGCAATGAGAAATCGAGCGTGCAGACCACCACATCGTATAGCAATTTCAAGAACTATGTGATGAAGGGTTATGCCCAGAAGATTGTGGTAAACAAGAATACGAACACCCTGCAGATGTATGTCAAGCCGGAACACGTGCGCGATGTATTCCAGCAGGGAATCAAGCAGACCGGCAAGGAACCCACCGTTGCCGTCGAGTTCGGTTCGGTTGACCAGGTGGAGCAGTTTATCAACCAGGCTCGGGAAGACAAGAAATTCAGCGGTGAGCTATCGTTTGACAACCAGCGTGAGAGTGAGTTCTTCAACTCGCTCATCATGAACGTTCTCTTCTTTGCAGGCATCATCTTCGTATGGATGTTCATCATGCGCCGCATGGGTGGTGGAGGCATGACCGGAGGTGGAGGCATCTTCAGTGTGGGCAAGTCGAAAGCCCAGATGTACGAGAAGGGCGGTTCGCTGGGCATCACCTTCAAGGACGTAGCCGGTCAGGCTGGTGCCAAGCAGGAGATGCAGGAGATAGTGGACTTCCTGAAGAATCCCCAGAAATACACCGATTTGGGAGGTAAGATTCCCAAGGGAGCCCTGTTGGTAGGTCCTCCGGGAACAGGTAAGACCCTGTTGGCCAAGGCAGTAGCCGGCGAGGCAGGTGTGCCCTTCTTCTCCATGAGCGGTTCCGACTTCGTTGAGATGTTCGTCGGTGTGGGTGCCAGCCGTGTACGCGACCTGTTCCAGCAGGCCAAGTCGAAAGCCCCCTGCATCATCTTCATCGACGAGATTGACGCAGTGGGTCGTGCGCGTTCCAAGAATCCTGCCATGGGAGGCAATGACGAACGCGAGAACACGCTGAACGCCCTGTTGACCGAGATGGACGGTTTTGGCACCAACAGCGGTATCATCACGCTGGCTGCCACCAACCGTGCAGACATGCTCGACTCAGCCCTGATGCGTGCCGGACGTTTCGACCGTCAGATACACGTCGATATGCCCGACCTCAACGAGCGCAAGGAGATTTTCCAGGTACATCTGAAGCCGCTGAAGCTGGATGAGAATCTGGATATTGACTTCCTGGCCCGTCAGACACCGGGATTCTCAGGTGCCGACATTGCCAACGTATGTAATGAAGCAGCGCTGATTGCTGCCCGCTATAACCGTCCGTTTGTAGGCAAGCAGGACTTCTTGGATGCCGTTGACCGCATCATCGGCGGTCTGGAGAAGAAGACCAAGGTGATGACCGAGTCGGAGAAGCGCTCCATAGCCATCCACGAGGCAGGCCATGCCACCATCTCATGGTTTACCGAGTTTGCCAATCCGTTAGTGAAGGTCAGCATCGTGCCTCGCGGTCAGGCGCTTGGTGCAGCCTGGTATCTACCTGAGGAACGCGTGCTGCAAACCAAGGAAGCCATGCTCGACGAGATGTGCTCACTCTTAGGCGGTCGTGCTGCCGAAGAACTCTTCATCGGTCACATCTCAACGGGGGCCATGAACGACTTAGAGCGCACCACCAAACAGGCCTACGGTATGATAGCCTATGCCGGTATGAGTGAGAAACTGCCCAATATCTGCTATTATAACCAGCAGGAGTACTCGTTCCAGAAACCTTACTCAGAGACCACAGCCAAGACGATGGACGACGAAGTGCTGAAGATGATCAACCAACAGTATGAGCGTGCCAAGCAAATACTGACAGAGCACAAGGAGGGTCATGCAAAACTCGCCCAGCTGCTGATAGAACGTGAGGTCATCTTTGCCGACGACGTGGAAGCCATTTTCGGCAAGCGTCCCTGGACCAGCCGTGCCGAAGAGCTGCTGGAAGACCAACAGCGTGCAGAAGCAGAGCGCATGGCAGAAGAGCGGGCAAAGGAACTGGAAGCAGAGGCTGCTTCCAAAGAAGCCCCAACTGAACCTACCGAACCTACCGAACCAACAAAATAGCCCTATGAAGAACTTCATCGTAAGAGCCATTACCGGCATCATATTCGTTGCAGCGGTTGTAGCCAGTTTCTTAAGACCAGAGGCTATGGTCCTGCTGTTTTCAATAGTGACAGGACTCACCATCTGGGAATTTACCGGTTTGGTGAACGAACGTCCGGGAGTAACCGTCAACCGGTTTATTGCAACAGTGGCTGGCGTCTATTTCTTCTTTTCCATGACCTACTATTGCAGCGATCTGTATGGCGGAGTAGCCAAGTCGGTGGTGTTTATCCCCTATTTGGTGACCATCGTCTATCTGCTGGTGGCAGAGCTTTATCTGAAGCAGGCCGACCCCGTCAACGACTGGGCATACACCATGCTCTCGCAGATGTATATCGCCCTACCCTTCTCACTGCTTAACATACTGGCATTTACTGCCTCGCCGGAAGGACTGGTGGTCTTCAACCCCATCCTGCCCCTGTCGGTATTCATTTTCCTATGGATGAACGATACGGGAGCCTATTGCGTGGGGTCGTTGATAGGCAGGCACAAGCTTTTCCCCCGCATCTCGCCGGGAAAATCGTGGGAGGGCAGCATTGGCGGTGCCATTGTGGTATTAGCCGTAGCCTATCTGATATTCCTCTTCGACAGCGGTCAACTGACGCATCTGGCTGATGCTGGGTTCCGCTCAAGCGGTATGCTGACCATGGAGCAATGGCTCGGTCTGGGATTGGTCATCGTTATCTTCGGCACCTGGGGCGATTTGGTAGAGAGTCTGCTGAAGCGTACCCTCGGAGTGAAGGACAGCGGCAACATCCTGCCCGGCCATGGCGGTATGCTCGACCGTTTCGACTCGTCGCTGCTCGCCATTCCTGCTGCCGTTGTCTATCTGTACACATTGTCATTATTTTAATTTTACAACCACTATGAAGAAAATCCTTGCCATCATTTTACCATTTTGCCTATTCACGTTGTTACCCTTACGCGCTGCCGACCCCGTAAAACAGTGGGGACAGTTGCAGGTAAAGGGTTCACAGTTATGCGATAAGAGGGGAAACCCCGTCATCCTAAGGGGTGTCAGTCTCGGTTGGCATAATCTATGGCCCCGTTTCTACAACAAGAAAGCGGTTGCGACGCTGAAAAACGACTGGAATGCCAGTGTGGTGCGTGCCGCAATGGGCATCATGATAGAAGACAACTATCTGGAGAACCCGCAGTTTGCCATGCAGTGCATGACCAACGTCATCGAGGCAGCCATCAAGAACAATGTCTATGTCATCATCGACTGGCACTCGCACGTGATGAAGACTGCCGAGGCCAAGAAGTTCTTTGGCGAGATGGCCCGGAAGTATGGGCATCATCCACACGTCATCTACGAGATCTTCAACGAACCTGTGGAAGACACCTGGGCAGACCTGAAGAAATATGCTGCCGAGATTATCCGTGAGATTCGCAAGTACGACCCCGATAATATCATATTGGTAGGATGCCCCCACTGGGATCAGGACATTCATCTGGTGGCAGAAAGCCCGATAGAAGGGTTCAATAACATTATGTACACCGTCCACTTCTATGCAGCCACTCACGGCGATTATCTCCGTAACCGCATGGAAGAGGCCGTGAATAAGGGCATTCCCGTATTCATTTCCGAGAGTGGAGCCACCGAAGCCTCGGGCGACGGCAAGATAGACCCTGAGAGCGAGGAGCAGTGGATTCAACTGTGTGAGCGACTGGGAGTCAGTTGGGTATGCTGGTCTATCAGCGACAAGAACGAGAGCTGTTCGATGCTGCTGCCCCGTGCTACAGCCACCGGTCCCTGGCCCGATGATGTCGTCAAGGTTTACGGAAAACTTGTAAAAGGATTACTTAAGAAATACAACAGATAAGATGAAGAAGATATTATTATGTTGCGTCATTGTGCTGGCAGTAGTGGGAATGGCAAAGTCGGTTCCTGACAAGAAAGCGCACAAGAAGGCGATGATGGAGGCCGTGAAGGAATATGTTGACGAAGAGGCTGCCGAACGCGGACTGGGCAACGGTATTCTGTCGGACTTAGGTAAGGGCATTGTCAATAAGACCATCGAGGTTGCCCTGAATTCGAAGCTGGAGGTTGACAACTATCTCATCTTCAACACCACTCACGTTCAATTAGGCGAGGAAACGAAGACGCTGTCGCTGGGCATTCTCGGCCACGTCTTTACTTTTGACAAGCAGATGCTGCGCGACGCACTGGAAGCATCGGCAAAGGAAAAGGCTGAGAAGAAAAGTGAGCGGAAGGCTGCCAAAGAAGCCTCGAAGGAAGCCCGCAAACTGGAGAAGCAACTGAAGAAGGAGGAGCGCAAGCGCGAGAAAGAAGCCCGCAAAGAAGAAAAGCGGAAAAAGAAGGAGGAACGCGAGAAACAAAAGAACATGAAGAAAGGAGTGAAGAAACTCAAGAAGATGTTTGACAATTAGGAGAGACGATAAAGGGGAAGCGAACGGCTTCCCCTTTATTCTTTTTATTTACCGATTTAGAAGTTCCATTTAACGGCAAGCGTAGGATTGATGAAGAAAGTCTTGTCGTTATAGTAGTTTACAATAAAGTTGTTGCTGATTTCAATTTCGGTACCAACAGACAGGTGTTTGTTGAAGTTATACCACAACTGAGGCTCAGTCAGCAATACCAGCATACCGTGTCCCTGCTTTTCACCATAGTTGGCACCCTTCTCGCCACGCCACAAATCGATGAATCCCGAGAAGGTCATCTTGCTGTCCAGGAAGTTCAAGCCCCACACACCCGTGAGCTGGAAGCTGGGGTATGAGTGCGTGCCGTCGTAACTCTTTATGAACTGCTTGTAGAGAGCCTGTACTGACCAAGTCTTCGAGAAATCGGCATTATGACCATTGTAGGCCACGCCCAAAAGTCCGGCCTGCTGATAACTACCACAACCATTAGGAACGTTAGCATGCCACAGACCACCGTTATACTCGACATGGGCAGCAAAAGACGATTCCTTGCCCAGCTTAAACTCGCGCGAAATCTCAGTGTAGATGCTACGTGTCACCTTACTAGTCAGGTCAAGGTCGAAGAAGTAGTACCACGAGCCCCAATTGTCAGCTTTGAAATGTTCTACGGTTAATGTCACTTTCTGGCGGTCAGACTCCTCATTGCTATAGAGGTTACGACCAAAGTCATAGTGCAATTGGATGTTTTGTGCACTCATCGTCATACATGATGCGAGGAGTGCGAAAGCTAAAAACAGTTTTTTCATAAAATATAATTTAAATTCTTCAATTAAATCAGCGGAGCCACATATTTCAACACGAAGAAAGCAGCAAGGATGTACATCGTGGCAGTAATCTCACGATATCTTCCTGCGCAAACCTTCACAAAGACATAAGAAAGCAATCCGAGCACGATACCCTCCGAGATGCTGGCCGTGAAGGGCATCATCAGCATGGTCATGAAACAAGGCATGGACTCAGAGAAATCGATGAAATCGATATGGACAATCTGCCGCAACATCATCACACCAACCAGGAACAGGGCACTCGTAGTGGCTGCCGAAGGAATGATGAGGAAGATGGGCGAGAAGAAGAGAGCCAGGAAGAAAAGACCTGCTACGGTGAGGGCTGTGAGTCCTGTGCGTCCGCCTTCAACAATACCTGTTGTACTTTCAACGTAGGTAGTCACTGTAGATGTACCGCAAAGGGCACCAACCGTTGTACCGATAGCATCAGCCATCAGCGATTTGTTGAGGTTGGGAATCCTGCCAGTGGCATGATCCACCATACCGGCACCTGTAGAAGCACCAATCAATGTACCGATGGTGTCGAACAGGTCCATGAACAACAGTGTAGCCACAACAATGTAATAATCAATGTCGAGCGAGATGAAACGCGTGAAATCCATTTTCAGGGCAATCGGCTCAATGGAGTGAGGCAAGCTCAGGATAGTAAAATGCTCAGGAATCTGAGTCACACCGAAGGGAATGCCCACCACGGTCATAATCAAAATGGTAAAGAACAGGGCGCCACGCACTTTCAAGGTGAGCAGGATAGCACCCAGCAGAATGCCACAAATAGCTACAACGGAAGTAGGGGTCCAAGGTCCGAGACCAGTTACCGTAGCCTCGTTGACCACCACGATACCACCATTCTTCAGACCGATGAAGGCAATGAACAAACCAATACCCACAGAGATAGAGTAGCGGATGTTCAGAGGAATGGAATTGACAATCGCCTCACGGACTTTCAGCAGGGTGAGCAGAATGAAGACAAGACCCTCAATCAACACCGCTGCCAAAGCCTCCTGCCATGTATAGCCCATCACGATCACCAACGTGTAGGCAAAGAAGGCATTCAGTCCCATACCAGAAGCCAGTGCAAATGGCATTTTGGCATAAAACGCCATCACGGCTGTAGCCACCACTGCAGCAATCACTGTGGCAGAAAACACAGCACCTTTCTCCATACCTGCGTCACCCAGGATAATCGGGTTGACAGCCAAGATATACGACATAGTGAGGAAGGTGGTCAGTCCTGCCATCATCTCCACTTTAACAGAATGTTTCTGGGCATCGAAGCCCAACAAAGATAAAAATGTTTTCATACGTATGTATTAAAATTTGTTGTGATTTAGTAATTCACAGATGAGACTTGCTGCCACATCAGGAGCATGACTGTCGCCAAGACGGCGGTGCACCTCTTCGTAACCGTCCAGCATCCGTTGGCGGGCCTCGCCGCCGGGCAGGATGGACTGCAGGTGCTGACGGATATTCTCGACGCTGAAGGTGTCGGCCACCAGTTCCGGCACCACCTCCCTGTCGACTATCAGATTGACCAGTGAGATGTATTTCACCTTGATAAAATGTTTCTTCAGAAAGGCTATCACCTTGGGGATGGGTGTTTCGTAACATACCACCTGGGGCACACAGAACATCGCCGTCTCCAAAGTGGCTGTACCGCTGGTGACAAGGGCTGCCGTGGCTTGCGAGAGCAGAGGGTAGGTCTGGTCGGAAACCATACGGACACTGCTATTGCGCAAGAATTGCTCATAGTAGGTGGGGTCAATGCCCGGGGCACCAGCCAACACTATATCGTATTGCCCTGCCAGATGGCGCGTTGCCTCAATCATGGCAGGCAGATTGTCCTTGATTTCCTGTCGTCGCGAACCGGCGAGAAGGGCAATGACAGGCAGTCCTTCCCCCTTTCGCTCCAAGGGAAGTGGTGGCTGCGCCAGGAACGCACGCACTTCCTGCGCCGTCGGATTACCCACATAGTGGATGGGGTAATGGTGTTTCTTCTCAAAGAAATCAACCTCGAAGGGCAGGATGGAGAACATTTCGTCAACATCACGTTTGATATTCTTGATGCGATATTCTTTCCATGCCCATATCTTGGGGGATATGTAATAATAGACAGGTATCTTGGTATTGGCCTTGACGAATTTGGCTATCTTCAGATTAAAGCCCGGATAATCTACCAAGATGACCACGTCGGGTTGCCAGTCGAGAATGTCCTGCTGACACATTTTCATATTGCGCATGATAGTGGGAAGATGAAGCAAGACGGGAATAAAACCCATATAGGCCAGTTCCTTGTAATGCTTGACGCGCGTGCCTCCCACAGCGGTCATCATATCGCCTCCGAAGAATCGGAACTCAGCCTGAGCGTCCTCTTTCTTCAGTGACTGCATCAGATGAGATGCATGAAGGTCACCACTCGCCTCGCCTACTATCAGATAATACTTCATAAATCCCAATCTCTCAGACTTTCCATTGCCTCATAAGCCGTCACGTCAATCTTCGTCGGAGTGACGGCAACATAGCCGTGATTGACTGCCCAATTGTCGGTGTCTTCTGCCTCGGGCTCGTCGTTTTTATACTTTCCCACCATCCACCAATAGTCGTAACCCCGGGGATGGCGCTGCTTGACAGCCTCGTCGTACCATGTGCCATACGCCATCCGGCATATCCTGACACCCTTGAAATTGTCGGTATCAGGGAAATTCACATTCAGGCAGACACCCTTCGGCAGCCCGTTGTCCAGCACCTTACGCACAATGCTGCGGACGTAGGGACGGAGCGGACTGAAATCGGCAAAATAGTCGTGGCTGCACAAGGAGAAGGCTACCGAGGGAATGTATTTCATACAACCCTCAAGGGTAACGCCCATCGTACCGCTATAATGCGCATTGACCGAGGCATTGTCACCGTGGTTGATGCCCCCTATCACCATCTGCGGCCTGCGCTCCTTACACAACTCGTTGAGCGCCAGCTTGACACTGTCCACCGGTGTTCCGCTGCACGACCACACCTCCAATCCTTCCTCCTTCTTCTGAGGAACCATTATCAGCGGATCGACAGCCGTAAAGGCACATGCCGACCCACTGCGCCCGCTGTCGGGTGCACAAACCAGTATGTCGGCCATGTCGCGAATCATGTCCACCAGACTGTTCAAGCCCTTTGCCTGATAGCCGTCGTCGTTAGAAATCAGTATGAAAGGTTTTTCGCTATTCATCAAAAAAATGCTATTTGGGTGCAAAATTAATAAAAAAGTGTGAGATAAGATAGTTTACAGCGCCGAAATTACTCTCGTTAGAGAAAATCCAAATAAAATTTGGTTTTCTGCTCACTTATTCGTAACTTTGCAGCCTATTATATACGAAAGTGAAAGATAGATTATGGGAAAGATAATTGCTTTAGCGAATCAAAAAGGCGGTGTAGGTAAGACAACTACTACCATCAACCTGGCCGCTTCGCTTGCCACCCTGGAGAAGACGGTGCTGGTGGTCGATGCCGATCCACAGGCCAATGCCTCCAGCGGTCTTGGCGTAAATATTCAGGAGGTAGAATGTTCGCTCTACGAATGTATCATTGACAAGGCTGACATTCGTGATGCCATCTACACCACCGATGTCGAGGGACTTGACATCATTCCGAGCCACATCGACCTGGTGGGTGCAGAAATAGAGATGCTCAACCTGAATAACAGAGAGAAAATCATTGGTAACTTGCTGGCTCCTATCCGCAACGACTACGATTACATCCTGATTGACTGTTCTCCGTCACTGGGACTGATTACCGTCAATGCCCTGACAGCAGCCAACTCAGTCATCATCCCGGTGCAGTGCGAGTATTTTGCCCTGGAAGGTATCAGCAAACTGCTCAACACCATCCGCATCATCAAGAGCAAACTGAATCCGAAACTGGAGATTGAAGGATTCCTGCTCACCATGTACGACTCTCGTCTGCGCCTGGCTAATCAGATTTACGACGAGGTAAAGCGCCACTTCCAGGAGCTGGTGTTCAAGACCGTCATTCAGCGCAATGTCAAACTCTCCGAGAGTCCCAGTCACGGACTGCCTGTCATTCTCTATGACACCGACTCCACCGGTTCGAAGAACCATTTGGCACTTGCAAGGGAAATCATCAACAAAAACAGCTAATGGCACATCGCTTTAGCAAGAAGAAAAATTTATGGCTGTAAGAAAGAAATACGACAGAAGCGTACTGGGACGCGGACTCGACGAAATCGGTGGAGGACGCGGTCTTGATGCGCTGATAGATACCGGGGACGTTCAGACCAAAGGTAGTTCCAACCTCAACGAGATAGAGATAAGCCTGATAGAGCCTAATCCCAACCAGCCCCGTCGCGAGTTCGACAAGGAGGCGCTGCAGGAATTGGCAAACAGCATCAGTGAGGTAGGCATCATCCAGCCTATCACATTGCGCCAGGTGGAAGGAGGCAAATACCAGATTATAGCTGGTGAGCGCCGTTGGCGTGCCTCGCAGATAGCCGGACTGACGCGTATTCCTGCCTACATCCGCACCGTCGAGGACGAGGGCGTGATGGAGATGGCACTGGTGGAGAATATCCAGCGTGAAGATCTGAACGCCATTGAGGTGGCACTGGCCTACCAGCATCTGGCAGAGACGACGGGAATGACACAGGAGATGATTTCGAAGCGTGTGGGCAAGAGCCGCGCTGCCGTCACCAACTACCTGCGTCTGCTGAAGCTCCCTGCCCAGGTACAGATGGCACTGAAGAACCACGAGATTGACATGGGACACGCCCGTGCCCTGCTGTCTATCGAAAGTCCCTCCACGCAGATCAAGCTCTTCAAGGAGATACAGAAGCAACAGTATTCTGTCCGTAAGGTAGAGGAACTGGTACAGGCCTTGAAGAGTGGCGATGACATCCAGACGTCGAAAGGTCGTGTGGCTGCCAAGTCACAGATGCCCGAGGAGTTTAACATCCTGAAGCAGCGTCTGGCCCATTTCTTCCAGACCAAGGTGCAAATGACCTGTTCGCCCAAGGGTAAAGGCAAAATCAGCATCGCCTTCAACAACGAAGAGGAATTGGAGCGTATCATGAGCGCTCTGGATAGTGTGAAATAACAAATAGAACGCTTTGAAACAACTGAAAGACATATCTGTATTCCGTGCGTTAGTCATCCTCAGCATGATGGTGACGGGGCTTCCTGTAACAGCCCAGACTGAACGCCGCGAGACACCTGCCGACAGCATCCAGATGATGATGGCACGCATCGACTCGCTGACGCGTGCCGATTCCGTCATCACTGTCGAGGAGATAGAACCCACCCAGTCGGTATTGATCGACTCCACCAAACTGGTAAAGCCCAAACGCGACTGGAGCACGTGGCGTCCCGACCCCAAGCGAGCCCTTTGGCTGGCGCTCGTCATCCCCGGTGGCGGACAGATCTACAACCGCAAATACTGGAAACTGCCCCTTATCTATGGTGGTTTCCTGGGTTGCATCTATGCCCTCACGTGGAACAACATGATGTATAAGGATTATGCGCAGGCCTACCAAGACCTCATGGACAACGACCCCACGACGGCCTCGTACAACAAGTTCCTGCACCTGGGTGTTGAAATCAACAAAAGCAACGAGGAACGCTATAAGGAGATTTTCAAGAACCGTAAGGATAAATACCGTCGTTGGCGCGACCTCAGCATTTTTGTGATGATAGGAGTCTATGCCCTTTCGGTGATTGACGCCTATGTTGATGCCGAACTGTCGGCCTTCGATATTTCCAAAGACCTGTCGCTGAAGGTCGAACCCACCGTGATTCCCAATCATGGTGGCGGCAATCCGTTGCAAGCCCAGTCGTACGGTGTCAACTGCAAATTGAATTTTTAAAATACAAAACCAAATAAAGAATGATCAGCAAGAAATTTCTGTTACTGCTCGCCATCCTGTTTGGCATGTCCGTCGCCGTTCAGGCGCAAATCGTGGTGAACGAGACGGAAAAAGAAGAAGAAGAAGAAGTTGATGAGGAAGACGAACTCGTCGTGATTGACCAAAGTGGTAACGAGGAAGTGATTGACTTCCCCGAGGCCATGACCTACGACCTGGACAGTCTGCTCAGCGAGTATATGGCAAAGACCTACCTCACCTCTGACGACTGTAATTTCAAGAACGAGAACCCCTACTATCCCGAAGAGGTGTACATCGACCGTTTGTCGCGCATGCCTACGGTGATGGAGATGGCTCATAATAATGTTGTCCAGAACTTCATCGACCGCTATGCCCAGCGCCTTCGCGGAACGATATCCTACTGTCTGGGAGCCGGCAATTTCTATATGCCTATCTTCGAAGAGGCGCTAGAAGCCTATCAGATACCCCTCGAACTGAAATACCTGCCCGTCATTGAGTCGGCCCTCAATCCGAAGGCTGTCTCGCGCGTGGGAGCTACCGGTCTCTGGCAATTTATGCTGGCTACTGGTAAGCAGTATAACCTGCAGATCAACTCGTTGGTCGATGAACGTCGCGACCCCATCAAGGCTTCCTATGCCGCTGCCCACCTGCTGAGCGACCTCTATAAGGTGTTTGGCGACTGGAACCTGGTGATTGCTGCCTATAACTGCGGTCCAGGCAATGTGAACAAGGCCATCCAGCGCTCTGGCGGGTCGAAGGACTACTGGCAGATTTACCCTTACCTGCCCCGTGAAACGCGTGGCTACGTGCCTGCCTTCATAGCAGCCAACTATATGATGACCTACTATTCGCTGCACAATATCTGTCCGATGAACAGTCGTCTGCCTGCCAAGACCGATACGGTGATGGTTGATAAGAAGATGCACCTTGAGCAGATTGCCCATGTGCTGAATCTCGACATTGATATGCTGCGTGCCCTCAACCCGATGTATCGCCACGACATCATCCCCGGCAATACCCAGCCCTATGCCCTGCGTTTGCCACAGGCTGACATCAGCCGTTTCATCGAGCAGCAGGATGCCATCCTCGACTATCGTGCCAGCGAACTGCTGACCAACCGTATTCAGGTGGAAGTCAACGACTACACCCCCACCTACTACCACAAGAGCAAGCGCTCGTGGAAGAAAGGTCGCAAGGGCCGTGCCGGTCGCCACGTCAAGGCTCGTCGTGGCGGTAAGGCTGCCAAGCACAGCAAAGGCTGCAAGAAGGCCAGGGCTGGCAAGAAGGCCAAAGGCGGCAAGAAAGCCAAGGGCGGTCGCAAGTCATCAAAGAAAAGACGCAGATAATATATATAATAAGGTGTAAGCATGATGGAAGACGAAAAAGAGAAATTGCGTGAAGACCAAGACGAACAGATAGTCAACGACGCTTTCCAGCATCTGCTGGACAGTTATCTGGCATCACGTCATCGTAAGAAAGTTGATATCATCACCAAGGCATTCAACTTTGCCCGTCAGGCTCATAAGGGCGTTCGCCGTCTGTCGGGCGAGCCTTATATCTTACACCCTATTGCTGTTGCCCAGATAGCCTGCGAGGAAGTGGGACTGGGGTCTACCAGCATCTGTGCTGCCCTGCTACACGACGTGGTGGAAGATACCGACTATACCACCGAGGACATTGAGAACATCTTCGGTCCTAAGATAGCCCAGATTGTGGATGGTCTGACCAAGATCAGCGGCGGCATCTTCGGTGAACAGGCCTCTGCCCAGGCAGAGAACTTCAAGAAACTGCTGCTCACCATGAGCGAAGACATCCGCGTCATCCTCATCAAGATATGCGACCGTCTGCACAATATGCGCACCCTGCAGTCGCAACCTGCCAACAAACAGTATAAGATTGCCGGTGAGACGCTGTATATCTATGCGCCCCTCTCCAACCGCCTGGGTCTTTACAAGATTAAGTCGGAACTCGAGAACCTGAGTTTCCAGTACGAGCATCCCGACGAATATAACAGCATCAAGGCCAAGCTTGCCTCTACCGAGGCCAAGCGCCATGAGCTCTTCGACCAGTTTACAGCGCCCATCGAGGAGTCGCTGCGCCAGATGGGTGTGAAATATCAGATTAAGGAGCGCGTAAAGACGCCCTACTCCATCTGGAACAAGATGCAGAACAAGCACGTTACCTTCGACGAGGTTTACGACATCTTGGCTGTGCGCATCATCTTCACCCCCGACAAGCGCGAAGAGGAAATCAACGAATGCTTCAACATCTATGTGGCCATCTCGAAAATCTATAAGTCGCACCCCGACCGCCTGCGCGACTGGCTCTCTCATCCGAAAGCCAACGGCTATCAGGCGCTCCACGTCACCCTCATGTCGAAACAGGGACGATGGATAGAGGTGCAGATACGTTCCGACCGCATGGACGAGATTGCCGAACAGGGCTTTGCTGCCCACTGGAAATACAAGGACGGCATGGAGAAGGAGTTCACCGAGGACGAAAACGAACTGAACGACTGGTTGCGCACCATCAAGGAAATACTCGACGACCCACAGCCCGACGCCATGGACTTCCTCGACGCCATCAAGCTCAACCTCTTTGCCTCTGAAATCTTTGTGTTCACCCCCAAGGGCGAAATCAAGACCATGCCTACGGGCTGTACGGCACTCGACTTTGCATTCAGCATCCACACCTTCCTGGGATCGCACTGTATCGGAGCCAAGGTGAACCATAAGCTCGTGCCACTGAGTCATAAACTGAAGAGTGGCGACCAGGTGGAGATTCTCACCTCGAAGTCGCAACACGTACAGAGTTCGTGGATTAGTTTCGTTTCCACTGCCAAGGCTAAGGCTAAGATCCAGGCCATCCTGCGTCGTAACGGACGCGAGATACAGAAACAGGGAGAGGAAATTCTCAGTGCCTTCCTCAAGAACAACGATATTGAAAACTCCGTGGCTGTAGCCGATCAGCTGGCTGCCTTCCATGAGTCGCGCAGCAGGGAGGATTTCTTCCAGTCACTGGGCGACAAGACCATTCTGCTGGGCGAGAAAGACATCGACGAACTGCATGGCAAGAACTCCGCCAACGGTGTTTCGGGATGGCGCCGACTGGTGCCTTTCCTGAGCAAGGGCAAGGCGAAGCAAGCCGACGAGCAGCCCGACTACTTCATCGTTCCCGAGAAGTTCAATCGCAAGAAACCCATCTACATCAACGACACCAACATCAGTCAGTATCGTTTCCGTCGCTGTTGCCACCCCATCCCGGGCGACGACATCCTTGGTTTCATCGACACCAAGAAGCGCATTGAGATTCACAAGCGCGACTGTCCTGTGGCCAACAAGCTCAAGACGAGTTACGGCAACCGCATCCTGGATGCCAAATGGGACATGCACAAGCGCCTCTTCTTCGACGCCACCATCCATATCGAGGGTATCGACCGTGTAGGTATGGTCATGGACATCTCGAAAATCATCTCGTCGCAGATGAATGTCAACATACACAAGCTCACCATCACCAGTGAAGAGGGTGTCTTCCAGGGCGACATTGAAATCCGCGTCCACGACCGCGAAGACGTGAAGACCATCATCGACCAGCTCAAAAATGTTGAAGACCTGCAAGAAGTAACACAAACTATGTGAGAGAAGTGAAAAGAGAGGAGTGAAAAGTGAAAAGTGAAAAGAGAGGAGTGAAAAGTGAAAAGTGAAAAGTGAGGAGTGAGGAGTTATGGAGCAAAATAATAAAGGAATTCTTGAAAATAAGAGTTTTTCCTTTTCTATAAGAATCGTTAAGCTGACGAAATATCTTAAAGAAGAGAAAAGGGAGAATATCTTGTCCAAACAATTGCTTCGTTCTGGTACCTCTATCGGAGCTAATATAGCTGAAGCTCAATTTGCCCAAAGCAAACCTGATTTTATAACAAAACTACATATTGCACTAAAAGAAGCTAGTGAAACAAGATATTGGTTATCTCTCTTACACGCAACAGATTATCTGACTGATGACGAGTATGATAACATCCTCTATGACTGCAATCAATTAATTAATATGTTAATTTCATCTTGTAAAACTATAAAAAATGAATAAAGTTAATCTACAAAGAGCATTTATGCTACTTTTCACTTTTCACTTTTCACTTTTCACTTCATACCGAAGAGTGATTCTTCTACTTTTCACTTTTCACTTTTCACTTTTCACTTCATACCTAAGAGTGATTCTTCTACTTTTCACTTTTCACTTTTCACTTTTCACTTCTATAGCCAAGAGTTACGATAATCCGGATACGATTGTGGTGGCTCGCGACGGGACGGGAGAGTTTCGTAACATTTCAGAAGCCGTTGAGGTGTGCCGCGCCTTTATGGACTACCATAAGGTCATCTTCGTCAAGCGGGGAGTATATAAGGAGAAAATCGTCATTCCACAGTCGCTCACCAATATCGAGATATGCGGTGAGGATCGCGACAACACCATCATCACATGGGACGACCATGCCAATATCCTCTATCCCCCTACGGGCAAACCAATGGGAACCTTCCGCACCTTTACCCTGAGGATTGACGGAAGCTACATCACCCTCAAGAACATCACCGTCGAGAACAATGCCGCCCGACTGGGACAGGCAGTAGCTCTGTTCACCGTTGGCGACAAACTCACCTTCGTAAACTGCCGTTTCCTGGGCCATCAGGACACCATCTATACGGGCAATGCCCATTCACGCCAGCTGTTCAAGGACTGCTACATCGAGGGCACCACCGACTTCATCTTCGGTCCTGCCACCGCCTGGTTCGAGCATTGCGACATCTTCTGCAAGGCCGACTCCTACATCACTGCAGCCTCCACCCCGCAGGACGTGCCCTACGGCTACGTGTTCAACAACTGTCGCATCACGGCTGCCGAAGGTGTTACGAAGGTATATCTGGGACGCCCCTGGCGCGACTATGGCTACACCCTCTTCATGAATTGCGACCTGCCCCGCCAAATACGTCCCGAGGGCTGGCACCACTGGCAGAAAAACCGTGAGCAGACAGCCCGCTACATGGAGTATAACAACCGAGGCGAGGGCGCAGCCACCCAGGGCCGTGTTGCCTGGAGCCGCCAACTGACCAAGAAAGAAGCCCAGGCCATCACTCCCGAGCGGGTGTTCAGCATCAACGACCAATGGAATCCCTAATCATTATTACATAAAACTAAATCTTTAAACATTATTGCTTATGAAAAAACTAGTATTTGTGTTTGCCATGTTATTCGCTATTGCAATGACAGCAGAAGCCCAGGGCCTTTTCAACCGTGTAAAGGAATCAGCCAAATGGAAAGCCAGAAGCAAAGTGGAGAGCGCTATTGACCGAGGTATCGACAAAGCCCTCGACAAGACAGAAGACGCTGCCACCGATGCCGTTAAGGGCAAGAAAGGCAAGAAGAACAAGGAAAATGACGCAGAAGTTGAAGCTGCCGACGACAACCCACAGGTAGCCACCTCCTCTGATTTCAAACGTGGCTCTGTCATCATGTTCCAAGATGATGTCACTGCTGAGCAGGTGGGCGAGTTCCCCTCTAAGTGGGATATGTTCTCTGGTACGACTGAGGTCAAGACTATTGCCGGTGTAAAAGCCATCAATCCTACTGAAAATGCCCAGATACAGCCCCTCATCAAGGAGCAGGGTGCATATCTGCCGGAAGAGTTCACCATTGAATACGATTTCTACTATTGGCCCAGCAAGGACGATATTGGCTTGAATGACATCAAACTGATTCTTGCTGTTACCAAAGACCGCTCGGAGTTCCCCGGCGAGGGATATGACTCAGACGACTTGACAGCCTTCGTTCTGAAACATGGTGTCTGTGATACCCAAGAACATAGCTATTATTTCAATGGAAACAAGGAGGGAGCTTTTGAGTACTCGTTCAAGAAGGGGTGGAACCACGTAGCCCTGTCGTTCAACAAACGTGCGCTGAAGGTTTATTTCAACGACAAGCGTGTGGTCAACCTCCCACGTGTCAACCAACCCACATGGATGTGCTTCCAGGTTCCTTTTGAATATAAAAACCTCACCTTCATCCGCAACGTGGTGATTGCCAAGGGGGCCGTAGCACTCTACGACCGCAATGCACAGGACATCTCAGCTGTCGAGAAGGCCATTCAGGAGACAGGACAGTTTGTGACCAACAACATCCTCTTCGACACAGGCAAGGCTACCCTCAAGCAGGAGTCAATGATCGAGATCATGAAGATTGCCGACTATATGAAGAAGAACCCATCGGCTCGCTTCGAGGTACAGGGACATACCGACAACCAGGGTTCCGACAAGGTGAACGACCCACTGTCGCAGCAGCGTGCCGAGGCCATTGTCAAGGCGCTCGAAGGCTTAGGTGTTGACGGATTCAATCTGAAGGCCGTAGGTAAGGGCTCTCACGAACCCATTGCCGACAACAAGACCGAAGCCGGTCGCGCCCAGAACCGCCGCGTCGTATTCATCAAACGATAATAGCGTATGACCAAGAAAATAAATGGACTATTGCAGATAGTCCATTTGTTTTTTCAAGGATTGGAGTTGCTCACGAATGCTAATCAGTTTCGTGAGCACTTCTGATTTTTTATCGGCACCATCGCGATTGGCATTGATGATGCGCTTGGCAGCAGCCAACTTAAATCCGCGCACCTTCACCAGGTTGTGAATCAACTTTATCTGTTCTATGTCCTTCTCCTGATACTGGCGTATCTTGGCAGGTCCACTTGTCTTAGGCTTCAGATAAGGGAACTCCGTCTCCCAGTAGCGCAGCGTACTCTCGTTGACGCCAAACATCTCAGCCACCTCCTTAATGGAGTAGTACATCTTCAGATTTTTGTTCAGATTCAATGCCATAAGCGCATAGATTTTTTGCAAAGGTAAAGTTTTATTTTCATTTCTCCAAGTTTTCGAAAGAAAAATTACCTTACCAGCACTTCCTGTATAGGTTTTCTCCTGCAAAGATAATCAAAATATATGTCAATCACGTTTGCTCTTTCAGTTTTTTTCATTATCTTTGCAAGAAATTTTGAAAACTAAAACTATAACGACATGGCAACAATGAAGAAACTATTTCTCGCAGGATGCCTGCTGACTATGACAGCAATGCCTTCGTGGGCACAGACTGGTACGAAGATGGAGGCGGAGGATGCCACCTACAAAAATTGCGAAATGAAAACGGACAGCAAATACTCTGGTGGGAAGGCGCTGTCGCTGACAAAAGCAAATGCAAAGATTACTTTCTCCTATACCTGTAGCGAAGGAGGAAAATATACCGTCCTTGCAATGGGAGAAGGTATCGGTGGCGAGAAAGAGGTGGCTATCACTGTAAATGGCAGTGCAGCAACGTTCAAGGTGAATGCATTGACCGAGGTGGAGGTGGGCACCTTCAAATTGCCTGTGGGCAAATGTACCATTGAGATTACCCCCTCATGGACGTGGTTTAACATCGACTATATCCGCATTGAGAAAAGTACCAGCACGATAGCTTTCGATATCGCTGCAACACCCGTGGACGGAGCAGCTGTGGAAAGTGCTAAAAGTCTATACAAGTTCCTGTACGAGAACTTCGGCAAGAAAAGCATCTCTGGCATGATGACCGGCAACATGACATCGGCTCCTGACAAAGTGAAAGAGCATGCCGACATTCAGGAGTTCTATAAGCGATCAGGGAAGTATCCTGCGTTGATTGGATTCGATTTCATGGAAACGACGGGCAAGAATGCCAGTCAAGATTATGCGAAACAGTATTCCAACAAATCAGTAACACTGGCGAAGGACACATACAAGCAGGGCGGTATTCCCGCGTTCACATGGCACTGGCGCGACCCGAGCAGAGCAACAGTTGAGTTCTATTCGGAAAAAAGCACGGTCAAAATTGCAGACGCGCTGAATACAGATGGATCGTGGAACACCTCGTCACAACTCTACAAATACATCATTCAGGACATTGATGCCATTGCCGACATCTTCCTCGACATGCAAAACGAGGGTATGGCCTGCATCTTCCGCCCGCTGCATGAGGCAAGCGGCGGTTGGTTCTGGTGGGGCCGTAATAAGAATGCGGAACACTTTAAGAAACTCTACAAGCTGGTATTTGACAGAATGGTGAACGTAAAGGGTGTGCACAACGTGATATGGGTATGGAATGCAGATAAGAACGACCAAGACTGGGATCCAGGCCAGAATTACTACGATGTGGTGTCTGCCGACATTTATAATAAAGCAGAGGACTATTCCAGCAATTACGTGATGTTCGATAAACTGAAGGCGCTGACAGGTGGCAAGAAAATCGTAGCACTGTCGGAAAACGGACCAATCCCCGATATCGACGCGATGTTTGAAGATGAAGCCGTATGGTCGTGGTGGATGCCTTGGTATCAGACATGGGGCGGCAATTTTCTTGACCAGACGACTAATAAGGAATTGACTAAGATTATGAGCGACACACGTACCATCGGTCTGAGCGACATGCCCGGATGGGATCATTATACAGGTATCAAACAGACACACACCACCCGCCAACCCGACAGCGATTTCTACAACCTGAAAGGACAGCGATTGAAGAAAAAACCATCAAGTGGTCTGTTTATCAGTGGCGGACTCGTGTTTTTTGCAAAGTAAACCATCTAAAAAGTAATTATGAATATGAAAAAATGGCTCATCGGTGCAGTCTGTTTGGTAACACTTACCCTGCATGCACAAAACGTGAGAGAAAACATCCTGTTGGACGAAGGGTGGAAGTTTGCCTTTGGAAATACTGCCGACCCGCAGAAAGACTTCGGTTGCGGAACAGAGTATTTTAACTACCTGACCAAAGCCAACTCCATTCACAACGAGGGACCGTACAGCACGAAGTTTGACGATTCGAAATGGCAGGAGGTCCGTGTGCCCCACGATTGGGTATCTACCCTGCCCTATGCCTCTAATGCCAGTCATTCGCACGGCTACAAGACAGTGGGATTCAAATATCCGGAAACCAGTGTAGGCTGGTATCGCAAGACCGTTCAGATAGGCAAGGAAGATGAGGGCAAACAGATTAGTCTGCGCTTCGACGGCATCTTCCGCAATGCCAACGTATGGTTCAATGGTTTCTGGTTAGGTACAGAACCCAGCGGCTATGCCACCCAAGTGTATGACGTGACGGAATACGTGAATTTCGGAGGCGACAATCTGATATGCGTAAGGGCTGATGCCTCACTGGAAGAGGGCTGGTTCTACGAGGGTGGCGGCATCTATCGCGACGCTTGGCTGGTGAAGACGGGCAAGGTGAGTGTGGCACCCTTCGGAACGTTTGTCTATTCCGACTTCAAGGCATCGTCGCTGAAGACGCAGGTAACGGTAGAGACGGAGGTGCACAACAGCAGTCTGGAGACACTGGAGGTGATGGTGACAAACAAACTGGTGAATGCCGAGGGCAAGGATGTGGACTATGCTGCACGCGAGATAGTGACGATAAGGGGTAAGGAAACGGTGAAGTGCAAACAGCTGATGACCGTCTTCGAGCCACACATGTGGAGTCCCGACAACCCCTATCTATATAAGGTGATAACGACAGTCAGGGTGAACAACGAGGTGGTGGACAGATACGAGACGACTACGGGATTCCGCGAGATAGCCTTTGATGCCGAAAAGGGCTTTCTGCTGAACGGCAAACCGCTGGAACTGAAGGGTGTGAATATGCACCAGGACCATGCGGGTGTGGGTGCTGCCATCCCCGACGCACTGCAGGCTTGGCGCATTCGCCAGTTGAAGGCCTTCGGATGTAATGCCTACCGTGCGTCGCACAACCCCATGACACCTGCCCTGCTCGACATCTGCGACAGGGAGGGAATACTGGTGATTGACGAGAACCGACTGACGGGTATCAACCAGGAGCATCTGAGACTGCTGGAGCGGATGATCAAGCGCGACAGAAACCACCCCAGCGTTATCATGTGGAGCGACGGCAACGAGGAATGGGGCATTGAGAACACCGTTCAGGGTACACGCATTGCTGCTGCCATGAGGGAATACACGAAACTGCTGGATCCCACACGCCCATCGACCATTGCCAATGCCGGCGGCAGCGAAATGATTAAGGGGCTCGACGTCGTGGGATTCAACTATATCCTGCAGAACGACGTGGACAATCGCAAGAAGGCTCATCCCGACTGGAGAATAGTGGGTACGGAGGAGACAACTGGATGCGGAACACGCGGCGTGTACTTCACCACACCCGACGACAAGGGCCACATGGTGAGCATGAACATGACTGCCGACAAGGACGGCACGGAGAACCGTATCGAGCGCGGATGGAAATTCTATGACGAGCGCCCCTGGGCAGCAGGACTGTTCTACTGGACCGGTTTCGACTATCGCGGAGAACCTAATCCACTGAGCTATCCTGCCCACGACTCGGAGTTCGGTATCTTGGACTATTGCGGATTCTGGAAAGACGAGGCATGGTATCTGAAATCGTGGTGGACGGACGAGCCTACCCTGCACATATTCCCCCACTGGAACCTGAAGGGACATGAGGGCGAAGAGATAGAGCTGTGGGCATACAGCAACTGCGACGAGGTGGAACTGGAGGTAAACGGAAAGCAGTTGGGACGACAGGCCATGCCCAAGAACGGACACCTGAAATGGAAGGCCACCTACAAGCCTGGCAAAGTGGTGGCAAGGGGCTATAAGAACGGAAAGTGCATCATGACCGAGACGATAGAGACCACCAAGGATGCCAAAAAGATAGTGGCAAAGACCGACCGTACCAGTCTGCGTGCTGACGGACGCGACGTGGCTGTGGTAAACATAGAACTGCAGGACAGCAAGGGGCGCACGGTGCCTGATGCCTGTCAGATGCTGACATTCCGCGTAGAAGGCAATGGGCGCATCATCGGTGTGGGCAACGGTGACCCTGCCTACATGGGTAGCGACCACCCGAAAGACAAGGACTGCAAGGAATTCCAGATTCCTGCCTTCAACGGCTGTGCCCAGGTGATTGTGCAGAGCACGAAGGATGCTGGCACCATCAAGGTGGCGTGCGAGGCAAAAGGAATGGAAGAAGGAAGGGTGGAAGTGAAAAGTAACTAACGGCACAATTACGATAAAAATCGGGCAAATACTTTGTATTTCGCCCGTTTTTTTATACCTTTGCAGGCAAATTGTAAATAGTAAATAGTTAAAATTGTAAACAACAATGATGTCAGCTAACGAGATTCGCGAATCGTTTAAGAAGTTTTTCGAGCAGAAACAGCACGCTATCGTGCCCTCTGCCCCTATGGTGATTAAAGACGACCCAACACTGATGTTCACCAACGCAGGTATGAACCAGTGGAAGGATATTATATTGGGAACACGTGACCCAGAGCCACGTCGCCGAGCCGATACTCAGAAGTGTCTGCGCGTGAGCGGAAAGCACAACGACCTGGAGGAAGTAGGTCATGATACTTACCACCACACCATGTTCGAGATGCTGGGCAACTGGTCGTTTGGCGACTATTTCAAAGAGGGCGCCATCGACATGGCTTGGGAATACCTGGTGGACGTGTTGAAACTGAATCCCGAGGATTTGTATGTTACCGTATTCGAAGGCTCACCCGAGGAGAATATCCCTCGTGACGATGAGGCAGCGAAATACTGGGCTAAGCATGTGCCAGAAGATCATATCATCAATGGTAACAAGCACGACAACTTCTGGGAGATGGGCGACACAGGTCCCTGTGGTCCTTGTTCTGAGATTCACGTTGACTCTCGTACACCAGAACAGAAAGCCGCCTCTGGCAAGACGGGGCGTGAGCTCGTCAACCAAGACGACCCACAGGTCATAGAAATATGGAACCTTGTGTTCATGCAGTTCAACCGCAAGGCTGACGGCTCGCTGGAGAAGCTCTCTATGAATGTCATTGACACCGGTATGGGATTCGAGCGTCTGGTTCGTATGATGCAGGGAAAGCACTCTAACTATGACACCGATGTGTTCCAGCCCATCATCAAAGCAGAACAGGACATCACTGGTCTGAAATACTTCACCTTCGAAGAGGAGACAGAGAACCCCATCAGCAAGGAACAAGATGCCATCAACGTGGCCATGCGCGTTTGTGCCGACCACCTGAGAGCTGTAGCCTTCTCGATTGCCGACGGACAGCTGCCTTCGAATGCCAAGGCTGGCTACGTGATTCGTCGCATTCTGCGCCGTGCAGTGCGCTATGCCTACACATTCCTCGGACAGAAGGAAGGTTTCCTCTATCAACTCGTTCCCACACTGGTTCACGAGATGGGCGACGCCTTCCCCGAACTGAAGGCGCAGCAGACACTGATTACCAAGGTGATCAAGGAAGAGGAAGATTCGTTCCTGCGTACCCTCGACAAGGGTATTTCGATGCTGAATGATGCTATGGACAAATTGAAGGCTGAGGGTAAGAGTCAGCTGGATGGTGTACAGGCTTTCCGTCTGTTCGACACCTACGGATTCCCCCTCGACCTGACTGAGCTGATTTGTCGCGAGAACGGCTTCACGGTAGATGAAGAGCAGTTCAACGTGGAGATGCAGAAGCAGAAGGAGCGCGCTCGTAACGCTGCTGCCGTTGAAAACAGCGACTGGGTAGAGCTGAAGGCTGGCGAACAGCAGTTCGTGGGCTACGACTATACAGAATACAACTGCCATATCCTGCGCTATCGCAAGGTGACACAGAAAAAGAACGAGTTCTATGAACTGGTGCTCGACGCCACTCCTTTCTACGGAGAGATGGGTGGACAGGTAGGTGACTGCGGTGTATTGGTGAACGAGAACGAGACTATCGAGATTATCGACACCAAGCGCGAGAACAACCAGAGCGTACACATCGTCAAGCAATTGCCCAAAGACCCATCGGCTGAGTTCATGGCTTGTGTAGATACAGACAAGCGTAATGCATCGGCTGCCAACCATACGGCAACCCACCTGTTGGACTATGCACTGAAGCAGGTGCTGGGCGACCACGTAGAGCAGAAGGGTTCGTTTGTGAGCCCCGACACGCTGCGTTTCGACTTCTCGCACTTCCAGAAGGTGACTGACGAGGAGTTGCGTGAGGTAGAGCGTATGGTGAACGACATGATTCGTCAGGACATTCATATCGACGAGCATCGTGACGTGCCTTTCGACGAGGCCAAGAAACTGGGAGCCATTGCCCTGTTCGGTGAGAAATACGGTGACAAGGTACGCGTGGTACGCTTCGGTCCGTCGTGCGAGTTCTGTGGTGGTATTCATGCCACAAGCACAGGTCGCATCGGTTTCTTCAAGATTATCGGTGAGAGCAGTGTTGCAGCCGGCATCCGCCGTATTGAGGCCACTACGGGAAAGGACTGCGAAGAGCGTCTCTACCAGATGGAGGATATCCTGAAGAACATCAAGGCATTCTTCAACAATGCCAAGGATCTGCAGGGTGTCATCCAGAAATATATTGAGGAGCACGACCACATGAAGAAGGAGATTGAGGGCTTCCAGGCCCAGGCTGTGGAGCGTGCTGCACAGAGAATGGTAGAAAAGGCCCGCAACGTGAATGGCGTGAAGGTGATTACTGCCGTACTGCCCATGGCGCCAGCCTCTGCCAAGGATTTGGCATTCAAGGTACGTGCCAGCGTAGAAGGCTCACTGCTCTGCGTTATCGGTTCACACGACAACGACAAGCCCCAGCTGTCAATCATGATGAGCGACGATATGGTGAGCGACCACGGACTGAACGCCGGACAGATGGTTCGCGAAGCAGCCAAACTGATTCAGGGTGGCGGCGGCGGTCAGCCCCATTTCGCTCAGGCTGGCGGTAAGAATGTCGATGGCCTCAGTGCTGCCGTTGACAAAGTGATTGAATTGGCTAATCTATAACCAACATCGAAATCCCGATATAACGAAACTATAAGAGACTATGTACGACAAAGAACGCGGGCTATACATTGCCCACTGCGCCAACGGAGCGCTTTCGATTACAGGTAAGATGGCGAATCGCCACGGACTGATTGCCGGTGCTACAGGTACTGGTAAGACAGTCACCCTGCAGGTGATGGCAGAGACATTCTGCCAGGCTGGTGTACCATGTTTCATGGCAGATATGAAGGGCGACCTCAGCGGTATTTCGCAGGTCGGCAAACTGAGTGGCTTCATCGAGAAGCGCATGCCTGAGTTTGGTATTGAGAATCCTGAGTTCCAGGCATGTCCCGTGCGTTTCTTTGATGTATTCGGAGAACAGGGTCACCCTATGCGTGCCACTATCTCGCAGATGGGTCCGCAACTGTTGTCGCGACTGATGAGCCTCAACGAGACGCAGGACGGTGTGCTGAACATTGTGTTCCGTATCGCTGACGAGCGCGGACTGTTGCTGATTGACGTGAAGGACTTGCGCTCGATGCTCGACTGGGTGTCGAAACATGCCAAGGAATACACCACCAAATATGGTAATATTTCGTCGGTAACGATTGGAGCCATCCAGCGTGCACTGCTGCAGTTGGAGTCACAGGGTGCTGATAAGTTCTTCGGTGAACCGTCGTTCGACATCTATGACCTGATGCAGTGCGAGGGTGGCAAGGGTGTGATGAACGTGCTGGCTGCAGACAAACTGATGATGCAGCCCAAGCTCTACAGCACCTATCTGCTGTGGTTGCTCTCGGAGCTCTACTCCACCCTGCCCGAAGTGGGCGACTTAGCACTGCCGAAACTGGTATTCTTCTTCGACGAGGCCCACATGCTGTTTACCGACACTTCAAAGGCCTTGCTCGACAAGATAGAACAGGTGATTCGTCTGGTGCGCTCGAAGGGTGTGGGCATTTATTTCATCACCCAGAGTCCTACCGATATCCCCGAAAATATCCTCGGACAGTTGGGTAACCGTGTACAACACGCCCTGCGTGCCTATACTCCGAAAGACCAGAAGGCAGTAAAGACTGCTGCCGACACCTTCCGTGCCAACCCAGAATTCAAGACCGACGAAGCCATCATGAATCTGGAGACGGGTGAGGCATTGGTGAGTTTCCTCGACGAGAAGGGTGCACCGTCTATGGTAGAACGTGCCAAGATTCTGTTCCCTCTCTCACAGATTGGAGCTATCACGGAAGGACAGCGGCTGGACATCATCAAGCAGAGTCGCATCTATGGTAAATACGATACACCCATTGATCGCCAAAGTGCATTCGAGGTGCTGATTGCCGAAGCTGAGCAACAAGCCCTTGCCGAGGCAGAGGAAACAGAGGTAGCTGAAACAGAGAAAAAGAAGGAAGAAAAGCAGAAGCCCGGCATCATGAGTAAGGTGTTCAAGGCTATCATTACAGCCATTACATCCACCATTGCTGCCATTCTCGGTACCTATGTCAGCGACAAGGTGACAGGTAAGAAGACCAAGTCGAGATCATCGGCAACAGGCAGAGTGGTAAAGAATGCCACCAGTGCTGCTACCCGTTCCGTAACGAAGGAACTGACCCGCGACATCTTGGGCAATCTGATAAAATAACAAAAACAAATAGCAAAAGAAAAGCGGTTGAGATGTTCAACCGCTTTCTTTTTTATTTCAACGTCCGCAGGAGGAAGTCACTGACAATATCCGTTGTGCGATAGATGTTCTGCGAGAAACCATGATCGAAATATTCCTGAAGAACATACTCAGAACCCTTCCATTGTTGATGGAAACGCAACCCATAAGTGTACGGAACAATACGGTCGCCATTACCATGAATGATCAAGGCTGGTCCGTGATAGTTTGCTGCAGTCTCATAGATAGGAAGCGAGAAAGCTGTTTTGATATAGTTACGACCTAAGCGCTGAGGTCCCCACAACTCGACATACTCTGGAGGATCCAACGGGTTGTACTGCTTGCCGAACGTAGAGCCACGGATAGCATCGTCGCGGAGTACGGCAGCAGGAGCCATCAATACCACAGCACTGATGTCGCTGCCCAGTTCGCCTGCCGTCATGGAAGCTACCACGCCCCCCTGAGAATGGCCCACCAAGGCAATCTTAGACACATAGCGCAAATCACGTACATACTCAATGACCTTCTTGGCATCATTGATTTCGTTAGGCACTGTCATTTCCTCGAACTTTCCCTCGCTCTCTCCGTGACCATTGAAATCGAAACGGATGGAGGCAATGCCGTGTTTCTGCAACGAGTCGGTAATGAGTTCGAAGAGGGGACCTTCCTTGGTACCGCCAAAACCATGACAGAACACCACCATCGGGCATTGCTGCCCTGGTTTCAAATCGGGCTTCTGGATAACAGCCTGCAGCTTGCCATGATCACCGTCGATGGTGACACGCTCCCTGATAGGCTTAAAGCCTGTGGGGCGCAATTCCTTCAGGTATTTATCTACTTTATAGGTCAGCACCGTAGAGAGGGCTACTTTCCCTTCCTTATCAACAACAACCATCGAGGGAATCCATTTCACGCCATACGCCTTGGCAATGTCCGTCTCCTTGAATTTCTTCAATTCGCTCACTTGCGTATAGGTGATGCCGAACTGCTCACATGCCTTGCGCCAAGCCTCCACATCGGTATCCATCGAGACACCCACGAACTCAATGCCCTGAGGGGCATACTCTTTATACATCCTCACCACTTCGGGGGCATCCTTGCGACAGTCTGGACACCACGAAGCCCAGAAGTCGAGCACCACCGTCTTGCCCTTTAGCTGCGAGAGTTTAAAGGTCTTGCCATCAATGGTCTTCATCTTGAAGTCGGGAGCCTGTGTTCCCGCCTTCACCAGTTCGGTAGCATACTTGCTGTCAAAGTCGGGCTCTGGTCCGAACTGCGCCCAAACAGTAGTGGCAGCCATGAGGAAGGCTGCCAATAGGATTCGTTTCATACCTTATTTATTATTAGAGTTCAGCATCAGAGCACTGGAAAGTTGTACCCTTTGTAATATCGCCTGTTTCCAGTCCGAGTTTGAACCACTTCATGCGCTGCTTGCTGGTACCGTGGTTGAACGACTCAGGAACGGCATAGCCACGGGCTTTCTTCTGCAAATAGTCGTCGCCAATGACCTGCGCACAACTAATGGCCTCCTCAATGTCGCCAACCTCCAAAGAACTGAAACGCTTATTGTCGTGATGTGCCCATACACCGGCATAGAAATCGGCCAGCAACTCCAGGCGTACACTTAGTTTATTGGCCTCAGCCTCAGGGAGCTTCGACATTTGTTCGTGTACCTTAGCCAGAATGCCTGTGAGGTATTCCACATGGTGACCCACCTCGTGGGCAATCACATAGGCATAGGCAAAGTCGCCATCTGCACCCAACTGCTGCTTCATCGTGGTGAAGAACGACAGATCGATATACAGTTTCTGGTCACCTGGGCAATAGAAGGGACCCATTGCTGCAGAGCCCTGTCCGCAGGCTGTTGCCACACCACCCGTATAAAGCACCATCTTAGGCACCTCGTACTGTGCGCCCTGCTGGCGGAATATCTCTGTCCACACATCTTCCGTACCAGCAAGAATCTGTGTAGAGAACTTGGCCAACTGCTGTTCCTCCTCCGTAAACTCTGGCTGGTTCTGCTCTATCTCCGTATTACCTCCAAAGGTATTCTCTTGCATCTGCTGCATAACAGCCGATACGGGATCGCCTCCCGAGAGCCATGCAAAGAGGGCTACCATAATGATACCACCGATACCAAGACCGGCCTTTGTGCCACCGCTCATTCCACGGCGGTCTTCCACATTCGAGCTTTCGCGTCTTCCGTCTAATCTCATAATATGATTGTCGTTTGATTGATTATTTTGATGTTTTCTGAATATAGTCAAAAATGAGTGATGCTGCGTCGTCTTCGCTCAGGCCATCCATACTGATGACCAAATCGTACATCTTGGTGTCGTAACGCGACATACCTGTATAGCGATTGACATAGTTTTCACGCATCGTGTCAACCGTCTCAATGATTTTCTCTGCCTCTTTTTCCGAAACATTCTTCTTACGCATGATGCGCTGGACACGGGCCTCCTGAGAGGCATGGATCAACACACTGAGATGATTGGGATGCTTGCGGAATACATAGAATCCGCTACGACCGGCAATGACGCAGGAACCATTGTTGGCAATACCCTGCAGAATCTCCTGCTCAGCCCTAAACAATTCTTCTGTCGTCAAGACTTCGGGCTCTTGTCCCTCCTTAACCGTATAGTACTTGGTACTGTCACCAAAGGGCAACATACTGGTGAATTCAGACCACCAGTCGTTCTTTTCTCCTTTCAGCTTTTCTATCTCATTGACGGTCAGATGGTATTTCTCCTCCAAGGCCTTAATCAGCGCCTTGTCGTAGAAAGGAACTCCCAACTTAGCTGCCAGTTTCTCACCAACAGTGCGCCCCCCTGAACCGACTTCACGATTAATTGTAATTACAAACTTCTCATTCTTGTTCATTGTCTTATGCTGTTTTAGTTATTATTTCTGACACATTCGGTGCAAAGATACAAAAAAATATGAATATGTGCTTTTACATTTAAAAAAAAAATAGTATTTTTGCGCCCAATAGAACAGCAACAATGAATAATATCATTAACAAACTCCGCATTGGCGGCATTCCTGCCCTGTTGGTTGCAACCGCGTTGGTCATCCTTATCTTGGCCGTACAATATTATATCAGTGTCCGAAATGACGATGAGGATGCACGAAAGTTAGTCAATCGTGAGCTGATCATTGTGGAACAGCAAATCATGTCGGAGTTTAAGAACGCTGAGTTCGCATTAGAGGAAATGGCTGACCGGGCTCATTTAAGCTTGGCAGATGCAGACAAAATGCTGGATATCACCCACTATATCATAAAGGAAAACCCAAACATCAAAGGAGCCGCCATCGCCTTTGTCCCCTATTTCTATCCTGAGAAAGGCCACTGGTTTGAGCCTCGCTGCATTCGTGAAGACAATGAGATTATTTCCGAAGAGATCGGCGGTATTCATCATGACTACACCAAGTTGAACTGGTATCGTGAAGGAATTAAGAACAAGAAGAAAAAGGGCCACTGGAGTAATCCCTATATAGACGACACACAAAACGGCATCTACATTTTGTCCCTGACACGCCCCCTGCATCGAGGAAAAAAGGTGGTAGGTGTGCTCTGCATAGACATGGAACTGGCGCAGTTGGAAAAGATTCTGAAAGAAGCAGAGCCCTATCCTGGCAGCATCTGTCAGTTAATTAACGATAAAGGCGAAGTACTCATATCGTCTGGCGAAACAAAATCAAGGGATACTAATTACTTCAGCGACAGCAAAAAGCTGAAATACAGTGACGTGGTAGTGCAACTCTCCTGTCCGAAGAAAGCTATCTATGGTCAATCTACCGTCCTCAACCTCGTCACCCTTGGATTGTTGCTGCTGGGAATGCTGTTGCTGGCATATATTGTCAGGAGGACTATTTACACCATCACCTCGCTGAATGCAGCCCAACAACAGAAGAAGATAATGGACAGGGAGATGCGTATTGCCCATGGCATTCAGATGGATATCGTAAGGCGTGATTTCCCTGAGGAACTGCATGCAACGCTGTTGCCAATGAAAGAGGTGGGAGGAGACCTCTACGACTTTTACCAAGAAAACGACACGCTCTATTTCATCATTGGCGATGTGAGCGGAAAGGGTATTCCTGCTGCCATGATGATGTCAGCAACAGTCAACCTCTTCCGTATGGCAGCACGCCATTTCAGTACACCCGCTGAAATCATGGGCGAGATTAACGACGTGCTGTCGGAGCGCAATCCCAGTTTACTGTTCGTCACCGCCTTCGTGGGAAAAATCGACATGAAGCATGAATTGATGACTTATTGCAATGCCGGACATAATCCACCCATACTCAACAATAGTTTCATGGAAATGGATCCGGACATTCCACTGGGTTATCAGACCAACTTCCCCTATAGGCAGTATGGAGCATTCTTCCCTGAGGGGTCGCGCCTTGTGCTTTATACCGATGGTATCACAGAGGCTCGCAATTCGGCTCACCAACTGATGGGAGAGGATTATCTGCTGAATATTGTTCAGGCGCATTATACTGAACCCCTCAGCACAATGACAAACAGCATCATCGACGACACCAACAAGTTTGCCGGGAAGACGATACAGATGGACGATATTACATTGATGTGCATTACCAATAAGACAGCATTATGAAAATCAACATTCAACGAAACGGAGACGAAGTGGTAGTTGCCCTAAACGGAGAACTCGACACTGTGACAACTGCTCAAATGGGCGAGGAACTGAATCGCATCATTGAAATGGCAAGCAACCAACTCATCATCGACTGTAAGGACTTAGAGTATATCAGTTCGTCAGGACTGCGTTTCTTCATGCAACTGAAACGTCATAGTGAACAACTGAATGGAACCGTCACCCTCATAAATATGAACCAGGATGTGAAGGAGGTGTTCCGTATCAGTGGTTTCCACCACATCTTCAACTTTTAATAGACAACAGAATACACATAACCCCGTCGTTGATTAACAACGGTGGTAAAATGATTGGGTATGTCTCTCAACACATTCTTGATATCGTCACGGATACCCTCGCCCGAGAGTTTCAGAACGGCCTCCTTCATAGTCCATAAACGGGTGAAAGTCAAATCCGGATGGGGGGAATGGACGATTTCATCAACCTCTTTGTCGTTCATGGTATAACGCACCAAATCTTCCTTATACTCTCTGATACTCTCGACATCAACACCGACGGGAATATTGCTCAGTGCGCAGATGGCAGCCTCGCGACAATGACTGAAATTGAAATGGATATGAGGTAAACCCACTATCGCAGGTTTACCATGCTCACCATATTCAAAGACGGGCTTATCGGTAATACCATATTCCTGACGCAGGCCTTCACATAGCAACAGATAAACTGCAGAACAGGTTTTACGTCCCTGCTCATACTTGAATTTCAAAGCCTGTTCTCTCCGCTGTTCCGACAATAACGGAAGTGACGCCTCGAAATCAAAACCTGCTATGTCGTCATTCAAATAAATCATGTTCTGATCCGATTGCTGCAGACGAATCGACTGCACTGGGGATGCGTCGGTTAGGATTCTCCTTGGCACCCATGTCAATGAGTTCGCGTCCTTTCTGAACCACGCTTTGACGTCCTTCGTCCAACTTATTCTTTGAGTAGTCGAAAGCCTTACGCGCCTGCTCTAATTGTTCACCCACCTTATTGTATCGCTGGATGAAATCGCCCAGTCGGTCGAGTAGCTGTTCAGCAATGCCGAAGACTTTCTCCTGATTCTCAGCCTGCTGGTTCTGCACCCATGCAATATGTATCATGTGGAGAATGCCCAAGAGATTCTGTTCGCCAGTGATAAACACTTTCCGTTCGAAAGCCTCGCGCCACAATGTGGGGTCGTTGGCTAATGCCAACTGCAGGGAACTCTCGAAAGGCACAAACATAATGACAAAATCGACAGCCTCACGTGGGGCCTTGATGTATTTGGAATAATCTTTGCGAGCCAGTTCGGTGACGTGGCTGCGGATGGACTTGATATGGTCTTGCAAAGCACGTTCCTTTTCCTCGGGGTCCTCGGCATTGACATAACGCTGATAAGCCACCAGCGACACCTTCGAGTCAATCACAGCATCCTGTCCCTGGGGATAGTGAAGGATGACATCAGGCTGCATTTCCTTGCCCGTATCGTCATTTTTCAGAGGACGTCCCTGCTCGTCACGCAGACGGGCCTGCACCTCATAGTGAATGCCTTCCGTCAGACCTTGTGAAGCCAGCAAGTCGCCAAGGATGATCTCGCCCATATTGCCACTGACCTTATTGTCACGACGCAATACGTTGGCAAGACTTTCTGCCTTCTCGCCGATTTCCCTGTTAGACTCCATCATCAGGCGCAACTGTTCTTTCAGCGAGGCATTCTGGGCAGTATGGTCTTTCGTATTCTCATTGATGGCCTTACGCATCTCACTGATGGCTTCCTTCAGAGGTTGGGTGATGGTGCCCATATTCTCTTTATTTTCCTCCTTCAACCGTTGTGCCTGGGCATCCATCAATTGTTGTGCCAGCACCCGAAGCTGTTCCTTGGTGGTCTTGAGCTGTTCCTCAAATTGTTCACGCTGGCCACGCATCTGCTCGGCAAAGCGTTCCTTGCTTTGCCGTTGTTCCTCCGCACGCTGTTGGGAGAGCATCTGCATCTCCGTCTCTTTCTTGGCAAGTTCAACATGCAGTCGTCCTACTTTCTGGTTCATTACCAGATAGAGGACGACTGCACCAACAGCGATTCCGATTACAATATACAATGCAATCATCGTGACTGCGAGATTTATTCCCACTCAATCGTTCCCGTTGGTTTCGGGGTCAGATCATACAGCACCCTGTTCACACCAGGAACCTCAGTAATGATGCGCTTTGTGATATGATGCAAGAGTTCGTAGGGAATCTCCTCAATAGTAGCAGTCATAGCGTCACGCGTGTTGACGGCACGGATGATTACCGGCCAATCCCAACTGCGCTTGTTGTCCTTGACACCTGTTGATTTATAGTCGGGAACAATGGTAAAGTACTGCCATACCTTACCCTCCAATCCGTTCTTGGCAAACTCCTCGCGCAGAATGGCATCACTCTCACGCAGGGCCTCCAAACGGTCGCGGGTAATGGCTCCTGTACAACGTACGCCCAGGCCCGGACCAGGGAATGGCTGACGGAACACCATATTATCTGGCAATCCAAGTTCCTTACCCACTACGCGAACCTCATCCTTGAACAGCAACTTAATCGGTTCAACCAGTTCAAACTGCATATCCTCAGGCAGACCGCCTACGTTGTGGTGAGACTTCACTGGACCCGATTCCACAATGTCAGGATAGATAGTGCCCTGTGCCAGGAAACTGATACCTTCCAGCTTACGTGCCTCTTCTTCGAACACACGGATAAACTCAGCACCGATAATCTTACGCTTCTGTTCTGGATCAGCCACACCAGCCAGTTTGTCAAGGAAACGGTCAGTAGCGTCAACATATACCAGATTGGCATTCAACTCATCGCGGAATACGCGAACAACCTGCTCGGGCTCACCCTTACGCAGCAATCCGTGGTTCACATGGACAGAAACCAGTTGTTTGCCCACTGCCTTAATCAGCAGCGCAGCCACTACCGATGAATCAACACCACCAGAAAGTGCCAACAGCACCTTCTTGTCACCAATCTGAGCTCTCAGCTCCTTGATCTGTTCCTCAATGTATTTCTGGGCCAATGCAGGAGTCGTTATTCTCTCCATGTCAGCCGGTCTCACATTACTTGTACTCATATTATTTTTCTTTTAAAAGTTATTATGGCTACAAAGTTACGAAAAAACGAGAGAAATGCAAAAGAAAAGCTTGTTTTTCTTTTCATTTCCGAGTGCCAAGTAAGTTCGGCGAACACCAAAGTTACGAAAAAACGAGAGAAATGCAAAAGAAAAGCTTGTTTTTCTTTTCGTTAGAAAGAAAAAATACTACCGAAATATCATTTGTCAGAGACGGCTGTCTGCGCGACGGGCCAATTGACGAGATATAGCTGTTCGGTAGCGCGGGTAAAGGCTGTATAGAGCCAATGAATATAATCGGGGGAGAGCATATCGTCCGTCATATAGCCTTGATCGACATACACATGCGCCCACTGACCACCCTGTGCCTTGTGACAAGTGGCAGCATAGGCAAATTTCACTTGCAAAGCATTATAATAGCGGTCTTCCTTCACCTTTTTCAGTCGGTCTTGTTTCTGGGGGATATCAGCATAATCCTCCATCACTGCCTGATAGAGCTGTTCCTGCTGCTCGCGCGTCAAGGCGGGAGCCTCGGAAGTCAGTGTGTCGAGCATCACCAGTGCTGTGAGTTCATAGTCGTCATAGTCAGGGAAAGTCATTGTCACTTCGGCAAAATGGAAACCATACTGTTCGTGCACATTCCTCACCTTTCTGACCACACAACGGTCTCCATTGGCTATAAACTCCATTGCAGGCACAACACTCCCCTCACCTTTATAGTTCCCCTCGCCTATAGGAGAGGGGTTAGGGGTGAGGCTATAATTATTCTTCACCACCATCAACTGGTCACCCCTGGTGAGTCCTTCCTCACGTCCCAGTACCATATTGCGGATGCCCTGATTATAGATGTTTGCACGTTTATTACTGCGTGTAATAACCATCGTTTCATCAAGTCCTACCTTCGAATAGCTACTTGCCAGCGACTCTATCAGCTCGTCACCAGGTACCATTCGGATATCCTCGAAACCGTCGAATCGAATCTTAGGCAACTCACATCGGCCTTCAGACATCCCATTCCTGACGTCTGTCGCATTCCACAGAATACCCGATTCCTGACTTTGTCGCAAAACCTCCTGAAGGTTACATTCATAGACATGAAGACCATATCCCCTCATCACATCCGCCATCAGCGCAGGACTCTCCTCTTCGCCTACTGGGGGCAACTGGGCTTGGTCGCCTATCAGCAACATACGACAATTTCGCCCATTATACACAAATTGGACCAAATCGTCCAACAATTGTCCATTGGCAAAAGGCGTATCACCATAATTGCTGGCATTGGCAATCATCGAGGCCTCATCAATTATATATAAGGTGTCTTGGGCTGAATTGTAATTCAAGTCAAATGAACCCTCGAGCGATTTCTGTCTATAGATGCGACGGTGGATGGTGTAAGCCGGTTGACCCGCATAAAGCGAAAACACTTTGGCTGCCCGGCCGGTAGGAGCCATCAGCACCATCTTCTGCTGGAGCGACAAAAGGGCCTTGACGATAGATGCAGCCAACGTCGTCTTACCCGTTCCGGCTGAGCCACGCAATATCATAACCGTCTGTTCATGACGATCTGTCATAAACATCGAGAACACATCAATAGCATTTTCCTGTTCCGCAGTGGGTGTATGAACCAATGCGGACCGAATACGGAATTTCAGCTCGTCGGTAATCATATTGGCTACAAAATTACAAAAAACTTTAAACTCTCAGCCATAAACTCTAAACTTTTTATTATCTTTGCAGCCGATATGAAGATTTCAAACCGCACCATCAATATCATACTTGCCATAGCAGCAGGTCTATTGGCTGTTTTGTGCGTGCTCAGTATCATACAACATTAAAGAATTGGCAGCTATGCAGGAATATGGTCACATCACCCCGCAGCAACGACTGATTATCCGCATCAGTCGCAATAGTCTTGTGTTTGCCTCCATCAACAACGAGAGCGGAGGGGCTATCAGTTTCTATCCCTACGTCCTGAAAAGCGGCATATCAATGGCTGCCAATCTGCGTGAGGCATTCCGTACGGAAGACATACTCCGTGAGTCATTTAGTCGCATACTCATCATGATTGACAGTCCGACACTGATGGTTCCTCTCGAAGAGTTCCGTGAAGATGCCCAACAGGTTCTTTACCAACATGCCTACCAAGACCACGAGAAGGATGAAATAGTGAATACGGTATTGCCCGACTTGAACTGTGTGGCCATATTCAGCATCAACAAAGATACAAAACTGGTTATCGACGACCATTTCAGTCAGGCCACCTATATTGCTGCTGTTGCTCCCGTTTGGCGCTATCTGCATCAGCGCAGTTTCATAGGGACAAGAGAAAAACTGTATGCTTATTTCCACGATCGCCACATGGAGGTATTCAGCTACGGCCAAAACCGCTTCAAGTTCTGCAACAGTTTTGACGTCCGCGACCCACATGATGCACTTTACTATCTGCTCTACACTTGGAAACAGATAGGATTGCAGGCTGAACGTGACGAGATTCACATGGTAGGCAGCATTCTAGAAGGCGACTGGCTGGCAGAGGAGCTGAAGAAATACATCAAGCGCATATATACCATCAACCCTGCTGGCGACTTTAACCGTGCCACAGTTACGCAGATTGAAGGGATGCCCTACGACCTCATGACATTATTCGTGAAAGGCAGATGAGAATCATTACAGGAAAATATAAAGGGCGCCACTTCGAGATTCCCCGTTCGTTCAAAGCCCGTCCTACTACGGATTTTGCCAAGGAGAACATCTTCAACGTTCTCAATGGCTACATCGACTTTGAGGATGCTACCGCCCTCGACCTCTTCTCTGGTACAGGCAGCATCACCCTCGAACTCCTGTCAAGAGGATGCAGCCAAGTAGTCAGCGTGGAACAGGATCGAGACCATCACCATTTCATACAGGAATGTCTGAAAAAACTTTCTACCGTCAATTGTATTCCTATCCGTGGCGACGTCTTCCGTTTCGTCAAATCGTGCCATCAGCAGTTCGACTTTATCTTTGCCGACCCTCCTTACGCATTGAAAGAGCTGCCCCAGATTCCCGACCTTATCTTAGAGAAAAAACTGCTGAAAGAGAATGGAATCTTTGTCTTTGAACATGGAAAAGACAATGATTTCTCACAACACCCTCACTTTGTAGAGCACCGCCAGTATGGAAGCGTGAATTTCTCACTATTCAAAGCAACGGCGAAAGCAGGCGAGTGAGACTTTCCCAAAGACGTTTCTTGAAAGAAGGATGAATGCGCTGGGGCAAGTCACTCAACAAGACAGACTGTTCCTGATCACGAAGGAACACATTGCGCATTCGGATAGCTACACCTTCGTCGTAAATAAAGGCATTGCCTTCGAAATTATTCTCGAACGAACGGAAATCAACATTCGTAGAACCACAGGTCACCATAGAATCGTCGCTGACCAATAGTTTTGAATGCAGAAAACCTGCCTGATAAAGGTAAACTTTCACCCCAGCCTCATAAGCTTCACGCAGATAGGAACGCGAAGCCCAGTCAGTAAAACGCGCATCAGAACGGCGAGGACAGATGATGCGCACATCCACACCAGCCCGAGCAGCCGTCTTGATAGCAAAGAGCACTGGTTCGTTAGGCAGGAAATAGGGTGTTTCTATATAGACATAGCGACGAGCAGCAAGAATGACACGCAGAAAGCCCTGCATGATTTCCGGATAGGGATTGGTCGGACCACTGGTCACTATCTGAGCCAGACAATTGTTGGCTATTGGTTGTTCGCTATTGGTGATGAGCTGTGAAGGATAATAAACACGATTGGTGATCAGGGTGCGGTCAACGAAATACCAGTCGATGAGGAAGGCACGCTGAAGACCATAGACGGCTCCGCCCGATATACGCAACATCGTATCACGCCAAGGCTGTTCACCAGTGCCTTTGACATAACGCAATGCAATATTCATGCCTCCGATATATCCTACCTTTCCGTCAATAACTATCAGTTTCCGGTGGTTGCGATAATTCACCTTACTCGTGAATGAAGGGAAACGAACAGGCAGATAGGCTGCCACCTCAATTCCCTCTTCGCGCATATACTCAAAGAACTCATGCGACACTTTCCAACAACCCACATCGTCCACTATTACTCGCACCATCACTCCCTGTCGGGCCTTGTCAATCAGAGCGTCTGCCACCAGATAGCCCAGGGCATCGTCCTCGAAGATATACATATCTATATGGATATGATGCGTCGCCTTAGCGATATCTCTGAGCAACTCAGGGAAGAACGCATAGCCGTCAGTCATGATGTCAACCTGATTATCCTTGAAGGGCAACGAAAACGACTGATTGACAAAGAGATCGACCAACTGTTTCTGTCGCTCTGGTATGCGCAGATTCTGCTGCTCGACAAATCCCAGCATCGAACGTTTCGTGAGCTGGTCAACAGAGCGCTGGCTAACCAGTCGCTCCTTGCGATGGTTGAGCCCGAAGAAAAGGTAGAACACCAAGCCCACTACAGGTAGGAAGATAATCACCAGTGCCCAGGCCATCGTCTTGGCAGGCTGACGATTGTCCATTATCACGTGGATGACCGCTATAGCGATAACAATCCACAGCAGAGACATTCCTAATATATATAGTAGCGAGTACATAAGTTATTGGTTAGCGACCCAGCATCTTGCCTATTTGGCGAAACAGTTCTGACGTCGACTGGTATTCTTCCATCAAATCCCTGATACGGGTCATATCTTTCTCTGTCTTCATTTCGTTCATAACTTCCTTCATCCGGTTTTTGATATAGTTATAGCGGAAGTCAAGGATGAGGTGATCAACCATCTGGCGCAAGTCCTTCGGAGTCATCTCTTTCGCAAAGTTGCGACCCAGCTGATAATTATCCACTGCCATGCGATGGGCCAGTTGACTCATCTCCAAGTCGGGGTGTTGTGTGAAATATGTCTCGGCCTTGAAGCCATGGTCTTCTGAATGTTCGACTGCCTCCTGCAATACACGGTTGTAAAGGGGGTTGCTGAAGGAGAGTCCGTCGTTGCCGAAATCATAACTCACATACTGAGCCACATTAAACCTCACCAAACCGGCATCCTCAGTATCTTCGTCCACTATCACCATTTCACCATGACGGATAATCTGCTGGATAATCATTCGTTCCACCTCAGTAGCCTGCTCTTGCACAGAATGCAGTCCGATAGGCTCCTGCTGAGCAGGGGCTCCGCCTTGTTGGCGAGCCTGCCTTTCCTCTTCCTTCGCCTGTGCCTCTTTATCTCCGGCAATATACTTGTTTGCCTGCGAAACCAGCGTCCTTTCATCAATATTCAGTCGCTGGGCAGTATCTTTAAGGAACAGTTGGCGCTCCACATTATCAGGAATGACACTCACTGAACGGACAATACTGTTAATCGCTTCTGCCCGTTTGATGGGGTCCTTCACTCCCTTCAGCAACAGGTCGGTCTTAAACTGGATGAAGTCTGTCTGATGTTCTTCAATATACTTACGAAATTCCTCAGCAGAATGTTTACGGGAGAAGGAGTCTGGGTCGTCACCGTCAGGCAACAACAACACTTTCACCTTCATACCTTCCTGCAACAGCATGTCCGTACCACGCATAGCAGCATGGATACCAGCTTCATCACCATCATAGAGCAAGGTGATGTTCTGGGTAAAGCGATGCAACAATCGTATCTGATAAACGGAAAGAGCCGTTCCCGAGTTGGCTACCACATTCTCGATGCCACACTGGTGCATGGCTATCACATCAGTATAGCCCTCCACCATATAGACCCGCTCTTCCTTCGCTATTGCTTTCTTGGCTTGATAAATACCATAGAGCTCGCGTTCCTTATGATAAATTTCCGAGTCGGGCGAATTGACGTATTTCTGTTGCACACCCTTTGTTGCTGCATCGAGTTTACGACCTCCAAAGGCCACCACTTTACCACTGACGTTCAGCCAAGGAAAGATGGCACGCCCTGCAAAACGGTCGTATATACCTCTTTCATTCTCTATGCACAAGCCTGTCTTCAACAAGAACTCATCCTTATATCCTTTGCGTCTGGCCTCGTTAACCAGTGCTTCGCGCTTGCTGAGAGCAAAACCCAACTGGAATTTCTCGATGATGTCGTCACGAATACCACGACTTCGGAAATACTGCTTGCCGATGGCCTGACCATCGACATCATGCTTCAGAATCTCATGGAAATACTGGCAGGCCCACTCGTTGACAATAAACATTGACTCACGGTCCGACTGTTCTTTCTTTTCTTCTTCAGAGAGCTCGCGTTCCTCTATTTCAATATTGTATTTCTTGGCCAACCAGCGCAATGCCTCGGGATAGGTAATCTGTTCATGTTTCATGAGGAAATTGACAGCATTACCACCCTCGCCACAGGCAAAGCAATGACAAATCTGTTTAGACGGCGACACCATAAAGGAAGGAGTCTTATCGTCGTGGAAAGGACACAACCCCTTATAGTTAACCCCCGCCTTACGGAGGTTCACAAATTCGCCTACCACATCAACGATGTTGGTTGCATCCATAATCTTGTCTATTGTCGCCCTATCAATCATGACTGCAAAATTAATAATAAGAAAGAAAAGAACCAAATTTTATTTGCACAAAACACAAGAAATGTGCACGTTTGACTGAGGTTTGTGCAATTTTTATGAATTTTGCTTTGCCAAACGGTAAAAAAACACTACCTTTGCACCCGATTTGAAATTTCAATATTATACATTATTAATAATATGGCTTTAAAGATTGTTGTGCTGGCCAAACAAGTGCCAGACACCCGTAATGTGGGTAAGGATGCTATGACTGCCGAAGGAACGGTAAACCGTGCTGCCCTACCCGCTATCTTCAATCCAGAAGATTTGAATGCTTTGGAACAGGCTCTTCGCTTGAAAGAGCAGAATCCTGGCTCAACAGTAGGAATCCTCACGATGGGTCCTCCACGTGCAGGTGAAATCATCCGTCAGGGACTTTATCGTGGCGCAGATACCGGTTGGCTGCTCACCGACCGTCTCTTCGCTGGTGCTGATACCCTCGCTACCTCTTACGCTTTGGCTACTGCCATCAAGAAGATTGGCGACGTAGATATCGTGATTGGTGGTCGCCAGGCTATCGATGGTGATACTGCACAGGTTGGTCCTCAGGTAGCTCAGAAATTGGGGCTCAACCAGGTAACATACGCTGAGGAAGTGCTCTCAGTGAAGGATGGAAAGGCTACCATCAAGCGTGTTATCGACGGTGGTGTGGAGACTGTTGAGGCTCCACTGCCCGTAGTGATTACCGTTAATGGAAGCGCTGCTCCCTGTCGTCCTCAGAATGCTAAGCTGGTAATGAAGTACAAGCGTGCTACTTGTCCTATGGAACGTCCTGCCGAAGGTACTCCATACGACTATCTGTATGAGGAGCGTCCTGAGCTGAACCTTAATCAGTGGAGCGTTGCCGATGTGGACGGTGATGTGAACCAGTGTGGTCTGAGTGGCTCACCCACGAAGGTGAAGGCCATCAAGAACATTGTGTTCCAGGCTAAGGAGTCGAAAACTTTGACGGCTTCTGATGCTGATTTTGTATATTGCGAAATAGAAGGTACTCAGGTACAGGAAGTATCTCAGGAGCTGCTGACCAAGGGTCGCAAGCTCGCCAATGAACTGAAGGTGGAGCTTCACGCCGTTGTTGCTGGTACAGGCATCAAGGGCAAAGTGGAGGATCAGATCCTGCCTTATGGTGTCGACAAACTGTTTGTCTTCGACGGTAAGGACCTGTTCCCTTACACCTCAGCTCCCCACACTGATATTCTCGTCAACCTCTTCAAGGAGGAGCAGCCTCAGATCTGTCTGATGGGTGCTACTGTCATCGGTCGCGACCTCGGTCCTCGTGTGTCATCATCACTGACCTCCGGTCTGACAGCCGACTGCACAGAGCTGGAGATTGGTCCTTTCGAGGACAAAAAGAATAATAAGGTATATGAGAATCTGCTCTATCAGATTCGTCCTGCCTTCGGTGGTAACATCGTGGCTACCATCGTAAACCCCGACCACCGTCCTCAGATGGCTACTGTACGCTCTGGCGTAATGCAGAAGGCTATCTACGAGGGTAAGGCTAAAAACGAGGTTGTTTATCCTGAGGTTTCGAAGTATGTGAGTCCTGAGGCTTTCGTCGTGAAGGTACTCGACCACCACGTAGAGGCTGCCAAGCACAACCTGAAGGGTGCGCCCATCGTGGTTGCTGGTGGTTACGGCATGGGGTCGAAGGAGAACTTCGACATGCTGTTCCAGTTGGCAAAGGTGCTGCATGGCGAGGTAGGTGGTTCTCGTGCCGCTGTTGACGCAGGCTGGTTGGATCACGATCGTCAGATTGGTCAGACAGGTGTTACCGTTCACCCCAAGGTGTACATCGCCTGTGGTATCTCTGGACAGATTCAGCATATCGCTGGTATGCAGGACTCTGGTATCATCATCTCTGTCAACAGCGACCCCGATGCGCCTATCAACCGCATTGCCGACTACGTGATTGTTGGCACTGTTGAGGAGGTTGTACCTAAGCTGATAAAGTATTACAAGCAGAACTCAAAGTAATGGAAAAGAGAAAGGTGTGGCGAATAGCCAATGGTTTAGTAGCGCTGGCAGCATTTGCATTCAGCATTTTTTGCTTTTGTAATAACCAGCTAAAAACTGGCATTGCCTATGCACTACTTACCGTAACGTGTTCTATAAACTACATCTTATCAAGAAAGATTGAAAATAACAAAGAATAATTATGGCAAATTATTATAGCGATCATCCTGAGATCGGGTTCTACTTGAACCACCCCCTGATGGCTCGTATCGTTGAGCTGAAAGAAAAGGGTTTCGGCTGCTAACATCATCGAGCCAAACTCTGAGAGCGTTGACCTCGAAGGTCCGCACCTTGAGAACGGTCGTATGATTTACGCCTCTAAGACATACGAGAACCTCGACGCTACCCGTAAGGCTGGTCTGTGGGGTGTAAGTATGCCTCGCCGTTACGGCGGTCTGAACCTGCCTAACGCTATCTTCTCTATGCTCTCTGAGATGATTTCAGCTGCTGATGCTGGTTTCCAGAATATCTGGAGCTTGCAGAGCTGTATCGACACTCTGTATGAGTTTGGTAGCGAGGAGCAGCGCCAGAAGTACATCCCCCGCGTTTGCGCCGGTGAGGGTATGTCAATGGACTTGACTGAGCCTGATGCCGGTTCTGACTTGCAGCGCGTGATGCTGAAGGCTACCTTCGACGAGAAGGAGAACTGCTGGCGCCTGAACGGTGTGAAGCGTTTCATTACCAACGGTGACAGCGACATCCACCTCGTGCTGGCTCGTTCGGAAGAAGGCACGAAGGACGGACGTGGTCTATCTATGTTCATCTACGACAAGCGCCAGGGTGGTGTCAACGTACGTCACATCGAGCACAAACTTGGTATCCACGGTTCACCCACTTGTGAGCTCACCTATAAGAACGCTAAGGCAGAACTTTGCGGAAGTACCCGCTTAGGTCTGATCAAGTATGTGATGGCTCTGATGAACGGTGCCCGTCTGGGTATCGCCGCTCAGAGTGTAGGTGTTGAGCAGGAGGCTTACAACGAGGGTCTGGCATATGCCAAAGAGCGTCAGCAGTTTGGTGATAAGATCATCAATTTCCCCGCAGTCTATGACATGCTCTCTCGCATGAAGGCCAAACTCGATGCTGGTCGTTCACTGCTCTACGAGACAGCCTGCTACGTAGATGTTTACAAGTGTCTTGAGGATATTGAGCGCGACCGCAAGCTCACTCCCGAGGAGAAGCAGGAGTTGAAGAAGTATCAGCGCTTGGCTGATGCCTTCACCCCACTGGCCAAGGGTATGAACTCTGAGTATGCCAACCAGAATGCCTACGATGCCATCAGCATCCACGGTGGTTCAGGTTTCATCATGGAGTACAAGAGCCAGCGTTTGTTCCGCGACGCCCGTATCTTCTCTATCTACGAGGGTACCACTCAGTTGCAGGTTGTTGCAGCTATCCGCTACATCACCAACGGCACCATGCTGAACAATATCAAGGATATGCTCACAGCTCTGCCTGCTGATGCCAATGCCGCTCTGAAGGCTCGCGTCGAGAAGCTGATTCCCGTTTACGAAGAGGCTCTTGCTAACGTGAAGGCACTGGATAATCAGGATGCACAGGACTTCCTTGCCCGCCGTCTATACGACATGACTGCCGAGATCGTAATGAGCCTACTCATCATCCGCGATGCCAGCAAGGCACCAGAGCTCTTTGAGAAGAGTGCCAACGTTTATGTTCGCATGACCGAGGAAGATGTATTCGGTAAGAGTGCTTACATCAAGGCCTTCCAGGTTTCTGACCTCGACAACTTCAAGGCAAACGAAGAGGAAGCTGAGGCTTAATCTCAAGTTAACCCTATACTCAAGGAGGCCCAAGCGCTATGCTTAGGTCTCCTTTTTTGTTCGTCATTATTTTTAGAAAATAAAATGATGTGTTTTGAGAATTTGTTATTATCTTTGCAGTTAAACAACAAGTCTGAATGAAGGCTCAAAAACGATTGATGTTTCGTGAATCCGATGGGTCAACGTGACTCATCGGATTATTCATTCATGCTATACACCTTTGCTACCAGCGCACCACTGATGTTATGCCATACACTGAAAATGGCTCCCGGGATGGCTGCCATCGGATAGGTCGAGAAATGAATCGTGGCCAACGATGTGGCAAGACCGGAGTTCTGCATACCCACCTCGACAGAGATGGCAGACCGCTTGGCATGGGTAAGTCGGAGCAAATAGCCAAGACAATAGCCTGTGCCCAAACCACAGAGATTGTGCAAAATAACTACCAATACGACGATGGTGCCGCCTGTCAAGAGTTTCGAGGCATTATGTCCTACGATAATAGCCACCAACGAGGCTATCATCAACGACGAGAAAGCAGGCAGATATGCTACAGCGCGTTTGGTAAAATGAGGCAGGAAGTGCTGAATCAGGAAACCTCCGATAATGGGGACTATCACCACATAAACGATAGACAGCAACATACCTACAGCATCGACATCGACAAACGTGTCTGCCATCAGCCACGTCAGCGAGGGTGTCAGCAATGGTGCCAGGACTGTGCTGGTAGCCGTCATTCCCACTGATAACGCCAAATCGCCCTTGGCAAGATAGGTTATCACATTCGAAGCCGTACCACCTGGACAACAGCCCACGAGAATCACGCCTAATGCCAAATCGGGTGGCAACGCAAAAGCCTTGGTCAGACACCATGCCAGAAGAGGCATGATAGTAAACTGCGCCAGACATCCTATCAGCACATCTTTCGGCCGAGTGAACACTATACGGAAGTCTTTAGGATTCAGCGTCAAACCCATTCCAAACATAATCAATCCCAACATTGGATTGATAACCCAAGTCCCTACTGAAGCGAACGGGGCAGGCACCAGCAATGCCAAAATTGCCAGCACCAAGACCAATGCTCCCATCCAACGGGAAATAAAATCACATATCTTTTTCATCATTTCGGGTGCAAAGATACGAAAAAAAATTCATACCTTTGCATCCTGAATGAGTTTCACTGCTACAATAATGCAATGGTTCAAGGAAAACGGACGGATACTTCCATGGCGGGAGACACGTGATCCGTATGCGATATGGTTGTCGGAAATCATATTGCAGCAGACTCGTATTGAACAAGGAATGCCATATTGGAAACAGTTCATGAAACGCTGGCCTTCTGTTGAAGCACTGGCACAGGCTTCTGAAGATGAAGTCTTGCGTGCCTGGCAGGGATTAGGCTATTATAGTCGTGCTCGCAATCTGCACTATGCAGCAAAGCAAATCGTCGAGATGGGCGGATTCCCCAAAACGCTCCAAGGCATTAAAAGCCTAAAAGGTGTAGGCGATTATACGGCTGCAGCCATCGGCTCAATAGCTTTTGGTCTGCCTGCTGCTGTGGTGGACGGAAATGTCTATCGCGTATTAGCACGCCATTATGGCATAAAGACTCCTATCAACACAACAGAGGGTAAAAAAGAGTTTGCGGCATTGGCACAAAGTCTGTTGCCCAAGCAGGATGCAAGTGCCTTCAACCAAGCAGTGATGGACTTTGGGGCTATTCAATGCACACCTTCCTGTCCGTTGTGCCCGTCCTGCCCTCTTCTGGAGACATGTACTGCCTTTCGGGAGAATAGCGTAAACCAGCTGCCCGTAAAACTCAAGAAACTGACAATAAAAGAACGACGTCTTATTTATATATATATAAGGTATAAAGGCAAGACTGCCATTCATCGCCGTCGGGCAGGTGACATTTGGCAAGGGCTTTATGAGCCGTTGCTGACGGACAACATTCCTGATGGTGCTGTTTTGTTGCGCCACAACGTAAAACATGTACTGACGCACCGCATTCTCTTTGCCGACTTTTATTTATGGGAGCCCAACGAGAAGCCTGCCCTACCCGACGATTACTTTTGGATAGAGGAGGCTGACATCGACCAATATGGAGTGCCCCGTCTCGTAGAATTACTTTTAGAAGAACTAAACAGATAGTATGGAAAAGATTAACTTCGCCATTTTCGTGTCGGGAAGCGGCACTAATTGTGAGAACCTTATTCGGTATTTCGCCTCATCAGAGCGTTATCATTGTGCTTTGGTAGTCAGCAACAAACCCGATGCCCTTGCACTAACAAAGGCAGAGCGGTTGGGAGTGCCCACGGCTATAACACCTAAGCCCGAACTGAACGACAAGGAGGTGATGATGCCTCTGTTACAGCAACATGGCATCCAATTCATTGTGCTTGCAGGTTTTCTACCTCTCATCCCCAATTTCCTGATAGAGTCCTATCCGCGACGTATCATCAACATCCACCCTGCCCTGCTGCCCAAATTTGGTGGCAAAGGAATGTGGGGTCATCATGTGCATGAAGCCGTGAAGGCTGCCGGTGAAACGGAAACAGGCATGACTGTACACTATGTCACTCCCGTCTGCGACTCCGGCGAAATGATTGCCCAATATAAAGTTGCCCTTTCCCCAAACGATACCGCTGAGGATATCGCAGAGAAAGAGCACCAATTGGAAATGCAGTATTTCCCAAAGATTGTCGAGCAAGTACTCAACGAAACGTTCCCTAAATCTTAGCCTTAGCAGCCTCGAGTGCCTCAATCACACGATCGCACCATGCATCGAACTCCTGATCCTCCTGCTGAAGTTCTGGATGGGCAAGGATATAATCGACACATCGGCGGACACCCTCTTCAAAGCGTACTGTAGCCTGATAGCCAGGAACGGCACGCTTCAGTTTCGAGCAGTCGCAGACTGCATCAAACTTGGTGTCGCCTAATTTCTCTAACACGGCATTTTCGTCGAAAAACAGGGGTGGTTTCGTCGAAAGTGAGTTGGCTGATGTGGGGTTTCTACTTACCTTTGCAGCAGAAAAAGAAATTTAAATGCATAAAATTATGAGAAAGACTATTTTCACCATCGTGTTGAGCATCATTGCTACACTGGCAATGGCTCAGAAAACTGTTATTACAGGTGTACTCGTTGACTCTACCCTTCAGGAGGCAGAGCCATACGCTACTGTCCGCATCTTTAAGGCTGGCAAGCAGAAGAATCCTGTAGCTATGGGACTGACCGACCTTGACGGACGCTTCCGTCAAGAGGTAAGCGGTAGTGGTAAGCACATTGTGCAGCTGAGCAGTGTTGGCAAGCGCGACGTCGTTCGCCAAATCACGTTAGGCAAGGAACAGAAGATTGACCTCGGTACTATCCTCATCAGCGAGGATGCCACGATGCTGAAGGGTGTGGAGATTATCGCCCAAAAGCCTTTGGTGAAAATGGAGGTTGATAAGATGTCATATAATGTACAGGAGGACAACGACTCAAAGGCATCTACCGTATTGGATATGCTGCGAAAAGTGCCTATGGTAACTGTGGACGGTGAGGACAACATTTCCGTCAACGGTTCCAGTTCGTTCAAGGTGTATGTTGACGGCAAGCCCAACATGATGATGTCATCGGCTCCGAGTCAGGTATTCAAGGCTATGCCTGCTGCTATGGTGAAGAGCATCGAGGTGGTAACCAATCCTGGTGCCAAATATGATGCTGAAGGCGGTGCCGGTGTGCTGAACATCGTGATGAACAAGGAGGCTGCCGCTGCCATGGGTGGTGGAAGTATGGACGGCTACAATGGTAATGTACGCGTACAGGCTGGTAACAAGAGCTGGGGCGGCAGTGCTTTCGTCAGTGGTCAGAAAGGCAAGTTGACATTCAGTGCTAACGCCATGTACAATCATTCCAATCCCGGTGAGACAACAACCACGATGGAGCGCGAGCAGTTGGGAGCCGTAACTTCCATGATGGAAACAGAATCCAGCTCAAAGCCTAAGACACCATTCGGAATGGGTAATCTCAGCTTGAGCTATGAAATAGACTCGATGAGCACTTTAGGCTTCACTGCCGGTATCACCTCATTTAATATGAAGAACAACGGTTACTCAAAAACCCTCATGGGTGGAACTATGTATGGCAACGGTTATTCATACGGCACAACGACTGACACGAAGATGGGGCGCACATCGTTCAACGGAAGCCTGGACTACCAGCGTTTCTTGAATGCAGCCCGTACCAGCAGTCTGACACTGACTTATCAGCTGACCTATGCCCCGACAAACAATGAAACCGACAGCAAGTTCGATCTCCTGTCGAGCGATTACATGGGGATGGATCTGACCGACCGCTTCTCTAAGAACAAGGAGCGCACCACCGACCATATCTTCCAGGCCGACTACACCACTCCGCTGAGCAGTGCCATTACACTGAATGCCGGCCTGAAGTTCAGTCACCGCAAGGCCACATCAGATGCAAAATACTATCTGGAAGACGTCTATGCACCAAACCTCAGTTCGGAGTATAAGTATAACAACAGCATTTTGGCCAGCTATGCCGAATTCGTCAGCAAATTTGGCAAATGGGGCATGAAGGCTGGTGTTCGCTACGAACAGACTTGGCAGAAGGTAAACTATGAACTGGGCAATGGCGAGGACTTCAAGACTAACTACGGTAATCTGGTGCCATCGGCCAGCCTCTCTTACAACTTTGCTCCTACCACCAACATCGGACTGACCTATAATATGCGTATCTCACGTCCTGGTATCACTTACCTGAACCCATACGTTGACCGTTCTAATCCTACGGCATTGACTTATGGTAATCCCGATTTGGAGACAGAGAAGATTCATAGCCTCGGACTGGTGTTCAACTCTTTCACTTCAAAGTTGATGCTGAACCTCAATCTGCGCCACAGCTTTACTGATAATGCCATCGAGCAGTTCTCGTTCTATGACAGTGACAACCTGCTGAATACCACTTACGACAATACAGCAAAGAACCATGTAACCAGCTTCAACGCCTATATCCAATGGATGCTTCACAAGAACACCCGTCTGTTCCTCAACGGTGGTGTTGACTATAGCGACATGCGTTCTGAAGCGCTCGACCTGAAGAACAGCGGATGGCATGCCAACGCCATGTTAGGACTTCAGCAGACACTGCCTGCCGACTTCAAGCTGGGTGCTTATCTGATTACCTCTACCAAGCGTTACAATCTGCAGGGATGGAGCACTGGTTTCAATCTGTTGACAGCCAACATTTCGAAAACACTCTTCAACGACAAGCTGACACTTACCCTTTCGGCCATGACACCGATTGGAAACGGTGGCAAACTGAATATTGAAAGTTACACACACGGCAAGGACTTCACCAACCACATGCAGGTGAAAGTGCCACTGCAGAGTTTCTCCATCAGCATTGCCTACAACTTCGGAAACACGAAGAAGCAATTCCGCCAGCACCAGAGTCGTGTTGAGAACGACTACATCGAACAGCAGAGCCAGGGCGAGACTATCAACAATGCACAGATGGGACAGCAGTAGGAGTGAGGAGTAAAAAGTGAAAGCTGCGATTAAGCGAGAGCAGAGCGATGCTTGCATCAGCTATGCCGAGCGTGAGCAGGTTCGATGTGAAACATCAAAAGTGAAAAGTGAGGAGTGAAGAGTGATAATTAAAATCTTTTTTGTAATTTTGTAGGCGATGAAGATTAGAATCACAAAACGGGATCTCGAACTGTTTGGCATACAAATAGTAGTGTGGCTGGTACTGATGCTGGTACCTGCCATCACTACTTTCGTCAGTACCAACAACTGGACGGACACCTGCAAGGCAATGGCTTATTCAATGCGGATTACAGCATTGCCTGCAGGCGTGTACTTCGTCAATTTCTGTCTGCTGATACCGCTCTGCTACTATCGTGGCAAACGCTGGCTGTTTTTCTTTGTCAACATCATGTTTCTGGCAGGCATTGCCTGGCACTACTTCTCTGTTGACCCACAGGCAATCATGGATATGCAGCCTAACGAGAACTTCAAGAAAGCTACACTTATAGGCTACTATGCTTCTACTGCTTTCTTCCTTTTCGTGTATGTGGCATTGGCAGGACTGGCACTCTTGGTTCACCACTCGGTGAGAACAAAGGAAATCAAGCGACAACTGGCAGAAGAGAAGCAGAAACATACGGAGGCAGAACTGGAATGGTTAAAGAACCAGCTGAACCCTCATTTCTTATTCAATACGCTCAACAACATCTCGTCGCTGGTGCAGATAGATGCCGACCAAGCACAGGACTCCATTGCACAACTGAGCGACCTGTTGCGCTATGCCATGTACGAAACGCGCCATGAGACAGTGCCACTGAAGGGCGAGGTAGAGTTTATGCAGAACTACATCGACCTCATGAAGTTGCGCTGCAACGAAAAAACAACTGTCAACTGTCAATTGTCAATTGCCAATTATCAATTAGACATCGCCCCCCTACTCTTCATCTCACTCATTGAGAATGCCTTTAAACATGGTGTGAGCAGCGGGCGCGACTCACAGATTGACATCTCAATGTCGAGTGATGACCATCTGCTGACATTCGTCTGCGAAAACACCAACTATCCCAAGGACGACCAGAACCGTAGCGGTTCCGGCATCGGCATAGAGAATACCAAGCGCAGGCTGGAACTGATCTATAAGAACCGCTATACTTGGGAGCAGTCGCTCAATGACAATATCTATCATGTAAAAATCACTATCCAACTATGAGTCTCATTACCTGTATCATCGTCGATGACGAGCCTCTTGCCGTCAAACTGCTAGAGTCGTTTGTTGCCAAAACGCCCCAACTTCAGTTAGCACATTCTTTTACTGACTCTGTAGAGGCGCTCACCTGGCTGAAAGACCATCCTGTCAATCTGGCCTTTATGGACATACAAATGCCCGACCTCAACGGCATGGAGCTTTCTCACATGTTACCCGAGGGTGTCAAGGTTATTTTCACGACAGCCTTCAAGGAATATGCCTTCGAGAGCTATGAGGTGAATGCCGTTGACTTCCTGCTGAAACCGATTCGCTACAATAAGTTCATTGCCGCTGTCGAGAAAGCAGAACACTTGATAGGTTTAGAGTATAGGGCGGAGAGTTCTGAGTCTCAGCCCAAGAAGACGATATTCATCCGGGTGGATGGAGAACTCAGACAGGTAAACTTTGACAACATCCTTTATGTTGAGGGCATGAAGGACTATGTACGCTTTCACGTAGAAGGTGAGTCACACCCCCTGACCACACACATGACGATGAAAGCAGTGGAGGACGTATTGCCAACAGACATCTTTATGCGAATCAACCGTTCCTACATTGTCCGATTGGACAAGATAAGAACGGTCGACCGTAACCTTTGCGTCTATATCGGCGACGAGATTATCCGCGTCACCGATGCCTATCGCGAGGCCTTCGAAACCTATTGTTCCGGGAACTGCTGATAGATGCGCAGTCCGAAGACTGGTAATTCGGCATAGGCGTATTCCATGATTTCCGAAATAGCGTGTTCGTATGGAATTGCAGCCTGCTCCTTCACCCAGAACATCAATTCAACGGGCAATCCGGTGGGAGTGGCATCAAGCTGATGAACCAGTATGGGTTTATCTGCCAACACTTTCTCATGCTGGCTCAACCATTGCTCCATGTGTTCACGATAGCGAGTCAGATTGGGAATGCCTTCCTCGTCGAGTGCCAGCGAGCGGAAATCGACAAACACCTTACGGATAGCCCTACGCCCGTCATTCTCAGCCATTCCCTTCCAGTTCTGGAAAGAGCCGTCAACCAATGTATGGGGCGTGACGGTGATGATGGTGTTGTCAAAGTTGCGCACCTTGACAGTGGTCAGCGTGATTTCCTCCACCATACCATCGGCACCTGCAGAGGGCACGGTGATACGGTCGCCTACACGAACCATATCATTTGAAGTGAGTCGAATACCAGCCACCAGTCCTTTTATCGTATCCTGGAATGCCAACATCAGGATAGCCGATGCAGCACCGAGTCCTGCCAGCAGGGTTGATGGGTCTTTATCGACAATAATGGCAATGACGATGATAGTGGCAACGAAGAACATAATGATTTTCAGCACACCACAGAGCGTGTACATATACTGTTGCTTGGCTGTTCGCCTGCCATTATCCAAAAGTTTCAGCGAGTCAATCATCTTACTGACCAGCCTAACACTCATCACGGTGATATAGATGGCTGTCAGACGAGCCAACACCATATGGGCTGTGGGATACTCTGCAAATACCGACGGCAGAAACAGCCACACCACAATAGCAGGTACTATCTGGCAGGCAGCCCTGAACACTTGTTCGTTGAATACTACATCATCCCATTTGGCTTCAGTGCGCCGGGTCAGTTTATTGACCCAGGGAATCAGCAACTTAAACAGCCATCCCACAAACCACGCCAGCAGGATGGCACCTATCACTAACACTACGTGACGAGTCACAGAGGCCAACTCAGCAGAAAGTCCTATCTGCATGAGCAGCTGCTCAACGAAATCCTTTATCTCATTCATAACTTATGGAGCACAAAGGGCATTGCAAACCTTATTTTGGAAGTTGCGCCCTGAATCTGACTTCATGATACCTTGATTGATAATAGAGAAGCACAACAGGTGTCCGTTAGCTGATGTGCAATAACCCGCAAGAGCGGAGACGCCAGTCACAGTGCCCGTCTTGGCCTTGACATTCTCTTCTGCAAAGGTTCCCTTCATACGGGTATTCAACGTCCCGTCAACACCGGCAATGGGCAACGAGGGCAACAGGTGCTGATAGATGTTGGAATTGCGATAGGCATAGCGCAACAGGCGCATTTCCAGTTCGGGTGTCACATAATTATAGAGTGACAGTCCGCTGCCATCTGCCACGCGATAGGGATTCTTGCCATTGCCCACCTTCTGAATCAGTTGTTTCACCACTTGGGCTGAATGCTTGGCAGTGGAAGGACGATGACCTGTAGCTGCACCTAACTGATAGAACATGGCCTCGGCATAGAAGTTATCGCTCTTCTTCATCATACGCTGAAGAATCTGGTCCATCGTATGAAAACGGGTACAAATCGGAAAGGCATCGTCGGGCAGACGACTTTCTGTCATTCGCACATCGAGCACCACGTCGCAGTCAATCAATTCATGCACAAAGCGTTCCAAGAACTCTATATCACGACCATACGACAGAGGCGACAGTTTTGGATTGTCATCATCCCAACACCAGCCCTCGCCCAGCAAGTCGGCATCCTTCATCGACTTGTCGGCAACGATGCGACCGCGAATCGTGTCAACACCCATGCGCTGAATGCTCTCCACAAATGCCCGCATATCGTCATTGTTGAACGCAGGATCGAATCCGCCAACGCAATACAAATCGCCGTTCAAGGTATGGTTCTCAATAGTGCCTGTATAGTATAGTTGTGTACGGAACTGATACGAACCGCCCAAGCGGTCGAGCGCCGTAATGGCTGTCACGAGTTTCATGGTGGAGGCAGGACGCATGGCCTGTCGCTCGTTCACCTTATATAATATAGAGTCGGCTGTGAGGTCGTAAACGATAATACCCACCATTGAGGTTTCCAGCAGCGACGACTGCATCAGCGAATCCAGCCGGTATTGCACGTTCTGTGGCCAAGGCAGTGCCACTTCTACAGTGTCAACACTGCAGGTGTCCAATTCTTCCGTTTGAGCCATCATACCAACGGAAGCAACCAATAAAAGGAGTAAAAATCTTAGTCTTTTCATAAATTTATGTGCAAAGATACAAAAAACTTCAAACTCTAAACTCTAAACTCTAAACTTTTTATTATCTTTGCAGCAATATTTACTACTACTATGGTTTATAAATACGATTTTCTCGTGATAGGTGCCGGTGTAGCCGGTATGAGTTACGCGTTGAAGGTAGCCCGCGCTAACAAGGGCAAGGTGTGTATGATATGCAAGACATCGCTCGACGAAGCCAATACGTCTTTCGCCCAGGGCGGTGTCGCCAGTGTGACAAATCTGAAACTCGATACTTTCGACAAGCATATTGCCGACACAATTATCGCAGGCGACTATATCTCCGACCGCAAAGCGGTGGAACAGGTGGTACGCAATGCCCCAAGCCAGATAGAGGAGTTGGTCAACTGGGGCGTGAATTTCGACAAGAAGGATGACGGGCAGTTCGATTTGCACCGCGAAGGCGGACACTCTGAGTTCCGCATCCTGCACCATGCCGACGATACCGGTGCAGAGATTCAGCGCGGACTGATGGAGGCTGTTCGTAACAATCCCAACATCGACGTCAAGGAGAATCACTTTGCCGTTGAGATTATCACGCAGCACCATCTGGGTGTTCGTGTGACCCGTCGCTCTCCCCACATCCAGTGCTATGGTGCCTACGTCCTGAATCCTAAGAAACCTAAGGTTGACACCTATCTGGCCAAGGTGACCGTGATGTGTACAGGCGGCTGTGGCGCTGTCTATCTGACCACGTCGAATCCCGTCATTGCCACTGGCGACGGTATTGCGATGGTTTATCGTGCCAAGGGTACTGTAGCCGACATGGAGTTCGTTCAGTTCCACCCCACCGTGTTGCACAATCCCAAAGAGACGCATCCTGCCTACTTAATTACAGAGGCCATGCGTGGCTATGGCGGCATCCTGAAACTGCCTACTGGCGAAACATTCATGGAGAAATATGACGAGCGTCTCTCACTGGCTCCACGCGACATCGTAGCCCGTGCCATTGATAAGGAGATGAAGATTCACGGCATTGACCACGTCTGCCTGGACGTGACGCACAAGCCTGCCGAAGAAACCCGTCACCACTTCCCCAACATCTACCAGAAATGTCTGTCGATGGGTATCGATATCACTACTGATTACATCCCCGTCCGTCCTGCTGCCCACTATATGTGCGGAGGTATCAAGGTTGACCTCAACGGACAGTCGAGCATCGAAAGACTCTATGCCCTCGGCGAATGTTCTTGCACAGGACTGCATGGCGGCAACCGTCTGGCCTCTAACTCACTCATAGAGGCGGTGGTCTATGCAGATGCTGCTGCCAAACACTCGCTTCAGCATTTTGACGAATACGACTACAACCTTGAAGTGCCCGAATGGAACGACGAGGGGACAATGACGAACGAGGAGAAGGTGCTGATTACCCAATCTATCAAAGAGGTCAACCTCATCATGTCCAACTATGTGGGCATCGTTCGCAGCGACCTGCGACTGCATCGGGCCTGGGATCGTCTCGACATGCTCTATGAGGAGACGGAGCGTCTCTTCAAGCGTGTCAAAGCGAGCCGTGACATTTGCGAGCTTCGCAACATGATCAACGTGGGCTATCTCATCACCCGTTGGGCTCTTGAGCGCAAGGAGTGTCGTGGTTTGCACTTCACGACAGACTATCCGCTCCACGCCTACGACAAGAAGTAAAGCCCCTACTGCCAATAACTAAACCTATGCTATACATCACGCTGCCCGACAAACGGGTCAGACGACTGTCATTCTATCTTGCCATGGAAGAATACGTGGCAAAACACGTGAAAGCAGACGACTGCTTCTTCATGTGGCAGGTAGAACCGAGCGTTATCTTCGGGCGCAACCAGCTGATTGAGAACGAGGTCAATCTGGAGTTCTGTCGCAAGCACAACATCCAGACCTATCGCCGCAAGAGCGGAGGCGGTTGTGTGTATGCCGATATGAACAACGTGATGTTCTCATATATCACCAGCGAAGAGCAGGTGGGCTTTACCTTCAACCGTTATATCAATATGGTGGTTAACACCCTGCAACGACTGGGAGTCGATGCGTCACCCTCTGGTCGCAATGATGTCATGATTGGCGACAAGAAGGTGTCAGGCAATGCTTTCTATAAGATTCCCGGGCGTAGCATTGTGCATGGAACCATGCTTTACGATACTGATATGCTCAACATGGCGGGAGCCATTACACCACCCGACACGAAACTGTTGTCCAAGGGAATTCAGAGCATTCACCAGCGTGTGGATTTTTTGAAGAACCATATCAGCCTCTCACTGCCGGAGTTCATGACTTTCGTTCACGACCATCTCTGCGACGAGGATTACATGCTTCAGGAAAATGATGTCCAGCAAATTGAACGAATGGAACAGGAATACCTCTCCGAAGAGTTCATCTACGGCAAGAATCCCCACTATACCATCATCAAGAGACGGAGAATAGAGAATGTGGGCGATTTCGAGGCGCGCATAGAACTGAAGAATGGCATCATCAAGAGTGTCAACCTGATGGGCGACTACTTCCTGATTGGTAATCTCGACGAGGGACTGCTCAACAAGCTGAAGGGGGTACCCTTAGAAGCCGAAACCATCAGTTGTATTCTTCCCGACCGCATCGATGATATCATCATGAATCTCCTAAAGGCCGATTTCATCGACCTCCTCACCTCTCCCTAGTCCCCCTGCCAAACCTAACACCCCTATAATTATGGAAAATAAAAAAACCTGTCTCTACGACAAGCATGTTGCCTTAGGAGCTTTGATTTCTCCCTTTGGCGGTTTTGACATGCCAATACAGTACACCAACATCATCGACGAACATCAGGCTGTACGTCAGCACTGCGGCGTATTCGACGTGAGCCACATGGGAGAAGTCCTGGTGAGTGGCAAGGATGCTGAACGCTACGTCAACCATGTCTTCACCAATGACGTCAGGAATATTCCAAACGGAAAAATTCTCTACGGCATGATGTGCTACGAGGATGGTGGCGTCGTTGACGACCTGCTCGTATATAAGATGGCTGACGACAAGTTCTTCCTTGTCATCAATGCCGCCAATATTGATAAGGACTGGGCATGGATTCAGCAACAATCCAAGGGTTTCGACATCACCCTGGACCACCAAAGCGACCAATATGGCGAACTGGCCATACAAGGTCCTGATGCTGAACAGGTGATGGAACAAGTATTGGGAGTTCCCTGTAAGGAATTAGTCTTTTACACCTTTAAGACGATAGACGACATCATTGTCTCCAGAACAGGTTACACTGGCGAAGACGGTTTCGAGATATATGCTGCTCCCAATGCTATCCGCACTTATTGGGACCAACTGATGGCAGCAAACATAAAGCCTTGCGGACTCGGTTGCCGCGACACCCTGCGCTTTGAGGTCGGACTGCCTCTCTATGGCGACGAGCTCTCGGAAAGCATCACGCCCATCATGGCGGGATTGGGCATCTTCGTCAAACTCGACAAGGAAGAATTTATCGGTAAAGATGCACTGGCCAGACAGAAGGCTGAGGGTGCTCCCAAGAAACTGGTTGGCATTGAACTTCACGACAAGGCTATCCCCCGTCATGGCTATGCCGTCATCAAAGACGGTAACATCATCGGTGAGGTAACTACCGGTTATCACTCCATATCAACTGACAAAAGTGTATGCATGGCGCTGATCGATAGTGCCTATGCTGCCCTCGACACTGACGTCGAGATACAGATACGCAAGAAGACATTCCCCGGAACGGTCTGCAAGAAGCGTTTCTACGACAAGCACTACAAAAGATAGTCCCCCGAAAATAAATAACAAACCTAAAATAAGATATTATGGCAAAAGTAATTGAAGGACTCTATTACAGCGAGTCACACGAGTATGTAAAAGTTGAAGGTAATTTTGGTTACATCGGCATCACCGACTATGCCCAGAACGCTCTTGGCAATGTGGTCTATGTCGATCTGCCTGAAGTTGACGACGAAGTAACGGCAGGCGAGGAGTTTGGCGCCGTCGAAAGTGTCAAGGCTGCCAGCGATCTCATGTCGCCTGTCAGTGGTACCATCGTTGAGGTCAACGACAAACTGGACGACGAGCCGGAACTCGTTAATCAGGATGCCTATGCCAACTGGATTATCAAAGTGGAGATAAGCGACATGAGCGAACTCAACAACCTCATGGATGCCAAGGCTTACGCTGCTTTCTGTGAAAAATAATGTTCAATGGTCAATGTTCAATGGTCAATGTTCAATGAATTATAAATTCTTCCCTCACACTCAGGATGACCTGCAGGCGATGATGGAGAAAGTTGGGGTGCAGAACCTCGACGATCTCTTCGCCGAGGTTCCTGATGCCGTTCGCTTTCATGGTGAATACCAGCTGCCTGAACAAATGAGCGAACTGGAGGTGCGCCAACTGTTCGAGCAGTTAGGGGCACAGAACCAACAGCTCGTATGTTTTGGCGGTGCCGGTGTCTATGACCACTATATGCCTGCCGTTATTCCTAACTTGCTGAGCCGATCGGAATATCTGACCAGCTACACACCCTATCAGGCGGAGATATCGCAAGGCACGCTCCACTACATCTTCGAATATCAGTCGATGATGGCCGAACTGACTGGAATGGACATCTCAAATGCCTCCATGTACGATGGTACGACAGCTGCAGCCGAAGCTGTTATGATGGCGGTTGCTGCTGGCAAGAAACAGAATACGGTACTCATCAGCGAGACCATCGATCCGAAGACGTTGAAAGTGATACAGACCTATGCCCACTTCCACGGCATTCAGTTGGAAATGATCCAGCAGGAAGACGGCATCACCTCGCTCACCCACCTGCAGTCCCTACTCTCCCAACACAAAGGCAGTGTTGCCGGAGTACTCGTGCAACAGCCTAATTACTATGGCATCGTTGAGGATTACACGGGTTTTGCCGACGCTGTCCATGAGGAGAAAGGACTTTTCATGATGGATTGTATCGCTGCCGACTTGGCAGTACTGAAGACACCTGGTGAATGGGGCGCCGACATTGCCGTTGGCGACGGACAGTCACTGGGCATTCCAATGCAGTTTGGAGGTCCTTATGTGGGATATATGTGCTGTACGGAGAAACTGATTCGTAAGATGCCCGGACGCATCGTGGGTATGACCAGCGACAATCGGGGACAGCGTGCCTTCGTACTGACGCTGCAAGCCCGCGAACAGCATATCCGCAGACAGAAAGCCACCTCTAACATCTGCTCGAACCAGAGTCTGATGGCACTCTTTGTCACCATCTACATGTCGCTGATGGGCAAGGAAGGACTGCGCGAAGCTGCCCAACTGTCGTATGCCGGAGCTCATTATCTCTGCGACCGGCTTCTGGCTTCAGGCCACTTCACACTGGTCTATCAACAGCCATTCTTCAACGAGTTTGTAGTTCGCTATGACGGCGACCTCGATGCCCTGCTGCAAAAGTTGGAGGCCAACGGCATCTTCGGAGGCGTCAAAATAGCCGACGACCAACTCATGATAGCTGTTACTGAGAAAAGAACAAAGGAAGAAATCGACAAACTGATATCACTGCTATGAACAACAGACTATACGGCAATCTCATTTTCGAACTTTCGAAGCCCGGGCGCAAGGGGTATTCACTGCCCAAGAACCGCTATGGCAATTACGATATTCCTGCCGCCATGCAGCGACAGAAGGCTGCTCAACTGCCCGAATGCGACGAACCAACAGTGGTGCGTCACTACACCAATCTGTCCACCAACAACTTCGGCGTTGACAATGGGTTCTATCCATTGGGCTCCTGCACCATGAAGTACAATCCGAAAATCAACGAGGAAATGGCAGCCCTGCCTCAGTTTGCCAATCTGCACCCCCTGCAGCCTGCCCACACCACACGGGGCGCCCAGGCTGTCAGCACGCTGCTCAAGAAATCGCTCTGCGAACTGACAGGACTGGCTGACTTCACCTTAAAGCCCTTTGCCGGTGCTCATGGTGAGCTGACAGGCCTGATGGTCATCCGAGGTTATCACCAGTCGCGTGGCGACGAGGCTCGCACCAAGGTCATCGTGCCTGATTCGGCTCATGGCACCAACCCTGCCTCCGCTGCTGTCTGCGGGCTTGAAATACTGGAGGTGAAATCCACTGCCGACGGTTTGGTTTCCCTACCCGACCTGCAAGAACTGATTGCCCAGCACGGTCCTTCCATCGCTGCCATGATGATGACCAATCCCAACACCCTCGGTCTCTTCGAACGTGACATTCCTGCTATTGCCAAGATGATTCACGACTGTGGTGGACTGATGTACTACGACGGTGCCAACCTCAATCCGCTATTGGGTGCCTGCCGCCCTGGCGATATGGGCTTCGACGTGATGCACATCAACCTGCACAAGACTTTCTCGACACCTCATGGCGGAGGCGGTCCTGGCAGCGGTCCTGTCGGTGTCCGCAAGGGACTGGAGCCTTTCCTCCCTTACGTCAGCCCCTATACCAGTGGCAACTTTGCCGTGGTCATGCGCGCCTATAGCTATATCCTCTCTTTGGGCAGAGAGCATATCAAAGAGGTAGGACCATTGGCCACGCTGAATGCCAACTACATCAAGGAGTGTCTGAAGGATGTCTATGAACTGCCTATCGACGGACTGTGTAAACATGAATTCGTGTTCGACGGACTGAAGGACAAATCTACAGGCGTCACCACCATGGATGTTGCCAAGCGTCTGCTCGATTACGGCTATCATGCACCCACCATCTACTTCCCGCTGCTCTTCCACGAATCACTGATGATAGAGCCTACCGAGAACGAGTCGAAAGACACCATTGACAGTTTTATCAGTGTGATGCGTCAGATTGCGGAAGAAGCCAAGACCAATCCCGACCTTGTGAAATCGGCACCTCACAACACGCCCATCGGACGTGTCGATGATGTTCAGGCTGCCAAACATCCTATCACCACCTATCAGCAGATGATAGCAGACAAATCATAATTGTCAATTATGAACACAGATCTCATCATCATCGGAGCAGGCCCTGGCGGATACCGGGCAGCCGAGTATGCAGCCAAGCAAGGACTACAGGTAGTCATCATCGAACAGGACGAAGTGGGAGGCACCTGCCTTAATCGCGGGTGCATTCCCACCAAGACCTATGTCCATGCAGCCTCGTTCGACGAGGCTCGTGAGCGGATGGGCCAGGTGGTTCCCTTGCTTCGTTCAGGTGTTGAGGGCATCCTTGCTCATCCCAACATCACCCTCATGCGCGGCACCGCCTCCTTCGTCGATTCCCAAACCGTCAACGTATGCCGCGACTCTGTCGTGGCAAAAAACATCATCATCGCCACAGGCAGCAGCGCAAAGCTCCTGCCTCTGCCCGACATCAACGACCCACGCCTGGTCACCTCCACCGAACTGCTGCAATGCCCCACCCTGCCTAAGCGCTTGGCCATCATCGGGGCAGGTGTCATCGGCATGGAGTTTGCCAGCGTCTTCCATCGATTTGGTTCCGAGGTGACAGTCATCGAATACCTCAAGGAATGCCTGCCAATGGTCGATAGCGACATTGCCAAACGCCTGCGTAAACTCCTAGAGAAACGAGGCATCAAATTCCAGATGAAGACTGCCGTCCAATCACTGGCGGACATCGATGCCGACATGATTCTCATGGCTACAGGGCGCAAGGCAAACACCGAAGGGCTCAACCTGTCTGCCGCAGGCATCACCCCTGCCCCCAACGGCACCATCCCCACCAACGACAACTTCAGTTGTGTAGGCTGTGACTCTGTCGCAGCAACTCTCTACGCCATCGGTGATGTCAACGGCAAACAGATGCTGGCTCATGCAGCCGAGATGCAGGCTATCCGTGCTGTCAATCATATCTTAGGCAAAACCGACGGCATCCGCTTCGACATCATGCCGGCAGCCATCTTCACAGAACCCGAGGCAGCCTGCGTAGGACCTTCTGAAGACCAACTGAAGGCAGACGCCGTGGATTACATCTGCAAGAAGTCGTTCTGGCGAGCCAACGGAAAAGCACAGGCCATGAACGAGACGGAAGGCATGTTGAAACTCTTTGCTGACCAGCAGGAGCGCATCATTGGCTGCCATGCCTATGGCGCCCATGCTGCCGACATCGTACAGGAAGTCAGCGTACTGATGTGCAAGGACACCACTCTCTCCGAACTCCGCGACATGATACACATCCACCCCACCCTCAGCGAAATACTGAAGGCGGCAGTGGAATAAAACAAGCTGTAGGCGGAGCAATAAAGGCATGTTATTCTTCAATAAGGGCACCTTATTCATCAATAAGGGTATGTTAATTCAGTACACATCATACTCCGAAAGTATTTTTGCTTACTCCGAAAGTATTTCTTTTTTCTCCGAAAGTAAGAAACGAAGAAAGGATTTTCACCATTTTCTCTAGGGGGGACCAAAATAGGGGGTCTCGAGTCAAAACGTGTGTTTACTCGAGTCAACTCATGATTTGACTCGAGCCAAATTGGACAGGGGCTTATTTTGATTTACGGTTAAAAACAAAGAAAAAAACAAGTTTTCCTTTTGCATTTTGCTCACTTATTCGTACTTTGACCTGACGGTCGAAGGTAGGCTGCATCTCGGAAAAAACAAAGAAAAAAGTGTTTTCCTTTGGTTTTTCGCTCGATTTGCACTACCTTTGCAGCAATAATTTCGAAATTATAGTATTTTTATGGCACAAGAAGATGTATTTAAGAAAATCGTAAGCCACTGCAAGGAATATGGTTTCGTGTTCCCGTCAAGTGACATCTACGATGGATTAGGAGCCGTTTATGACTATGGACAGAACGGCGTGGAGTTAAAGAATAATATTAAGGAATACTGGTGGAAATCGATGGTATTGCTGCACGAGAATATCGTGGGCATCGACTCTGCTATCTTTATGCACCCCACGATATGGAAGGCCAGTGGACACGTTGATGCCTTTAACGACCCTCTGATTGACAACCGCGACTCGAAGAAGCGCTATCGTGCTGACGTACTGATTGAAGACCAGATTGCCAAGTATGACGAGAAGATTCAGAAAGAGGTGGAGAAGGCTCGCAAGCGCTTTGGCGATTCGTTCGACGAGCAGAAGTATATGGAGACTTCTGAACGCGTGAAGGAGACCAAGGAGAAGCGCGACGCTCTGCATGCCCGCTATGCTGCCGCCATGCAGGGACCAGACTTGGAGGAACTGAAGCAGATTATCCTGGACGAGGAGATTGTTTGTCCTATAAGCGGTACGCGCAACTGGACGGACGTGCGCCAGTTCAACCTGATGTTCTCAACCGAGATGGGTGCCTCTGCCGACGGTTCGATGAAGGTTTACCTGCGTCCTGAGACGGCTCAGGGTATCTTTGTCAACTATCTGAACGTTCAGAAGACAGGACGCATGAAGATTCCTTTCGGTATCGCTCAGATTGGTAAGGCTTTCCGTAACGAGATTGTAGCCCGTCAGTTCATCTTCCGCATGAGGGAGTTCGAACAGATGGAGATGCAGTTCTTCGTAGCCCCCGGCACAGAGCTGGAGTGGTTCCCCAAATGGAAGCAGACTCGTATGGCTTGGCATCAGGCGCTGGGCTTCGGTGCTGAGAACTACCGTTTCCACGATCACGACAAGTTGGCTCACTATGCCAATGCTGCTACTGACATTGAGTTTAAGATGCCATTCGGTTTCAAGGAGGTGGAGGGTATTCACTCACGTACCAACTTCGACCTGTCGCAGCATGAGAAATACTCTGGCAAGAGCATTAAATACTTCGACCCACAGACCAACGAGAGCTATACGCCGTTTGTCATCGAGACGTCAATCGGTGTCGACCGTATGTTCCTCTCTATCATGTGCCACTCTTTCTGCGAGGAGAAACTGGAGAACGGGGAAACACGCGTTGTCCTGAAGTTGCCTGCAGCCCTGGCTCCTGTCAAGCTCGCTGTTATGCCACTGGTAAAGAAGGACGGTCTGCCCGAGAAGGCTCGTGAAATCATCAACGACCTGAAATTCCACTTCAATTGTCAGTATGACGAGAAGGACTCCATCGGTAAGCGCTATCGCCGTCAGGACGCCATCGGTACACCTTATTGCGTGACCGTTGACCACGACTCGCTGCAGGACGGCAAGGTAACTCTTCGTTTCCGCGACACGATGGAGCAGGAGCGCGTAAACATCAGCGACCTGGCTTCGATTATCGAGGATAAAGTAAGTATCGCAAGTCTTCTTAAGAAACTGCAATAATGAACATAAAGCATTACATACTCGTCGGTCTCTCGCTGCTGGCCCTTGCGTCGTGCAGTGAGAAGAGCGACGCTGTGGAAGAGTATCCTGACTGGAAGAACAAGAACGAACAGTTCTTCGAGGCTGCCTATCTGAGTGGTGACTATGACCTGAAACTGAGGAAATACTCACTGAAAGAAGAGGTGGCTGCCAAATCGACCGAATACGTTCTGGTGGAGAAATTAGTGGACAGCGAGCCCTTGGATGACGAGACGCCCTATCTGACGGATACGGTGCAGATTCACTATGTGGGATCATTACTGCCTTCGACGACTTATACCACAGGCTATGAGTTCGACAAGAGCTATATCGACCCCTTTAACATCGTAACTGCCGTACCAAGGAAGTTTGCTGTGAATGCAGTGGTTCCCGGCTTCGCCACAGCTCTGCTTCAGATGCACCGAGGCGAGCACTGGCGCGTGACGATTCCCTATCAACTGGGTTACGGCACATCGGCAAACGGTGCTATTCCTGCATACAGCACACTGATATTCGAAATCAGACTCGAAGATTTCTGGACGAAAAAACAAGGTGACCGTTACTAATTCAGCGGTCACCTTTATAACCCATATTATCAACACATGGCAAAGTACGCGGAATATATCAAGCAGATAGAGATTGACTCTCTTTGGGGCGGCAGGAAACACATTGTGTGGGACCTCGACCCGAAAGTGAATGTGCTCAGTGGTATCAACGGCGTGGGCAAATCTACCATTCTCAACAAGGTGGTCAGGAGCATCAATGGCAACGGCGACATCCAAAACCACATGCTGAAGGGAGTGCGCCTCATCTTAAACCCCGGCGACGCCACCCATATCCGCTTCGACATCATCCGCTCGCTGGATAGCAACATCTCGCAGACGCTGTCGGAAGGCGATGCCGTGATGCGCGAGACTTTGTCGGCCCTTGCCGGGATGGGCGGCGGTTCGCTGCTCGACCTGCAACTTTACAACCTGCAGCGCAAGTATCTCGACTATCAGGTGAACATCGGCAATCGCATCATTGCCGAACTGCAACAGGGCAATACCGACGCTGCCCAGCATCTGTCGGAACCCAAGAAGCGTTTCCAGGACATCGTGGACGACTTGTTCGAAGAGACTGGAAAGAAAATTGTTCGCACGGAGAACGAAATCCGCTTCTCGCAGATAGGTGAGACACTGTTGCCCTACAAGTTGTCAAGCGGTGAGAAACAGATGCTCGTCATCCTGCTCACCGTACTGGTGGAAGACCATCAGAACTACGTGCTCTTCATGGACGAGCCGGAAGTGTCGCTGCACATTGAATGGCAGAAGCGACTGATTGAACTGATACTTGAACTCAATCCTAACGTACAAATCATACTGACCACCCATTCACCTGCCGTCATCATGAGCGGATGGATGGACAAGGTGACGGAAGTCTCTGACATTACTGTCTAACTGACAATTGACCGTTATGCCCGGCAGACTGAAAGACAATCTTAATAGTCGTTATTTCGAGGCGGCTAACCAAATGACCTCGAAAAAAGCAAGACGACGCATCGTAGCTTATGTTGAGAGTTACGACGACATCTATTATTGGCGTACGGTGCTCAGCCGTTTTGAGAACGAAAAACGCTATTTCGAAGTGATGCTGCCCTCGCACCAGAAACTGGAACGCGGCAAGAAGTCGGTGCTCATGAACTTCATAGAAGGCAGAATAGGTGAAGACATGATAGCCTGCGTGGATGCTGATTACGACTATCTGCTGCAAGGGGCGACACCTCAATCCAAGAAAGTGGTTGGCAGTCCATACGTATTCCACACCTATGCCTATGCCATTGAGAATATGCAATGTTATGCTCCCTCGCTGCACGACGTCTGTGTGGCTGTCACGCTGAACGACCATCGCATCTTCGACTTCTACGACTATCTCACCCAGTACAGCGAGGCTATCTTCCCTCTGTTCGTGTGGTCGGTATGGGCCTACCGCACTGGCAACCACAACAGATTCTCGCTCACCGATATGGCCCGCGTCATTGATCCGGGAGGTTTCAACGTCTTCGACCCACAGTACTCTATCGACCATCTGCGCCAGAAGGTGAACAAGAAGGTCAGACAATTGCAGGCAGAATTTCCGAACAACAAGGAAATATACCTGCAGACGAAAGCCGACATCAAGGAACTAGGTGTTACGCCACAGACCACCTATCTCTATGTGCAGGGGCACTCCCTGTTCGACAATGTGGTAGTGCCTATATTAACTAAGGTGTGCAACCGGCTCCGTCTGGAACGTCAGGACGAGATAACACGGACGGCACGCCACCACACTCAGCGCAAAAACGAAATATCCTGCTATGAACACTCATTACAGGACATTCGGCAGATGTTGAAGAAGAACAGCGGCTATATGCAGTCAGAGCAGTTCCGCAGAACACAGGCTGACATAGAGCGCTATCTTACGACAGAACATAAGTCTCCAGAAACTTAATCGTTCCCTCAGTTCTCACCTCCTGAGCAGAGGCAGGAACCAGTATGGTTTCACCAGCACTGAAAGCCACCGTCTCCCCGTCAATCGTCAGAGTGCCCTCCCCTTTCATGCCGATAAGAATCACAAAGGAATCGAGCTCACTGTAATCTATCGTCATGGCTTCAGTCAGGTCATAAACAGCCGTATTGAAGTAAGGACATTCCACCAACAGCTGACTCTCGTTCGTCTGAGGCTGATAATGGGTACGGTAATCGTCAAGAACCGTATAGTTGATGCTCTCGGAAGCCTCCTGCGTATGCAACTGGCGATAATTGCCATCCTTATCCTTACGCTTGAAATCGTAGATACGATAAGTGACATCGGAAGTCTGTTGGATTTCAACAAGGAAACAACCGGCACCGATGGCATGAATGCGGCCTGCAGGAATGAAGAAACAGTCGCCCTCCTTCACACTGTATTGCGCCAAGGCATCGCAGATGGTGTCATCCGCCACCATCTGCTTATACTGCTCAGGGGTAATCTGAAGTTTTAATCCGTTATAGAGTTTGGCATCAGGCTCACTGTCCATGACATACCACATCTCCGTCTTACCCCGTTCCCTACCCTGTCGGTGGGCTATCTCGTCAGTCGGATGCACCTGTATGCTCAAATCCTGACGGGCATCAATAAACTTGATAAGCAAAGGAAACTCATCGCCGAAGCGCTGATAGTTGGCCTCGCCTACCAACCGACCCTTCATGTCGCGTACCAATTGGTTGAGTGAGCGTCCGTCGCCTGCGGCAATCGTTTCGTTATCCTTCACACCAGAGATTTCCCAACTCTCACCAACATTCTCCATGACGGTAGAGAGATGCTTAAAGGGGATAATCTTGTCACCTCCCCATAGTGTTTGTTTCAAAAGAGGTTGAAATTTGAAGTAGTTCATATATGCTATAAAAATGGTTTTAATTGTCTTTCCAGAAACCTCGGGTGAACAGCACCAAGACGCTCATAATCTCCAGACGACCAACCAACATCAAGAAGGAACAAACCCACTTGACGAAGTCGGGCAACTGGCTCCATGACATCTCAGGACCTATCTGCGTGCCGAGTGAAGGGCCTACGTTGCTGATACAACTCAAGGCTATCGTGATGGAATTGGTATTATCGATACCTGCCACTATCATGATGGTGGCCGACAACAGCACCATCAAGGTAAAAATGGCAAAGAATGCCAACAGTGAGTTCAGCTTCTGCTGGGGAACAGGCTGTCCGTTGATCTTCACTGGAAGCACGGCATTCGGATGCAACAACTTATGGAACTCGTTGCGCAACACCTTTATAATCATCACACCACGGATACACTTGAAACCACCTGTAGTTGAACCGGCACAGGCGCCCAAGAACATCAGACAACCCAGGATGACCCACGTGATGTGTGGCCATAATGCTGCATCGTCGTTAAACAGGCCTGTTGTAGTTATAAACGACACAACTTGGAATAGCGAGGAACGGAGGGCTCGCTCGAAACCATAGCCGTTGTACGTCATCAGCAGATACATAATCCAGATGGTAGCAGCCGTGATGATGAAGATGTACATCTTAAACTCCGAGTTCTTGAACAGACTGGCTATCTTAAAGCGGAACAATGCGAAATAGAGCATGGTGAAATTGATACCTGCCAGGAACTGGAACAAGATAGCAATGTACTCTATCGTAGGAGACTGGAAGAAAGCCGCCGAGTCGTTATGAGGCGAGAATCCACCGGTTGCCGTTGTAGTCATAGCATAGTTGATACTGTCGAACAATCCCATACCTGCGATATAGAAAGAAATGATGCAGGCAATGGTCAATGCTGAGTAAACGGACCAAATCCATTTAGCCGTGGTGGAAAGTCGAGGGTGCATCTTCGAACGGATAGGACCTGTAGCCTCTGCTGCGAAGATTTTCACACTGCCACTGCCTACCATAGACGGCAGAATGGCAATGGTGAAGAACACTATTCCGAGAGCACCAATCCATTGTGTCTGTGTTCGCCAGTACAAAATGGCATGGGGCATCCATTCCACATCGTCGATAATCGTGGCACCTGTCGTCGAGAAGCCCGACATGGTCTCAAAGAACGCATCAGTGACATTGTCGATATAACCTCCTATCAAGAAAGGGGCCATACCAAACAGACTGAATATCGTCCAAGTCAGTGTCACCAGAAGATAAGCGTCACGACGACTCAGATTATTCGAGGCATTGCGCCCAAAGAACTTGAGAATGAATCCACAGCTGAACGTGATGAGCGTCGATAGCAGGAATGCCATCATGTCGTCTTCCAGATAATAGAAAGATATACAAGTACATAAGGTGAGCAATGATCCCAGCAACAGGAGCAAAGAACCGATAATCTTATATATCAGGGGGAAGTTTACCATAAGGTGTTCGACTTGAAGTACTTTTCAATCTTCTTCAGATTCTGTTCGTGACAGAACACCATGACGGAATCGCCAGGAAGTATCTGTGTGTTACCATTGACCAGAATACCTTCATTATTGCGAACCAGTCCACCGATGGTAACACCAAAAGGCAGACCGAGATCCTTAACGGGTTTCTTAGTAACTTTAGAGCCCTCTGCCGCCACGAACTCAGCGACATCGGAATCGACCATCATCAGCGAACGGACATTGCTGACATCTGCGTCCAACATCATCTGATAGATATGACTGGCTGCCACCGTCTTCTTATTGATAATCGTACCGATATCCAAGCTCTCTGCCATTTCGACATAGTCAAGGTTTTCCACCATAGCAACGGTCTTCCTGACTCCAAGTCGCTTGGCTGTCAGACAAGCCAAGATGTTGGTTTCGGCATTACCCGTCAGCGCCACAAAGGCCTGTGTGTTCTCAATGCCTTCTTCCTGCAGCAAGCCCAGGTCACGGGCATCGCCATGAATAATCATCGTATCAGTATCGCATAGCAACTCGTTCAACTGTTCGCAACGGCGCTCGCTCTTCTCGATAATCTTCAGATCCATATAATCCGGCAGCGTCAATCCAACACGGACAGCCGTTTTGCCACCACCCATGATGATGACGTTCTTGACATCGGCATAATGCTCCTTGCCCGAAATCTTCCGGATATAGGGAATATACTCACTGGTAGTCATGAAATAAGCAAGGTCGTTGACACACAACTTGTCATTACCACCAGGAATCAGTGTCTCGCCATTGCGCTTAATAGCCACAATATGGTAAGGGTCGTCGGGTCCGCAGAGGTTCTTCAACGGTTCGTTCAGAATCTCACAGGTATTACGCAACTTGATGCCCAGCATCACCAGAGCACCGTCGTGCACATCCCAGCGCTGACGAACCCACGACATCTTCAGACCATTGGTGATGTCAATGGCTGCCAACACCTCAGGATAGATGAGCGAGTTAATACCCATCTTCTCGAAGAAAGGTTTCAGATGAGGAGCCAGATACTCGTAATTGTCAATACGGGCAACGGTCTTCTTGGCACCTAAGGCATGAGCGATACTGCAGGCATTCATATTCTTGCTCTCATCGGGCGTCACACCGACAAACAGATCTGCCGTACCCGTTCCTGCATCTTCCAATATCTTGATACTGGTAGGCGAGCCCTGTATGGTCATGATATCGTATCGTCCGTCAAGGCCTGCCAAACGTGAGGCATCCGCATCAATCAGGACACAGTCTTGATGGTCGCGCGAGAGCAGTTTCGACAGATGAGTTCCAACGGCACCTGCACCGGCAATAACTATTTTCATGATTCTATGGCTTTTCTGATGCTTTCGGCATCTAATCCTACGATATGCTGTAACTGCTCAACCGTGCCATGCTCAACAAACTGATTGTCGGGCATTCCCAGTCGAGTAACACGAGGCGTGTAACCATGATCGTTCATCCATTCCAGGACGGCAGAACCCAGTCCGCCAATCTTGACACCATTCTCAACGGTGATGATATGCTTGTATTTCTGACCTACTTCTTCCAGAATGGTTTCGTCAATAGGCTTCAAGAATCGCATATCGTAATGTGCTGCCTTGGTGCCTTGAATGGCCTCAGTGACATTATTGCCAATAGGACCGATGGACAGGACTGCCACATCTTCGCCGTCTCGCATTTTCCTGCCCGTTCCCACCTGAATCTCCTCAAGAGGACAGCGCCAGTCACGCAAGACACCGCCTCCGCGAGGATAACGAATGACGAAAGGACCCTTGTCAGGCAACTGTGCGGTGTACATTAGACGTCGCAACTCATGTTCGTCCATCGGGGAGGAAATAATCAGATTGGGGATAGGTCGCAGAGCTGCCAAATCGAAGGCGCCATGATGGGTCGGACCGTCTTCGCCAACGATACCAGCTCGGTCGAAGCAGAACACGACATGTAACTTCAGCAACGCCACATCATGGATAATATTATCGAAAGCTCTCTGTGAAAAGGCACTATAGATATTGCAGAAAGGAATCAAGCCGTCTTTCGCCATACCACCAGAGAAGGTCACTGCATGTCCTTCGGCTATACCTACGTCGAAAGTTCTTTCGGGCATTTCCTTCATCATGATATTCATGGAACAACCGGAAGGCATGGCAGGGGTTACACCTACTATCTTAGGATTCTGCTGTGCCAGTTCCAAAAGGGTATGTCCAAAAACATCCTGGTATTTCTGAGGTTTATTGGGATCCTTGTCCACCAGACGCTCACCTGTCTCCGGGTCGAACTTACCTGGTGCATGCCATGTGGTAACGTCTTTCTCCGCAGGCGCATAGCCGTGTCCCTTCTTTGTATGAAGATGCAACAGCTTAGGTCCTTTCATGTCCTTGATTTGACTGAGGATGCGAACCAGTTCCTTGATATCATGCCCGTCAAACGGTCCGAAATAGCGGATGTCCATACCGTCGAAGATATTCTTCTGATGGGCAATGGCACTCTTGATGGCATTGGAGAGACGCTGGATGCCTTTCTTCCTGTCGTCAGTCATCAGTCCCTTGCTGTACAGCCATTGGGTGGTCTTGAACTTGACAGCATTATAGGTCTTGTTCGTGTTCAGTTCTAACAGATACTGTTTCATTCCACCCACCGAACGGTCAATCGACATGTTATTGTCGTTGAGCACTATCAACATGTCATTAGGAGACGACGAAACGTTATTAAGTCCCTCGAAAGCCAGTCCGCCGCTCAAGGCACCATCACCAATGACGGCTACGATGTGCCGATGCTCCTTGCCGGTCTTCTTGGCTGCTACTGCCATACCCAGGGCGGCAGAAATAGAGTTGCTGGCGTGTCCGCAGGCAAACGTATCGTATTCACTTTCATAGGGAGACGGGAAGGGGCGGATGCCTCCTAACTTACGATTGGTGCAGAACTGTTCTCTTCGTCCTGTCAGTATCTTATGCCCATAGGCCTGATGGCCTACATCCCAGACAATGCGGTCTTCCGGTGTGTCAAAAACATAGTGCAGTGCCACAGTCAGTTCTACGACACCAAGACTGGATGCCAAATGTCCGGGATTGACAGACAGTTCCTTCACGATGTCCTCGCGAAGTTCCTGACATAGCTCTGGAAGTTGGTCGACTGATAGCTTGCGCAAATCGTCGGGATATTTGATGTGATTCAGTAATTCCACCTTATTATAATAGTATTTGGGCACAAAGTTACTAATAAGTAAGAAAAGAACAAAATAAATTCATTTATTTTTTTATCTCGTCAGACTGAATTTCATTGACAAGCCAAAGTCGTGAGTGGTGGTAGGATAGCTGCTGGACGATAGCAGCGGGGTGTTTGTCTGACGATCGTAATAGGCACTCAGCGTCAGCAGACGCGACAATGTATAGTCGGCCATAAACGATATCTTAAGGGCAGTATTACCACTGCTGGCAGCACTGGTCATGGAGGCAATGTCGCGAGTAATGGCAGCCTGTTTGCGCAACGAGAAGTCCAATCGGAGGTTCAAGTCGTGATTGACACCAGTCCTGGGGGCTCTTGACGTCGTCTGTTGGTCGTTATTGGCATTCCGTCTGCTGCCACGCTGGGCCTTCTTGACCTTTCTGTTGCCCTTTGTTCCAAAGATATTAAAATCGCTAATCTTATAGGCCAGTCCCACAACCCAGTCGTTTGAACGGCTTTCGTTAATCTGAATACTCGTCATCGAGAGGTTGAGCACGCGTGTTGTCCGATATTCCACCTTGGCAGTTAGATTGTTCTGGAAAGTGACGTCTATACCCAGCAAGGGAGAGAACGATTCATTCAGACTGACTGTCGGTACGTTGAATCCAAGTGGCGAGGTATTGCCAGCAGCAGAGGTATAGCTGCCTACAGCATAAATACTCTTATAGGCATGGTTGAGGGTGACACTCTTAAACGTATCACGGAACCAAGGCAGTCGCGAGAGGCCCGTATAGCGAACAGTCCAGTTAGGCAACAGGCGCGTCAAAGCTGGGAAGAAACTGAGACTCGACCCTCCGCTGCTGGTGTAGGCTGAGAGGAAGGCAGGAATCATCACACTGGCACTATAGGGGTCAACAGCCCTGCCATAGTGAGCCTCAGCCCGTTGTTGGAAGGTTGTCAGCATATTACAGAACCGCTCGAAGGAAGCAGAGTGGAAACCATTGTTGGCATCACCGATTCCCTCCAAGGCCGATTTTAGCGAGATGGTGGTCATTGTGAAAGTACCACTCTGTGTGGTTGGCATACCTGGGTACACATATTGGATAGAGAGCGCCTTCGTCTCGGTGCGGCTGGCATTTAGGTCTATCTTCAGGTCGCGAACAGGTTCCAACGTAGCTCTTATCTGCAGGTCTCTCGTCAGATTGGTTGTGGCAGGTGAAGCAAGACTGTCAATATTGAACAACCATCCGTTATCGTGTGCCTTCTGGATATAACTGTCGTCCACCATACCGAAGGCAAAGCCAAGACCAGGAGCCATCACACTCCCCGTGCGCTGTCCGAAAGCATCGCCGATATTGGGAAGGAATCCGGGAATAGACATGGAATACTGGTTACGATAGGAAATACCGATAGAGCGCACCATCATCAGCACTCGTGCTGCCGACTGTGCAGGTTTATACCACCACTGTTTCTCGGCAGCGGGTTTGGGAGCTACGCTCAACATAATCTGAACAGTGTCCAGGTTCTTGATGCGGATGCGGTTTTCGTCCAGCACCTTGTATTTCAGCGAATACTTCTTACCATCCTTCGTACGGGCAATGACGCTGAGTTTCTTCGTTTTCTTTCCATGATTGACAATCACGGCAGAGTCAGCCGAGAGGGTCACCTCCTTTTGCCAGGCATTCTGGTTCTTGGGAAGTATTTTCTCCTCCTGCTTGGTTTGCTTGGCATTCTTGTTCTTCTGAGTTGTCTTCTTGGTCCTGGCAGGTGTCGCAGCCGCCTTCTTGAATCGCTCGTTGGCCTTCTTCAGGAATGGAATATGGTTATAGAGTGTTTCCATATTGAAGTTGCCGTTGATGTTCAGCTGTCGGTTGTTTGAGATGGTGTTACCCAGTGAAGTACCATCCTCTAATTCCGTACCACGCAGCCAGTTGTAACTGGAGTTATAGGTAGCATCTGCCGTTACCCAGTCGAAGATAGGAAGTTTGTTGAGGGGCAACTGGAGGGAAGCCGTGAACTGCTGGCGATAGTCCAAGGGGTCGCCAAAGTGGCGGATGCTATGCCATACGGAATCCTTCCAAGCCTCATAACGGTCAGGATACAAATCCTTATTGATAGGTCGTTCGTCATAGGGTTCCTTAATCTCCGCACGGGTTGCCGACTGGAAGTTCAAGTGCAGATTCTTGGTCAAGTCCCATCGGATGGAGAACTCACGGTTCCAAAGGAACTGCGAATTGAAGGTAGCAGGCAGCTTCTGACCTCCCAAGTCTTCCATATCGCGCTCCTGCAGTTCATAGTAAGAGCGCATCATCTCGGTGTTGAACGAGATATTCTGAGGCAACCAGTTCAGCCCAAGTTGTTTGGGATACTGTGCCCATTTCGACTTACTCTTACTCTTCTTGAAGGGTTCCCATGGCTTGAATACGGGGCTCCAACTATAGTTGAGCGAACCACGCCACTGGTCATCCTTCTCATAAACGGTTGTCTCTCCACTGGTATAGCGGTGTGAATGACTGTAGGAAAAGGAGAAGTTGGCTGGGTCGTAAGGCATGGGGTGCCTCTTCGTCTTGATACCTACACGGACATTCGACAACGAGAAGTTGGTATTGGTGGTCTTCGTGACGGCTATACTCTCGATGGAGTCGCGTTCGTGCTGATTAGCAGTGGCATCCAGCGCATCCTTCAGTTCCATATCCGTGTCCAAAGGATTATACTTCGGGCGACGTTCTTCCTTGGTGACGGAATAGTAAAGCGGAGCACTCACTTTCGCCTTATCAGGGAAGAATTTACCCAAATCAACATTGGCAGTAATGGAATAGGTCTTATAGTCTTCCATCGACCGTTGCAAAATGCCTTCCTCCAGTCCACCGAAGCCTGCCGTCATAATCTTTCCCGTCATATTGAACGAACCAATGTCGGACAATTGCATATTCAGTGCGCCACTGGCGGCCCATCCGCCCTTGCTATTGGTTTCCATAAGGCGCAGCTCGTCCACCCATACCTCACCGGATTTCTGTTCGTTGGAGATATTGCGCACACCTATCATCATGGTTTTCACTTCACCCAATGAGGGATTACCCATAATGCTGACCGTATTGTCCGGACGGTTAGGATCGGCCTTGGAATAGAGTTGGTTGAACGACGTTCCGCCAACAGCTTTCGCCTTATTGCGCTCTTTCTTGAGCGAAGTAAACAGCGAGAGGTCAATATCCAACATGTTTTCTTCCGGCCATACGGCACGACAGTCTTCCACCTTATATTTATTGTAGTCGTTACGGTCAGGGGTAAGCGAGAGGGGAATCACATATTCGTAATAATTGTTCTTATAGTCATTACCAAAACGGATGAACAACGCCAGATCGCCATCCTTCAGATTGGTGTCATCAATCAGGTGGTTGGCATGGTTGAACATCTGCAGGTGCTTATAACGGCGCAAGTCGAGCATGGAGGTCTTATAGACCGCCTTCGACTCACCGGGGGCCAGATGGCGAACCACCATATTCATCGACTGTTCGTTCTCCTCGACAAGCTGGGGCTGTGACGGGTCTGTCACACGACTGATACCAGGAGGCAACACATAGTTGACTGGACGTTTATCGTTGTTCTCCTCAATGTTGACGGCACTCACCTCCAACCTTCCACTCTCAGCCACATTCGAGATGGGCTGCTGATAGATACGCCATTCGCCTCTCACCAGGTCGAGCGAACCGAAACGCAATACGATAGGACGCTTGAACTGGGTGAGGAACATACGCATGAAACGCACACTGGTAAAATCGCTGATAGTACCTACCCTGTCGTCATACTGATCGAGGGGAATACGGAACTGATACCACTTCACCGTTTCGCGCGAACCATTACGCAGTGAGACGCTGGCCTCACGGACATCGGTGATGTGATTATAGCCCAGTCGCATATCCTCAGGACGGATGCTGACCTTGTACTGATAGTATCGCTCGTATTCGTTAAGGGTGAAGTCCTGATTGATATCCTCCACATCGGGGAAGGTCTTGTAACTGGAATCAAATCCCTCTGTCTGCTGGTCATTGTCAGGCGAGTTGCCCTGAGGCATGTTGATACGCTTATAGCGGTCGAGGATAGAAGCCTGTCTGGCATCCAGGTCAGCACCACGGAAGTAATGATAGTTATCGTTGGCAGGGTCGGCATTCCAAGCGGCACGCACACTGTCGTTGACACTGACGCCACTCAGGAAATTTGCATAGGCAGGTTTGGCTCTTTCCTCTTCGTCGGTAAGTCCATTGAAACCCACATCCTGCTGGGCTCGCGAGCCGGGTGAGGTGGCAAAGGCATAGACCTGAGTGGGCTGTACGGGAATCTTACCCCAGGCAGAATTGGTAAAACTGCCAGTTCCGTCCACAGGCATACCGCTCTCATAGAATTTCTTTCCATCGCGCAGGATATCCTCGCTCACCTCTCCGAGGTTAATATAAAGGTCACCACCATACTCTGAAGCATCTGGCTGCTGAGATGTATAGATAAAGGGATCCATCATCCAGAACTCGATATACTCAATGTTGGCTGACTCGAAATCGTTGGTGTCGAGTTTACGCATCAAACCGCCCCAGCGGTCTTGCGGATTCCTCAACTTACCATTAAAATCAACATCCGTCGAGAGGTTGTAGGCACCTCGCTCATCTGGATAGTAAGCCATATTGAGCACGGGCAGTGTGGCTGTAGCACCGCTATAGGTACTCTGTTGACGGTTGGGATAGAGCTCGCTCACATAGACAGCTCTCACGTAGTGGTTGGACAACTGCTCCAAATCGCTCTTAATGTGACTGGGGGTCAGCGATGAAGAACGGTATGTGAACAGCGGGTCGATATTATACCATGCCAACAACGAACGATTGAAGCCACTCGTTACGGAGTCCTTATCAACCTGTTCCCTGAACATGCTCGGCACACTCGACATTACCCATGACTTCGGTTCGCTCACACTGATACCGTTCTTGGCATTCTCAAAGTCGTCGATATACGAGGCATTATCCTGAGTGCCGCCTGCCTGTCCGGCTATCAGCTGGGCAAACTCACCCGTGAACGATATCTGCGAAGGCTGGGTGCAGTGCAGGAAGGGCAGTTTATTAAGCATATTGGTGAGCCACTGGCTCTCGTGTTTCCAGTTGATGTTCACACCCCACAGCATGTTACGAAGGGGTTCCGAACCCATCGTCACCTTCGAGGTCAGCGTTTGTTCGGTAAGATATTGGAAGGTACCGCCCACTTGCAGGTCTTTCGAGAAATCGTATTCCCAGTTGAGTCCTAACATGGTCTTGCGCTGCATACCATAATCGGTATTACTTTCCAGCGACACACTGACATTGGTGCCGGCATCGATAATGCTCTGATTGAGAATGGTCACCTCGCCAGCCGAATAATCGACACTATAGTCGGAACCTTCAGTAAGGATGACACCGCCTGCCGTCACAACGACTGAACCCTGTGGCACATTATAGGCTCCCAACGAGATTACATTGGCAGAGGTGCCCTTGAACTGGCCTATCAACAGATACTTGTTCTTGTCAGTCATCTGCTTGGCAGCCGTCCTTGTAGTATCATAGAGTTCCTGGAAGGTATAGCGTGCCACCTTGTCGGCTGGCACATTATTATTCTCCAAGAATTTGCGGAGTGTCTTGCCGAAAGGTTCTGCCGAAGGGAAGAACACACGGCCCTCGCTGACGGTATAGCCTTCCACAAAGTCGAAATAGCCATTCGGATGTGCCCTGTTGTTATTGTCCAAACGGTCGCATCCCAGTCCTCGCAACAGAGTAATGTCCTTCACTTCGGGTATATAGGTCAGATAGACACCTGCCGTATCGCTTTGGAACTTGATGTCGAGGCGGAACTTGGTCTTCTCAACATTCGACGCCAAGTAATAGACGTTCTTCATCATCAGTCGCCAGTTCTTCTGCTGTGGATTGTTGCTGGTGTTCTTCAGCGACTTCACATACAGTGCCTCACTGGCAGTGGTCCTGTCGCTGGCAAACTCACCCACCTGATAGGTCTGTCCGCCATAAGTGTACTCATAGGCTACGGCCAGCACCTGATCGGTCTGCAGACTGGTCTTCAGCGAGATATATCCCATGGCTGCATTCACCTTATATTCTGAACTGTTCAAGAGGCGTGCCGAGGCCAGTTTCTCATAGTCCACACTACCCGTGAATCTGTCAATTCCATCGAGAACACTTGATGTACGATCCATGTTTCGGGCTTCCGAATAGGTGGTATTCATCTGGTTGTATTCATCGTTGGCATTGTTGCTGGGAAGAGCGGAGACACTCGAACCATGCCCCCAACGCGAAGAGGTACTCTCTGCCAAATCGGTAAAGGCTACGATATTGCGGGTATTGGCTGTCGTTCCCGTTTTGTTGGTCACCCATACTTCCACACGGGTAATCTGGATACCCGTCATCAGATTGGGCAGTCGCTGCATCGCCTCATCATAATGCTCCCTGAAATACTGTGCCAGGAAGAAGTGACGATTCTCTTCGTAATCGGCAACGTTCAGTTCGAATGGCGTCAGCTGCACCCCACCCTTTGACGATACACTGGTGGTCTTCGATTTCTTCTGCGAGAAGACGGTTTGCAGTTTCAAGCGTCCGAACTGCATATCCGTGCGCAAGCCAAACAGGCTGGAGGCACCTTTCACCAACGAGTTATTGGTGGGGAATGTTACGTTACCTGCCTCTACCAGTTTGATGATTTCGTCTTCTTTGCCCTCATAGCGCAGTTTGATGTTCTTGGTATCGAAGTCGAAGGTAGCATCGGTGTTGTAATTCAGATTCATGTTCACCTTATCGCCCACCTTACCCGTTACGTTCAGATTGATTTTCTCATCGAAATCAATAGCCTTGGTGTTTCTGTTGCGTTCTGGCAACGAGGGATTGTCAATGCTCTTGAAGTTGGCACCCAGTTTCAACTCTGCCGTACCCTGTGTCTTGATACGCACACCACCTGGACCGAATATCTTCTCTGCCGGTCCTAAATCGAAGTGCATATCCATGAAGTCGAACTTCTCCTTCCCCTTCGACGCGAAGTTGGCTGCATTCTTCTGACGGAAGAACTTGCGCAGTTCCCGCTGGCGGCTCCATTCCTGATATTCCTCGGGAGTCATCAGGATAGGGGTGTTCAGATACGAACTGCCTATCTTCGAACCTACCAGATAGTAGCCCAGAGAATCGTTGTATTCGGCTTCTTGCTTGATATTGTCAGGCATGCGCAGGTCAACAGCAGCACTGTCTAAGTCTCTGACAAAGACGGGAGTGGTCTTCTTAACCTTCCAACGGGGATGTAACAGCGAATCGGGGATTTCCTCTTCTTCCATCAAGATGGGTTGCTCCTTAGGCGGAGGAGCAGCATTCTTCTGCTTCTGCGTCTTATCGTCTTGAGGAGACATGGCAAAAGTGCCGATGCTCAACAGGACTGCTAAAATATAGGCAACCCGCTTTCTCAAAATCCTACTTGATTTGTTTCAAGGCCAATTTAACCACTTGCTCCACTGGTGCGTCAGGCTGTTCCTGCAGAATGGCTACAACCACTTTCTGCGTGGGAGCCGGGGCGAAGCCTAACATCGTCAGGGCTGCCACAGCCTCGTCGCGGACAGCATTATTGATAGGAGCAGCCATCGTACCGCCTGCAGGTATTTCGTCGGCAATACCTAGGGCTACGATCTTGTCGCGCAAATCAACGATGATGCGCTGCGCTGTCATCTTACCAATACCCTTGATACCTTTCACCAGACGTTCGTTACCTGTCGAGATGGCTGTACAGAGTTCCTGCACACTCATCGACGAAAGCATCATACGAGCCGTATTAGGTCCTACCCCACTGACCGTAATCAACAGTTCAAACATCTCGCGTTCTTTCTTGTTCACAAAACCGTAAAGTACATAGGCATCTTCGCGAATCGACTCATAAACGTAGAGTTTCACGTCCTTCTTGCCTTGAATAGCACTATAGGTGTTCAGCGAGATATTCAGGCCATATCCCACACCAGCTGCTTCAACAGTTGCCAAAGCGGGAGTCAGTTCTGTCAACTCTCCCTTGATATAATCTATCATACGCACGTAATTGTATTAATACAATCTTTTAAACGTAATTTGCTTACGATTTATTGTATTTAAGGCTCAAATACAAGCTATTTGTTACAAAAGGTTACTTTTCTTGAAATTTTTCTTCCGTTTCGTTACGTATTTCAGCAAAAAAGTGTAATTTTGCAACCGATTTTGACGTAAAAACAACTAAATAAAATAGAAGAAAGATGAAAAAGATTCGTGCAGCCGTCGTTGGATACGGAAATATCGGCAAATTTACCATCGAGGCCCTTGAGGCTTCTGCCGATTTCGAGATTGCAGGAGTAGTGCGCCGCCATGGTGCTGATGACAAGCCCGCTGAGCTGGCTCCCTATGAGGTTGTGAAGGATATCAAGGAGTTGAAGGATGTCGACGTTGCCATCCTCGCCACCCCTACCCGCTCATGCGAGGAATATGCCAAGCAGATTCTGCCTTTAGGCATCAACACCGTCGATTCTTTCGATATCCACACCAATATCCGTGGCTATCGTGAGCGACTGATGGAGCTAAACAAGCAGACTGGTACAGTGAGTGTGATTGCTGCAGGCTGGGACCCAGGTTCCGACTCTATCGTCCGCACCCTGATGCAGAGCCTTGCCCCCAAAGGACTGAGCTACACCAACTTCGGTCCCGGTATGTCGATGGGCCACTCGGTTTGCGTACGCTCGAAGGCTGGAGTAAAGAATGCCCTTTCTATGACGATTCCCCTCGGTGAGGGTATTCACCGTCGTATGGTATATGTTGAACTGGAGGATGGTGCCAAGTTAGAAGATGTCACTGCAGCCATCAAGGCCGACCCATACTTCGCTAACGACGAGACGCACGTCTTTGCCGTCGAGTCAGTGGACGCTGTCCGCGACATGGGTCATGGAGTCAACCTCGTTCGCAAGGGTGTCAGTGGTAAGACGCAGAACCAGCGCTTCGAGTTCAATATGAGCATCAACAACCCCGCTCTGACGGCTCAGGTATTAGTCAATGTAGCTCGCGCCTCTATGCGTCAGCAGCCTGGTTGCTACACCATGATTGAGATTCCTGTTATCGACATGCTCCCAGGCGAACGTGCCGACCTCATCGAGCACTTGGTATAAAAAATCCAATCTTAATTAAAAAGGTATATACTGACCAGACTGGCTATGCTGAGACCGTACTTTTTGTGTACGACGAACAGATAGCCAGTCTGGATTTTTTCTTTCTGCCGGATGTAAACAATAAAACGGGGAGGGTGTCCGTTTATTTATTGTATGCGCAAAGTAACAGTGATGCTCATGGTTTGTATTATCCTCTTAGGATGCAGTGCCGACCATGCAATGAAGAAAGGTGATAAGTATTATGCTCTCGGCGAATATTTCGACGCTGCAGCACAATACCGGAAGGCGTATGCCCAAACCCCTACCAAGGAACGGAAGCTGCGCGGCCAGAGAGCTCTGAAACTGGCAGACTGCTATCGCCGCATCAACTACACCCAGCGCGCCATTGCCGCCTATCGCAATGCCTTGCGCTATGGACAACAGGACTCTCTGACACAACTCTACTTAGGACAGCAACTGATGAAAAATGCCAGTTATAAGGAGGCTGGACAGGTGTTCGACTTGATGCTGGTCGATTCTGTTGCTGCACAAAGTCCAGCCTTTGTCAACATGCTGGCACAGATTGGTAAACGTTCTTCGCATCAGGCTCCCATCTGGAAACAGGAGGGGTCACGCTATACGGTGAAGCGCGAAAACATCTTTAATTCCCGCCGTGCTGAATACTCGCCCGTACTGGGTGGCGAAAATAACGACCGCCTCTATTTCACCTCAACCCGCAACGAAGCGACAGGCGACGAACTGAGTGGTATTACCGGTACGAAAAACGGTGACATCTTTGTATCACAGAAAGATGAGCAGGGCAAGTGGCAACGTCCACAAGTGATTGACTCAGAACTGAATACGCCTGAGGACGAGGGCGCCTGCTGTCTGACACCGGATGGACACACAATGTATCTGACCATTTGTCAGACAGACAACAACTATCCCCGCTATGCCAAGATAGCCTCGTCGCACCGTTCGGATGCAGCATGGGCCAAAGCACAGGTAGTGGAAATCAGTCGCGACACCTTTTCACTCTATGCGCATCCTGCCGTCAGTCCAGATGGCAAATGGCTTTACTTCGTCAGCGACATGCCTGGTGGCGAAGGAGGAAAGGACATCTGGCGCGTGCGTCTTTCAGAAGCATCTGGACTGGGTGGCGTCGAGAATCTTGGAGCACCCATCAACACTCCTGGCGACGAGCTTTTCCCCACTTTCCGTCCCAATGGTGACCTCTATTTCTCCAGCAACGGGCATGAAGGTATGGGAGGTCTCGACATCTTTATCGCCAAGCCCAATGCCTTCGGATGGCAGTTGGAACATCCCGGATTCCCCCTCAATTCACAAGGCGACGACTTCGGAATGACTTTCGAAGGTATGCTCAACAAAGGATTCTTCTCGTCGAACAGAGGCGACGCCCATGGGTGGGACCATATCTATTCGTTCGAAAATCCTGAAATCATCCAGACAGTGAAAGGCTGGGTGTATGAACAGGACGGCTACGAACTGCCTCAGGCGCTGGTCTATCTGGTAGGCAACGACGGCACTAACCAAAAGCTTAGCGTCAAGGCCGACGGTTCGTTTACCTATCAGATTAAGCCTAACGTCGATTACGTCATGCTGGGCACCTGTGCCGGCTATCTGAATCATAAGGAGGAACTCCGCGTAGAACCCGCTACCGATTCTGAGGAATACGTGTTGCAATTCCCTCTGGCCAGCATCACGGCTCCAGTATTGATTGACAATATCTTCTACGACTTCGACCGTGCTTCCCTCCGACCTGAGTCAACCGAGGCTTTGGACAAACTCGTTGTATTGCTCAACGAGAATCCGCACGTCACCATCCAACTGGCAGCCCATTGCGACTACAAAGGCAGTGCGGAATACAATATCAGACTCTCGCAACGCCGAGCAGAATCGGTGGTTAACTATCTGATTAGCAAGGGTATCAAGAAAGAACGCCTGTCGCCTAAGGGCTATGGCAAGACAAGTCCGAAGGTCATCAAAAGGAAGTTGACGGAGAAATACACCTTCTTGAAAGAAAATGACGTTCTGACGGAAGACTACGTCAGAACGCTATCACCAGAAGCGCAGGACATTTGTAACCAGCTCAACCGTCGCACGGAATTCCGTGTCACCAGCACCACCTATGGTATGTTCGACAAGGAGGGACACCTCATTTCACGGCCCGCTGATAACTGATTACCTCGTAGATACCAATCATCAACAGACTGAACAGTGCAAAGACCACCATCAGGGGATTCACCTGTGGCGGTTCTGCCAGTGTAGTGCGCAGGAACACCTCCATCTGCACCAGCAGTAACTCAAATCCGTGGAACACATAGAACAGGATACCGGCTATCAGGATGCAGCCTGCCGTCCAGATGCGCGTGAACCACTGCATGTTACGCACTGGCAACTGGCTCATCACCCGTTCCGTAAATCCATTATCGTCTATCGTCTGCTGAGCAGCCTCGCTGAAGAACTGTCTGAGCAGTATATCATTCTTTTCATCCATATCCGTTCTGTTTTAAATAGTTTGCCATCTTTTCCTTGCCACGGGAGAGATGCGACTTCACCGTACCCTCCTTCATTTCAGTAATCTTTGCAATGCCGGCAATGTCGTAGCCATCTATCATCTGCAACGTGATACACGTCCGTTCGTCAGGCTTAAGCAACGACAGTGCGGCATAGATATCCATTTTAAGTGAGGAATGAGTAGTGAGGAATGAGGAATGGTTGGTATCGACATTCTTCATCTCTGTATTGACATCACTCATTTCTAATTTCTCATTTCTCATTTTACGACAGTAGTCGTAGAACACATTATAGGCTATGCGCATCAGCCACGTCTGAAAGGAGGCAAGACCTCTGAATTTACCAATGTTCACGTATGCCTTGATGAATGTGTCCTGTGCCAAGTCGTCACTCAACTGCTCATCTCCCAACGTCTGATGCAGGAAGAAACGGCGCACTGGTGACTGGTATCGGCGCACGAGCTCGTCGAAAGCCCTTTTATTGCCTAATACAGCCACCTGTGCTACGAGGGAGATGTCAGTCGGTTTTATCATTTACTGATTGGTGATGATTTGATTCTTCTGGGGCATTACAATCCATGCCACAATGTAGAACAGCACTCCCGAGAAGCATGTTGCCAGTGTCAGGAAGGCATAAGCCAGACGCACTGCTACAGGATCGAAATCCAGATATTCTGCGATACCGGAGCAAACTCCAGCTATGACGCGGTCGTCGCCACGATACAGTCTCTTAGTCATAATTCTCTTGCTTTATGTTATTATTGTGATTCAGTTCGTCTTCTCTTTGCTTTTTCGAAACAGCCGTCTTGGCAGCTATCACCTTGCCGAGTCCGATAAAGAATACCAAGGCTCCGATACCAAAACCGATGGTGTCGGCAGCAAAACCGAGGAAGATAGCCAGACCGATACCGACGAAGCACTGGCGCAGGCCCTTCTGATACTCGTCGTTCACCATTTCCTGCGGACGGTTCTCCAACAATTGGTCGGGAATGGGCTGTCCGTTCTGCATGGCCATCTGAGCCATCTGCACCTTCTGCTTGCGGTTCCTGTTGACAAAGTATATCAGGAGCAGAACGATGATGAACGGTGAGAGCAATAGCAGGAATACGAGGACGGCAACGATGATGGCAATCACCCACATCAACCATGCGAGTCCTGAGCTATTGATCGATTCTGCCAGCTTGCCGATTTTGTCAATGGCTTCATTGACATCCTCGTCGTCACTGTCCCAATCGTAAGTAATGGTTCTGGTGGTACTGCTGTCAACGGAGGTCGTATCCGAAAAAGCTTCTATAGCCGTGGAATTTCGGGTTGTATCCACCAGTTCCGTACCCCGTGGGGTGTGTCGGTGTTTCTGAGCTAATGTTGGAACACTCATACCGAGTGTCAGCAACAATGCCAAAGCGATAAGTCCTTTTTTCATGTCCATTTGTCTTTTAAAAGTTGTTATGTTTACCCGTTAGACGTTACATTCTTCAAATTAGTTGCAAAAGTACAAAAAAAAATTCGTACCTTTGCCAACAATATGACAGAATTACCTGTAGCTTTCAAGGAATATACGCGCCAACTGATGGGTGACGAACGCTTCGAGCAATACCTTCATTCGTTCGAAGAGGAGGCACCTGTGAGTATCCGGTTGAATCCCCAACGAAACCTCAGCGTGGTGGATGGGGAGTCGGTGCCCTGGTGCCGTGACGGTTATTACCTGAAGAGCCGTCCCAACTTCACCATGGACCCGCTGTTCCATGCAGGCTGCTACTACGTGCAGGAAGCATCCTCTATGTTTCTTGACGAAATTCTGCGCCAACTTCTTACATCTTACATCGTACCTCATACATCGTTAGATCTCTGCGCTGCCCCCGGTGGCAAATCGACACTGCTCCGCTCTGCCCTGCCCGAGGATGGTGTGCTCTATAGCAACGAGCCCATTCGCAACAGGGCTAACATCCTCTTGGAGAATGTCACGAAATGGGGATATAACAATCACTTCGTCACCAACAACTACCCCAGAGACTATCGTTCCTCGAAGGCACACTTCGACCTCATCCTCTGCGACGTACCCTGCTCGGGCGAAGGTATGTTCCGAAAAGACGAGGCTACCATCCGTGAATGGAGTCAGCAGAACGTAGAGAAATGCTGGCAACTGCAACGTGAGATTGTGAGCGACGCCTGGGAATGTCTCAACGAAGGCGGTGTGATGATATATAGTACATGTACATTTAATACGAAAGAGAACGAGGAGAACATCCGATGGATACTCGACACGTATGATGCTGAAGTGCTGAAGATTGACACAAAACCCGAATGGAACATCACTGGTTCGCTGCTCGAAGGATTCAACGCACCTGTCTATCGCTTCATCCCGGGCATTACCCGTGGCGAGGGCATGTTTATGTGCGTGATAAGGAAGGGGGGCCTCTCCCCCAACCCCTCCCCAAAAAGGGGAAGCCTCTCCCCCAACCCCTCCCCCAAAAGGGAGGGGAGATTCAAGAGGACCGGGTTGCGGATGATGACATCAGACATCAGCCTTCAGCCATCAGCCATCAAGGTGGAATTAGATTACAAATCGGCTATTGCCTACCTGCGCCGCGAGGCTTTGGTGCTGCCTGCAGACACACCACGGGGCATTGTCGACGTCACCTTCATGGGACAGGTATTGGGACAGGTGAAGAATATCGGCAGCCGAGCCAACAACCTTTACCCGAAAGAATGGAAAATTAAAACAACTTACATAACAGACAACTATGAAGCAATACTTAGACATACTTAATCGCATCCTGACAGAAGGTGCCCAGAAGGGCGACCGCACAGGAACAGGTACGATCAGTATCTTCGGAACGCAGTCGCGCTATAACCTCGACGACGGGTTTCCCTTGCTGACCACCAAGAAACTGCACTTGAAGTCAATCATCTACGAACTGCTCTGGTTCCTCAAGGGCGACACCAATGTCCATTACCTTCAGGAGCACGGTGTGCGCATCTGGAACGAGTGGGCTGACGAGAATGGTGAACTGGGACCTGTTTACGGACACCAATGGCGCTCGTGGCCCGACTACGACGGTGGGGTGATTGACCAGATACAATACGTGGTCGATCAGTTGAAAAACAATCCCGATTCCCGTCGCATGATTGTGTCAGCATGGAATGTGGCTGAAGTCAACAAGATGGCACTGCCTCCCTGCCACACCATTTTCCAGTTCTATGTGGCTGAAGGACGCCTGTCGCTGCAACTCTACCAGCGCAGTGCCGATACTTTCCTGGGTGTCCCCTTCAATATTGCCTCCTATGCCCTGCTGCTCCAAATGATGGCACAGGTAACAGGACTGAAGGCTGGCGACTTTATCCACACCACAGGCGACACGCATCTATATCTGAACCATCTCGAACAGGCTAAGTTGCAGCTCACACGCGAGCCCCGTCCGTTGCCTGTGATGAAAATCAATCCTGACGTAAAGAGTATCTTCGATTTCCAGTACGAGGATTTCGAACTGGAAGGCTACGACCCCTGGCCACATATTAAGGCGGAAGTGTCTGTTTAAGTGAGAAGTGAAAAGTGAAAAGTGAAAAGTTTAAATGGTCAATGGTCAATGGTCAATGATCAATGTGAAAAGTTATGATAAACATGATTGCTGCGGTGGCTAAGAACAGGGCCATCGGATATAAGAACAAATTGCTGTACTGGTTGCCCAACGACTTGAAACGCTTCAAGGCACTCACTACGGGGCACACCATCGTTATGGGACTGAACACGTATAAGAGCCTGCCCAAAGGCGCACTCCCTAATCGCCGCAACTGTGTGTTGACACGTTCTGTCAAGGAACTGCCGGGTTGCGAGTGCTTTGCTTCATGGGACGCATTCATCAGCAACTGCAAACCTGACGAGGATATTTATATAATAGGTGGAGCAAGCATCTACCAACAGTTTATCGACAAGGCAGACCGCCTCTGTCTTACTGAGATAGACGATGTGCCTCAGGAGGCTGATGCCTTCTTCCCCGATTATAGCGACTGGAAGGTAGAAACGAAAGAAACGCATCCGAAAGACGAGAAACACGCCTTCGAATACGCTTTCGTTGATTATGTAAGGGGCTAACCCACTAATCCTCCAAGAGCGGCGAGTCGATGATGGGCAACTGACGCTCAAAAGCCGAGTGGAACGTTATCAGCGTTTCACTGCTCGAGAGTCCGAGGGGTTGCAACTTATCATGGATGATATTGAGCAAGTGGTGGTTGTTCATTGCATATATTTTGATATACATATCGAAGTTTCCCGTTGTATAGTGACACTCGGTCACCTCGGGAATCTTCTTTAGTTCCTCCACCACCGAATCGAACGTCTCGGGGTTTTTCAGACTCAACCCGATATAGGCACAGGTCTCGTAGCCTATCTTCTCTGGGTCAATAACATATTGCGAACCTTTCAGCACTCCCATACTCGTTAGTTTCTGAATACGCTGATGGATTGCTGCTCCGCTCACATTGCAAACACGAGCCACCTCCAAGAATGGTACTCTCGCATCCTCTGATATCATGCGGAGTATCTGTTTGTCCAACTTATCAAGTTTCTGTACTGCCATATTTTAATTTTTCAATTTAATTTTTGCAAGGACTTCTTCTTAATTGACCTTTGACCATTGACCATTGACCTTTGACCATTGAACATTGACCATTGACCTTTGACTTTTGACTTTTCACTTTTCACTTTTCACTTCATTTGCCGAGTAATTGATGCGCAAGGCCCCAGCTTGTCGCAAGGCCTGTTTCACGTCACTCACCAGTCCCATATCCGTTCCTTTGTCGGCATGAATACTGACAATCATGTGCATACGGTCTTCACTCGACATCTTGTCGCGAGCCTCAGCAATGGCTGTCGGTATCTCGTCCACCGTTACGTATCTATCGTTAATCTGCACGCGCTCCTCGTCGCCGGTCACTTTTCCCTGCGCATCCACAGGGCGACCGATATACAGATAGACCACACTACCCTTATGTCCCGTCTTCTCCAGTTCCGTTCCTTGAGGCACCACATAGCGCACCTTCAGTTCCGTCTGTCGCATGTGCGTCACAATCATAAAGAAGAACAGCACGGTAAAGATTAAATCTGGCATTGATGCAAGATTCAACCCCGGCACTTCATGATTCCTTCTACGAAAACGGCTCATATTTAATTTTTAATGCTTAATTCTCAATTGTCAATTGTCAATTCTCAATTAGATGTCGCTTGCGCCTCACTCACCCTCAAGGGCAGACGCGCCACGATGACGGCCCGCTCGTCGGGGGTACACTGGCTGAAGCGGTGACCATATTCACGCAAAGCCATTTTATCTCTCAGCGAATGGAAGGCTGCCACTATCGTGTTCTGCATCTTGAAATAGGCATCATAGCTGGTAGCACGACTGGTTTGCACACCAACCACAAACTGTGCAGTCTGGCGACTCGCCACAAACGACTCCACCTGACGCTGCAAGTCGGCAAAGGCCACTGTCTTATCGTCTATCCATAGTGAGTCGTTGGCATCCAACCGGATTTGCATCACATTGCTGCGACTGATATCCAGTTCCTTTTTCGCCTCGTCGTCTATCGGGGGCAACTGGCGTGACAATCCCTTATCGGTGTCCATCGATGAAGTCACCAAGAAGAACACCAACAACATGAACGATATATCAGCTGTTGATGTCGTGTTCAACTCAGGAATCTCTCTATTTCTTCGACGTAACCACATTCACTTTGATAATTGAGAATTGAGAATTGAGAATTGAGAATTGAGAATTATGATTACTACTCACTATTACCTTAACTTCTCATTTCTCATTTCTATCTTCCTATTCACTCCCGACACCCCATAGACAACGCCACAGGCAGCAATCAGGATGAGGATGAGCGACGAGACAATCAGACCGTCGGTCGTCTTCAACCAAAAGCGATTAGTATAGCTGATGCCATTGATAATCAGCGGTTGCGAGGAACCTGCCAGACAAGTCACCAGCAACAAGACGACGGTGAATGCCACCACACCCCATGCAATCCACTTTCGTGGCACACGGTTGCTACTGGCAATACTGTCCGAACGATAGCGGAAGGATCGTACTGCCGACCCCACTGCTGCCACCAATGCCACCACCAACATGGCATACATCAGCCACAGCATCACTTCCGCCAACAAATATCCACCTAGATTACCCATCTCACAAAACTCTAAACTCTCAACTCTAAACTTTCCACTTCGCAATGCTATCCATCAACGTAATGGCGCTCTCCTCCATCTGAGAAGTCAGATGTTCAATCTTCGAAAGGATGTAATTGTAGAAGAGCTGCAGAATCAGCGCTACGATAATACCGAAAATGGTAGTTATCAGCGCCACCTTCATACCCGATGCCACAATGGTAGGACTGATGTCGCCAGCCGTCTGAATCTGGTCGAAAGCCATCACCATACCTATCACCGTTCCCAAGAATCCCAGCGAGGGAGCCAGGGCAATGAACAGTTTAATCCACGAACAGCCTTTCTCCATATTGGAAATCTGCACCGTTCCGTAATTGGTCAACTGGCGGTCTATCTGGTCCAGGGGCTCCTTGATGTGCAGCAAACCCTGATAGCAGATACTGGCCACGGGGCCGCGAGTCTGTCGGCAGAGGTCTTTAGCCCCCTCCACGTCGTTCGCCTCCAACTTGGCGTCAATGTCCTGCATCAGTTTCTTGGCATTCACCTCCGAGAGTGTCAGATAGATGATGCGCTCAATACAGAAAGCCAGACCTATCACCAAGGCAAGAGCCACCAGTGACATAAACCCGGCGGAACCCTCGATGAATTTCGATTTCAGCAGTTTGTGCAGTCCCCCACCCTCTGCCGCATCCGTACTTTCCAGATCGGCATCAATAAGCGCCATTGCCGAGTCGGCAGCAAGCGTATCGCTCACCACCATCTCCGTTGAGTCCGTCGGCATTTTCTGCTGTGCCATCATGGGTTGCATGGCTGTCATCAAGCCCATCATGGCAAGAACAAATAAAAACTTTTTCATCCCTTTTACTTATAATTCGGTGCAAAAGTACGAAAAAATCGATTAAACGAGAACAAAAGGGATTAATTTCTTTTGTCGAGTGAACGATTTTTAGTTATCTGTCCCTTTCTCAGCAGCAATTCGTCAGCGGATTAGCACATATCCAGTCCATCTCTATCCATCCCGAATGCTTCCCGTCGCTCGTCTTCACCTTCACCCAATCGCCCTGGACGCCTATCGGGTGCAGCGTCAGTTCTTTCGAGAACGAGTAAGTGATGGGAGCTTTGTCGTCAGGCGACTTACGCAGATGCAGTGTCTGCCCACCATAGTTACGCGTGCCGAAGCCAACCATCGAGTAATGAATCCAGTATCCTGTGGCTGACGGTTGCAATGGAATTTCCGCATCATCTTCGGCATACGATGGTGTTTCCGCCAGTTTCCACCATCCGTCGGTATAGTTCTCCAACACCACCATAGCAGACAATTTGTTGTCGATTTTACCAACCACCTTGCCTTTGGGCGCATCTCTCAGATTAGTAAACGCGTCTGAGTCAGTAACAAACGCACTAACACGCTGGGCAGAAGCCGTGATGACCATCAGTGTCATCGTCAAAATTGCAAAAAGTCTTTTCTTCATCTCTTTAAGGTTTAGTTATTTTAGCGCTCAAAGATAGCCATTTCTTCCGAAACCGCCAAACATTTCAGCACATATCCCTATTTTTTATATAAGATGTGAAGGACTTTCGTTTTTTTTCTTTATTTTTGCAACATAAAAACAATAACCTAAGTAAAATAGGAACAGTATGAAAAGAACCTTACTCTGCATCCTATCCGTCTTGATGACCCTCGTTGTCAAGGCAGGTGACGTCACTCCCGAAGTGGCTATGAAACTAGCCGCTGACTTTGTGAAGCAGCGTGTGGCTAACGGCTCAAGAAGAGCCCCCAGTGCTTCACAACTCACAATGACCAAAAAGGTAAGCGGCCTGTATGTTTTCAACGTCGGAAATTGCGAAGGCTTTGTCATTGTCAGTCCTGACGATCGTACCAAAGCTATTCTCGGCTATTCCGACAGTGGCGACCTCAATCCAGACAACATGCCGGGCAACATGAAAGCATGGCTGCAAGGCTATGCCGACGAGATAGCATGGGCTGAGCGCCATCACATCACTGCCAGCGCCACTACCACCCAACGAGCCCATCGTGCTGTCAAAACCGCCATTGCCCCGTTGGTAACAACCCTTTGGGATCAAGATGAGCCTTATAACAATCAGTGCCCGACATTCTTTTCTCCCGATACTCGTTGCGTCACTGGCTGTGTGGCCACAGCTATGGCACAGGTGTTATACTACACTGCAAAAACGGGTGGCGCTACTTCGTCCGCCACTTCTAAAGAAATCCCGGCATATACGTGCCGAAGGAATTGGAACGAATTAGGACAAATCTCGGTTCCTGCAATTCCAGCAGGCACGACATTAAACTGGAGCATGATGAAGGACACTTATGCATCCAATGAGACTGGCGAGGCCGCTGATGCCGTAGCAACACTCATGAAAGTTTGTGGTGCATCGGTTGGAATGGACTATTCGACGGCCATCAACGGAGGCTCCACCTCTTCCGGTGCCAACATCCCTAATGCACTGAAGAATTATTTCACATTCATTTCTCCAACAGCAACAATTGCCGAGCGCAGCCAGTATAGCTATCGCAACTGGATTGATCTGATTTATAACGAACTGAGCCAAGGACGCGCCATCATCTATAGCGGACAGTCAACTGGCGGTGGACATACATTCGTTTGCGACGGCTATCAGGATGAAGATTACTTCCACATCAATTGGGGATGGGGCGGAAAAAGCGACTCCTTCTTCAAACTGTCAGCCCTTGACTCTAAGCAGCAGGGCATCGGTGGCAGCAGCTCTGAAGATGGCTATAACACTGGCCAGAACGCGATTGTCGGCATGCAACTCACAGGTGGCACAGGTACCGTATTAAAAAATGCAACCGGCATCGATCTGACGCTCAACAGCATCAGTGTACCCAAATACGAAATGACCACCGACGAAACCCTCGACATCACCTTCAACGTCACCAACAACAATTCGGTTGATTATGATGGTGAAGTCGGCATATGGATTTTCGAAAACATTGCGGGAGATGGAAAAATGTTCTACATCCCTGCAGGGGAGTCAAAAGACTGTGTCGTTCCATTCAAGCCCAAATCTACAGGAACCTACAAGATTACAGCGTATAAGCCCGTAGCTAATGCCTCATTTACCACAATTGACCATACCAAGTTTGTCTACATCAATGTTACGGAAGGCAGTGGCACAACAGCCACCGACAATGTCAAATTGTCACTGGGAGATCCCGTCGTTGAAAATACGGAATCGTATCAACTCTATGGCAACCTCTTCAAGGCTACCATCCGACTCACTAACACTAGTACCGAGAAAGATTATCGTGGGCAATTCCTTTGGCTAGTAATTCCTAGCAGTTATAGTGGAGGTACCTACAATTCCGTTACCGTCACCGTGCCCAAAGGCGACTACATCGACGTACCTATACAGGTTGACGGCCTGAATATGAACGAGGTCGGATATAAATTGTATATTGCTTATATATACAATGGCGTTAAATGCAAAAATGGCGATATTCCGGGGGAAACTATATATGGCTATGCCCTCAACCCAGCCATCATTACCCTCAATGCCGATGGAACCAAGACCGTCACTAAGCCCAGCGGTACCACCTTTAACACCCCGTCAACAGCCCTGTCTGTTGATTTGTCGGGAACAGGCATTACCACTGTTTCAAAAAACAGCAATCCCAACTGTCTGTACATTCTGAAGACCACCGACACGACGCCTGCCGGATTGACGAATGTCATCAAGTTCGACGGAACCAGCTATTCTGCCGACGCCATCACGCTGACCGACAGCTATGATTTCCAGTCACCCGTCGATTTCACAGCAACAACCATCGAGTTCACCTTCGCTAACGACAGATGGGCTGACGGCACCAATGGATGGAACACCATCATGCTACCCTTCAACGTTTCAGAGGTGACGGCTAATGGTACAGCCATCGACTGGTTCAAGAGCAGCTCAGACACCGGCAAGCAATTCTGGCTGAAAGAGTTTACCAGCGATGAAGTAGGAAAAGTAAACTTCTCTTTCGCCACAGCAATGAAGGCAAACACCCCCTATATCATTGCCTTGCCAGGCGACCACTGGGGCGCAGCCTATAACCTGAACGGCAAGACCATCAAGTTCAAGGGTAGTGGCACCATCACGAAGAGCGGACGCACCACCGTGACTGCTGAGTACTATCGCTTCGTGGGGCAGACCCAGAAGGACAATACCGAGAACATCTACTGCATCAATGCTGCAGGCAACAAGTTCGAGCAGAAAGCCACAGGAGGCAGCCTAGCCTTCCGTCCCTACTTCAAGGCCGACATCTTCGACCGCACCACCAGCAGTCTTGCCATTGGTTCCGACGAGACGACGGGAATAAAGGGCCTCACCCCCAACCCCTCTCCTATAGGCGAGGGGAGCGACGTTATCTACGACCTGCAGGGACGCCGCATCGGTCAATGGTCAACGCTCAATAGCCAATTACGGCCCGGTCTGTACATCATAAATGGCAAAAAGGTCATCTTGAAGTGAAGAGTGAAAAGTGAAGAGTGAAGAATAATCATACATTATACATCTAAAGATTATGAAAAAGCAATATATCCAACCCGCGAGTGAACTCATCCTTCTTCAACCCGCCCAGCTCATTGCAGCCAGTCCCGGTGCCAACGACCAAACCGACCCAGGTCTGACAAGAGAACTGCTCGACCTCGAATCCGCAGGAGTCTCTGAATTCCCTGAACTCGAACAACTCCTCAACATGTAGCATCATTCTACCAGATAGAGAGCCGAAGGAAATTTCTCCTTCGGCTCTCTTTTCACTTCTTGATGTTTAATCTAAACAGTATGGATAGAACACTATATCAGAAGACGAAAAATAAAAAAACTTCAGAGAGGAAGGAAAGGCTTAAGAGACGCTATCTTATGAAGGGGTTATTATTGTTTTTTTCAGAAACCAAACATTTACGCTATTACCGTCATTTCTTTGTCTCCACTAACGACCCACCAGAACCATTACGGAACGGGGACCTACCAAGATTTCGCTTTGGCTTTCCGTGAGAGGTTCTTTGCCTGGCTCGCTAATGTCGTCGGGCGACTCCATGCCGGTATTGGCAAATACGTGCCAAGTCATTTTACCAGGCAATTGGGGCAACTCAAAGACGTGCATCTCCCAGTGCATGTTCATGGCGACGTAGATGAAATCGTCGTTGGCATACAGTCCGTTGAGCATAAAGGCAGCAGTGAGGTTATTGAACCCCGTTTCGGGATGCCAGGCCTTCACACCATGCCACGAGAAGTCGGGATAGCCAAGTCCGAGATAGTCGCTATGGCGCAGATTGTTCTCATAGCGGAGCACCTTGTGCTGACGACGGAAATGGATGATTTGCTTGAAATAACGGAAGATGTCGGCATTCTTCTTCAGATCGCGCCAATCGAGCCACGCTATCTCGTTGTCCTGGCAATAGGCGTTGTTGTTGCCTTGCTGGGAATTACCCATCTCATCGCCCGACAGCACCATGGGGATGCCCTGGCTGACCATCAGCAGCGTGATGGCATTCTTCACCTGACGGTGGCGCAGGCTGATGATGGCGGCATCGTCGGTTTCGCCCTCGCAACCACAATTCCAGCTGTTGTTATGGTTTTCGCCGTCTCGGTTGTCCTCACCATTGGCCTCGTTATGTTTTTCGTTATACGAGACGAGATCCATGAGCGTAAAGCCGTCGTGAGCCGTGATGAAGTTGACACTGGCCTTGATGCCACGCCCCTGCGAAGCGTAGAGGTCGGGCGAACCGATGATGCGCTCCTTGACGTCGCCCAACACCTGTTCGTCGCTCTTCAGGAAGCAGCGAATGCTGTCGCGATACTTTCCGTTCCACTCAGCCCATCGTCCCCACGACGGGAACGAACCTACCTGATAGAGTCCACCTGCATCCCATGCCTCGGCTATCAGTTTGGTCTTGCCGAGAATGGGGTCGTGCGCCAGTGATTCGAGCAGTGGCGGGTTCGACATAGGATGGCCGTTCTGGTCGCGCCCCAGGATGGCAGCCAGGTCGAAGCGGAATCCGTCGATGTGATAGTCGGTCACCCAATAGCGCAGACTCTCCACAATCATGTCACGCACATTGGGGTTGTTGCAGTTCAGCGTATTGCCACACCCGCTGAAGTTATAGTAGTGCCCATCGGGGGTGAGCATGTAATAGGTCTTGTTGTCAATGCCACGATAAGAGATATAGGGTCCCTGTTCGTTGCCTTCGGCAGTATGGTTGAACACCACGTCGAGAATCACCTCAATGCCGTTGGCGTGCAGTTGTTTCACCAGATTCTTCAACTCGTCCACCTGCATACTGTATCGGCCTGATGCTGCATAGGCTGCCTTGGGTGCAAAGAATCCCACATTGCTATAGCCCCACAGGTTGCAGAGCGGGCGGCCATCGACAGGCGAGATGCGTGAGTTTTCAAACTCGTCGAACTCATGGACGGGCATCAGTTCCACGCAATTGACACCCAGTTCGAGCAGGTAGGGAATTTTCTCGACGATACCCGCAAACGTGCCCCTGTGCTTCACGTCGGCATCCTGTCCGCAGGTAAAATTGCGCACATGCATCTCATAGACGATGAGGTCGTTGACGGGTGTCTCCAATGGTTGGTCGTCCTCCCAGTCAAAATCGTCGAGCACCACGCGGGCACGATATTGATAGGGGTTGTCCCAATCAGGTTCCTTTCCCCACACGTCGCGCCCCACTATGAGTTTGGCATAGGGGTCGAGCAGTATCTTCGACTTATCGAACCGATGACCTTCCTCCGGCTGGAAGGGACCGTCCATCCTAAAGCCATATTCCAGGTTCTCGTAGTCCAAATCGAAGACTATCATGGAGAACACATTACCCAGACGGAACTCCTTGAAGAACGGAATCTCGGCAAAAGGTTTCTCCTCGTGATTATGAAAGAGCACCAGTGTACACTCGGTGGCATAGCGGGAATAGACCGAGAAATTGATCATATTGCCGAAAACCGTTGCCCCGAAGGGGTAAGGGCGGCCCGGACGCAATTTCAATCCCTGATACTCATGGGTGGGAAACAAGTCAACTCGATGTATCATACTCAGTCCTTAATTACCTTCAGACATTCATCCATCGTATCAAAAAAGTCAAAGAAATTATTGAAGCCCGTGATTTTCATAATGTCACGCACTTCTTCGTTCATGCCCACCAGGCAGAATTGCAGTCCCTTGGAGGCTGCCACTTTCTTGGAATAGAGCAGCACGCGCAAACCCGTACTGGAAATATACTTACAGGCAGTCATATCAAGCACTGTACTGCAGCCTTTCTCGAGAATAGCAGAAATGCCTTCCTGCACTTCGCGGTGATTGAAAGAGTCAAGCTCTTCGCCTAATTTATAAATCTCCATATTCTTCGTATTTTTATTTGTTATTATTCTTGTAACGAATGGCCAGCATGGTGAGGTCGTCGCTCTGGGGGGCACTGCCCACAAACTGATGCACAGCCTGCGTCATCTGTTCTATCTGCGCCTTGCAGTCGGCTTCGCTGCTCAGACATTCAATGACACGTGACGCTCCGAACATTTCGCGCGCTTCGTTCTTCGCCTCAGTGAGTCCGTCGGTATATAGGAACAGCATATCGCCCGGCTGGAGGTCGTAATCCCTCACCACATAGACAGCCCCTTCGTCAACGCCCAATGGCAAATCGGGGTCGGCAGGCAGTTCGGTCGCAGCGTCAGCCACCACAAAGGGCTTGTTATGACCAGCATTGCAATAGTGCAAATGACCTGTAGTCAAGTCGAGCGTCCCCATGAAGAAAGTGATGAACATCATGCTGTCGTTGCCCTCACAACTGGCTTTATTGATTGAATTAATGATTTTCTCCACATCGGTCTCGTAATGTGCCACATAGCGGAACTGATTGAGTTTCATAGCCATCAACAGTGCAGCAGGCACTCCTTTGCCCGACACATCGCCAATGCAGAAATAGAGCAGATGGTCAATGACAAAGAAATCGTAGAGGTCGCCCCCTACCTCCTTGGCTGAAATCTGCTGACCATACACATCCAGGCTGTCGCCGTCGGCTGGGTGATACGCCTTGGGCAGCATAGACTGCTGGATGTCATTGGCGGCCTTCAGTTCACCCTCTATGCGACCTTTGGCTTCGTTAAACCATTTCAGTTCCTCCATCTGCTTCACCAGCGACTTCTGCATGACGCTGAACGAATGGTGCAAACTGCACATCTCGTCCTTCGACTTGATGGATGGCAACTTGGCTTCCAGATTGCCCCTCGCCACCTCGTCGGCAGCCTCGGTGAAGGCGGTCAGCGGGGCAATATGCCTGTGAATGAGCCGTCGTAGCATAGAAGTAAGCACTATCAGCATGACGACAAACAGCACCGTCAGGACTGTAGCCAACTGACGGACAGTTATGGCGTGGAGCAGACCGTGTTCCAGGATTTCCATGATGAGTTTCTCGATAAAAAACTCACCCACAAAGGCGAAAATGAAAAGTATCACCACCACATAAAGCACCACCCACAAGCTGATGCGGCTGGCGAGTGAACGCTGGATTTGCAACAGTTTAGGCACTTTCATAAGCAATACTTTAATGTTGAAGATTCAACATTGTCGGCTGCTGTTTCGACCAGTCCATGCAGTTGCGCACGCGGAGGTCGGCATAGGGTTCTGCATGGAAGATGCTGGGATTGTTGGTCATCAGTTGCTCGGTTCCATAGAGGAATGAGAACGGACGCTGCAGCTCCAACGTCACGTCGATGGCTTCCTGCAACAGGTTCACATCGTCGTGGCAGTCGAACATAAACCGGTCGGTATCATGATTGTCCAAGAACAGCACCAGTTTGAAGTCGTCGGGATACTTGTCAAAGTGGTCGGCTATCTTGCTGCGCAGGGTCTTGTTGCCCTTGATGCCGCGCCCGGCATAGATTTCCTCCAGCAGGATGTTGCGATAGGCAAAGTCGAGCACTCCGTCGAGCGTTCCCACATAGTCGGCCTGCAAATCGTCCTGACTGAAGGGCTTGGTGTCCTGTGCCAGAAACTCGTTCAGTCTGTCCTCCGTCTTGAAGTACAGCTGACCAGCCAACTGCGGACCAATACCAAAAGCCCATACCTCGCCAAAGACGACAATATCGCTGCGGACGGCCTGCAGACTGTCACGAAGCTGTTTGAGGAAACTGAACGGCTGTCCCAGGGCATGGTCGATACGGAAGGCGTCAACACCCATGCGGGCAAGTTTTTCAGCCTTGTCAATCATAAAGCTGACCACCTCGGGGTTTGTCAGATTAAACTTAGGCAGATCGCCAAAGCCCAAGAACGACACGAACTCGTCGCTGTCTTTCTTCGGATAGAAGAACCAGTCGCGGTGCTTGCCGCCATTCTTCAGCAACGACTGTTCGAAGACGGGTGCCTGATACCAACAGTGGTTTGGCACGAAGTCGCAGATAACCTTCATCTCCCTATCGTGAGCCTCGTCGAGCAACTGGCGGTAGTCGTCCCACGTACCCAGATGCGGATCCACATCCTCGAAATTCAAGGTGTGATAGCCATGATAGTTGGCCGACTTGAAGATGGGTGAAAGCATGATGGCATTGAAGCCAAGATTCTTGATATAATCAAGTTTCCCGATAACGCCTTGCAGATTGCCTCCACAAAACACGTTCTCACTCTTTGGCGGCACTTGCCACCCTCCATTGAATCTGTCAATCAGCAGATGATAGATTCGGATCTGATCAAACCAATTCTTCATATATATAATAATTAATGTTTATGATGAATGATTTTCTGTTTTCACTTCTTCCTGTTTCTGCTCATTCCGTTTCTTTACCTCATCCATGTAGCCGGCTGTGATGATGCCCGAGGGCAAGGCGATGATAGCAATGCCGACAATCGAGGAGATGATGCTGATGACGCGACCGATGGAGGAGATGGGGTAAATGTCACCATAGCCTACCGTGGTGAGCGTACAGGCTGCCCAGTAGAAGGCGTCGAAGAAATTGTCGAACAACAACTGACCCGTTGCCGGGTTGATATCCTCCTCGGCATTGAACATGATGAGCGCCGTGATGAAGATGTAGAAGAGCGCCAGCCACAGCACTGTCAGCAGAACGCTGCCCTGCTTGCGGATGACGCGATGAATGATGGCAAGCGGTTCGTAATAACGGATGACCTTGAAGATGCGAAGCAACTTGAACAGTCGAGACACACGGAACATCTTGAACGAGGGTCCCAGCAGGTTGAAGACGGGCAATATTGACAGCATGTCGATAATGGCCATCGGGGTGAACGGATACAGGATGAAAGCTACAATCTTGTTGTGCTTTGACTTAAAGTCGGCTGTCAGCCAGCGAAGGAGATAATCGACAATGAAGCATACGCCGGAAAACAAATCGAAATACCAGAAGATTTCGTACTGGGTACGGAACATCAGGGGCAGTAAGCTGAGGTCAACAGCCAACAACATGATAGAGTCATACGTGCGTGCTTTGTGGGTGTCGATTCTTCGCGGCTCTACAAGATCGTATATCTTTTCACGTAATTTCATAAGTCGTATGTGGATAGTATTTTATTTATGAATGTATTTCTTTCCGTTTTTGATATATACGCCCTTGCTGGGCTGACTCTTAAGCGGACGACCACTGAGGTCGTAGATACGCTCCGTACCGTCAAGGTCGATGGTATGAATAACGGGACGGATATCTGTTGACTCGTCGTCCACCTCGAAGTCTATATCGCTATAGTAAGCATCAGTGGGGAAGTCGGTAACACCATCGTCAGCAACACGGTTACGGGCATTGCTACCGCCCGTTTGATAGTTGGTGAAGTATTTGCTGCGATTATAGCCGTCAGTGCGACTGAAGTATGCACGATTGGCAGGTATAGTCACCCTTGCAAGAGCAGGATTCTTATTGGAGATACGATGCCAGTTGCCAATACTTTGAACCACGAAGGCGTGTTCTGCTATGGCCTCATCGTTGGACAGGCTACGGAAACATCCTTTGAATTGTCCTACGACAGCACCTGTATTATAGTCAGTGACTGTCAGTGGGTGCAGCTGGGCACTAACCTTCGTCCGCTGGTCATTCGAAAGGTGAAAACCACCACCATCGACAACGAGGAAGTAAGGTTCGCCAGCCTTGAGCTGCTGGGCTACCTCAACGAAGACGAAGTGGAGGTTGTCCTTGACATACTTCAACTGGTAGGCTTTCAGGGAACTCTCGTCACTCGTTTCATTTGCCTTGAGGTCAACGTCGAAGGGAAGACATAAGGCATAGGCCTTGCGCTTATACTTAACAGTAAAGAGGTCGAAATCTACTTCGCGCGACAGTGCCTCGTTGGTACCGTCCATGTGATCAATCTTCATTTCTTCCATGTCGCCACCCTCATAGTTCGAAACGAGATCTGTCTCAGCCCACAGCCCACGATTGTATACAACGTAGTCGGCATAGAATTCGCGAGGAGGAATGAACGACTGACTGTCAACAATATAGAGTCGCTTGCAGTGGTCGTCCATTACCACACTCCACTCGTCGTCGGGCATGGTATAACCTGCGCCATAAGGCAGATAGATAATGGTGCTGTCGTTCAGTCCGTAGAAGGGGTTGTCTTTCTCCTGGCGAGCCACGCGCAGCGTCTTGATGCTGCTGGGCACGTTGACTGACCAGATGGGAAACTCGTTGCCATAGAAAAGGTTCTTACCCAAGGCGGTAACAGGAATACCCTCCACCTCGGAAGGAATGGTGACGTTCTGTTCGTCGCCATAGTACCATACGGCACGGCACGACTTTCCATCGTCGCTCTTCTTATAGGCAAAGAGGTCGTCGTAGAGGTCTGCCACCGACTCCTGTGTGGGTTCTTCTTTGCCCTCTGCTATATCGAGGTCGGTAACATCGTCGAACTCAACCATTCGGGCATTGATGGTGTTTGCTGTCAGATAGGCATGGAAGGGCTGGACGAAATTGTTCTTATAGTAGAAGAAGCCCAGTTGCTTCTGACTGTTGCGACCCAGCGTGAGGCAGTTGCCCTGGTTGCTGTCGCCCTGATTCACGCGCATGCCCTTCTCCCCTACTCCATTGAGGGCGTTGACGTAGAGCGGAATGGTAGCAACATCGGTGCCCTTATAGGGGAAGAGCTTGACAATTCCTGCATAGGGCGAACGCACCACCACAGCAGTATTCTTAGCCAGCTTGTTGTCTGTCTTCTTGCTGATGTTCAGCAGCGTAGCAGTATTTGCGTCGCTATCGTCCTTGCTGACCAGATAGACACGCAGGTCGGCAGGCAGTTGCGTGTCGAAGCCCAGATAGAGTGTGGCAGCCTTCGCGTCGTTGAAGACGAGTGGATAGTATCTTCCCAACAGTCCGGCATCGGCAATGTCAGCCCACGTGTCGTTGTTCATATAGCGGTTGTAGAGTGTAGCGTCCGTGGTACCGTCGTTGACATAGACGCGCATGGCTGGTGTTGAGGTACCAGTTTCCTGTGAATGGTGTACGATGCCTTCGTTGTCCAGATAGACCATATCTGTTAGGTTTTTGCTCTCGATGAAGATGGAATCCAGTCCGGGCACCTTATAGAAGGCATGTTTAAGGATGCGGCGCGTGACACCGGGAAGCGTCACACTACTCGCCTTGCGTCCCTGTGGATAGCACACCAGTTCGTCGCTCTTGTTAAAGAGCAGCCCGTCGTACGACGTAAACGCGGTATTGGCTTTATCTACCAGAATATCCTTCACGCTGGAATTGTAGAAAGCCTTGCCCGAAACGGTGGCAACCTTCTGTGTCAGCGTGACCGTCTCCAACTTATCGCAACCCTTGAATGCCTCGTCGCCAATAGTTGTCACGCTCTCGGGGATGCGAAACTCCTTCAGGTTTTTCATATTGTGGAAGGCGGTACCTGTTGCAGCGGCACGTCGCTGAGAGGCATTAGGCACTTCTTCGACGTTGCCAAGCTTGGTGATGCCACGGAAGAAGGCAAACTCGTTGAAAGTGACAATCTGTTCGGCCTCCTGCTGACTGTTGCCGACAGCAATGTCCAACTTGTTCTCATCGACCTTGCGCAATTCGCTGAGCGACAGACGCTGGTTGCCGTCGCTATCGAAATTGGTCTCGCAGAGTGCACGGGCATGCTCGTCGTCGAAGGACACACCGGGTTTGAAGTCGTCAGCAATGATGATGGGCGTCGTGATGTGGGCCTTCCCCAAGGTGCGTTGCAACATGCATTTGCCTTTCTGCAGAGGGGCAATGGCCATCATGTCGTCGTCAATCTCGATCATCTCTTGGTTGTTAGTCTGGAGGGTAGCTCCATAGCGCAACTCCATCTGTCGCTTCATACCGTCAAGTCTGTTGTCACCATCCGCCAGGAAAGGCTGCGACAGCAAGCGTCCCCAGTCGTTGCCGGCAAAACTCTTCAGCATGGGGAAATAGCCCTTTTCTGATTGCCAGAGGCGCTCATTGGCTAAAATCGTGCCGCTGGTGAGCTCTTCGATGGTCCGTTCGTAGTTGTTGAAGCCTGGCTTGGTAGGATGGTCGAAATAACCCTTTGGGAAGTAGCAAGAGGCCACGTCCCCATTCTTGTCGTCCATGACATAATCCTCTGCTGCCCCACCCAGAACCAGGATACGGTTGACAGTGGTGACAGGTCCGTCATAGTCCGTCCACTTATCGCCGTCTTTGCGGGCATAGCGAAATATATTTGACTTTATCTTGTTGTACTTGCCATAGATGGCTATGACACAGTCTTCGATGGTTGGCATTGCACCATCTTTATAATAAATACCGGTGACCAATCCGTGGGTATCGTATGATTTATTTATAGTGTAGGTTCTAGGACTATCGCTGGCGAGACCCTGGAAGATGCAGTTGCGGACGACAGCATTGCCAAACATCCGCGTTGCCAGGAATCCTGTGGCATAATCAGGGAGGTCAAGCCCCATAACAGTTTGTACATAGGTATCGACGAATCCTACGTTTTCTATGGAAGCACCGCTGGTGATTTCTGTGAAGATGCCAAACTGGTCTATCATACACAAACCTTTGACCATGTGGCCGGCACCATCAAGATGGGCTTTCCATGCTTTATCTTTAGCAGCGGAATTTTGGTCAATCACCTTTGCATCCGCCTTAATGCTACCGTCTTTCTGAATGAGATCAGTGTTAAAGAGGATATCCTGCGTCAATTTGTAGAACTCGTCACTTTGATTGTCTCGCATCATCTTGGCAAACTGGCGGGCATTATGAAGAAGATAGGGCGAAGCCTCTGAACCGTTGCCACCGTCGTAGCTGTCGGCAAAGGTGCCATCCCACTGTTTTCCGATAGAGATGTCGAGGAAGACCTGCTTCTCGAGTCCCTTGTCCGACTTGATGGTTACCAACATTGTGCCTGGGTCTTGCAACACAGCCTGATTGTTCTCTATCTTTATCAACTTCTGATTATCGGGCAGGTGGTAAGTGGCTTTGAAGCCGTCGCAACTCTTCTCAGCTAACGGGAAGTTCATTTCCAGTTCATAGGCCCTGTGATTGTTGCCGAATGGCATGGGGACAGCCGCCATAAAGGCATAGGCAGGGAAGAGGGCTGGCGCTTTCAAGTTGGTCTGGTCGCCCCATACTCTCTTGGCTTCCTCAATGACATTATCCGTCATAGTGCCCGTTTCGGCATTATTCCCACTGCTGATGACCAGTCGTGGGTAGAATCCTTCCTGATATTTGAAGCTGACACCTGTCACCTCAATGGCACCTTCTGAGAAATAGGTGTTCTTGAGCGACGACACATTGGCTGTCACGAAAGGACAACTGCCCTCCTGACCATTCGTCAGCGTACCAGTGGGCAGGGCAATACGAGTTTCGCTAAAACGGCGTTGTTCATCATTGAAGATGTTGCTGTCGTAATAGCAATTCTGATTTTTTTCATATTTCTGCCAGTTGTCTGGAAAACTGACAGGTTGATAAGGCGAACTCGGGAATGGCTGCGCACTACCCGTAAACAAGCAATTGGTCAGCACAGTCTTCGTTTCCGTCGAGATGCCTGCAAATCTTGTCTGATTGTTATTGTCAATATGTCCGCTATAGCAGCAATAGTTGATGAGTCCCATATAGGTCTTTCCACCAATGGTGGTGGACGAGTTGTAGGCAGCAATACCACCCGCATACATTCCGTTTGTCAGGTGAGCCACACTGACACAGCCTATAATGTTACCCTTGTTCGTGCCACAAATACCTCCTATAAAGTCAGAAAAGTAAACGGAGAAATCTCCTGCCGTGGCGCAGGCTTCGATATTGCCACCATCGTTCCATCCGCAGATGCCTCCGACATCACTGGTCCGCTTACCCTTGAGGGTGCCTTTGTAGGTGCAGTCGAAGACGAAAGACTCCAGGGGTCCCCAATTACTCTTCCAGTGGTTGATTTGGTCGACATTATAGCCATAGAGCGTGCCTATGATACCACCGACGTGCGAGATATAGGTCACATCGATGTTGACGCCTGAATGACAGCGGTAGATGCTGACAGGATTGTCGGCATAGCCCACGATGCCGCCAAGAGAAGCCTTTTTGGAAATGGTTTCCTCCACGCCACCCGAGACATTGCCATCTACTGTACATCCATACACTGCGCCATACTGTTTGCTGTACCGGTCGAAGAACAAATAGCCGCACAACATACCCACATAGAGGGTCTTGACTTCTTCTCCAGCCATGCGGAAGTCAATTTCGCCACCTTTGATATTGAGATTGCGGATGAAACCACGAGAGGCTCCAAACAGGCCATAGCTAAACTGACTCTCCTTGCTACCTTCTGGCCACATCATCAAGCCGGAGATGGTCTTGCCGTTGCCATCGAAATAGCCCTCGAAGGGATAGCGATGGTCGATGCCGATAGGTACCCACAAGGTGTTCATATTGTCTATCTTGTAGTCCTGCAGATTGATGTCGGCAGTCAACTTGAAGAACTTGCCCTTATAGGTATTATGACGAACGTTGACCTCGTATGCCAGCTTGGCCAAGTGGTAGGACTGGCTAATCTGGTAAGGATCGCTCAGTGTTCCGCTACCTTGGAAACCACCATAGTTGTTCTTGAACTGGTTCTCCCATATCGACTCCCAATTGTTGCGTCTCGAACAATGAGACTCCGCCGACACCTGCACTTGGGGCGTTAGGAACAGTAACACGAAAAGTGCTATGCTGATATATGTGATACGCTGTTTCATCTATGATATGATTTAATAGTTATACTTGAGAACTTCACTGTTGGTCGAAATGAGATAAACACCATGCTGTTGGACGGGAATGAACACCGTACCTGTGGTGACGGGAGCACCATAGACGGGTGTTGCCTTGGTGTCGAACACGCGAAGGTATCCGTCGTCGCTGGTCAGTCCTGAGAGACGGAAACCACCCTCCGTGCGAGTCACGTTGATGTGGCGCTGCTGGGCACCGTCCTTCTTAACGATGGGGATACCCGTCAGCTCGTCTTCCTCCGTAGGAATAAGGTTGACACCTATCATACATTCATCAGCAGACAGGTTGTTGACCACGCGGATGCTTTCATCCGGCACATCTTCAGAGATGTCCAAAAGTCGCTGGTCGTAGATAAATGCATTGGCATAGCACCATGTCGCCTCCTCGACGTTCTGGACGGTGAGGGTGACGTATGCTTTGCGCTCACCGCCAACATCCTGGAAGTCACTGGCAGTGAGTGTTTGTTCTGCCGTGTCGCAAAGTGGGACGTTGTAGCAAGGTCCGGGATAGATACCTACATAGACAACATGATCGGCTTGCAAACCGTTCAACGAGTGGTCAGTAACTTCAATCTCGAAAGTGTTGGTGTTGCCTTCTACTACATGGTTGACCAATTCACAACTGATATCCTCATAACCACGGGCTAGTTCACACTCGTTGTCGTCGTTGGGTTTGACGGTGCGGCGCAGACTGGCAGCACGGCGCGCAGAATAGCTGGTATGGAAGACGTTGTCATATTCTGCAGCAATGTCCTTGGGCAGCAGCACACCATTGAAGTCGGCTGTCACTGGGTACAGCAGTGTGACGGCCTCATAGTCATTAGGCGCAATATAGAGGTTGTAGCGGTCTTCGTCTAACATCATCTCAGTGATGTCCTGATCGTTTATCTTACCCGTGACGCTGATGATGGGCGACGTGCCGGTGTTAAAAATAGTCAGGCTGACAGGCATCTTGTTACCTCCCACAAGGGCTGCGTCGTTGCAGCTCAGTTTATAATCAAAGTCGTTGAAGAACTCCTGTGTGCTCAACATAACGTGTGACTCGTTCGTTCCTGGATTTGTCAGTGTATAAACGGAACGGATCTGATTATCATCCATATAGGCATCGTATGACGGCATGAGCAAGCTGTCACGTGTGGAACCGATAGTGATGTGTGGTGTAGGAGCCATATTGTCTTCCATAAAGATGCGCGAGACATTCAGGATGGTCTGCACGGTCGGCTGTCCTACTGCCTTACTGCTTGTACGGACGAGGTTGTCTCTACATGTCCAGAGAATAGCAAAGTCGGTGGGGTTGTCAACAGTCTTGTCGGCAATGACCTTCAGGGTACTGGGCATGTATTGGACCATGTTAAGGTCAGTCGTATATTCGTCGTAGGGCAACCCTCTCATGTTCATGGCCTGAACACGGATATCACGGGCACTGTCGGGGGTTTCGTAGATACTGGCACATACCACGCGGTCGCCCACCATCTCCATGGAGAACTGCAATGGGTCGGTATTGTCGATCGTCGAAGATACTTGTCCGTTGACGCAGGCGTGATACCATAGCGTGTGGTCAGTAGTAACCTTGTTATTCTCCTCTGTGTAGGTGATCATGTTGGTAGCCATCAGCAAGGTGTCATTGGACATCAACAACTGGCAGTCGGAAAGCATGCTGTTTTCATTGATGGGATTGAACAACGCCTTCGGGGTGCTCCACTGCTGACCATCATAGATAGAGAACATCATGCTTCCGGTAAAGGGTCGAATAACGACCTTTTCATCATCGGTCATTTGTGAATCGCCGCTATAATCGATGGTTCCATATTTTCCATGCATCCACAGACAGGCCATCTTTCCGTCGCTCTGTACGGTGACATGAGGTTCCTTGTCGATATAGCCTTCTGCGGCACCTTGATGAGGCACTTTGGGCACGACGGTCTCCTTCCAGAGGCCATTGCTTCCTTTGCGTGACTTAACAACGATGCGTGCATTTTGCATAAGTTCATCGTTCCTGGCGATACGCTGTTCAAGCGTTGTAAATGCTGTTCCATCAATTTCCTGAGTCAGTTCGCTATAACCCACAACCTCGTAATCACCAGCCGTAGCAGTTTTGAGGTGACTGGTCTGACGGTTGGCAGTTGACAGGGTGGTCTTATTGCCAGTGTCATATACCTCAATGTGATCACTGTTCTTATTGCTGCTATGCCCGTTCAGCAGGGCAATGTCACCATCATTGAGAAAAGTGGGCACTGGATTGCCGGTGATGTTGCTGGCAACAATATTACCAATGTCGATATATGGATTGTCGCCAACAAGCTCTTCGTCATCCGCATCCTGTGCACGAAGGGACGCTTCTGGTGCTTTATTCGTTGTGCTCAGCCAATGCGGATAGCCTGGGTAGTAGGGGTTTTTGGTATTCTCGTCCCAGAAAAAGCGACGTCCGAAACAACCAGCCCAACGCGGTCGCCATGTGCCCATAGGTGTCTTGAGCTCAAAGAATGCATCGATGCCAATCATTCCCAACAGTTTTGCACCGTGATCGCTAAATTCCATTTTAGGCTGAAATGGTCCGCCCATGCCCCAGTTAAACTGCACTTTTCCACCGCCTCGTACAGAACCAGAGAAATAGAATAACTGATTAAAAAGTTTCCCCCAGAAGCTGTCCTTGTCACCGCCTGTAAGGTCGATAGTCGCTGCATAAGCGACACCCAGCTTTCCACAGACTTCAATATCAAACAACCAACCCAGCCTGCCTGCTATGAGCTTTTTGTTTTTTTCTTTTTTGAAGCCGTAGCGTTTGACACCAAAAGAACCCTGCACATATAATGCAGCGTTGAGTGTTGCAGTAAATTTGACGTAGTTTTTAACCCTTTCTGCCCATTTTTTAAAGACGCTGTTTTCTTTACCCAAATCGACAGCCCAAGCCATAAACCCACCATAGCCAAAGGTCCCAGAGATGTTTTTGATATATAAATCAAAGGGACTGAAAACCGACGAAACACTAAACAAACCATCACCATAGAAACCCAATCCCAGTTTGTTGCCCTGTATCTTGAAGATGTCGTCGAACTCGTTCATGAACCAATATTCGTCGTCATATTTCTTCAGACCCATCGTTCTGTTTTGACTGTTAAATGTAACCTTATGGGGATTGTCTTTGCCAGTCAAAGGGATGTTGTGGATATTGGCTTCCTTCATAGATTTACGAAAATCTTTGCCGCTTTCTTTATCTCCTGATCCTCGTCCGGCTATAGAGATACTGACGTTGACATCTAAATATTGTTTATCCCAATAGATAACAGGAATAATACTAATACCAAATCCAGGGTAAGATTCTGGGCTATAACTGATACTGGGTGAAAAAAGGAAATCCCAAGTACCCCCATCCTGTCCACCACCATGAAACCAGTTCTTATTAGGTTTAATGATGTCTTTAGTCTTATTCTCACTTTCCTTCTTGATTTCCTTATTGTTTACGACGGAACGTTTCAAATAAGGGAACTGGCCAAATTTGTTTTCACCAATAGAGAGCAACAGCTTATAGGGTTTGTTCTCAGGCAGCTGTGGGTTCGACAGGTCATAGTATAGGTCAAAGTAGTCACGAGCCAGACCTGGATAATTCTTAGCCAGAACGGAACTGCGCTGCAGATAGTTGAATGTGTACGAGGTGGTGCCGCCCTTCTCCTTGGCTGTCAGCGCAGGGTCTTGCTGATTCTTTCCCTTGGGAACGGACATCGTGATGCGCATGCGGGCATACTTGTCTATTTGCTTACCGTTCAACATCTTGGGGTCTTGATAGCCGCCGTCCTCAATGAATACGACTTCACTTTCCTTACTGCGTGTCTCTGTCCTAATGGAGTCGATGCCGAATTGCTGATACTTCTTGCCGCCGACAGTGGTGGACGTGTTCAGGTTTTTCAGCAGGAAGATAGTCTGCTCGCTGATAGCTTCTTTCTTGCTGTCGTAATTACCAGAGATAAGTGTTACCCTTGCACGACAGCGCTTCGTGTCAAGCACTCCCGTTGTGGGGTCGCTCGCTCCGGGATAGCGATAGAGCCGGGGATAATATCCCTGTGCCAGGATTTCAATGTAGGCAGGGTTGCCCATTGTTATAATGCGATAGGCTCTCTTCTTCGTGTCGTATTTGTCCACCTTTACATGGCTGTCGGCAACATATTCGCCTTTATTGTTCAGACTGACAACATTCAGGGTGGCATTCTCCACAAAGCGGTTTTTGCGTCCGTGTATAGTCAGATACAGCGTATCGAAATGCTCCACCAGTCCTGTTCCTAACATATTGAAGATGGTCAGCTCACGGTTGGCGTGCTTGTCGAGGTTAAAGTTTGTCTCCAGACGAGGACGCATGTAAGCATCCGACAACCATACGCCGTACATCAGTTTGTTGAGGTCCATCTTCAACTTCTGTTTGTTGCCGTTGTTGTCGCTGACGAGGTTCAGAGCGGTCAGCGTTTCATCCTCGGGGACGTAGAATGACTGGAACTTGTCGTTCTTCAGTTCCAAGGTCTTTGTCGTGGTCTGCCCTCCGTCTTTCTTTGTGGTATATTCCAGCAGGTAGCTGCGGTTCTCAGCCTGTCGCTTGGAGTCGAGTTGGAAGGTGTACAGGCGGTCGTTGTCCCAGTCAAAAACCTGATAGGTGAAGGTCAGCGTATCAGTCTTGGCCACATCCTTTGATACTTTTTTGTTGACCTTGATAGTTACCTTGTCGTCCTTGTGGGGGATGTTGACGAAGAAATAGTTGCTGACACCGAGATACATGTATTTCTCGTAGTCGTTATAGTACATGCGCACCTCAAACAACGCACCCTTGTTGTTGTCGCCGTCGTTGATGCGGAAACAGAGCAGGTTGTTGTCGCGCATCTTCCAGAACTGCTGCTGTTGCTCACGACCTTTCATGTCCGTAGAGGCAAACATGCTCTTCACACCTTCCACCTGCACCTTATTGGTGGCGAGTGCTCCGTTGGTGACACGTTGCCAATTGAGCTTATTCGACTTACGAATGCTGCGCAGATTGGAAACGTCGCTGACGTTGTTGGCAAAGTACAACTGGAAGTCCTGAGCCTGGAGGCTGAGGGCGGTAATTGTCAGTAGGAATAAGTAGAATATACGTTTCATATTTTTGCTATTGCTTAATTATTTTTCTATTTGATAGGATTGTCACTTGATTGCCACTTTCTTTCCGTTGATGATGTAAACACCCTTGGGAAGTCCTTCGAGTGAAGTAACATTCGAACGAACTTTATGACCAGAAAGGTTGAATACTGATACGGGATGCTCAAACGATATCTCCTTGATACCATCAGAGGCTGTGATGGTCAATTTTCCTGCAACATAACTGATGTCATAGTTCTGAGCCTCAGCACCACTGATGGTGATGTCGTATTCACCTGGCTCGCTTGATGAAGTTGCAGTAGTGGTGATTGCCGGCTGCTTCGTCAGCACCTGCGAAGTCTCATTATTCTTAAAGCCTTCGTAAGTGGCTTCGAACGTTGGCAGTGTCTCACCCTGCTTGATAGTGCAGCTCTTGGCTGTAATCGTCAACGGAGCCTTCGTGATGGTCAGCGTACCACTGACAAAGGTGGTGTTGTAGTTCGTCACACTACCCTTTGTAATCACAATGGGGTAAGTACCTACTGCCGAGGTCGTTGTTGCCTCACAAGTGACGGCTGGTTTCCCTTCAAGTGTTGCCCCCTCGCTGGTGAACTCAAATGCTGGCAGTTCGTCACCATACTGAATGGTATAACTCTTTGCTGTAATAGTGACAGGATCTGCCTGCGTGATAGTCAGCGTTCCCTTCACATAAGCGATGTCATAGTTGGTGGCATCTGCTCCACTGACTACGATGTCGTAGGTGCCTGGAGCACTGGCTGATGTGGCGCTGCAACTGATGGTAGGCTGAGTGGCTAATACAGCTTTCGTCTCGTCGTTCTTGAAACCGCTATACTCAACCTCAAAAGTTGGCATTGCCTCACCCTGCTTGATGGTGTAGCTCTTGGCTGTAATTGTCAACGGAGCCTGTAAGATCATCAACTCGCCGTTCACATAAGTCACATTGTAGTTGGTAATGGTTCCCTTGCTTGGCACAATGTCATATTCACCAACAGGCGACGTGGCTGTTGCTTCACAAGTGATGCTTGGTTCACCACTCAGTGCTGCACCAAAAGTAAAATACCCGAATGTTGGGTTAGCGTCGCCATACAGACGAACGAAACTATAGGCTGCTACTACAACTTCATCTGCCTGCGTGATGGTCAGTGTACCCTTCACATAAGTGATATCATAGTTGGTGGCTGCAGCTCCACTGACTACGATTTCGTAGGTACCAGGAGCATTGGACGATGAAGCGCTACAAGTTATGGTTGGTTGAGTGGCCAGCACACTGGATGTCTCACCGTTCTTGAAGCCACTATACTCAATCTCGAAGGTGGGTAATGCCTCACCCTGTTTGATGGCATAATTCTTGGCTGTTATTGTCAACGGGGCCTTGGTAACTGTCAGTTTACCGTTCACATACGTATCGTTATAGTTGATGACGGTTCCCTTGGCAATAACAATGGGATAATCACCAACAGGTGATGTAGCTGTTGCTTCACAGGTGATGTTTGGTGTACCTCTCAGTGCTGCACCTGACGATGTGTACTCAAAGGCAGGATTGGCTTCACCATACTGGCGACTGTAACTCTTGGCAACAACAGTTACAGGATCTGCCTGCGTGATAGTCAGCGTACCCTTCACGTAAGTGATATCATAGTTGGTGGCATCTGCTCCACTGACTACGATGTCATACGTACTAGGCTCACTGGCTGAGGTGGCAGTAGTTGTGATAATAGGCTGAGTGGTCAGCACACTGGATGTCTCGCTGTTCTTAAAACCATTGTAGTCTGCTTCGAATGTTGGCAGTGTCTCACCCTGTTTGATGGTGTAGCTCTTGGCGGTGATTGTCAGCGGAGCCTTCGTGATGGTCAGTTTACCATTCACAAAAGTGGTGTTGTAGTTGGTCACACTACCCTCTGTAATCACAATGGGGTAAGGACCAACTGCCGAAGTCTTTGTTGCCTCACAACTGATTGCCGGCGTACCTTTTAGAGTTGCGCCCTCGCTGGCGAACTCAAATGTAGGCAGTTCGTCACCATAATGAATGGTGTAGCTTTTTGCTGTAATAGTGACAGGGTCTGCCTGTGTAATAGTCAGTGTACCCTTCACATAAGTGATATCATAGTTGGTAGCAGCTGCACCACTGACTACGATATCATACGTACCCGGTTCACTTGCCGATGTGGCAGTAGTTGTGATAGTAGGCTGAGTGGTCAGCGCACTGGATGTCTCGCTGTTTTTAAAACCACTGTAGTCTGCTTCGAATGTTGGCAACGTCTCACCCTGTTTGATGGTGTAGCTCTTGGCGGTGATAGTCAGCGGAGCCTTGATGATGGCCAACTTTCCGTTCACATAAGTCACATTGTTGTTGGTAATGGTTCCCTTGCTTGGCACAATGCCATATTCTCCCACTGGAGATGTGGCGATTGCTTCACAAGTGATGTCTGGCTCACCACTCAGTGCCGTACCAAAAGAAAAATACCCGAAAGTTGGGTTAGCGTCGCCATACAGACGAACGAAACTATAGGCTGCTACTACAACTTTATCTGCCTGCGTGATGGTCAGTGTACCCTTCACATAGGTGATACTATAGTTGGCAGCGTCTGCACCACTGACGATGATGTCATACGTACCAGGAGCACTGGACGATGAAGCGCTACAAGTTATGGTTGGTTGAGTGGCCAGCACACTGGATGTCTCACCGTTCTTGAAGCCACTATACTCAATCTCGAACGTTGGTAATGCATCACCCTGTTTGATAACAAAATTCTTGGCTGTAATCGTCAACGGAGCCTTGGTAACGGTCAGCTTACCGTTCACATACGTAACATTATAGTTGGTAATGGTTCCCTTGCTTGGCACAATGTTATATTCACCAACAGGCGATGTAGTTGTTGCTGCACAAGTGATGCTTGGTGTGCCGCTCAGTGCTGCACCTGACGATGTGTACTCAAAGGCAGGATTGGCTTCACCATACTGGCGACTGTAACTCTTGGCTACTACTGTTACAGCATCTGCCTGCGTAATGGTCAGCGTTCCTTTTACATAAATGATATCATAGTTGGCAGCTGTAGCTCCGCTGACTACGATGTCGTAGGTACCGGGAGCGCTGGCTGATGTGGCACTGCAAGTGATGGTAGGCTGAGTGGTCAGCACACTGGACGTCTGGCTGTTCTTGAATCCATCGTAGTTGGCTTCGAATGTTGGCATTGCCTCACCCTGCTTGATGGTGTAGTTCTTGGCGGTGATTGTCAGCGGAGCCTTGGTGATGGTCAGCGTACCATTCACAAAAGCTGTGTTGAAGTTGGTCACACTACCCTTTTTAATCACAATGGGGTAAGTACCCACTGCCGAAGTCTTTGTTGCCTCACAAGTGATTGCCGGCGTACCTTTTAGAGTTGCTCCCTCGCTGGTGAACTCAAATGTAGGCAGTTCGTCACCATAATGAATGGTGTAGCTTTTTGCTGTAATTGTGACAGGGTCTGCCTGTGTAATAGTCAGTGTACCCTTCACATAAGTGATATCATAGTTGGTAGCAGCTGCACCACTGACTACGATATCATACGTACCAGGTTCACTGGCCGATGTGGCTGTAGTTGTGATAGTAGGCTGAGTGGTCAGCACCTGCGAAGTCTCGCTGTTCTTAAAGCCTTCATAAGTGGCTTCGAATGTTGGCAGTGTCTCACCCTGCTTGATGGTGTAGTTCTTGGCTGTGATTGTCAACGGAGCCTCGATGATAATCAACTTACCGTTTACATACGTATCGTTATAGTTGGTTACGGTTCCCTTGCTTGCCACAATGTCGTATTCACCAACTGGCGATGTGGCTGTTGCTTCACAAGTGATGTCTGGCTCACCACTCAGTGTTGTTCCAAAAGCAACATACCCGAAAGTTGGATTAGCATCGCCATACAGACGGCAGTAACTATTGGCTGCAATCACAATTTTATCTGCATCGGTGATGGTCAGCGTTCCCTTCACATAAGTGATATCATAGTTGGCAGCTGTAGCTCCACTGACGATGATGTCATACGTACCAGGTTCACTGGCTGATGTGGCAGTGCAAGTTATGGTTGGCTTAGTGGTCAGCACACTGGATGTTTCGCTGTTCTTGAACCCACTATACTCAATTTCAAAAGTAGGCAGTGTCTCACCCTGCTTGATGGAATAGCTCTTGGCTGTAATTGCCAACGGAGCCTTCTCGATGGTCAGTTTTCCGTTTACATACGTATCGTTATAATTGGTGACGGTTCCCTTGGCAATAACAATGGGATAATCACCAACAGGCGATGTAGTTGTTGCTGCACAAGTGATGCTTGGAGTTCCGCTCAGTGCTGCACCTGATGATGTGTACTCAAAGGCAGGATTGGCTTCACCATATAGGCGAGTGTAACTCTTGGCTGTTACGGTTACGGGATCTGCCTGCGTAATGGTCAGCGTGCCCTTCACATAAGTGATATCATAATTGGTGGCATCTGCTCCACTGACTACGATGTCATACGTACCAGGAGCACTGGCCGATGTGGCAGTAGTAGTGATGGCAGGCTGCTTTGCCAGCACCTGCGAAGTTTCATCGTTCTTGAAACCGCTATACTCTGCTTCGAATGTTGGCAGTGTCTCACCCTGTTTGATGGTGTAGCTCTTGGCGGTGATAGTCAGCGGGGTCTTGCCGATGATCAGCTTACCGTTCACATAAGTCACATTGTAGTTGGTAATGGTTCCCTTGCTTGGCACAATGTCATATTCTCCCACTGGCGATGTGGCTGTTGCTTCACAAGTGATGTCTGGCTCGCCACTCAGTGTCGTCCCAAAAGAAAAATACCCGAATGTTGGGTTAGCGTCGCCATACAGACGGATGTAACTATTGGCTGCCACTACAGCTTCATCTGCCTGTGTGATAGTCAATGTTCCCTTCACATAAGTGATATCATAGTTGGTGGCTGCAGCACCACTGACGATGATGTCATACGTACCAGGTTCGCTGGCTGATGTGGCATTGCAAGTGATGGTAGGCTGAGTGGCCAGCACACTGGATGTCTCATTGTTCTTGAAACCGCTATACTCTGCCTCGAATGTCGGCATTGCATCGCCCTGCTTGATGGCATAGTTCTTGGCTGTAATCGTCAACGGAGCCTTGGTAACGGTCAGCTTACCGTTCACATACGTATCGTTATAGTTAGTGACAGAGCCCTTGGAAACAACAATGTCGTATTCACCAACAGGTGATGTGGCTGTTGCTGCACAAGTGATGCTTGGAGTTCCGCTCAGTGCTGCACCTGACGATGTGTACTCAAAGGCAGGATTGGCTTCACCATACTGGCGACTGTAACTCTTGGCAGTTACGGTTACAGGATTAGCCTGAGTAATGGTCAGTGTACCCTTCACATAGGTGAAACTGTAGTTCTGCGCTGCTGCTCCGCTGACGATGATGTCATACGTACCAGGCTCACTCTCTGATGTGGCGTTACATGTTATGGTAGGCTGAGTGGCCAGTACACTGGATGTTTCGCTGTTCTTGAAACCGCTATACTCTGCCTCGAATGTCGGCAATGCATCTCCCTGCTTGATGGAATAGCTCTTGGCTGTAATCGTCAACGGGGCCTTCTCGATGGTCAATGTGCCGTTTACATAGGTACCATGGTCATTGTCTATGGTTCCCCTGCCAACCACAATGGGATATGTTCCAACCGGTGATGCTGACGTGGCCTCACAGGTAAACTGGGGAGTTCCCCTAAACGTTTCTCCTTCAGTAGTATATGTGAATGCTGGCACAGCATCGCCATATTCCATTTCCACGTCATTGGCAGTCAGCGTGAAGGATGGGTCATATTCAATAATAGTTCTAAAATTCCTCCATCCTGAAGCAGATTGATAAGCTGCCTTGCTTCCCTGGGGTACATACAACGTCATGGGTTGAGCGGTAGGGAATATTCCAGCTAAAAGAGGAGCAGGCGTTTCGGCATACAATTTGACTGAGGTAAGACCAGAGCAACCATGGAAAGCATTATTGCCAATTGTCAACACGCTATTGGGAATAGTAATGGTGGTAAGGCTAGAGCAAAAATAGAAAGCTTCGAAGCCAATACTCGTCACAGTATTTGGAATAACAGTACTCTTACATCCTGCAATCAGTGTGTTTGTAGCCGTTAATATAATGGCATTGCAATTCCCGCGAGAATCGTATATCGAGTTGCCTGCATCCACATTGATGGAGTTCAGGCCAATGCAACCGGAGACAATATTATTGCCAAGCGTCTGCACGCTGTTGGGGATGGTAATCGAGGTAAGGCCTGTGCAGCCACTGAAAGCGTAATCACCAATACTCGTCACACTGCTGGGGATGGTAATAGTGGTAAGACTTGAACAACCCGAGAAAGCATTCTCCTCAATATTCGTCACGCTACTGGGAATGGTAATCGAGGTAAGACCGGAACACATATTGAAAGCATCTTCGTCAATACTCGTCACACTATAGTCCTTACTGTTATAGTGAACGGACGAAGGTATCACAACAGCACCTTTGTAATCATTGCTACTATTCGTAGGATGCTGATGTGTCACTATGGCATTATCCCCATTGAAGTTGTAATAAATGCCGTCAATACAAGCATCATACGAGTATGCATTCATACCCATCATGCTTACCAATATGATTAGGACTAGTTTTAAGTTCAGTTGCTTTGTCATTGAGTTATTTGATTTTATTTTGACACCACATAGACTGTGCCTCGGGCGCCCATCATTCATATAAACAATTTTGAATGTAAAGTTACTATTTTCCCCCGACAGAAAGGCAAAAGACGCGTCTTTTTAATTCTTTTTAACAGTTCGAACTACGTTCGCGCAAAAAAGAGCCGAGGGAAAAGCTTCCACCGGCTCTTTTTCCACTCTGTCAGATTATCGCTCACCCCCTTCTCCCCTCTCATTTTGAGAGGGGTCGGGGGAGAGGCTTTATCCCTCCATACTGGGTCCGCCACCGGTGTTGCCGCCCGTGCCGTTGTCATCGCCCTGCTCAGGCTCCTCAACAGTACCCGGGTCGTCACTGGTCACTCGCTTAACCACATCACCGTTACGGTCGTAACAGGTAATCTGGATGGACGTGTTAGCCAGCTCTTCCTTCAGAGCCACTGTAGGAGTGAACACAATGCGACGGGTGCGGATGAGACTTGACTTGACGTCGTTCACGTCGGCCACAGCCTTTGCGCTCAATCCGAAACGCATGTTACCGAGACCTGGCAGAGCAACGCTGTGTCCCTCAGTGGCCCAGGCCTTGATGACCTCTCCGGCGCCCTTCCAGCAAGCCTGCATAACGCCCTCTGAAACACCACTGCGGATAGCAGCCTCCTTGATCACCTTGTCCTGATCGAGCGTCGAATACAGGTCAGGCACCATAACATAACGGTACACTTCCGGACCGTCTTGGGAGAACTTCATCTTTTTCTCCCTTGCTTTGATTTTTAATGCCATAGCTTTAAAATTTTTTCATGGTATTAAACTATCATCCAGTCAGCTACATCGGGTGACCGGTTCCCGCTTTTCAAGTCCCCTAAGTTAGGGAACATCAGGGGTCTGAACAAGCACTCTTGACATCTCCCTTATTTACGTTACAAAGTTACTAAAAAAACTTGAAATATGCAAGTTTTTTAGCAATTATTTTTCTATAAAAACGTAAATTTTTATTCAAATAGAACATTATCAAATCCCTCCGTTTTTTACGAAGCCATCCAGCACTTTTTCGATGGCTTTCCCAAAAGTGTTGGAAGGCTTCGCTGCAAGATTTTCCTCCTTAGTTTTTTGAATAGCCTGTGAGGTCTTTATATCGTTGGCATTCAATAGATTAAATACTAAGATTTGGGATTTCTACCATTTTTCTTCATAAACTTATTTTTTTTATTAAAATACATAGAGAGTTTATAGGAAAAAACAGCAAGAAACTAAAAACATACACGCAAAAAGCCGTCTGCAAGGGCTTTTCAGCGCTTCAGACGGCTTAACGATTTCCCCCTAATAACTCAAATAGAGCAATTGAAATACTCGTTTTGGAGATAGTCGGCGATGTCATATTTCAAATCACCCTCGGGTGCCTTATGCTGGCAGATGTCAAGGACGGTGAAATTGGCCAGGTCGGCCATGCCACCGATGATGGCACTCCACTCGCTGATGGCATCACGGTCGGGGATGACCATCACACTGCGACCACGCAACGGTTTAAGCACTTCACGACGCAACATTGTCTTGTTGCCCGTAGCTACCCAAGTCCATTGCGGGAAGGCCACCGCACCAAACAGCGCATTCTTGGGACTTTCAACGAGTATCACCATGTTGTCGGGATATCTGCTGAGCAGATGTTCACCAAACAGACACGTGGAGCGGAATCGGGCATCCTTCTGTAGACGACCCTCGCGCACCCATATACTGCCCAGCCAAAAGCAGGAGCCTGAGGTGCTGTGTGCAAAGCGGGGCGACGACGGATCAGTCTCATAATGCTGCACCTTCAGGTTGCACACGCGACCTTGTTTGTCGATGTTCGGATAGACTGTAAAGTTGTCGTAGCCATTCATGGAGTAACTGCCAATACGGTATTCCTCAGTAATCCACTTGACGGCTTCTGGCTGCGCCATGCGCATCAAACATTGGCAAAGCGAATTTTCAGTCGTCACCAGTTCATCGACCATCGACATGGGGATATAGGTGTACACTGGTTCTGCAGGCTTCATCACTGGTCGTGGCTTAGGTCTTGGCACATAGCCGTCATACCGGGTAGTGCTGATGCCAAACTCGTTGGAGAGCCACTGACAGGTCTCTAGGAACGTCCAGCTTTCATGCTGCATGACAAAATCGATGACACTACCGCCCTTTCCGCAGGCAAAACAGTGACAATGATTCTCGTTGGTACGTTCGTAGAACGTCAGTGAAGGACGCTTATCTTCATGCCAAGGACAGGTGGTCTTTAACACTGTTCCAGACCGCTGCATCTGACAACCCAGCCGTCGCGCCACCTCCGTTATGGAGATGGCTTTGAGACGGTCGATGTCGAAGTGTTCGTGCTGACTGTTCATTGCTCCGTGACTTTAAGTTTGAAATACAAGGTATTCGCATACATCACGCGTTCGTAGCCCAGACTTTCGAGACGGTCATAGAACTTTTTCTTGCCGATAGGTTTCAGCGACGAGCCAAAACAGTAGTTGCGGTAGGCTGTGAAGAGTTCTGATGCCTGAGTAGTGTACTCTGACGCTTCACAGGCATCGTTCAAGAACAGACGGACATTGTCTGACTGAAGACGGTACTGTTCGAGTGCCTTTTCGCTGCTTTCGCATGGAGAGAACTCGCAACGTGACATCAATGCAGGCAAGGCTTTGAGCACCCAGCAGAGAATACCAGGCAGTTCTCCCTTAAGTTTCGATGCCAGCTGGCGGTCAATCTCCTCTTTAGGAATAGTGACCTGATAAGCCAGTATAAGCAGACGACGGAAGAAACCAAAGGTATTCTCGGCACGCGGCAGAATATTGAAAGCCGCTATGAGCTTGCCGTAGTTGTTGGTCTCGCGAGGATCGCGGTACAGATGTTTGATGAGAACCTTTTCGCCTGAGGTCAGCTGTTTCAGCACGTTGGGGTTGACGTCCTTGCCTGACTCGTGACTGATGTTGAGCATCTTGTCTTCGATGCCAGCGCGCTTCACATCATCGTTGGTTAGGTCGGCCAGACTAAGATAGCTGACATTGACCGAACCTAACAGCGACTCGATGACCTCCAGTGTCACCGACTTGCCGTTCAAACCTTCCCCATAGAGCAGGAGCATCTTCTCCAGTTCATGGCCTGGCATCAAACAATAGCCGATAAATTCCGCCAGTAATAGCTGTGCATCTGCATCAGGCAGGACGCGGTCGAGAAACGCCAGCCACAAGGGGCATTCCGCTTCGCTGTCATAGCAATAATTGAGGCAATAGAAAAAGAGGTCCCGTTTGTCATGATCGCGTAGTGTGACACTGCCGTCGCTCTTGATGACTAAAGTGCCATTGCTGACGTTCAGCCATACCTCGCCATCGGGTATCATCTGCTTACGGTACTCAGCCAGATTGAAAGCCAACCCCTCGAACAGTGCCTTCATGAAAACAGGGTTCATGAGCATCTGTTCCGGTACGCCGCACCGATTGGCACACAGGGTCACGAAGTCCTTCCACTGCTGCGGCTCTACAGACTGCCAATGACTGCCTGTGAAGACATGCACCAACTGGTCACTCTTCAGCCGTTCGATGTACTCCCTGCACCACAGCAGACCGTCTGCTGAGCGCTTGACCTCGCGTACGACCATCTCCCGCAAAGCAACCTGACACTTTCCTTTGGTAGCGTCCATCAGTGTCTGGATGTCCGCCTCCTTCGACTCCACGCCATCAGCAATCCGACGAAGCGTGAGATCTACCAAATGTAACTCGCGCACTCTGCGCTGAGCTGCCAACTCGTTGCTCTTGTCGTTCAGCTCTTGATTTAAAAATTTTTTGGATATCTGATCCATTGTTCATATTTCCCTCGCTATTATGAGGGGTCCTTGACCTTTGGAATTCGAGTCGGATTTTTTGCGCTAAAAAATCAGAACGACAAAAAATACGAATGGCCAAGCATAGAAAAAGAACTCTGCAAAAGCCCTGTTGAAAGGCATTTTGCAGAATTCTCTTTTTTTCTAAAAAAAAATATATATTACGAATAGAGTTACGAATGCATGCTATTTACTGACTCCTTCTGTATCTATAAGCCCTTTCACACCTTCCTCAGTTGACGCTTCACCAAACAGCAAGCGCCTGATTATCGGATCAAGTCCTTCATCACTGGTATCCTTCGTGGTATTTAACCTTGAAACATCAATGTCATTGATACATGTAACGGGCTGTTTCTCCGTTTCCCCCACTACATCATTGTACTCATGTTCTTGTATCTGAAATACAATACAAATCATCTGCCGTATTCCAGGCTTAGGCTTTTCCGTATTCCACTTCAGAACTCCCGATTGATTAAGTGTGCTTATCAAGTAGAGCAATTGTTTGAATTCAGCAGTCCAGACTATCTTCTCTGCAGTGTGCTTTCCAGTGAAGTTGTCAACAAAGTCCTGAGCATTGGTTTTCTCATGTATGTACTTTCCATTGCGCGACAAATCGCTAAAGAAGGTCGCTATTCTCTCATTTCTTTCTTTTTCATTGACATTCTTCAGTTTCAATATAAATGAATGCGTAGCAGTTTTTAAGTCAACTGGTTCACGTAGCTTCTTTGGTTTTCCCGCGTCTATTCTTTGAGAGCTCTCCAGTTCTTTCTTAAATTTTGCATCAATTCTACGTCTTTTCAATTCGGAATCTTTTATGCCCTCAAGGTCTTTCTCTATATCAATATATTTAAGCATTCTGATAGGTCGATTTACCTCATACATTCCGTTTTGGTCATAAGCATATTCTCTAAAATGCTCTATAGTTTCGTAACAAATATCATCCTTCTTTTGGGTGTACCTTTCCCAAGCATCAACAATGACCAAAATGGCTTTATCCATAAGGATCTCACTCTTCAGACCGCAGATAATTGCTTCTATACAGCTCCAGTCAAATTTTACCAATGGAACAAATTTACTTAGGCGCATGACCAACTCAGGTCTCTTGTTGATACTATCTACAAGCTGCTTAATTTCTTTCTTAAATATTTCTGCAAGATTCTCCCTCTTTATTTCATTTTGCAAGGCATCTAACAACTCTTTTGCTTGTTTCTCATCATATATACAGCATTGGTCGTCAAGCGTGTCAGAATAATCTTTATCTACATAGTATTCGTAATTGTCATGAACAGCGCCGTCAGGATTCTGTAACGGTTCTGTTACTGGATAAAGGATAGCACCTGTTTCTTTTTCAAGTTCATGCATATCTATGTTATAATCCTTTAGCAGTCTTGCAGCCCAAATCCGACCAATATCGTTCAGAAGCGAGACAAAATTAAAGAAACATTCGTGCAGAGGAGGGACTTTGGCTTTGCTTAAAAGAAGTAGCGCAGCATTTCCACCCACTAATTCGCGTAGAAATTTCTTATCTACCTTATATCGACCCGTACAATCGGAGGTGATAACCTCAGCACTTGAATATATCATCCGCGAGAAATCTTTCACCAATTTCATAGTTTTGATGGCTTCAAGACGGCACTCATCAGGACTCTTTCCTTCAAGTTTCTCCTTGACGGCTTGACGCAACAACTTATATGCATCTTCAGGTATCATTTCTGAATACTGCCTTATAAAAAACTCTCTCATGAGGGTGTATTCTCTTTTTTTCTTCGACCACACCTCTGGATGATGATGCTCTCTAAGGACATAATCCATGCAGTCACGAGCTAAACCGCCTGTGCCGAACTGCTTAACAACTTCATCGTAAAAAGCCAAAGGAGTAATTCCGTTGGAAAAAAAGCATCGACGATAATCTCTGTATGCGTCTGCCAAATAATCATCGATGTGCTGGTTTACCTGTTCTGAAATCTCCTTGGGTAAAGTGGCCAAGATAGGCTGTAGAACCACTTTGTAATGTATCTCCTTCTCTGTGAGACGGTACCAGTTGCGTGCCTCCAATTTTAGTTCATCTCCCTGCAGTGAAACTATAGTTCGATTTCTATTGTTAGCCTGAAGGTAGGCCTTTACTAACTGTTTCTCATAATCGTCAAACAAGTTTGTATCGAAATCCCTATCTGGGTGTTCTGCCCAGAACTTCATGATGCCGCCTTCTTGCGCCAGCAAAAACTGTCGAAAATTTTCATTTTTTCTGATAATCTCAGGTAATGTCTGTTTCATGCCCACAAATTTACAACTATTTTCTGATTCCTCCTACTATCTCCGGAAAACAATTGCAATTATCTTCAACTTTTTAACAAATGATGGCGTCGCGAAACGCGACACCGATTGCAAATATTTCCAGTGAAAAAAGATGTCAAGGGAGGGTACCTGACATCTCTTTGTCTTCCATTCTTTTGCTAATATTTCGCAGATTTTTCACTCAAAAGCATTTTTATTCCCAAAGATTTTGTATCTTTGCCCTTTGAACACTGGCGCAGGCCTCGGTGGAGGTGCCAATGTGACTTTCGTGGGTGAATAGATAGTTGTATCTATATTCTATAAAGGCTTCACGCTAAATAAGACCAAAATTTTGAAAGAGCCTTGTGGAATCAGGATGCACCTGCATAGGGTGTACCTGTTTCATATATATCTTTCAAGGATTGGTCTCCGAGCGTGAGTGTATATGGTAACATGGTACACTTTCTTTATACCTGTTCTTTATCGTTTCACGCTAAAATGACCAAATGAACACAAAGGACGATAAGCAAGAGAGGCAGGTAGTATCAAGGCAGCGCGTGGCTGACCATGGCGAGGTATATACCGCCAAAAGGGAGGTGAACGCGATGCTCGACTTGGTGAAGGAAGAAACGGAGCGTATTGACTCTCGATTCCTGGAACCTGCCTGTGGCAATGGAAACTTCCTCGTAGAAATACTAAACAGGAAGATGGAGGCGGTACGTCGGCAACACAGTCGTAACCGCTTTGAGTACGACCAGGCTTCGGCTGTGGCCGTCAGTTCGATGTATGGTGTAGAGTTGCTGCCCGACAATGTGGAGGCTTGCCGCAACCGCTTAATGAATCAATATCTTGAGACCTATCGGGAGCATCAACATGTGGATGCTTCACCGGAATTGGAACGATGCATCCGATTCCTGCTTCAGAAAAACATTCTTTGTGGCGATGCCCTCACCATGCTTCAGAACAACGGAGAGCCTATCACGTTCTGTGAATGGACGTTCATAGGCACCAACGGCAAGGTAGATACGGGTGAGCCTACCTTTGTCCATCTGCCCAAACGGGAGTACCCTATTGTTGACTACCTAAAACTGCCTGACTATGAATAACCGAATGAACTATAATCCCGATGTGCTGTCGTGCTTGGCTAACCTGAGCAACGACGAAGTGTTCACACCACCGCAACTGGCAAACCAGATGTTGGATATGTTGCCGCAGGAACTGTTCCAGAGTCCTGACACAAAATTCCTTGACCCCTGCACGAAGAGTGGCGTCTTTCTGCGAGAGATTGCCAAGCGATTGATAGAGGGCTTGGCTGACACGATTCCAGACTTGCAGCAACGCATCGACCACATTATGCATCACCAGCTTTATGGCGTCGCCATCACACAGTTGACCTCAATGATGAGTCGCAGGAGCCTCTATTGCTCGAAGAGTGCCAGCAGCAAGTATAGCATTTCGCAGTTCGACGATGAGGATGGTAACATTCGCTATCGTGACATCCGGCATACATGGGTGCAGGGTAAGTGCCAGTATTGCGGAGCCAGCCAAGAAGTCTATGACCGAGGCGATGATATGGAATCCCATGCTTACGAGTTTATTCACACAGACAATCCTAATACATTATATAAAAATATGACTTTCGATGTAATTATCGGCAATCCGCCGTACCAGTTGAGTGATGGAGGACAAGCCGCAAGTGCAAAACCTTTATATCACTACTTCGTTGAACAAGCCTTGAAATTAAAACCAAGATATTTAACGATGATAATTCCTGCAAGATGGTATGCTGGCGGTAAAGGTCTTGATGCATTTAGAAATACTATGCTTAATAGTAATCAAATTAAGGTGTTAGTTGATTTCAATAATAGTGCAGACTGTTTTCCTGGTGTAAATATTGCAGGAGGTGTGTGCTACTTTTTGTGGGATAAAGATTACAAAGGAAAATGTGAGATCAGAAATTATGCCAAAAACGGATATTTCAACTGCGATATTCGCTCTCTGAAGGAATTTCCTGTATTAGTAAGAAACAACTTAGCAGTTCATATCATTCGGAAAATGCTTGCTTTAGGGAAAACTTTAGACAAGCTGGTTTGCTCTTATAGTTATTTTGCTGTCAGAAGTTACGAACGCGGAACTAACACACGACAATCCAACAACGATGTTGTACTTTTGTCAAGCCAAGGGAAAGGGTTCTATCCCTTATCGGGCATTTCCGACAGAAACAAGATATTGAATAAGTATAAAGTAATTATCACTTACGCGATGTCAGGTGGTAACAAGCCTACACAGAATGGAGATTATCAAGTAATTTCTTCCTTACAAATTCTTTTGCCAAATGAGGTTTGTACTGAAACTTATCTAGTTTTAGGCATATTCGATGATAAGAGTAAAGCTATGAATATGTGCAAATACATTACGACAAAGATTTTTAGGTTTTTGTTATTACAAGCACTAACCTCTATTCATATTACCAAAGATAGTTTCCAATTCGTCCCCCTCCAAGACTTTTCGAAGCCGTGGACGGACGAGGAACTATATAAGAAGTACGGCCTGACGGACGAGGAAATCCAGTTCATCGAGTCGATGATTCGCCCGATGGAATAAACAAAAGAAAATAAAAAATAACACAGGCGCTCTTTGACAAGTTTTTGATTGGAATGTTTTGTCGTTCCGTTTTTTCTTCGTATCTTTGCATCGCATAACATAAATATTGTAATGAATGGAGATAATTCTGAACGATTACCACAAGAAGGTGAATGCCGAAATGAGGAAGAGTATGGAATACTGGAAAGAGCATCC
>ONDP01000009.1:0-1235 GCA_900316645.1 uncultured Prevotellaceae bacterium
GAGATTTGTCGAAGACCCACGAGGAACGCAGTAATTACACGAATGGACACGAATCCTTTGAATGTAGAGGACAATCTTAATAGAAAGATTGCTTTATTTTAAGAAATAAAGGTTGTTATTCGATCATAGCCCTTTCGAAAATATATTTTCAAAAGGCATAGAACAAATAACAACTTATCATCTACATTCAATTATCTTATTCGGTGGATTAGTGAGATTAGATTAACAAAAACAGAAATAACACCTGGAAATGGCATAAGTCTTGTAGACTTTCGCAGTAATTCAAGCGTTAGTGCCATTATGAGTGAACTCACATGGCGCTATCCCTTGAACTCCTGCACCTTCCTTACGGTAGGTTATGCCATTGCCAGGCAAAAACACCGGTTCTTCGAACCTGAAAAACATATTTTCAACCTTTACACTTAATCTTCATGCATATTTTGAGCGTGACATGCATCAACGATAATGATGGTGTTACCTTCTATAGTATATGCGAAATACCATTTATCAGTGTTTGCCATGTGACATGCTGTATACCTCATGAACCATTCGATGTAATCGTTCGCGCATTGTCTCCACATCAATGGCATAGTCTTGATCCAACATTAAAGCTGACGTATGACGCTCTTTTACATCACGTTCAATGGCATCGTAAATCCTATCGGTCGGAGAATCGCTTTTGGACGACTGCTCTCTGCCCAAACTTCAATTTTTAAAACGTGCAGCGTATTCACGCATAAGATGCTCCATGCTAACTTCCATCCACATCAGCAGAGATTCTTCATCTTTGAAGTGAGGCCGAATCTCATTGACAACTGCATCGTTGATTGACATATTGTATTTACACATATTCTCCTTAATTTTGTTCTCTTGGGTGCAAAGATACGAATTTATTTTGAATTAAATGCTATTATGTTGTTAATTTTTGAACACGAGATTTGTCGAAGACCCACGAGGAACGCAGTAATTACACGAATGGACACGAATCCTTTGAATGTAGAGGACAAGAAATAAAGGGAGGGACCCCCTCTCGGTCTCCCCGAGGGGAGAAGGAGGAGAGACCCCCTCGGTCCCCCCGAGGGGAGAAGGATGAGAAGACCCCCTCGGTCCCCCTGTTTAGGGGGAAGGATGAGAAATGAGTGCGTTTTGGTATCGCGGGACGACGCGATGGGTTTTTAACAAGACTCCAAGCCGGACCTTTGATGGTCCGAGCTTACCTTAGTGTAAGAGCGACA
>ONDP01000009.1:1271-97577 GCA_900316645.1 uncultured Prevotellaceae bacterium
ACCCATCCTCTCCCTATATGGAGAGGCTCAAACTCAGAACTGCAGAAACCGACAGTTCTGAGTGCGTTTTGGTATCGCGGGACGACGCGATGGGTTTTTTAGCGAAGCAGGGTTTTGCTTTTTGAAAGTTTGGATATCCGTAAGGATAGGGTCTGATGGCGGTAGGCAGATGGTGGAAGTATACTTCCGACCAGCTGCATGACGGCAGCAGAACAGAAGCACAACGTGCTTAAACTTTCAAAAAGGGTTTTTGTGGTTTTTGTTTATAATCCGTGTGATTCGTGAGATTTGTGTTCAAAATTAACAACAAAAAAATGGTATATTCAAAAAATAGTTGTATCTTTGTAACCGCAAATGGAATGTTAACCAATAGGGGAGTGAATGACAACAGATACCAATGAACGCCACCAGCAATTGCTTTGGTTTCCCATGCGCATCACGTATGGCAGAACCGAACGCATGCAACGCATCAAAGAGATGCTCGAACAGGAGCACCTGAAATGCTTTTTGCCCATGCGTGTGGAGTTCAAGAAGACTGATGACTTCGACGTCCGTAAACTCACAGTACCTGCTGTCAACGGTCTTATCTTCGTCCAGGCCTCGCAGGAGCAACTCACCCAGCTGAAGATGACGCGCCGTGAGTTTGAGCCCATGCACTACTATACGAACCACCTGGCTGAGAATGGCGATGATAAGATTCTTACCATTCCTGACGGTCAGATGGAGAATTTCATGCGGGCCTATACACTGATGGACGACCATGTGTCGCTGTTGGAATATACCGACTTCATTGCCAAGCCCGGCAAGCGGGTGCGTGTCAAGGAGGGTATTTATGAGAACTTGGTGGGTACTGTGAAGCGCATTAAGAAGAGTCAGTGTATCATCGTGGAGCTTGAAGGTTTCGCTGCCATCACCATCGGTTATCTCCCGCCTTCTTCGCTCGAGGAACTCACTGAGGCGGAATATCAGCAGTATATGGAGAAGAATTGAGAGACCCCCTCGGTCCCCCTGTTTAGGGGGAAGGATGAGGGCTGAGGGATGAGGGAGAGACCCCCTCGGTCCCCCTGTTTAGGGGGAAGACTTACATCAGCCATCAGACTTCAGACATCAGCCTTCAGCCTTCGTTAGAGCCCTCTTCCATCTCACACCATCCTCCCCCTAAACAGGGGGACCGAGGGGGTCTCTCCCTCTCAGCCATCAGACTTCTTACATCTTAGAAGGGACCAGCGGTAGAGGTTGCAGCCGACGAAGTTGCCGAGGACTTCGGAGAGATAGACGATTATAAGTGAAGAGGGAGAAGTGAAAAGTGAAGAGTGAAAAGTGAAAAGTGATGAGTGAGAATTGAAGAGGGAGAGGAGGAAGTAGAAGGCATCGGCGATGCTGTGGGCGAAGCCACAGAGGATGAAGACGGGGACACCGAGGAGGAGGGGGAGCATCTTACCCTTGCGGGCGAACTCGACGGCGGTGGTCATGATGAAACCGCAACCGATGGCAAGGAGGAAACAGGCCCAAGGACCTTTCGCCAGGCGACTGGCGAGGATCTTGGTGGCTGGCTCGATACAGTCGGGTTGGGCATAGGAGATGAGCCATGCTGAGAGCAAACAGCCCACGATATTACCCAAGAGGACGACAGCGAGCATGGTCCAGTCGCCCTTGAGACGGATGAAACCTGCTGTGCCCGTATAGAGCTTCAGACCGTAATACACAACGGTGGTGAGTCCGAAGGCGAAGAGGACGGCACCTGCCACGCCTCCTACACGGAGATTGACCACACAACCAATGGAAATACAAATTCCTGCGAGAATGGAAAGAGGGAAAGTCATATTTTTTTAATTGAGAATTGACAATTGACAATTGAGAATTAAATGAGGAATGAGGAATGAGAAGTGAGAAATGAAGGGGTTATTTATGTTTTTTTCATTAAAAATCGCCATCAGACCTTTGACTTTAGACTTTAGCCATCAGACATCAGACATCTTAAGAGCCCGGTCGACACTGCCGGCTTCTAGGAGGTAGTGCTCGGCTTCGTCATAGGGGATGCCGAGGGATTCCTGAATCATGCGGGTGCCACGGTCGAGGAGTTTGGCATTGGTGAGTTGCATCTTCACCATGCGGTTGTCCTTGACACGACCAAGACGAATCATGAGGGTGGTGGAGATCATGTTGAGCACCATTTTCTGTGCTGTACCACTCTTCATGCGGCTGGAGCCAGTGACGAACTCTGGACCGACAATGGTCTCAACGGGACAATCGGACACCTCAGCCAAAGGGGTATGGGGATTGCTGGTGATACAACCCGTCAACAGGCCGTGGCTGCGCGCCTCCTGGAGGGCTCCCACGACATAAGGTGTGGTGCCAGAGGCAGCGATACCGATGACGGTGTCATCAGCTGTGGGCTGATAGGGCAGTAGATCCTGCCAGCCCTGACGGGCATCATCCTCAGCCTTCTCGACGGCATGGCGCAATGCCTCGTCACCACCGGCAATGACGGCAATGACCCAGTCGGCAGAAACACCGAAGGTGGGAGGCAGTTCGCTGGCATCCAGTACACCCAGTCGTCCGCTGGTTCCAGCTCCTAAGTAAAATAGCCGTCCGCCCCGTTTGAGACGTGGTTCGATGGCTTGTACCAAGGTTTCGACCTGCGGTATAGCCTTTTGCACAGCCTCAGCCACCAAGGCATCCTCCTCGTTGATATGGTGCAGCAATTCAGTGACCGACATCTGTTCGAGGTGGTTGAAATGTGATGGCTGTTCGGTGATTTTGTCCTTATGATTCATAACCCTTTGATAAAAAGCGCCACAGGTGTTGAGTCTGTGGCGCTTAATATTAATAAGGTGAGATTAGTCCGCAACCTTAGCTTTGATCATCTCACGGTTGAGGCGAGCGATGTTGCTGATGGTTTCGTTCTTCGGGCACACAGCCTCGCAGGCGCGAGTGTTGGTGCAGTTACCGAAGCCGAGTTCGTCCATCTTGGCAATCATGTTCTTCACGCGGCGAGCAGCCTCTACGCGACCCTGTGGGAGCAGGGCGAGCTGAGACACCTTAGACGATACGAAGAGCATGGCAGAGCCGTTCTTACAAGCAGCTACGCAGGCGCCACAGCCGATGCAGCTGGCACAGTCCATAGCCTCGTCGGCATCCTCCTTAGGGATGAGGATGGCATTGGCATCCTGAGCCTGGCCAGTGCGGATGGTGGTGTAACCGCCAGCCTGGATAATCTTATCGAAGGCACCACGGTCGACCATACAGTCCTTGATAACGGGGAAGGCAGCCGAGCGCCAGGGCTCAACAGTGATGACGTCGCCATCGTTGAAGCGGCGCATATAGAGCTGACAGGTGGTAGCGCCACGTTCGGTCTTACCATGCGGTGTACCATTGATGTAGAGTGAGCACATACCGCAGATACCCTCGCGGCAGTCGTGGTCGAACACGAAGGGCTCCTTGCCTTCGTTGATGAGACACTCGTTGAGAATGTCGAGCATTTCAAGGAACGAAGTGTCGTCGGGAATGTCTTGCATCACATAGCTATCGAAGTGACCCTCATCTTTCGGACCATTCTGTCGCCAAAATTTTATTGTAAAACTGATATTTTTAGCCATAATTTAGCCCCCCTCTTAATCCCCCCTAAAGGGAGGAGGCCACAATAGGGGCATGGGCCTTTGTTGTTAATCTGTACCCCTCCCCCTTTTGGGGGAGGTTGGGAGGGGGCTCTTAGTTCTTATAATTACGTGTCTGAACCTTGATTGCTTCGTACTCCAGCGGCTCCTTGATGAGTTCGGGCTCGTTGCCTTTGCCTTTGTACTCCCAGCAGCCTACGTAGAAGTAGTTCTCGTCGTCGCGCTTAGCCTCGCCTTCCTCGGTCTGGTACTCCTCACGGAAGTGACCGCCGCAAGACTCGTTACGAGAGAGGGCGTCGAACGCCACGAGCTGACCCATGGTGAAGAAGTCGCGGAGGTGGATAGCCTTGTCGAGTTCGACATTCAGGCCTTCCTTAGAACCGGGAACGAAGAGGTTGGTATCGAACTCCTTCTCGAGATCGTGCATCTTCTTCAGACCGGTCTTCAGACCCTCGGCGGTGCGACCCATTCCCACATACTCCCACATGATGTGACCGAGTTCCTTGTGGATAGAATCGACAGAACGCTTACCCTTGATATTCATGAGGCGGTCGATTTCAGCAGCAACGCCCTTCTCAGCCTCCTCGAACTCAGGACGGTCGGTTGGAACCTTCGGCCAAACAGCCTGGTCTGCCAGATAGTTCTGGATGGTGTAAGGCAGAACGAAGTAACCGTCGGCCAGACCCTGCATCAGTGCAGAAGCACCGAGGCGGTTAGCACCGTGGTCGGAGAAATTACACTCACCGATGGCGAAGAGGCCAGGGATGGTGGTCTGCAACTCATAGTCGACCCAGATACCACCCATGGTATAGTGGATGGCGGGATAGATCATCATAGGCTTGTAGTACTTCACGCCATTGATCTCGTTGGCCACATCGCCGGGGAAGACATCGGTAATCTCCTCGTACATCTCGAAGAGGTTGCCATAACGCTGCATGATGACATCGATGCCGAGGCGGTTGATAGACTCAGAGAAGTCGAGGAACACAGCCAGACCGGTGTTGTTGACACCGAAGCCCTTGTCGCAACGCTCCTTAGCGGCACGAGAAGCCACGTCGCGAGGAACGAGGTTACCGAAGGCAGGATAGCGGCGCTCGAGGTAGTAGTCGCGATCCTCCTCAGGAATCTCCCAGCCCTGCTTGGTACCAGCCTGCAGCGCCTTGGCATCCTCGATTTTCTTAGGAACCCAGATACGACCGTCGTTACGCAGTGACTCAGACATCAGTGTCAGCTTAGACTGCTTGTCGCCATGAACGGGGATACAGGTGGGGTGAATCTGCACGTAAGAGGGGTTAGCAAAATAAGCACCCTTGCGATAGCACTGAACGGCAGCGGTGCAGTTGCATCCCATAGCGTTGGTAGAGAGGAAATAAGTGTTTCCGTAACCACCGGTAGCGATAACCACTGCATTGGCAGAGAAGCGCTCCAGTTGACCAGTCACGAGGTTCTTGGCAATGATGCCACGGGCGCGACCATCGACGATGACCACATCCTCCATCTCGTAGCGGGTATAGAGCTTCACCTTGCCAGCCTTCACCTGACAGCTCAGTGAGCTATAGGCACCGAGCAACAGCTGCTGACCGGTCTGACCCTTGGCATAGAACGTACGGCTCACCTGGGCACCACCGAAGGAACGGTTTGCCAACATACCGCCGTACTCACGAGCGAAGGGCACACCCTGAGCGACACACTGGTCGATGATATTATTGCTGACCTCAGCCAGACGATAGACATTAGCCTCGCGGGCACGATAGTCACCACCCTTTACGGTATCGTAGAACAGACGATAGACAGAGTCGCCATCGTTCTGATAACACTTAGCGGCATTGATACCACCCTGTGCAGCGATAGAGTGAGCACGACGGGGAGAGTCCTGGATGCACAGGTTGATGACATTGAAACCCATCTCGCCGAGAGAGGCAGCTGCAGATGCACCAGCCAGACCGGTACCAACAACAATCACGTCGAGCTTCAACTTATTCTTGGGGTTCACCAAGCGCTGATGGGCTTTATACTCTTTCCATTTCTCAGGTACTGGACCTGCAGGAATCTTAGAATCTAATACTTTTGCCATAATAAAAATTTAATGCTTAATTCATAATTCATAATGCATAATTAGCAGCCACCTGCATAGCAGTAGAGGCTGGGAGCGCACTTAAAGGCGAAAGCCAAAACAACTACGAGGAAGCCCAGCATCAGCAGGGTGACATAGATGAAACCGATGACGCGCCAGCGGTTGAACCAGATCTTGCCACTGATACCCAGTGTCTGCATGGCAGACCAGAAACCGTGGGTGAGGTGGAACCAGATGGCACAAATCCAGATGACATACAGCACTGCATAGATGGGGTTGCCGAAGGTGTCGATGATGAAGGCGAAACCGTCGGAGGGCAGATGACCTGCGGTAAAGCCCATGATCTCGGCAAACATCATGTTGTACCAGAAATTAAACAAGTGGAGCAACAGACCCAGGAGGATGATGATACCCAGTACGAGCATGTTCTGGGAAGCCCACTCCACCTTTTCAGGTTTGTCCGTCACAGCATAACGCTCCTTACCGCGAGCAGTACGATTCTGCGCAGTCAGGATGAATGCGAAAACAATGTGAATCACTGCGAGGGCAGCCAGACCGAGCGTAGCTACGACAGCATACCAGTTGGCACCCAGCAGTTCACAAATCATGTTGTATGCCTCACCGGAGAAGAGCGCAACGATGTTCATGGCGCAATGGAACGTCAAGAACAGTATGAGCGCAATACCCGTAACGGACATTACAACTTTACGACCAATTGATGAATTGATTAACCACATAAAAATTATAGTATTAAATTAATAAAAATACCTGATATTAAGTACGTGCGTGCACGTTTAGGCTACAAAATTACTATAAAATTATGAAACTCGCAAACGTTTTCGTAAGAAATTAGATAATTTATACAAAATCTTTGGTTGGTTTATGGTTTACTGTTTATAGTTTACCGTTTAGGGGGTAGATTTTGACAAAAACCACAAAAACCCCTTTTGAAAGTTTTAGCACTTTGTGCTTGTGTCTTACTGACGTTATACATCTGGTCGGAAGTAAACTTCCACCATCTGCCTAACATCAGCAGGACCTATCCTATCGGATAGTAAAACTTTCAAAAAAAAACCCCGGCTCTTCGAGCCTAAAAAACAGAAATTGTCTTTGTCGTCACATCATAGTAATATTTCTCACATTGGTCTTTTACAGGAGCGAAATTAAACAATATACCTATAGGCATATTGGTCAGACGCATGTAATTCCACAATTGCTGACGTTGCTCAACACCTATTGCAGTGATTGCCTTACATTCCACTACTACGTTTCCTTTACACAAGAAATCTATGTAATGCTTGTGGTCCAAAGGATGGCCATGATATGAAACTCGAAATAAAAATTCTTTCTCATAAGGTATCTGCTTTTCTTCAAGTGCCACTTTAAGAGCTTCCTGGTAAATGTATTCGTTTAACCAAGGACCCAATTCCCTGTGAACATCTATACAACAACCAATAATATCGTAGACGTGTGATTTAAGCCTATTTAATACCTCTGGGGTGATTGTTGTTTCATTGATTATCTTCATATTGCTTTTTAATGAGAAAACGGAAGGATAGTGCTGAATATTATATTATAACATGGGTTTTTTGCGGGGTTTTTCGGAACACCTACAAAACCCTGTGTTAGATTTATTTACAAAACCCCTGTGTTGGGTTTATTGACAAAAACCACAAAAACCCTTTTTGAAAGTTTAAGCACGTTGTGCTTCTGTTCTGCTGCCGTCATGCAGCTGGTCGGAAGTAAACTTCCACCATCTGCCTACCGCCATCAGACCCTATCCTTACGGATATCCAAACTTTCAAAAAGCAAAACCCCGCTTCGCTAAAAAACCATTCCTCATTAACCATGCACCAGAATTAACCCTTAACCGCGAACCCTGAACCATTAAACATAATTGCCCTGAACCTTGAAACTTATATCCTTCCTCCCTCAGCCCTCATCCTTCCCCCTAAACAGGGGGACCGAGGGGGTCTTCTCCATCTTCTCCCCCCGGGGAGACTGAGAGGGGGTCTCCTCCCCCTAAGCAGGGGGACCGAGGGGGTCTCCTGTTTTTCAGGCTCGAAGAGCCGAGGTTTTTCCTTTCTGAGAAAGAGCCCCTGATAAGGGATAACGGTATTAGTTGTAAGGCTGTCTGTATGCTTGCATACAAGCAGAATTACAACTGATAGCGTTAAATACTCTATAAAGAGTATCTTTCTCTGAAAGGGGTTTTTTTGGTTTTTGTTAGAGTTCGAAGATACTTCCGTTCGAGAAAACTCAAAATTCTTTTGGATTTCTGCTCACTTAATCGACTTTGACAGCAAAGCTGTCGAAGTTACTCACGCTCGAAAAAATCAAATAATTATTTGTTTTTTTGCTCGCTTAATCGTAACTTTGCAAGCGGAACAGGACATAGAATGTTGGGAGTAAAGAAATTTCATATATATGGCAACACATAATGAATTAGGATCATGGGGCGAGGAGCTGGCAGCCCACTACCTGCAGTGGAAGGGTTATACCATCCTGGAGCGCGACTGGCACTCGGGGCACCGTGACATTGATATCATAGCCATGGATGGAGAAACGGTGGTGTTCGTCGAGGTGAAGACCAGACGCAACAGGCTGTTCACAGAACCCGAGGATGCCATTGACTATCAGAAACTGCGCAACCTGAGGGCAGCAATGAATCACTACGTGAAATTTCAAAGGCTGCAGCGGGAGATACGCCTCGACGTGGTAACCGTGGTGGGGACGCCTGACAACGGAACGCCAGCGATTACCCACATACAGGACGTCCCAATGTATTGAACAAAAAGAAACGAGATAAACAATGATTCTGAACTACGACGTATTGGTAATCGGTGGTGGCCATGCCGGCTGCGAGGCAGCCTGTGCTGCAGCCAACATGGGAGCAAAGACCTGTCTGGTCACCATGGACATGAACAAGATAGCACAGATGTCGTGCAACCCAGCCGTGGGCGGTATTGCGAAAGGACAGATTGTCCGCGAGATAGACGCCCTGGGCGGACAGATGGGTCTGGTGACGGATGCCACAGCCATCCAGTTCCGTATGCTGAACAGAAGCAAGGGACCTGCCATGTGGAGTCCCCGTGCCCAATGCGACCGTGGTAAGTTTATCTGGGAATGGCGCAGAAGACTGGATGATACCCCCAACCTCGATGTCTGGCAGGACCAGGCAGAAGAGCTGCTGGTGGAGGACCCTGCGAATGACTCGCAGGGCACAGTGAAGGGGGTGAGGACGATATGGGGCGTGGAGCTGCGTGCGAGGGCTGTTGTGATTACAGCCGGAACGTTCCTCAACGGACTGATGCATATCGGACGGAAGATGGTGGCAGGCGGAAGGATTGCCGAACCATCCGTACAGCATCTTACTGAAAGTATCACGAGACACGGTATCCGATCGGCACGTATGAAGACAGGTACACCCGTGCGTATAGACAAGCGGTCGGTACATTTCGAAGACCTGGAGATACAAGAGGGAGAACACGACTTCCACCAGTTCTCATATATGGGAGCCCCCAGAGCTTTGCCCCAACTCACCTGTTGGACCTGTAATACCAATGCTGCCGTACATGAAATGTTGCGCAGCGGACTGAACGACTCACCATTATATAATGGCCAGATACAGTCGATCGGTCCCCGTTACTGTCCGTCGATAGAAACAAAACTGATGACCTTTCCAGACAGAGAACAGCATCCCCTGTTTTTAGAACCAGAAGGGACAGATACCAACGAGCTCTATCTGAACGGTTTTTCTTCCTCGCTGCCTATGGAAATACAACTGGCTGCCCTGAAAAAAATTCCCGCCTTCAGAGATTTGAAGATATACCGTCCTGGATATGCCATCGAATATGACTTCTTTGACCCCACCCAGTTGAAGCATACACTGGAGTCGAAAGTGATAGAAGGACTGTTTATGGCAGGACAGGTGAATGGTACCACAGGATATGAAGAGGCAGGAGGACAAGGAACGGTGGCAGGTATTAATGCGGCACTGATGGCAGGGGCTGAAGGTTGCGATGGCATCGCAACACACAATACCTTTGAGTTAAAGCGTGACGAGGCCTATATCGGGGTGCTGATTGACGACCTGGTAACGAAAGGCGTGGATGAACCCTACCGTATGTTTACCTCGAGGGCAGAATACAGAATTCTGTTAAGACAGGATGATGCCGACGCCCGACTGACAGAGAAAGGTTATGCGCTGGGAATCGTCAAGCGAGACCGCTATGACTGGTGGATGGAGAAGAAAGAACAAATTGAACGAATCGAAGCTTTCTGTAAGTCGTTTCCCATTAAGCCGAAAGTGATCAACGGTGCACTGGAAGCACTGGGCTCTACCCCACTCGTCTATGGTTGTAAACTGGAAGACTTGGTAGCAAGACCCGAACTGAACTTCCAGAACCTGCAGGAGATTATTCCTGAACTAAAAGAAATACTGAACCAACCCACATCGCGGAAAGAGGAAATAGCCGAAGCCGCCGAAGTACATATTAAATATAAAGGATATATAGAACGTGAACGAATGGTGGCAGACAAGATGCACCGTCTGGAGAATATCAAGATAAAAGGTAAGTTCGACTACCCCAACCTGACCGCTGTCTCAACGGAGGCACGCCAGAAACTTGAGAAGATTCAACCTGAAACATTGGCACAAGCAAGTAGAATACCTGGAGTCAGTCCCAGCGATATCAATGCTATGCTGGTGCTACTTGGAAGGTGAAGTGCATAGTTCATAGGGCATAGGGCATAGTTCATAGGGCATAGTTCATAGTTCATAGTTCATAGTTCATAGTTCATAGTTCATAGTGCATAGTTAAACATCAAACATCAGACAGTTTCACGTGAAACATAGTTGGAAGGAAATAATAACAATAATATAAAAATCAAAGATTATGAATAACGAAGTATTATTAAAGAACTTGAGATGCATTCCGGACTTTCCGAGGAAAGGAATTAATTTTAGAGATGTTACTACGCTGTACAAAAATGCGGAGTGCATGAAAATTATGCTCGACGAACTCTACGAGCTCTACAAGGATAAAGGTATTACCAAAATAGTTGGTGTAGAGAGTCGTGGTTTTGTGATGGCATCAGCTTTGGCAGGACGATTAGGATGCGGAGTGGTATTGGCGCGCAAACCAGGTAAACTACCCGGAACTGTTGTAAAGGAACAATTTACCAAGGAATACGGAGTAGATACTGTAGAAATGCACATCGACTCGATAGAGCCAGACGATGTAGTGCTAATCCACGACGACCTGTTAGCTACAGGAGGAACGGCCAAGGCAACCTATAAGTTGGTGAAACACTTCCACCCGAAAAAAGTCTATATGAACTTCATCATCGAAATTACAGACGAAGGGCTGCATGGTCGTGACCTGTTTGACGGTATAGAACTCACTACCCTCGTAACAGTATAAAGAAGGATGTTTCACGTGAAACAAAGAATTGACAATTGAGAATTGACAATTGACAATTGAGAATTAAATGAAAAGTGAGGATGAGGAGAGGTTAGAACGGTTAAAGGCGATAGTAAGGGCTTTGCCTGAGAAACCAGGGAGCTATCAGTATTATGATGCTGAGGGCACCATCATCTATGTAGGTAAGGCGAAAAACCTGAAGGCAAGGGTATCGTCATATTTCCACACGGAGGTGGACCGTTTCAAAACGAAAGTACTGGTATCAAAAATACATAATATCAGTTATACGGTAGTTAATACGGAAGAAGATGCCCTGTTGCTGGAGAATGCACTCATCAAAAAGTATAATCCACGCTATAACGTATTGCTGAAAGACGGAAAGACCTACCCGAGTATTTGTATCACTAAAGAATACCTGCCCCGTATCTTCCCTACCCGAACCATCAACAAGAAATGGGGTACTTATTATGGTCCCTATTCGCATGTTGGCAGTATGCATGCCGTACTGGAACTCATCAACAAACTCTATCAACCACGGCTCTGCAAACAACCCATTACAGAAGATGGTATAAAGAGCGGAAAATACCATATCTGTCTGGATTATCACATCAAAAAATGTGCTGGACCATGTGTAGGAAAACAGTCGTGGGAAGACTACCAAAAGAACATCAACCAGGCACGTGAAATACTGAAAGGCAACACCAGGGATGTGCTAAAAGCCCTGAAAGAAGAGATGATAAGTCTTTCAGAACAACTGCGTTTCGAGGAAGCCGAAGAGGTGAAAAGTCGCTATGTGCTGATAGACCAGTTTGTATCGAAAAGTGAGGTAGTCAGTCATACCATCAATAACGTGGATGTACTCAGTATCACCAATGACGAGAAGGTGGCATTCATCAACTATATCCATGTGTCGAACGGTAGTATCAACCAGAGTTTCACGTTCGAATACAAGAAAAAACTGGATGAGACAGACGAAGAACTGCTGCAGCTCGGTATTGTAGAGATGCGAGAGCGTTTTAAGAGCAATGCCAAGGAGATTATCCTGCCACAAGAGATAGATTTAGACCTGGATGGAGTAACGATTACCGTGCCCCAAAGAGGCGACAAAAAGACACTATTAGAACTGTCGCTGATGAATGGAAAACAATATAAATTCGACCGGTTGAAACAAGCAGAGAAACTGAACCCAGAACAGAAGCAGGTGAGATTGATGAAAGAGTTGCAAGACCTGTTGCACCTGCCTAAAATGCCCTATCAGATAGAGTGCTTTGACAACTCAAATATCTCAGGTTCAGATGCCGTGGCAGCCTGTGTCGTATTCAAGAAAATGAAACCTTCGAAACAGGACTATCGAAAGTATAATATTAAGACAGTGGTAGGTCCTGACGACTATGCATCGATGAAGGAGGTAGTATGGCGGAGATACCACCGGCTGATAGAAGAACAGGAGCCCCTACCCGACCTCATTGTAGCTGATGGTGGTAAAGGACAAATGGAGGTGATCAGACAGGCAGTACAAGACGAGTTAGGACTGGATATACCCATTGCCGGACTCGCCAAAAATGACAGGCACCGCACCAACGAACTGCTGTATGGTTTCCCTCCGAGAGTAATAGGCATAAAAGATACCTCGGAGCTGTTCAGGGTACTGACACAGTTGCAAGATGAAGTGCATCGGTTTGCCATCACTTTCCATCGTGAGAAGCGTTCTAAGCATGCTTTACACTCGGAGTTGGACGACATCAAGGGAATTGGTCCAAAAGCCAAGGAAAAGCTCTTAAAAGGCCTTAAAACAGTGAAAAATATCAAGGAGGCGGAGATAGAGCAACTGGCAGAGTTGATAGGACAGGCGAAGGCAGTGGTGATTTATCAATATTTTCATAGGGAGGAAAATTTGGCAGAATCAGAATAAAGTAGTAACTTTGTCGGAAAAATAAACGAAGATGAGAGCTGTAATACAGAGAGTTCAGCATGCTGGAGTGAGGATTGTGGGTTGCGACACAGTGGCAGCTTACGAGACAAAGAGGGAGATTGGACAAGGGTTCCTGATACTACTGGGAGTATGTAATGAGGACACGATGGAGGACGTGGAATGGCTCGTGAAGAAGATTGCAAATCTGCGCGTCTTTGATGACGAGAACCATGTGATGAACCGCTCTATCATCGATATCAAAGGTGAGGTGCTTGTGGTAAGTCAATTTACACTATATGCCAGTTATAAAAAAGGGAACAGACCCAGTTGGTTTAAGGCCGGCAGTCATGAACATTCCATTCCGCTCTATGAGGCGTTTTGTAAAACGATGGAGGAACAACTGGATAAACCAGTTGGCACTGGGGAATTCGGTGCGGATATGAAGGTGGAACTGGTGAATGACGGGCCGGTTACGATCTGTATGGATACAAAGAATAAGGAGTGAAAAAAAGAGCCTCACCCCCTGCCCCTCTCCTAAAGGCGAGGGGGGAGAGGAAAGAGGAGTGAAAAGAGAGGAGTGAAAAGGGAAAAGTGAATAGTGAAAAGTGAATAGGGATGAAGAGATATTTAAGAGAAATTGAAGTATCGGGGTTGATACTGGTAATCATTGGAATTATGAGCTCCTGGATATGGGGGAGTCAGTATGGTGGTTGGCTATGCGGCGTAGGTATGCTGCTATGGCTTATCACATTTGTGTATAAGGCCTTCCATTGGAATGAATATGCGAGGGAGAACAGGCAGAATATCATCATATTACTAATAGCAATTCTGATATTGTTTCTACAGATGATTATCAGACTAAATTGATAAGGAATATGGAACAAGACAACAAATATGAAAAGGCTCTTGCCCTTTACCAGACAGAGCTGAACGATCAAGAAGTACGCGAAGCAGTAAGGAAAATTATTGCAGAACGAGTGCATGAGAATGACACACCAGAGGTAAAGAAATTCCTGTTGGGCAGTGTAGAACTGACGACGCTAAAGACCACAGACTCAGAAGAGAGTGTGATGGCCTTTACGGAGAAAGTCAACCAGTTTGATGACGCCTACCCTGACCTACCCCATGTGGCAACCATCTGCGTATATCCAAATTTTGCGAAAACAGTAGCCGAAACGCTGGAGGTAGATGGAGTAGAAATCGCCTGTGTATCAGGCAGTTTCCCGTCTTCACAGACATTTACAGAGATAAAGATAGCAGAAACAGCACTGGCCATCAAAGACGGAGCCACAGAGATAGATATGGTAATGCCGGTGGGAAAATTCCTAAGTGGTAATTACGAGGATGTAGCCGACGAGATAGCCGAGATGAAAGCTGTGTGTGGAGAGCACAAGATGAAAGTGATATTAGAAACCGGTTGTCTGAAGACCGCTTCGAATATCAAGAAAGCAGCCATCATAGCCATGTATGGTGGCGCAGACTATATCAAGACATCGACAGGAAAGGTAGAGCCGGCAGCTACGCCAGAGGCAGCATACGTGATGTGTCAAGCCATCAAGGAATATTACGAAAAAACAGGTATTCAGATTGGTTTTAAGCCTGCTGGCGGACTAAACAGTGTAATGGATGCCCTCATCTATTACACCATCGTGAAGGAAGTGTTGGGCAACGAATGGCTCACCAACCAATGGTTCCGACTGGGCACATCAAGATTGGCCAACCTATTGCTCAGTGAAATATTAGGAAGGGAAGAGAAATTCTTCTAGTAATTGCGCTGAACAACGTAATCGACATAGGCTGCCAGGGCTTCCTTGACAGCCTTTTCTTTTACATTTTCCTCAATATATTTCTTGCAGAGACCACTGAACTCCTGCATCTTACGTTCCGCATATTCAATACCCCCATTCTGTTTGGTAAACTCCACCAAAACAGCTATCTCATCAAGATTAATCGTACCCGCCTTCACCTTACGTGCCAGGGTATGCATTGATTCAAAATCAGTATTATTGAGCGCATAGATAACAGGAAGCGTCAGTTTACCTTCCGCCATATCATTACCGGTAGGTTTACCAATTTCCTTAGAGTCGTAATAATCAAAAATATCATCACGAATCTGGAACATAATACCCAGTGTCTGACCAAATTTAGAAGCCTTTTCAATATCTTCATCAGAAGCCCCTGCAGAGATAGCACCTATGGCAGCACAAGCCTCGAAGAGAGCTGCAGTCTTCTGGTTGATGACCTGATAGTAAACCTCCTCACTAAACTCCTGATTCTGAATATTCGAGAGTTGTAGAATCTCGCCAGCAGCCAGTGTACGTCCCAGTTCAGCAAGATACTGAATGATGCGCTGGTTACAAGTAAAAGAAACACTCAGCAAAGCCGTAGAGAGGATGTAATCACCTACAAGAACAGCCACCTTATTATTATAAGAAGCATTGACAGAAGCCTGTCCGCGACGTTCCTCACTCTCATCCACCACATCATCGTGAACGAGAGAAGCCGTATGCAGCAGTTCCAATCCAACAGCCGCATGCTGCGTGACATCAGAGATAGCACCATAGTTCTTAGCCGTGAGCAGAATCAGCATAGGACGCATACGTTTGCCACCCCGTTGACGGATGTGAGTCAAGGCACTGGAAAGCAGTCCGTCATCATGCGACAAATTACGGTTGAATAACTCGATGAAATCATTCAAATCATTCTCGATTGGTTTTTTGATGAGTGATAGATAATCCATATACTACTAAAAATTTGATACAAAAATAGTGAAAATATCGGGATATTGGAAATTTTTTAGTAATTTTACGCAGAAAATATAAAAAGTTATGGATAAACTCTTCCTTTTAGACGCTTATGCGCTCATTTATCGCTCGTATTACGCCTTCATTAAGAATCCGCGTATCAACTCGAAAGGACTGAATACTTCAGCCATTGTAGGTTTTGTAAATACCCTGTATGAGGTGCTGACCAAGGAACATCCGACGCACCTTGGGGTAGCTTTTGACCCCCATGGACCCACATTCCGATCGGAAGTCTATCCCGCCTATAAGGCACAGCGAGAAGCAACACCGGAGGATATCAAAAGGGCAGTACCTATTATCAAAGACCTGTTGAAAGCATGGAACATACCCATTCTGCAGGTAGATGGTTACGAGGCAGATGACGTCATTGGCACCTTAGCTACCAAAGCCGGACAGGAGGGAGTGGAGACCTACATGCTGACCCCAGACAAAGACTACGGACAGTTAGTGACGAATAATGTATTCATTTTCCGTCCCCGTCACGGAGGAGGTTATGAGACGATGGGTCCAGAGGAAGTGAAGGCAAAATATACCATACCATCTACAGAGGCAGTGATAGATTTACTGGCACTGATGGGTGATTCGGCTGATAACTTCCCAGGTTGTCCCGGTGTGGGAGAGAAGACAGCCGTAAAACTGATCAATGAGTTTGGCACCATAGAAAACCTGATTAGCAAGACAGACGAATTGAAAGGAGCACTGAAGACAAAAATAGAAAGTCATATAGAAGACATCAAAATGTCAAAATTTCTGGCGACAATCAAAACAGATGTCCCCATTGAGTTACGTCTTGACGAATTGAAGATTTCAGAACCCAACCAAGAAGAACTTGGAAAACTCATGGACGAATTAGAGTTTAAGAGCCTGAAAAGTAAGATTCTTAAAAAGTCTGAAAATATTCAAAAACCTGTCAACGGACAACTCGATTTGTTTGCCGAATTTGCGGCCGAGGGGTCGAAAGAGCCAGAATATTCAAATCTAGAGACGTTAAAAACGGTGGTTCACGACTATCAACTTATTGAAAATGAGGACGATTTACTAAAATTACGTGATTTTTTTCTTACAAAAGAAATTCTCAGTCTAGATACAGAAACCACATCGACCAATGCAATTGATGCAGAATTAGTAGGATTGAGCTTTGCAGTAGAGGAGCACCAGGCATTTTACGTTCCGATTCCCGAAAATCGGGAAGAGGCCCAAAAGCGAGTAGAGATTTTCAGGTCGGTCTATGAAAATGAGAAAATCTTAAAGATAGGTCAGAATTTGAAATACGACCTGGAAGTATTGCGCAACTATGACATTGAGTTAAAAGGTAAGATGTGGGACACGATGATAGCCCATTATCTCATTCAACCCGAGTTGCGACACAATATGGACTATATGGCAGAAATCTATCTGAACTATCAGACCATACATATTGACGAGTTGATTGGTGCGAAAGGTAAGAACCAGCGTTCGATGCGAGAACTTGATCCGAAGGAAGTGTATGAATATGCTGCTGAAGATGCCGACATCACATTGCAACTGAAGAATAAGTTAGAGCCGGAACTGAAACAGCAAGGAGCAGAAAAACTGTTTTATGAGATAGAGATGCCCCTGATGCCTGTATTGGCAGAGATGGAAATGACAGGAGTTTGCTTAGACACCGACTCGCTGGCAGAGACATCCAAGCAGTTGACCCAGCGCATGCTCGACATAGAGCAACGCATCTACGAACTGGCAGGAGAACATTTTAATATCGCTTCGCCGAAACAGGTGGGTGACATTCTCTTTGACAAACTCAAAATCATCGATAAAGCCAAGAAGACCAAGAAAGGACAGTATGTCACCAGTGAGGAAGTGCTGCAGCAGTTGCGCCATAAGCACGAGATAGTAGGTTTGATACTTGATCACAGAGGATTGAAGAAACTGCTAGGCACCTATATCGAAGCCCTGCCAAAGTTGATTAATCCCCGTACAGGACATATTCATACCTCTTTCAATCAGACCATTACAGCAACAGGACGCCTATCGTCGAGTGATCCTAATCTGCAGAATATTCCCATTCGCGGAGAGGACGGCAAAGAAATCAGAAAGGCTTTTATACCCGAGCCAGGTTGCCTGTTTTTCTCAGCCGACTACAGTCAGATTGAGTTGCGCGTGATGGCCCATCTGTCACAAGACCCACAGATGATAGAAGTGTTCCGTGAGGGCAAGGATCTGCACGCTGCCACAGCAGCCAATATCTATAAAAAGCCTATAGAAGAGGTGACACGTGATGAGCGAACCAAGTCGAAGCGAGCCAACTTCGGTATCATATACGGAATTACCGTCTTTGGTTTAGCAGAGCGACTGGACATACCTCGCGACGAGGCTAAGATGCTGATAGACGGCTATTTCGACACCTTCCCACAGGTACACGACTATATGGAGAAATCCAAAGAAGTGGCCCGTCAACAGGGGTATGTCACTACCCTATTCGGACGTCGTCGCTATTTGCCGGATATCAACTCAGCCAACAGTGTGGTACGTGGTTTTGCCGAGCGTAATGCCATCAATGCCCCGATTCAGGGTACCGCTGCAGATATCATCAAGGTGGCGATGATTCATATTTTCCAACGCTTCAAAACTGAAGGTATCAAGAGCAAGATGATTCTCCAGGTACATGATGAATTGAACTTCTCAGTCTATCCTGACGAGAAAGAAAAGGTGGAACATATTGTATTGGAAGAGATGCAGAATGCCTTCCAGATGGCCGTTCCCCTCGTCGCCGATTCCGGCTTCGGTGAGAACTGGCTCGAGGCGCATTAGGAAAGTAAACTGAGGCAATGCCTAAGTATACAGAACGGAGGAAACAGAACAGAGGAAACAAAACAAAAACAATGGAGATGGAAACAAAAAACGGCAAGACCCCAGAGAGGAAATGGGAAATCTTTGCTGGCGAAAAGAAACCTTCCATGAAACGCCGTCTCTCTGGCCATGACTACAGCGATAGAGGTATCTATATGATTACAATGGCTGTCGAAGGACGAAAACCTTTGCTTGGCACTCTTACAGGCAACCCATCAGAGAAAGAAGGACCCAATATTCCCCATGTCATTCTATCTCCCTTGGGTGAAAAAGTAAAAGAATGCTGGTTTGCTATTCATAGTCTCCATCCTCAAATAGAGATTTTAAAACTCTGTATCATGCCAGATCACATACATTGCATCGTTTTTGTGCATGAAAAAATAGAGCAACATTTGGGACATGTTATTAATGGCTTCAAAACAGGATGCAGAAAGGCTGCCAAAGCGCTTCACGTCGTACAGCATACTGAGGCAGTGCCTCAGTTTACAAAACACCCCACCACCGGCCTTCTTTGGGAGCCTGGCTATAACGACCGCGTACTGCTTCATCGAGGCCAATTAGAGCGTATGTTTGCCTATCTAGACGACAACCCTCGACGTCTGCTCTTGAAACGCCAACACCCAGAATACTTCACACGCCTTGGTACTATGGCTGTTGCAGGCATCCAAATGCAAGCCATAGGAAACCGTTTCCTTCTTGACAACCCTGTGAAACTACAGGTACAATGCTCTCGTCGTCTCACTCTTGAAGAAATAGAGCAAAAGAAAGCCACCATACTCTATCAAGCCAACGACCAGGGAGCTATTCTCGTTTCACCCTGCATCAGTCCTGGCGAACAGCAAATAGCGACAGCTGCCCTCACTGAACATATTCCTCTTATTGTGCTGTTACTTAAAGGGTTTTCTCCGTTTTTCAAGCCTCAACCCAAATACCTTGAAGCCTGTACTGAAGGGCGTCTGCTCATGCTTTCTCCCTACCCTTGGCAGAACGAAAAAATAACAAATATGCGTCAGCGATGTCTACAATTAAATGACATTGCCGCTGAAATATGCAAATTATCTAACGTAGGATGAGCGATTCGGCAAATTTATAGATGATAATGCCGGCAGTAACGGAGACATTCATGGAGTGCTTGGTACCCAATTGAGGAATCTCTAAACAGCCATCTGAGGCGTCCACTACTTCCTGGTGGACGCCTTTTACTTCGTTACCTAGTACTACGGCGTATTTTAAGCCCCGCTGAGGCTCGAATGTATGCAGTTTAGTACTATGTTCCACCTGTTCGACAGAAAACACCGTGTAGCCCTGATTTTTGAGTTCTTCAACTGCCTCTAATGCTGTGTTGAAGTAGCACCAGCTGACACTATCCTCTGCTCCAAGAGCCGTTTTATGGATTTCAGTAGATGGTGGTGTCTGACAAATGCCACAGAGATAAACAGCCTCCACGCGGAAGGAATCGCAAGTACGGAATACACTACCTATATTATACATGGAGCGTACATCGTCCAAAACTACAATCAAGGGTAGTTTTTCAGCCTGTCGATATTCCTCTACAGTCAGTCGCTGCATCTCTATGGTACGTATCTTTCTCATGAATCTTTCTCTTATTTTCGTGCAAAATTACTATTTTTTCTCCAAAAAACTTTTAAAGTTAAAAAATTCTTGTAATTTTTGCAGTCAGCTATATAACTTATTATTAACATAAAACACTTAACGATCCCAGCGATTTAGGTATTATGAGATTCTCAGCCGGTGGCCATCAAATAAAAAGTGTTGATAACTGTGTGGAAAACCTGTGGATAACGTGTGAATTATCCGCAGGTTTTCATTTTGTCCATCGCCAATATGTGAATAAAAAGAATAATTAACACGTTTATACATCACTTTTCCACCATTTTTTTCTTGAAAAAGATATAAACTTATTAATTTTGCACCAAAATAGGGATGTGTGGATAAACTACTTATCTGATTTAAAATCAATAAGAAAATATCAACAAGCACTGTGGAATACGGCTTATAATGAGTGGATAAAGAAATATGCAAGAAAAAGACAGAAAAGTTTTGCACTTATCAACACCACATCATAATACATCATTTCTATTTTAAAGAAAAAATAAAAAGAAATAAAATAATAATGTCATGTTGAAAACTGAGTGGATTAAACAAGGATTTATAGACGAGCCAGTAGCAGAAGGTACTGACTTAAAGGCTGAGATTCGTCGATTGGCAAAAGAAAAAGGAGCTATTATCCTGGCCCATTATTATACCATAGGTGATATACAAGATATAGCCGACTTTGTAGGCGATTCGTTGGCTTTGGCCCGTAAGGCTGCAGAGACAGATGCAAAGATGATGGTGATGTGTGGTGTACACTTTATGGCAGAAACCTGTAAGCTGTTGTCGCCAGATAAGACAGTGCTTTGTCCTGATTTGAATGCCGGTTGTTCGTTGGCAGACAGTTGCAAGGCAGAAGATCTGAAGAAATACAAAGAAGAGCATCCCGGTTATCAGGTCATTTCGTACGTAAATACCACAGCAGCTGTCAAGGCATTGACAGATGTAGTAGTCACCAGTGGTAATGCCAAGAAAGTAGTCGATCAGTTGCCTGCAGGAGATAAGTATATCTTCGGACCTGACTATAATTTAGGTAATTATATCAATGAAGTGACAGGTAGGAAGATGTTGTTATGGAATGGTGGATGCCATGTACATGAGCGTTTTTCGGTAGATGGGATTTTGGCATTGAAGAAACAGTATCCCGAGGCTGTCGTTATGGCACATCTCGAGTGTCGAGGTCCCGTTTTGGCATTAGCAGATGTCAAGGGAAGCACAGCAGATATGCTGAAGTATGCACGACAGAATTGTGCAACACAATTTATAGTGGCCACAGAGGCCGGTATTCTGCACGAGATGCAGCGAAACTGTCCTGACAAGGAATTTATCCCCGTGCCTCCAGAAATCAGCGAGAGCGGCCTGGAATGCAGTTGTAACGAGTGTCAGTATATGAAGATGAACACATTGCTGAAGATATACAATACATTAAAGTACGAATGGCCTAATGTAGAGATAGATCCAGAGATAGCAAAAGACGCTGTGAAACCTATAGAGAGAATGCTGGAGTTGAGTTAAGCTCCAGCATTCTTTTATTTTATGAATACCTTTATTGTTTTTCCATTTGCATTCTTCAATATATTTAATTTCTTTTTTTTAGGTTTATACTGTTTCATTCCATTGAGATTATAATAGGTATTATGAGTATTATTAATACCTGTTTTATTAATTGATATATTTGTTGATTTATCTATGAGTTGTATATTTTGGTCAAGCAGGTCAATATGATTCTGAAGCCAGTTATTTATTTGTTGAATATCCTCATTGACTGTTGAATAGTGATAATCAAATCTTTCATTATATAAAGCTCTTGAAATATCTAAAGCTTTAGCTTCATCACTATTAGGATATTCGTTTAAGAAGTCATACAGTTTATTGACGATTTCTTTTTTCTTATCATTCCAAAGCGTAATATATGTAGTGGCGAAAATCCGATTACTGCTATTGAAAAGCGCATAAAAATATTCATTTTCCTGAGTATGTAATAATGAAAAACTACCCGGTGTAATATCGTAACTGGAGTCAAAATCCCATACACATGGTAACTGTAATTGACTGTTATCCGTATTATCGTATTTCTTCATAAACATATTAGAACCCCATGAGTCCCGTGTACCTATTATGTCATGTACAAGTATCCATTTGGCAAAAGACATGATATCAATATATGATTCATAGTTGCCATTAGAAAGACTTTCTTCCATAGACACTATATACTGTTTGATATATGTTTCCTGTTCTTCATTGACTTCATCGCTATCAGGATATTTCCAAGTCCATCGGTAAACATTATCATCTTTATACCAGTTAGAACTGAAATATCTGGTTTCTTTCCACCAATATGGATCTTTTTCAATGATATAACCCGTGTGTTTATCACAGTTAATGCGACATGATTCATTTTGTTTCATTGTCTCCATCAACAGATAACAACCACGATAGTCACCATTTATAATAACATTGCAAGGAATATAGGCAGGCGTCCATTCAAGGTCTAATAGCTGACTTACTTTGAAACCTATCATGGTGTTTAAAGAGACAGCATCCTTTAGGAGTCGCCATTCTTTATCTTTATATTTGCTGTCATTTCCTCTACATAAAAGGTCAGCAGCTTTCTCAAGTTTTATTTTATATGGCATATTAAGAGGATGAGAATAATAGGCAGTAGTATTGCCGTTAATACGTATGGTAGCACCAGATGTTTTCTTGATATATTCATCACTGTCATAAAGCGTCTGTCCGTCTTTACTGATTACTATTTTGCATGGTACCTTATTCTTATATAACATATTATATGAACCAGGGAATAATGGTGATTCAACGATAGTGCCTTCTGGTTCTTCATTGTTGACAGTTGTAATTTCCACTATGTGCAAACCAGCTTGTTTCACTTGATCTAAAGTGATAGTTTTTTGTGCCACTATTGGTAAAGTGGTGAAACATAATAGAAGTGAAATAAAGAAATTTCTCATTTTTTAAAAGCAAAGAATCGTTGACCTAAATAATTGAATAATACGAATAAACACATACCCAATGCCATTGATACATTTTCCTGGATGGTCTTACTGAACCCTGTCAAGATGCACTGCATAACAGGTTTTGCTATTCCATATGCCAACAGATAGCAGATGAGGATATTGGTGATAAAGCGATACAATGAATGATAGCCTTTTTCATGAAATCTGAAGGTGAAATTTTTGTTGAGCAAGTAACTTACAATGCTGCCAAAGAAATAATTGGATGCTGATGATACCCAATAGTTGAGATGAAAAACATTATAAAAGACAAACATAATGGTAGTGCCGACAATAGTATTGATGACACCTACCATCACAAACTTCATAAATGTTTTGTCGGTAAACAGTCCTATCTTATCTTTTAATGACATCAATATGCTCATGATCAACTATCCAAATACAGTCGTATTGTTGTTTGTTCAATGTTTCCAATCCTAAATTCGTTGCTTTTCTTAATGCATCAGCAGAACGTTCTATTGTTGTATCTTGAATGACTTCAGGCCATTGATAGTTCGTCTCGTATTTAGCAGCAATGCCCCATCCGAAAGCTTCATTAGGAATGACACAGAAGGAGGATAGTTTTGGATAATCATCCTCAATGATAATCAGGTAAACAGACTTCATAGGTTTCCCTGTCTTTTGTATTGCTTCCCTTGCCATTTGTTTTCCAATCCGTCCTGATTTAACAGAGGAATCTATTAAATGAATATCTATAGCTACAGAAACTATCAAGAATAACACGAATGAAAGTATCAGTGTCTTTTGTTGCTCTTTATATGTATTGATGGAATAAGCTATCATAATCGTTATGAATGCCAGTCCTGCATAGGTGTGCATCATACTGAAAGTTGTCAGTAAATGAGGTGCTACAGCTATCAAAAGACATATGGCAGTACACCACATTTTTTTATGACTGAATAAATGCCATTGGCGGATGAATACAAGATATAAAAAAGGAAGAGCGAAAAGAAAACTGACAATAGCCAATAATAACTTTCTGCTAGGTTGATGCAGCAGATAGATATAGTCAACAGTGATCAATGAAGTGAACAGAAATTTAACAATGTTCTTAATGATTTTCAAGACTCCTGGCTCGTATTCAGGATGGATGGTAATATCTTTTGGTTGAATGGCAATCATCAGTGCATAGGCTATCATGATACCAAGACCTACTAAAAGGTCTTTCTTCAGTGTTTTCTTGTCAATTAAATCAAAGCCATAGGCAAGAACAGGACAAATCAATGCCCACATTAACCCATTCTCTTTAAAGAGTGTAGCCAGGAAAATGAGTATAGGCCAAAAGATATATTTGTTTTTACTATTTTTGACGTAAAAGAGAAAAGCAATAAGATCGGTAGTCAGTGCATAGACTTGATTTTGACTGTCAATAGCAGTAACAGTAGCCATTGTAGCAGGAATAATGAAAAAAAACAGCGTAGAAACGTTTATTGTTTTCTTGTTGAAGCCAAGTACTATCAGCACCTTAAAAAGGGCTACAACGCTCAGAAAATGGCCTAAAACGACTAATAAATGATTAATAGCAGGAAATAGTAGTTGTGGGTTACGCCCTACAAGATATCCAATCCATGTATCAAATGGTCGCCAATGGTAGCCATAGAAGAAAAAATGTTCTTTGGTAAAGAACGGTGTGAAGTCAGGTGTTGTAGTTGCAGCCCAATCATCATGTGTAGGTAGAATGAACCATACAGCATAAAGGAGAAGAGGAGAGAGCAAAATTATCAGAATGATACTCCAATAATCCCTCATTATTTGACGATGGCTATTCTGCATACTGTTCCTTTCTTTCCGTCACTTGTTGCAGTAATAACGTGATAGACACCACTCCCTACCCTATTACCTTTCTTATCCTTGCCATCCCAGGTGAACAGGCCTCCATTGCTTCTACCTTCGGCAACGAGGAAACCTGCAGCATTGGTGATTTTAACATCGGCATTGAAGGTAAGACCTGTGACGGTGATCAGTCCGGAATAGTTACTGAAATCAACAGGATTAGGATAGGCATAGACGTGGTCGTCGTCCATCGTCTCAGCTGGTGCTGTGGCATCACTTATATAGGAACATAGACCTTGCTCAGTTCCAAAGAACACTTCTCCTGACTTAGGGTCGATAGCAATAGATTGCACCACATCAGAAAGGAGTTTACTGTTAGTTGTCGTGAAGTGTTGAACCTGCGTCATGTTGTCGGCACTGATCAGATAGGCGCCATTGCCATTGGTACCAAACCATTTACGTCCTCCTCCATCGATAGCTATAGCAGTGATATCTATTCCACTTAGCAGGTAGTCGGCATAGTCGGTTCCATCATTGCGGGGCACTTTCACCTGGATAAAGGTAGGATTATCTTCAAAGATGTTATTTCTTTCCAATACGAAAGGTCCTGCATTAGATCCTATCCACAAGTCGTGATTCAAGTCTTCCACAATACATCTTACACCACTCTTTATATCTAAAAAAGTACCATCCTGATTGACAAAATTCTCATAGGCAGTGATATCATCATTTTGCATATCATATTGGTAAAAGGCAGGAGTTACCCAGTTATTATTGACAAACCACATGATTCCTTGGCTGTCAATTATTATTTTGCTCAGTTCCGCATTACTTCTATTAGGAATACTACTGGTATTGAGTTTCATCAGTTCTGGATGGTTCAGTTTTTTGAAAGTACCATTAGTAAATTTGATTAATGCAGTAGTGGGAGCAGAACTATTGAGTATCCATACATTACCTTCTTGGTCAAATTTGACACCAGTTACGATTTGATATTCTTTATCCGTTCCATTAAAACTCTCAATAGGACTATTGTGACTGGCATAATATTTAATGAATTTTCCATCAAGATATTCATATAGTCCGTTTCTGGAACCTGCAAAGATATGGTTTTCATTGGTGGGGTCTATGTCAAAGCAGAAAGAGCCTTGGAAGGAAACACCAGTCTGTTGGCTGATATTTTCGTATTGATAAACTTCCCACTCATTATCTTTTAATATCTGAATGGGTGTTCCGTGATTGAAGTCACCATTGGAGGTATAAAGTCTGTTATTGAGAAATTTCAGATAGCCGAAGTTATTAAAATGAGGTCCTCCCGGCTGCAGTTTACTGACTAAGTCGATATACTTGTCGTAGTCGCTGTTATCCTCATCAGGGAGACCAGTGGGATAGTCGGGGTGTTTGGGTGTATAGCTCTCAGCTATTTCAGCTCTTTCTACATTGACTTTCACGATGCCGAAGCCACAGATGAGGTAGGCATAAGGACCGGCAATGCGGATGCTGCTGACAGTCTTGTCGCCAGTAATGACTTTCTGGTAGAGGTCGCTGATATTGATAACGTTGCCATCACGCTCCACCAGGTCGATATTAGCATTCTGATAGACCACTATCAATCGTTCAGCCTGAGGACACCAATTGATATGGGTGATATGGGTATCACTCAGTCCATTCGTCTTGTCGTAGGTATAGATGCTCTGATCGTTGAGATTATACTGGTAGAGGTCATTGCTTGCCATTACGAAAAGGTCGTCACCAGCTTTCTTAATCTGTTGCACCTCATGGTAAGCCATATAGGCTTTCCATCTGCCGATTTGGGCAATTGACAATTGACAATTGACAATTGACAATAATAGGATGATGACGAATTTTTTCATACCTCTTACTTCTTACCTCTTTTCAGATACTCTGCCAGTTTCTGCGTGGCGCGTGCTCTGTGACTGATATGGTTTTTAATGTCGTTACCAAGTTCAGCAAAGGTTTTGTCGTAACCTTCAGGTTGGAAGATAGGATCATAGCCGAAGCCCTCCCCTCCCCTCTTTTCGCGAATGATTTCACCATTGACGATACCTTCAAACTGAGTGACATTCTTGATGCTGGTGCAACCACAGGGACACACATCCTTTTTCTCTATTAACGCAATCACTGTGCGAAATCGTGCCTTTCGGTTGTTATTATTTCCTAATTCACGCAGTAAACGGTCCATATTGGCTTCGCTGTCGTGGCTTAAGGTGTGTTGCGAGGGAATCGCAACACTCTCTAGGGCCGCATAGCGAGCGCTATAGACGCCTGGGGCGCCATTCAGGGCCTCCACTTCCAGTCCGGTGTCGTCGGCAAAGCAACTGACGTGATAGTGGTCGTACACATACTGAGCCTTCATGAGGGCATTTTCTTCAAGCGTCTGCCCTGTCTCGGGAATGTCTTCGTGACATCCGATATCATTCAAAGAAACCACCTCGAACTGAGGTCCTAAGATGCTACGTATTTCCTCCAGTTTGTGCTGGTTGTTGGTTGCGAATACTATCTTCATTTTTCTTCTTAGTCTCTTTAATCCTAACCTTCATTTCTTCAAATCCCTCACCATAGACACCAATGACACTCGACTGAGAGACGAAGGCATTGGGGTCGATCATCTTGATGAGTCGGAACATGTTGACGCTCTCGTTTTTCTTTGCCAGGATACAGAGCACCTTACTCTTCTTACCTGTGTACCAACCATGTCCGTCGAGAATCGTCACACCGTGGTTCATCTGTGTACCAATGGCATTAGCTATCTCTTGCCATTTGCTGGAGAAGATAAAGAACTGAACCGACTGTCGTCTGGCATTCATCACATAGTCAAGCACATAGTTCTCCATTGCCATCACACAGAAGCCGAACATCACCTTATGGGCGCGTTCCAGATAACTTCCGAACTGAGGGAAGAACATACAGGAGCCGATGATGCAGAAGTCGGCAGCAATGAGTACTGATCCCAGCGACACATTATGATACTTATTGACGGAGGCTGCTATGATATCAGTACCGCCAGTAGAACCATTATGCAGGAATACCGTTGCCAAGGCAATACCCGTCAGCACACAGCCGATAATCATCGACATGAAATCCTGGCCCTCACCCATCAGTTTAAACGGCAGTCCATTCGCTTGTTTAGGAATGATTTCCTGTGCAAACATCAGCATAAAATAGAGTGCGAAGATGGCAAAGATAGTCTTCATCAAGAACTTCACACCAAGAATTTTCAGGGCAACCAGCAACAGAATACCGTTGATGATGATATAGGTGTTTTCCAAATGGAATCCAGTGGCATAATAGATGATAGCCGAAAGACCCGTCACACCACCAGCTACTATCTGATAAGGCATCAGGAATACGGTAAATGCCACTGTATAAATGGCAAGGCCAAGGGCTATAAACATATAGTCCTTGGCTTCGTTCCATATCATGCGATGTTGTTCTGTCATTTACTTCTTAAAAACGATGTTCACCATACGCTTAGGGACGATGATAACCTTTAAAATATCACCCTCAATGTATTTCTTAGAGCGCTCGTCGGCGAGGACGGCATCCTGGATGGTCTGATTGTCGGCATCGGCAGGGAACTCCATATCGAAGCGTGCCTTACCATTGAAAGCCACACCCAGTTTCACAGTGTTCTCAACCAGGTATTCCTCGTTCCACTCAGGCCATTGAGCGTCGCACACACTACCCTTCTCGCCCAGAGCCTCCCAGAGTTCCTCGGCAATATGAGGAGCAAACGGTGCAATGAGGATGACCAGTGTCTTCAGTGCCTCACGACTTCTGCACTTCTGCTGAGCCAGTTCGTTGACACAGATCATAAAGGCAGAGATAGAGGTGTTGTAAGAGAATACCTCAATATCCTGACTGACCTTCTTGATGAGTTTGTGAACACTCTTCAGGGCTTCTTTCGTGGGTTCGCTATTGTCGATGATGAGGTCGGTAGATGTGGCAGGTTCGGTAGATGTGGTGGGGCGGCTGTTGCCATAGAAGAGCGCCCAGAATTTCTTCAGGAAGCGGTGGCAACCGTCGATACCGTTGGTATCCCATGGTTTCGACTGTTCTACAGGACCCAGGAACATCTCGTAAAGACGCAGGGTGTCGGCACCATATTTCTCGACAATCATATCCGGGTTGACCACATTGAACATCGATTTCGACATCTTTTCGATAGCCCATCCGCAGATGTACTTACCATCCTCGAGAATGAACTCAGCCTTCTCGTATTCAGGACGCCAAGCCTTGAAAGCGTCAATATCCAGTATATCGTTGGATACGATGTTGACATCCACATGGATAGGAGTAGTCTGGTATTTATCCTTCAGACCGAAGCTGACGAATTTACCCTTGTCACTCCCCTCCTCTACTCTGTAAACGAAATTAGAGCGACCCTGAATCATACCTTGGTTCACCAGTTTCTTGAAAGGCTCGTCTTCACAGCTATAGCCTGAGTCATAGAGGAACTTGTTCCAGAAACGCGAATAAATGAGGTGACCTGTAGCATGTTCCGTACCACCAACATAGAGGTCGACATTGCGCCAGTACTCATCAGCATCACGACTGACAAGCGCCTTCTGGTTCTTCGGGTCCATATAGCGCAGATAGTAGGCACTAGAACCAGCGAAGCCAGGCATGGTGTTCAGTTCGAGTGGGAAGACGGTTTTATTATCGATAAGTGACTTATCGACCACAGTGTCGGTCTTCGTATCCCACGCCCACTTCTTGGCGCGTCCCAATGGGGGTTCGCCTGTCTCAGTGGGTTTGTATTCATCAATCTCAGGCAATTCCAATGGCAGGCACTCCTTTGGAATCATATAAGGCATATCGTCCTTATAATATACAGGGAACGGTTCGCCCCAGTAGCGCTGACGGGAGAAGATGGCATCACGCAGGCGGTAGTTCACTTTTACGCGTCCTATACCCTGTTCTGTCACGTATTTCTTGGTAGCTGCAATAGCTTCCTTGACAGTCAGTCCGTTGAGGCTGAACTTGCTGCTGGCAGAGTTGCATACAATACCCTCTTTGGCATCATACGATTCCTCAGAGACATCAGCCCCCTCAATCAGTGGGATGATGGGCAGATTGAAGTGCTTGGCAAAGGCATAGTCGCGTGAGTCGTGGGCAGGTACAGCCATAATAGCACCTGTGCCATAGCCAGCCAGTACATATTCAGCAATCCAGATAGGTATCTTTTCGTCCGTGAACGGATTGATGGCATAGCTGCCAGAGAACACACCCGTCACCTTATGATCCATCTGGCGATCACGCTCCGTGCGCTTCTTCACATAATCCAGATATTCATCAACAGCCTGTTTCTGGTCGGGTGTGGTGAGTTCCGCCACGAGGTCACTCTCAGGAGCCAGTACCATGAAGGTGACACCGAACATCGTATCGGCACGAGTGGTGAAGATGGTGAAGTGTTTGTCAGAGTCAGCTACCTTGAACTCTACCTCAGTACCCTCAGAACGTCCAATCCAGTTGCGCTGAGTCTCCTTCAGAGAGTCAGTCCAGTCAATTTCCTCCAGACCGTCCAACAGGCGCTGTGCGTAGGCACTGACACGCAGACACCACTGGCGCATCTTCTTTTGTACGACGGGATAGCCGCCACGAACGCTGACACCGTCAACTACCTCGTCATTCGCCAATACCGTACCCAGTTTCGGACACCAGTTCACCATCGTATCAGCCAGATAGGCAATACGATAGTTCATTAGTACCTCCTGCTTCTTCTTTTCTGAGAAAGCAGCCCATTCAGAGGCTGTGAAGTGCAGTTCCTCTGTGCCCAGGGCATTACAGTTCTCAGTACCCATCAGTTCGAAGTGCTCAATCAGTTTAATGGTAGGCTGAGCCTTGTGTGATGCAGTGGAGAAATAACTCTTGAACATACGCTGGAAGGCCCACTGCGTCCACTTGTAGTAGATGGGGTCGCAGGTGCGCACCTCACGTTCCCAGTCGAAGGAGAACCCAATCTTGTCCAGCTGAGAGCGATAGCGGTTGATATTATCGAAAGTAGTTTTCTCAGGATGCTGTCCTGTCTGGATAGCATACTGTTCGGCAGGCAGTCCATAGGCATCATAACCCATTGGATTCAACACGTTGTAACCCTTCTGACGCTTGTAGCGGGCATAGATATCTGAGGCGATATAGCCTAAGGGGTGACCCACATGCAATCCTGCTCCAGAGGGGTAGGGGAACATGTTGAGTACGTAGAATTTCTTCTTGGTTGGGTCTTCGGTTACGCGATAGGTTTTCATCTCCACCCATCGCTTCTGCCACTTCTGTTCAATGTCTCTAAAATTGTATTCCATATCGATATGTTTTTATTATTTTCATTCTTATAGAATGCAAAGATACGAAAAATTGGTTGAAATGCAAAATTTTCAAGAAAAATGCGTATCTTTGCATTCAAATTCTTTAGGTAATGGCAAAAAACAACGGCAAGGAGCTCACTCCCATGATGAAGCAATTCTTCGACCTCAAGGCGAAACACCCAGAGGCCTTGTTGCTGTTTCGTTGTGGTGATTTCTATGAGACCTATTGTGAAGATGCTATAACGGCTTCTCAGATTCTCGGTATCACGCTGACTCGCAGAAACAATGGTGCAGGTGTGAAAGGCGACGAAATGGCAGGATTTCCCCATCACGCTCTGGATACCTATCTGCCCAAACTGATTCGGGCAGGTAAGCGAGTGGCTATCTGTGACCAGTTGGAAGACCCGAAACTCACCAAGAAACTGGTGAAGCGAGGTATTACAGAACTCGTCACCCCTGGTGTGGCCATGCAGGATAATGTGCTTAATTACAAAGAGAATAATTTTCTCTGTGCAGTACATTTCGGAAAGAGTGCCTGTGGTGTCTCCTTTCTGGATATCTCGACGGGTGAGTTTCTGACAGGCGAGGGTACTTACGATTACGTAGAGAAACTGATGGGCAGTTTCCAACCTAAGGAAGTGCTTTACGACAGAGAGCGTAAGGCCGATTTCGTTAAGTTTTTTGGTTCGCGCTATTGCACCTTCGAACTGGACGACTGGGTGTTTACAGAGCAGACAGCCCATCAGAAATTGCTGAAGCACTTCCAAGTGAAGTCGATGAAGGGCTTTGGTGTTGATCATCTGAAGAGCGGTCTCATTGCTTCAGGTGCTATCCTTCAGTATCTCGACCAGACGTTGCACACGCAGATTGGTCATATCACAACCCTTTCCCGTATAGAGGAAGAGCGCTATGTGCGTCTCGATAAGTTTACAGTCCGTTCGCTAGAACTGGTGAGCACGATGCAGGAGGGTGGTAAGTCGTTGCTGGATGTCATTGACCGTACAGTATCACCTATGGGTGGTCGCTTGTTGCGCCGTTGGCTGGTGTTCCCTCTGAAGGACGTGAAACCCATCAATGCCCGATTGGATATTGTTGATTATTTTTTCCGTGAGCCAGAGTTCCGACAGTGTATTGACGACCATTTGCATCGGATAGGTGATTTGGAGCGTATCATCTCGAAAGTGGCAGTAGGCAGGGTGACACCTCGTGAGGTGGTGCAGTTGAAGATAGCTCTGCAGGCTATCGAACCCATCAAGACAGCCTGTCAACATGCCAAGAACGACGCCATCCGTCAGGTAGGTGAGCGACTGTCGCTTTGTGAGAGCATTCGCGACCGCATAGCTGCTGAGATTACCAACGACCCTCCACAGTTGGTGCAGAAGGGTGGGGTAATCCGTGATGGGGTAAACCCAGAACTCGACGAGTTGCGCCATATAGCCTATTCGGGTAAAGACTATCTGATGCAGATTCAGGAGCGCGAGACACAGGCTACAGGTATCGCCTCGCTGAAGATAGGTTATAATAATGTGTTCGGCTATTATCTGGAGGTTCGCAACACCTATAAGGATAAAGTGCCAGCCGACTGGGTGCGCAAGCAGACACTGGCCCAGGCAGAGCGTTATATCACACAGGAGTTGAAGGAGTATGAAGAGAAGATTCTGGGTGCCGAGGATAAGATACTCTCCCTTGAGCAGCAACTCTTCAACCAGTTGGTGGTAGCTTTGCAGGAATTTATTCCTCAGGTACAGCAGAATGCCAATATCATAGCCCATCTCGACTGTCTGCTCAGTGCTGCCAAGACAGCAGAGGAGAACCATTATATCCGTCCGCAGATAGACGAGAGCAATGTGATAGACATTCACCAAGGTCGCCATCCTGTGATAGAGACCCAGTTGCCGATGGGTGAGCATTATGTGCCTAATGACGTGCTGCTCGACAATGAACGTCAGCAGATTATCATTATTACAGGTCCGAATATGGCTGGTAAATCGGCACTGTTGCGTCAGACAGCCCTTATCGTGCTGTTGGCCCAGATAGGTTCGTTTGTGCCAGCAGAGAGTGCGAGAATCGGTCTGGTGGATAAGATTTTCACGAGGGTAGGGGCGTCAGATAACATTTCGTTGGGTGAATCGACCTTTATGGTAGAAATGACAGAGGCAGCAAACATATTGAATAATGTCACACCTCGTTCGCTGGTGCTATTCGATGAGTTAGGCCGAGGCACTTCCACCTATGACGGTATCTCGATAGCCTGGGCTATTGTGGAATATCTGCACGAACACCCCAAGGCACAGGCGCGTACACTCTTTGCCACCCACTATCATGAGTTGAATGAGATGGAGAAGCACTTCAATCGTATTCGCAACTACAATGTGAGTGTGAAGGAGGTGGATGGCAAAGTCATTTTCCTGCGAAAGCTCGAAAAAGGCGGGTCGGAACACTCTTTCGGTATCCATGTGGCTGAGATAGCCGGAATGCCCAAGAGTATTGTGAAGCGCGCCAATGTCATTCTTCAGCAGTTGGAGGCCGACAATGCCCAGGTGGGCAAGGCCGGCAAGCCTACAGCAGAGATAGCCCAGAGTCGTGAGGGTATGCAACTTTCGTTCTTCCAATTGGACGACCCTGTGCTCTGTCAGGTACGTGACGAAATACTTGGTCTTGACGTCAATAACCTGACGCCTCTTGAAGCCCTGAACAAGCTTAGCGAAATCAAGAAGATTGTCGCGCCCTGACCATACACCATACACCGAGTATGACAAAGGGAATCGAAAGAATCTGTCCCATATCGATTGGGAGAGAGGCTTCGAAGGCTTCCTGCACTTCCTTCGTGTATTCTATGAAGAAGCGGAAGGTGAAGATATATGCCAAGCAGAAACCAAAATACCAGCCAGTGCCAATCTTCTCGGGCATTCGTTTGTGGAGATACCACAGGATACCGAACAGGATGGCATAGGCAATAGCCTCGTAGAGCTGGCCTGGGTGGCGAGGCATTTGGTCAACACGCTCGAAGATAAAAGCCCAGGGCACATCCGTCACCTTACCTATAATCTCAGAATTCATCAGGTTGCCCAGTCGGATGAAGCAGGCCATCGAGCCAGTGGCAATAGCGATATTGTCGAGTACGGTCCAGATATTTAATTTAGTCTTCTTGACATAGAGCCAGAGGGCTATCATCAGACCTAAGGTACCACCATGTGAGGCCAATCCTTCATAGCCAACGAATGCTGCAGCACCGCCAGTCAACTGAAATAACCAGTTTCCTGCATAGTTTATGTTACCATCCACAAATCTAATGGGCAGAAACATCTCGATGATGCCTCTGACAGAGGTCAGGAAATAATCGGGTTCGTAGAAAATGCAATGTCCCAATCGGGCACCTAACAGGATGCCCATGAAGCAATAGATGAAGAGGGGGTCGAATAGTTCGTCCTTGATTTTCTGTTCACGATAGAGCCTGCGCACCAGCAGATAAGCCACAGCAAAACCTACCAGCCAGCAGAGTCCATACCACCTCACTGCCAGCGGACCTAAATGGAAGAAAACCAAATCTGGATTCCAATGGATAAACAGTTCACAGTTCATAATTAAACATTGAATCGGAAATGCATGATGTCGCCATCCTGCACCACATAGTCCTTGCCCTCGATACCCATCTTGCCTGCCTCGCGGACAGCAGCCTCAGAACCATACTGGATATAGTCGTCATATTTGATAACCTCAGCGCGGATAAAGCCCTTTTCGAAGTCGGTGTGGATGACACCAGCACACTGAGGAGCCTTCCAGCCTTTCTTATACGTCCAGGCCTTCACCTCCATCTCACCGGCAGTGATGAAAGTCTCGAGGTTCAGCAGGGCATAAGCCTTCTTGATGAGGCGGTTCACACCACTCTCCTCCAGTCCCAGTTCCTCGAGGAACATCAACTTGTCCTCGTAGCTGTCGAGTTCAGCAATATCCTCTTCCGTCTTAGCAGCTATGATCATAGCCTCAGCCCCTTCTTCCTTAGCCAAAGCCTCAACGCGCTTGGTGAAGTCGTTACCCGACTTGGCATCAGCCTCGCCTACGTTGCAGACGTAGAGCACGGGTTTGGCAGTGAGCAGGAACAGATTACGAGCACAGTCCTGTTCCTCCTTCGATTCGAATTCCACGATACGGGCATTCTTACCTTGATCCAGCACCTCTTTATAGGCTTTCAGCACAGTCACCTCCACCTTAGCCTCCTTATTGCCGGCAGCAGCAGCCTTCTCCGTCTTAGCCAGACGCGACTCGATGGTCTCCAAGTCTTTCAGTTGCAGTTCCGTGTCAATAATCTCCTTGTCGCGAATAGGGTCGATAGTACCATCCACATGGGTGATATTATCGTCTTCGAAACAACGCAACACATGGATAATAGCATCCGTTTCGCGAATGTTACCAAGGAACTTATTGCCCAGACCCTCACCCTTTGAGGCACCTTTTACGAGTCCGGCAATATCAACTATTTCACATGTTGCAGGAACAATACGTCCTGGGTGTACTATCTCAGCCAATTTCGTGAGTCGTTCGTCAGGAACAGTAATCACACCCACGTTAGGTTCAATCGTACAGAAAGGAAAATTAGCTGCCTGAGCCTTAGCGCTCGACAGGCAGTTGAACAATGTAGACTTGCCCACATTAGGCAGTCCCACAATACCACATTTTAATGACATCTTTTAAATAAACGTTTATTTCTGGCTGCAAAATTATGAAAAAAAGTCCAAAGGCAATGCAAATGATAGATAATTTTCACTTTTCACTTTTCACTTTTCACTTCTTTTTGTACCTTTGCACGCACAAAAATGCAAAACAGTAAAGTATTCTATCACTTTGTCGCCTTTATCGTGGTGGCTATATGGGGGTCCACATTCGTGTTCACCAAACTATTGCTATTGGGTGGACTGACAGCAGCCCAGATATTCACCCTGCGCTTCATCATAGCCTACATTCTGATGCTGGGTTTCTGCCTGTACAAGGGCATCCGCTGGGTGGCTAAGTGTTGGCAGGACGAGGTGTTGCTGGCCATATTGGGCATTGCGGGTGGTTCGCTCTATTTTCTGGCAGAAAACAATGCTATGAACTATACCACCACAACTAATACCTCGCTCATAGTCAGTCTCAGCCCACTCTTCGCCTCAGCCCTTATCAGCCTGTTCTACAAGTCGCAGCGCCTCAACAGGATACAGGTCATTGGTTCGCTGATGGCTGCTGTTGGTGTGGTGATGGTGGTGATGAACGGCCATTTCGTGCTCCATCTTTCTCCCAAAGGCGATGTGCTGGCTTTTTCGGCTGCTCTCTGCTGGGCAGTTTACAGTCTGCTGATGATTTATGCCAATGCCAAGTACGACACCCTCTTTATTACCCGTAAAGTGTTTTTCTATGGACTATTGGCCATGATTCCCTATTTCATCCTTTATCCAGGGTTAGGCATCCAGCAACTCATAGGCCACAGAGACCTTATTTGGAATCTGCTTTTCCTGGGTTGTGTAGCCTCCATGCTCTGTTTCCTGGCTTGGAATTGGGTATTAAAAAAGTTGGGGGCAGTAGTAGCCACTAACTATGTCTATTTCAATCCCGTCACCACCATCATCTTTGCCTGGCTCATCCTCTCCGAGCAAATCACCATCTATTTCCTCATCGGCACCCTCCTCATCCTCGTAGGTATGGTGATGGTGGATAAGTTCAATAGGGTTGAGCAATCCCGTTAATCGGGAAACGAAAAAATTTCTTTACATTTCCAAAAACCTATTAATCCTAACAATTGTTCCCATTAAGGGGAAAAATTGTGAGCATTAAGGGTAAAAAATATTCTGGCAGGCGAGGAAAATATTTTTTGTAGGCCTGCGCGCAAAAATGCCCTGATTATCGGCAATCTGCCACTTTTAGACGGCAGCAGTCTTCCCATTTCGAAATATCTTTACATACCCTTCTTGCAAGAGAGGTGTGAGGGATGTGTTGTTATTTATTGTAAAATGACTGCTTATTCTCCTATAAGGTACGCTTATTTTCCAATACTCGTTCCTTATTAAATGAATAAGCAGTCATTCTAATTTATGATAGCTTACATTTTTACAATCTTACCAACGACATTGGTATAGCCAACTACCCCATTAGGATTGTAAATATAGATATTTGATCCTTTGTGTGAGATAAAATTGCCATCAGCGTCCATAAAATTATTATTAAGATTTTCCCAAATCTTAGTATATCCCCAATCGGTAAAGCCTGTTTCTATGTCTTTGCCAATGGGTTGTGGCGAATCAAATGATCCTACTTTCCAGTATAGTGTATTGTTGTTATCGTTTGAATTTCCTCGAGTCAAAAGATTGCCATTTGCATCGGCACAGAACCAATCAAAGGTATTATTTATGGTAGGTGGCATTTTTGCATATTCTTCCCATTTTCCAGGAGTCAATAAATTCATTCTGTAAATACGTCGTTTACAGGATGCATATAGATAATCTCCAGCTTGCTGTATTTTTTCAATATGTAAATATGTACCCCCATATGTACCTCTTTGTGTTTCTTGAACAACATAAGGCTCCTTGTTAATATTATAATAGGAGACTTTTCCAGTAATAGGACAACGTTTTGCTCCATCTGAGGATTTGCTCCAAATGGTACCATCCAATATCATGAAACCTTCATTTTGCTTGTTAGGAGTTGTGCCATCAAGGTCATATTCATAATTATATCCTCTTACTTGTTTTACTGCTTTTAATTTTTTAACATCCCAAATTGTTACATTTTCAGTTTCACAATCATAAGTCAATAAGTAATTATCGCTACCAACATACATAGTTCCCTGTTTAGATGCATAAAGGCTATGTGATGTTTCTACAGACTTTCCGTCATATAAATAAACACCGCCACACTCAGAACTTATCCCAGAGGCAGAAAATTGAAAGAATAGTTTATCACCACAAACTAATATACTATAAATCCTTGGACGTGCTCCTTCATAAATGCCAGCAATGCCAGGTATAATAGTTTTCAAGTCACCTGTTTTTCGGTCAATGGCCATTACAGCATTATTATCATTGGTTTCAACATAATAGATGTAGTCCTTTGTAACTTGAACGCTTCTGATGTCTTTTCCCCAACTATAAATAGCACAATTTTTGTTGACCTTAGCAACAGGTTTTACCACAGTAGTCTTAACAGGTTTTCTAGTTACCTTCTTTTTGCGATTTTGCGCATTAACATTAAGGCAGAAGACTAATACTAGTAAAAGAATACTCCAAATTCGAAGCGAAAAATGAATAGAACAATTTATTTTCTTCATAGCTGATGAGTTTTGAATTAATTTTTATAAGAATCTCACATACTGACTCATTACAATTAATAATAGGTAATTGTTCTTGTCTCAACATTGCCTTTCTGTGTCTTACGCTTTGTCCAGTTGCCTTGGCTGTCGCGCGAGAGAATTGTGAAAATGGCTACATTCTTACCAGAACCACCCATGTCGCCATAGCTGAACGACTCCTTGGTGCATTCACCTTCACTATTATAAGTATAGGTGGCAACATCGCGTCCGTCCATATACACAGTTACAAGCTTGGTTAAAAGACCATTATTGTTATAGGTAAACAGTTGACCAGTTTCTTCACCATCGCCCATCTGGATGATGCGACCTTTGTTGTCACGTTTTACAGAACCGTAGTTAAACCAAGGCTTGTTTCCGTTCTCTGAAGTCCACATTCCATTACGGTCGAAACCCAACTTGCGAGTTTGGTCTTTGGTTGTCCACACGCATTCCTTTACAGGACCCCGCAGGGCAAAAATACCCAATTCACCTTGAGCATTGAAATTAATAACGATGTTTTTGCTGACAGTTTTTCTGACTGTTCCCTTTTTCTTTTGTGCCATTCCTGACAGGCAGAGGATGGCCATTAGGGCAATAAGTGTTACTTTCTTCATAGCTGTTATAGTTTTAAAAAATTAGATATTATTTTTTATATAGTACTACCTGGAGGTTCTTACCGTCGCCCTCAGCATAGCCGGAAACGAGACTTTCGTTGCCACCAAGGTGGAAGCGCCATTGATTGCCTTGGGCGTCGTTGCCCCAAAAGGTTGTGTTGCCCTCATTGTCATCCTGAGCGTCGCTTTCAAGTTTGATGGTAGCACTATATTTGACGTTCCTATAGACGGCACTGAGACTATTGCCGGTTTTGGTAATAGAGAATTCGATAGGGAAACCAGCCATTTCCCCTTTGAATTCTGAAGTTCCTTCAGGAAGAAGTCCGACAAGACCAGATATATCAGAATTGTTGTTTACTTCTGAAGAGGATTCAGCCTCCGACTGCTCCTCTTCAGCTTCTTCATTTTTTTCCTTTTTTTCCTTTTCAGGAACAGAGAGGGCTTTTGCAGTATAGATTTCTTTACCTTCCTCTGTGAAGTAAGACTCCATCTCAGAGATTGGAATCATCACTTCTCCAAACCCATGATTGACAGACCAGGTCACCCTGCAACTGTCATTGGCTGCTGGCAGGACAGAGAAACCATCCCCTAGGAAAATGGGCAGGTTTTCCTTATAGTATTTCTGGATGATGGGCTCTAAAGTTTCAGGGGCGATGGACACCATTTCATCCATCTGCATGATGTGACCATCAGAGAAACGGATAACGCGGAAATAGGTATCGGGTGCACCATTGAAATAGACACCGTCGTCCACTTGGAATGTCACACTCAGTTCATTCTGATAGACACTCTCGATGTAGAGTTGGCAAACAGGAGGTTCTGGAGCCTCAGTTTCTTTCATATAGTTATTGGCAAACTTCTGATAGCGCTGGTTGCAGTCGTCGATAATCTCATGCAAGCTACCCTCCTTAGGAGTTCCAACTACATCTTCCTTACACAGTTCAGAGTTAGCAATGATCTCACGCAGTCCTTTCGTAATGTTCTGTTCTCTGTCACCATCGCCTTTTGGAATATCAATTGTAATCTGATAGTATCCCTCCATCACCTCGTAGGTTTCAAATTCAATGCCCTTACCACTGCCAATCAGCGAGATAAGCCAAAGAATCAAGGCCACCACAGCAATCGCACCTGCTCCGATGCCTAATTTCTTCTTGTTGACAATAGTCCACTCTTTTGCTTTCCCAAATAAAGGAATCAGTGCAGCTTTGACAGAACGGGAATCCTTCTCCTCCTCAGTCTTCGTTTCTGCTACTGCCTCAGTAGGTACTACGGCCAGACTATCATCACCAGGTCCACCATTCATAATCTGATACCATCCGATAAATGGATAAACAAGGGCAAAGAACATAAATACCAATGCACAGATGATGACAGCTATTCCCACAAAGCCACCTACATATAATAGCCACGTTGGGTTGGAGCTTCCCTTCAATGATGCGAAAGCTATTAAGGCGAGCAATCCGAAGATCAATGCAACAACTATCGGCATCAGCATCAGTCGGATATTGCAAACGGCAGCATAGCGCAATTTCTTGGCACCTGTTTGAGATGCAGCACTAAAGGCAGGACTCGTCATCAAGACGCCAAAGGCATTCTTCATCTTGAAATAGGCAACCAATGTCGCTACCCATACGGCAAGACTAATCAAGGTTCCCAGGAATGGAATGCTGAACAAAATGCCAAAGACGGCTCCTGCTGCAAAGCAACAAATCAGAACAATAACAGCAGTGCGTACTTTCTGTATATTCGTGGCTGCATCAGTATTACTCTGCATAGCTGCAAAGCGCGTCAGGCCTAACAGGTAGAGCACATAACCCACTACAACAGCAGCCTTTGCCAAGAACCCCAGCGTATGGATGCTGGTAAAGAATGTTTGCAATCCGCTATTTCCACTTGGCAGATATTTTGCCACCAATTCAAAGATGAACACCCCATACGATACATAATCATACAACACATTGATAATGCCTGCAACAGCAATTACAATCACGCCCCAGAAGATTTTCTGAGTACTTTCTTTCCATAAAATACTTTTTTCCATTTTCGGTTTTAGTTACTGATAATGTTGCAAAGATATAAAAAAGTATGCAAATGTGATGAAAGATTTTGTTTTTTTCTCTATTTCGTATGAAAAGTTTGCTATTTTGGTTGTTTATTTGTCTTTTTTTCGTATCTTTGTGGCAAACTAATCGAAGGCACTTGAAACTATGTAGCATCAGAAAGGCATTGTTGGGACTTATGCTATTCGCGTCCCTTCCGTCATGGGCTGAACAGTTCGTGTTTACTACGTCGTGGACAGCACAGGCGCAGTTTGCCGGTTATTACATTGCCAAGGAAAAGGGTTTCTATCGTGCCGAGGGGCTTGATGTAGTCATACAGCATCCGTCGCTGACAACATCGTTGCTGCAACGTCTGCAAGATGAAAAGTCTGACGGAGTGATGCTGACGCTGATGACAGCTATCGACCTTACGTCGCAGGGTATTCCTATGGTGAATATCTTCCAGGAGTCGATGAATAACAGTAATTTGCTGATATCACGTTGGAATAACGACCCTCTGAAGTTGAGGGGCAAGAAAGTGGCGGTCTTCAATACCGACCTCAACTATATCGTCTTTATTCTGGACAGGAAGGAAAAGATGAATTACGAATGGGTGCGTTTCACCAGTCAGGTTAATCTGTTCCTCTCCGGTGCTGTTGATGCAATGATAGCTTTGAGTTATAATGAGTATTATCAGCTGTTGCAGTCTGGGTTCAAGTTGACAAGAGAAAATGTCTATCGTTTCAGTGAGCATGGGTATAACATACAGGAACATGGTGTTTACGTGACGCCAGCGTATTACCGCACCCACCAAGAGCAATGCAAGAAGTTTGCCCGCGCCAGCAGAAAGGGGTGGGAGTGGGCTGCCCGGCATCCTGATGAGGCTTTGGACATAGTGATGAAATATGTGCGCAAACACAGTGCCCCCACCAATCGGACCATGCAACGGCTGATGTTGGAGGAAGTGTTGCGTCTGCAGATAGACCGTGATTCTAAAAAGCGCGAATTCAAGTTGCGTCGCGACATGGTGGAGAAGGCGAGTCGCCTGATGCGTGAAAGCGGTATCATTAGCCGCCAGATAACCTACGAAGAACTGATGGGCCGATGAAGAGTATAATAGGAAGAATACGCCGTTCGCTGTCTATGCGTCTCAGTATATGGGTGACGCTGATAGTTACTGCCATCTTCGTGGCAGCATTCAGTCTGATGTTCTCTGAGACGCGTGAATTGGTGAGGGACGAGGCGTTGGGTAAGGCCGGCAAGACTTTGGAGAGTACCGTGTTGCATATCGATAATACGCTGCATAGGGTGGAGGTGGCTGCCAATAATATGCTATTCAATATCGAACATAACTTGGACAATCCTGATATGATGTTCGACATGAGCCGGCAGGTGTTGGTGGATAATCCGGAACTGACGGGTTGTAGCATATCCTTCGAGCCATTCTTCTTTAAGGAGAAAGGCCGTTATTTCTCCGCTTATTCCTATAATGACGGTGACAGCATACAGACCGAGAACGAAGGCAACGACAGATACCAGTATCACTATATGGACTGGTATCTGATACCCAAGTTGCTTAACCGTCCCTATTGGATAGAACCGTTCTTCGAAGATGCCACTGACGGTATTGTGGTCAAGGACGTCTTTTCTTCTTATAGCCAGCCTATTCACAACGAGAAGGGAGAAACGGTAGGTACTTTCTCAGTGGATATCTGTCTGGGCTGGTTCTCAGATACCGTATCGGCAGCCAAGCCCTATCCCCACTCCTATAGTATCCTGTTGGGTAAGGGTGGCACCTATCTCGTTCATCCGGACAGTACCAAGCTGTTCTATGAAACCATCTTTACCCAGACGCTGGAAGGTCCCGACTCTGCTATGACGGAACTGGGTAAGGCCATGTTGGAAGGCGAGAGCGGATATAAGGTGTTGACGATTGACGGCGAGGAATGCTTTGTGTTCTACAAGCCGTTTAAGAAGACCGACTGGAGTGTTGCCATCATCTGTCCGAGCAGTGATATCGTGTCAGAGTATGCGCGACTGAGGAATGCCGTTATGGCGATTTCTATAGTGGGTATTCTGCTCCTGCTCATCTTTACCCGAACGGTGATTCGCAAAAATCTCCTTCCACTCAAAGATTTGGCGCATTCAGCCAAGCGTGTTGCCGATGCACACTTCACGGGCAGTGTGCAAGAGAGTCACCGAACGGACGAGATAGGGCGCTTGGAAAACAGTTTCCGAACCATGCAGCAATCACTGGCAGGCTATGTCGGCGAGGTGCGCCAGCAAACGGAGAATCTTGAACTTCGCAACAAGGAATTGGAGGAAGCCTACGAACTGGCCAAAGAAGACGAGCACATGAAGACGGCAGTGCTCCATCACATGACAGGGCAGATGGCTGAGCCGATATCGCGGATATCCAGTATTGCACAAACCATTCATGACGAATATCAGACAACCGGCAACGAGGCGTTGCAGGCCATGACTGCCAAGGTAACCGAGGAGACGGCAGAAGTAACCCGTCTGTTGGATCAGTTGCTCAAGGCGGCACGCGAGGAGATTCGTCCACAGAGAAAGGAGGATGCGTCATGAAAGCCATTCTGAGATATATCCGAAACTCCCTCTCCCTCCGACTGAGTCTCAGCATTATGGGGTGTACTGCTGTCATCTTCTTCGTGACAATGGCATTCCTCTATTACCGTTCCAGTACTTCAGTGCATCAGGCTGCCATTGAAGAGGCTTCAAAAGCACTCGACAACACATCGTTGCGATTGGAAGGACTCCTCGACGAGGTGGAGGTAGCAACCAACAATACCGACTGGGTGGTGGTGTGCAACCTGCAACCAGACTCCCTGTTTGCTTACTCAAGGCGTATTCTGGAACTCAATCCCAACCTCTATGGATGCAGCATTGCTATGGAGCCGGATTTTTTCCAGGGGATGGGAAAATATTTCTCTGCCTATTCATCAAATAATGATGGGCATATCGAAACGGAACAGGAGGGTAACGACAACTACCGTTATTTCGAGCAGTTATGGTATCAAGAGCCGATGAAGACGCAAAAGGCTTGTTGGATAGACCCCTTCTATGATTACGACAGTGGCGTGGGGGCTTACGAAACAGTCATGATAGCCTCATACTGCAAACCCCTTGTCACACCAGACGGACGAAGGGTGGGAGTTATCTCCGTGGATCTTTCCCAGCCCCGCATGTCGGAGATTCTCGCCCAGGAGACCCCCTATCCGCATTCCTTCTATCTGTTGATTGGTAAGGATGGACACCTCATTGCTTCGGGTAATCAAGATGCCAGTGAAAAGGATTTGGAGCGCAGTGACTGTCTGGTGCTTCGCAAATCGCTGCAGCGTGCTGGTTGGACGGTATGTATTGTTTGTCCTGAGCGTGACATCTTCAGGGGTTATCGCCACCTCATCTTAATCATCGTCTCCATTCTTCTCTTCGGACTGATTCTGATGCTCGCCTTCTGTTATGTATTGTCGCGTCAGGCCGTCAGCCCACTCCGTCTGTTGGTTCGCCAAGCCCACAACATGGCGCAGGCTGATTTCGACCATCAGTTGCCTAAGACCGACAGGGTGGACGAGATAGGACAACTGCAGAATGCCTTTGCCACCATGCAGGAGTCTATCACGGGTTATGTGACAGACCTGAGAAAGGTGAAGGAAGAAACCGAACAGCGCAACGAAGAACTGGTTGTTGCCAAGAGTAAAGCTGAGGAGGCCGACCGCAAGAAGACGGAGTTCATACAGGATTTGACACACCAGATACGCACCCCGCTGAACATTATCGGAGGTTTTGCACAAGTATTGCAGAATGACTGCGAGATGCTTTTGGACGAGGATATCGAGTCCATTTCAACCGGTATCCTGCAAAACAGTCAGGACATTCAGACTATTATCAGCAATCTTCTGACCATCTCTGCCTTAGAAGAATGTACAGAGATAGAGCGTACTGACGAGGTGGCTTGTAATGCCTTTTGTCAGGAGGTGATGGATAGTGTCATACTCAGATACCCAGCCACTGTCAGCATGAGTATGGAAACCAAGGTGCCTGACACGTTCTGCATCAAGACCCATCGTAAGAGTTTGCGGATGATTCTTCGTGAATTATTGGAGAATGCCAATAAATTTACAAAAGTGGGCAATATCACGCTGCATTGTCGTCAGCAGGATGCCCAATGGGTGGAGTTCAGCGTCAGCGACACAGGACAAGGTGTTTTGCCTGAAGACTACGAACGTATTTTCACGATGTTCACCAAGCTGAGTGCCTTTAGCGAGGGACTGGGTTTGGGTCTCTATCTCAGCAGGCGTCAGGCACGTCTGATGGGTGGTGATATAGAGATAGACAAAAACTATACGGGAGGCTCACGTTTCACCGTAAGACTCCCGTTGTCATAGTTTGTTTTCCTTCGTTTATTCCTCGGCAGAGAAATCGTCTTTTCCCACTCCGCAGACGGGGCATACCCAATCATCGGGAATATCCTCGAAAGCTGTTCCTGGCTCAATGCCACTGTCAGGGTCACCTACTGCGGGGTCATACACATAACCACATACGTCACAAATGTACTTCTTCATAATTAAAGGTTTTGTTTAGTTAGACATTTTTGTTTGATATTATCTGAACGACGTGCTCCACGATGGTCGAGGGAGCAATACGGTTCATGCAAGCATAGTCGCCTCGGCGACAGGGTTTCTGTCCGTAGATACTGCAGGGGCGACAAGGGAGTGGCACCTGAATGGCATTCTCAGTACCCTGGTTCCATCCCATGAATCCCGCATAGGGATGGGTGGCTCCCCAGACGCTGACCACTGGTGTGGCCACAAGTGAGGCCAGGTGCATATTGGCTGAGTCCATGGAGAGCATCACGTCGAGATGACTCATCAGGATGAGTTCCTGTTTGATGGTCTCCAAATGTTGCTTAACATAGACACATTGTTTATATAAGGAGCACCACTCAGTAAACTGCTTGTCTTCACGCTCACCCTTACCAAACAGGAAGATATTGGCCTCAGGATATTTCTTCGTGAGTAGCTCAATCACTTGCTGCATCAGTTGGGGAGGATAAATCTTTCCCTCGTGGGCAGCAAAGGGAGCAATGCCGATGTTAAGTTGAGTGTTAAGAGTTGAGAGTTGAGCGTTCTCAGGCAATAAACTCAGGTCGCCTCCTTCATCAGGGAAGATGGAGTGGAACTCGGGTTCAATGGGGTAGCCCAGTCGGGCCAACACATCAGCATAGTTTTGGAAGGGGGTAGGCTGTTGGATGAGCTGCTTGTTGACAGATGCAGTCAGCCGTTTGCGCCCTTTGCGGTGCTTATTGATATGAGCTACCTTGTATGAGCCTAAATTGAAACGCATTCTCAAGAATTCCGAGCGGAGCACACTGTGCATATCGGCAACATGGGTGAACTGCTTGGCTGCCAATCGGCGGAAGAGTGCATTAAGCCCCTTGATGCCGTGATACTCACGCTTCAGGTCGGCCTCCATAAATCCCACATTAGGCGCCAGTTCGTCGAAGAAAGGGCGGGCATAGCTGCGACTCAGTACCGTAATGCGTACATCGGGATACTGATGGGCTAGGGAATAGACCACGGGCACCAGCATAGCTACGTCGCCAAGCGCCGAAAAGCGGATGATGAGAATGTGGTCCTTCTTCATCTCTCTTATTTCTTATAAAGGATAGGATTGGTGGAAGGATCGTTATACATCTTCATCTGGCGATATACCTTCATATACTTGCGTCCAGCCTCAATGTCTTCCAGCAATTGGTCGATAGATGTGCTGAGATCCACCTGCTGCTCTTTCAAAACGTCCAGTTTTGCCTGGCATTTCTGAATGTGGGCAGCATCAGCATCCTTGCGATCCACCTGTTCCTGCATGTGCCAAATCTTCAGGGCGAGAATCGAGAGACGGTCAACAGCCCAGGCAGGACTCTCCGTGTTCAGACGGGCATCAGGAAGTGGCTTCACATTCTGATAGAGCTGACGGAAATAGGAGTCAATCTGTTCTACCAAATCAGTGCGGTCCTGATTACTGCGGTCAATGCGGCGCTTCAGGTCTAATGCATCTACAGGTATGATGTGCGGATCGCGGATGATGTCCTCCAAATGCCACTGAACGGTGTCAATCCAGCATTTTGAGTAGAGGTCATATTCGATAGTTCCATGCTCGTAAGGATTGGAGATGGGTGTATCTACATTGTCCTTGAGGTGATAGTCACGAATCGCCTGACAGAAAATTTCATTAGCTTTTCTTGTAAATGACATTTCTATATTTTGTTTTGTTTGGTTGCAAAGATACGAAAAATAGTTCATAGTTCATAATTCATAGTTCATAATTTAAATATATTTTGTATCTTTGTGCCCAATATGAAGATAGTTGTTGACGATAAGATACCTTTTATCCAAGAGAAACTGCATCTCTTGGCTGATGAAGTGGTGGCGCTGAGTGGTGCTTCTATCAGTGCTGCTGATGTGAGGGATGCCGATGCCCTGATAGTTCGTACCCGTACTCGTTGTGACGAGGCTTTGCTGAAGGGCAGCAAAGTGCAGTTTGTGGCAACGGCAACGATAGGTTTCGACCATATTGATGCCCCTTATCTTGAACGGGCTGGTATTCAGTGGACGAGTTGTCCTGGGTGTAATGCCTCGTCTGTGGCTCAGTATGTGGAATCAGCCCTGCTGCTTTTAGCGCAGGAGAAGGGACTCTCGCTTCAGCAGTCAACCATCGGTATCGTAGGTTGCGGACATGTGGGTGCTAAAGTGAGGAAGGTGGCAGAGAGGTTGGGAATGTGCGTGTTGGTATGCGACCCACCATTAGGTCATTCAGATTTCGTCTCGATGGAGGAAATAGCACAGCAGGCAGACGTCATTACTTTCCATGTACCGCTGACCCGTGAAGGACAGTATGCCACCTGGCATTTGGCTGACGAGCATTTTTTCAGACAGTTGCCTCCTATACCTTATATAATAAATACAAGCCGGGGAGGAGTTGTTGATAATATCGCCCTGTTGTCAGCGCTGCAGGAGGGAAGGGTGCGTGACGCCGTTCTCGACGTATGGGAGGGAGAACCCCTGTTGAATCTCGATTTACTCCAGCGCGTCTTCATCGGCACTCCTCATATAGCAGGTTATTCGGCTGACGGTAAGGCCAATGCCGACAATATGGTGATAGAAGCTCTTTGTCAACATTTCCGTTTACCGGTACCAGAAAAAGTGTTGCCACCCAAGTTGCCTTCCAGTTTCCATTATACAGGCAATCCTTTGGAACTTTATAACCCCCTGACAGACAGCGCGGCACTAAAGGCTAACCCTTCAGATTTCGAATATTTACGTAATCATTATCCACTTCGAAGGGAGCGTTTTGACGTGTAGAGGTGTCAAAATGACCCCCTTTTTGCAGCAAATGATGCACAGTTTATAGTGGTTTGTGCAATCAAAGATGCTTTTTTATGTAAATAATTTGCGTAATTCATTAATTTTTCGTTACTTTGCACCCGCTAAGCCACGATTGTGGTCGCGCACATTTGAAAAAGAAATCATTTTATTAACATTTTAAAGAACAAAATTATGTCAGAAATTGAAAGCAAAGTAAAGGCTATTATCGTAGACAAACTTGGTGTTGACGAAGCAGAAGTAAAGCCAGAGGCAAGTTTCACTAACGACCTTGGTGCTGATTCATTGGATACAGTAGAGCTCATCATGGAGTTCGAGAAGGAGTTCGGTATTTCTATTCCCGACGACAAGGCTGAGAAGATTGCTACCGTTGGTGATGCTATCGCATACATCGAGGAGAACGCAAAATAAAAGTTAAAAGGAAAAGTGAATAGTGAAAAATTTGCTACCCCCATTTCATTTCACTATGGAGTGCGGTAGCAAATTTTTCACTTTTCCTTTTTCACTATTCCCTTAAATTATGGAATTAAAAAGAGTAGTAGTAACAGGACTTGGAGCCGTTACACCACTTGGAAACAATCCTAAGGAGACTTGGGAAAATATGTTAGCAGGTAAGAGTGGTGCAGCACCGATTACCCTTTTCGATGCCTCTAAGTTCAAGACGCAGTTTGCCTGCGAAGTTAAGAATCTGAATGTAACTGATTTTATCGACCGTAAGGAAGCCCGCAAGATGGACCGTTATACCCAGCTTGCCATCATCGCTGCCAAGCAGGCCGTCGAGGATAGCAAGATGGATCTGGATGCTGAAGACATGAACCGCATTGGTGTGGTTTTTGGTGTTGGTATCGGTGGTATCAAGACTTTCGAGGAAGAGGTCAGCTATTATGGTGTACATCGTGAGGATGGTCCAAAGTTCAATCCTTTCTTCATCCCTAAGATGATTGCCGACATTGCTGCAGGTCAGATTTCTATCATGTATGGTTTCCATGGTCCCAACTATATCACATCTTCAGCTTGTGCTTCTTCTTCAAATGCATTGGCTGACGCCTTCAACCTGATTCGTCTGGGCAAAGCTAACGTGATTGTGGCTGGTGGTGCCGAGGCAGCTATCTGCGAGACAGGTGTAGGCGGTTTCAACGCCATGCACGCCCTCTCCACTCGTAATGACGAGCCCGAGAAAGCCAGTCGTCCATTCAGTGCCAGCCGTGATGGTTTCATCATGGGTGAGGGTGCAGGCTGTCTGATTCTCGAGGAACTGGAGCATGCCAAGGCTCGTGGTGCACAGATCTATGGCGAGATGGTTGGTGCCGGTATGAGTGCCGATGCTCACCACATCACCGCTTCTCACCCTGAGGGACTCGGTGCCAAGCTTGTGATGCAGAACGCATTGGAAGATGCCGGTATGAAGCCCGAGGATATTGACTATATCAATGTTCATGGCACATCAACTCACGTTGGTGATATTTCCGAGGCTAAGGCTATTAAGGAAGTATTCGGCCAGCACGCTTTTGAATTGAACATTTCGTCGACCAAGTCAATGACCGGTCACCTGCTGGGAGCTGCCGGAGCTGTTGAGGCTATGGCTACCCTGTTGGCTGTCAAGAACGACATCATTCCTCCAACAATTAATCATGAGGAGGATGACAAGGACGAGGAAATCGACTACAACCTGAATTTCACCTTCAACAAGGCACAGAAGCGTGAGGTACGTGCAGGACTCAGCAACACCTTCGGTTTCGGAGGCCACAACGCTTGTGTAGTATTCAAGAAGTATGCTGAATAATTCGAACTTTATCGATAGGATAAGGCTCCCTTTCCGCAAGGAGAAGGAGCTTTATTCTTCTTTATACCGTGTCTTAGGCTTCTATCCCCGAAACATCCAGCTTTATAAGCAGGCGCTGATGCATAAGAGCGTCAAAAAGCGCAACGAGAAAGGTCGTCCGCTGAACAATGAGCGACTGGAGTTTCTGGGTGACGCCATCCTCGACGCAGTGGTAGGCGATATCGTATTTCGCCATTTTGAAGGCAAACGTGAGGGTTTTCTCACCAATGCGCGTTCCAAGTTGGTACAGCGTGAAACACTGGGTAAGCTCGCCAAGGAGATGGGAATCACTGAAATGGTCACGATGTCTGGTCAGGCTACATCGCACAATAGTTATATGGGAGGCAATGCTTTCGAGGCATTGGTGGGTGCGATCTATCTTGACAGAGGCTATAGCGCCTGCATGAAATTCATGGAGAAGCGCATCCTGAAACAGTTGATCAATATCGACAAGGTAGCCTATAAGGAAGTTAACTTCAAGTCGAAGCTTTTGGAATGGAGTCAGAAAAACCGTGTCAAACTGGAATATCGTCAGTTGGAGCAGAAGCTTGACGAGCACAACAGTCCCGTTTTCCTCTATCAAGTACTGATAGAAGGTGTGGAGGGCTGTTCCGGAAAGGGCTATTCCAAGAAGGAGAGTCAGCAACTCGCCAGTAAGGAAACCCTGCAGCGCCTGCGTCGTGAGCCTCAGTTTATTGATGCCATTTTTGGGGCAAAGGCCGAGCGTACCAAGATGGAGGAAGAGCCAGTCAGTGTACCTGAGGATTTCGAGGCGCTTGCTATGGTCCAAGAGGAAACTAATCAAGAAAAGCCTGTAGCAGCAAGCCCGAAACCCAGTTCTCAGCATGTAGAAGATGAGTTCTCGCTTGATGAAATCACAGCAACTCCACGCGAAAAGACCCGCGAGGAAATTATTGCTGAGGCAGAAGAAGCGGCATTTGCTGAGGCTGAGACCAAATAAAAATAATTAAATTATTTGGTAGTTCATCCGAATTACATTATTTTTGCACGTTGTATAGAATATAACGATGAGTATTACAAGTTTAGTACGATATGTTTTTGAGCCTCGTATGCGCGACTTGGAGAAGCATCAGACACAAGGTGAACTGTTGCAGCGCCGAGTATTGAACCATCTGGTTCAGACTGCCAAGAATACGGAGTATGGCAAGAAGTATGCCTTTGCTGCCATGAAAGGCTATGATGACTTTATCAAGCATTGTCCTGTTAACACCTACGAGGAGTTGAAGGAACAGATAGACCGCATGCGCCACGGGGAGTCGGATGTGCTGTGGAAAGGTCGTGTGAAATGGTATGCCAAGTCGAGTGGTACCACCAACGACAAGTCGAAGTTCATTCCTGTCAGTGCCGAAGGTCTTCAGAAGATTCACTATGCCGGTGGTTTCGACTCGGTGGCTCTCTATCTGAGAAATAATCCCAAGAGTCGTTTGTTCGACGGACGAGCCCTGATACTGGGAGGCAGTCATGCGCCTAACTATAATCTGCCAGGTTCCTTGGTGGGCGACCTCAGTGCTATCCTGATAGAGAACATCAATCCCCTGGCCAATCTGGTGCGTGTTCCCAAGAAGCAGACAGCCTTGCTGGAAGATTTCGAAATCAAGCGAGAGCGTATAGCCCGTGAGGCGATGAACAAGAATGTGACCAATATCTCGGGCGTTCCTTCCTGGATGTTGTCAGTCTTGAACTGCATGATGGAAATCACGGGTAAGACGCATTTGGAGGAGGTATGGCCTAACTTAGAGGTGTTCTTCCACGGAGGTGTAGCCTTTACGCCTTATCGTAAACAGTACGAGCAACTCATCACGTCGCCCAATATGCACTATATGGAAACCTATAATGCCAGCGAAGGCTTCTTCGGACTGCAGGACGACCCTGCAGACAAGTCGATGTTGCTGATGTTGGATTATGGGGTGTTCTATGAGTTTGAGGACCTCTCCTGCGAAACAGGAGAGCACATTGTGCCGCTTTGGGGTGTCGAGAAAGACAAGAATTACGCTATGCTGATTTCCACTTCGTGTGGTCTTTGGCGTTATAAGATTGGCGACACCGTTCGCTTCACCTCCACCAATCCCTATAAGTTTGTCATTACGGGTCGTACCAAGAGTTTCATCAATGCCTTTGGCGAGGAACTCATTGTGGACAATGCGGAACAGGGACTCAGCTATGCCTGCCAGCAGACGGGTGCTGAGGTGTTGGAATATACGGCAGCTCCTGTGTTTATGGATGCCAATGCGAAATGCCGCCACCAATGGCTCATCGAGTTCTCCAAGCCTCCACAGGACCTGAAGGTGTTTGCACAACTGCTCGACCAGAAGTTGCAGGAAGTGAACAGCGACTATGAGGCCAAGCGTTTTAAGAACATCACATTGCAGCCCCTCGAACTGATAGAGGCACGTCAGGGTCTTTTCAATGACTGGCTGAAAATGCGTGGCAAGTTAGGAGGGCAGCATAAGGTGCCTCGCTTGAGCAATTCGCGTGAGCATATCGAGCAACTTCTCGCACTTAATGAGAAATGAGTAATGAGGAATTAGAAATGAAATTGAAGAATGAGAAATTGATAAACCTGGGAAAGAGGTTGATGACAGTGAGAATGTTCATGAAAATGCTGTGTATTGCATTTCTCATTTCTCATTTCTCTTTTCTCATTTCGAGCTGCGCCCGTATGGGTCAGCCTGACGGAGGATGGTATGACGACGACCCTCCACGCATTATCGGTTCCACACCGGCAGACGGAGCTACTGAGGTGACAGCGAAGAAAATAACCATCCAGTTTGATGAATACATCAAGTTGGCTGATGCCTCTCAGAAGGTCATCGTGTCGCCGCCTCAGTTGGAGATGCCGGAAATCAAGGAATCAGGTAAGAAGATTGTGGTGGAGCTGAAAGACTCGCTCAAGCCCAATATGACTTACACCATAGACTTCAGCGATGCTATCAGCGACAACAACGAGGGCAATCCCTTGGGCAACTACACCTTTACCTTCTCAACGGGTGAGCAGATTGACACTTTTGAGGTAGCGGGTAATGTGCTGGATGCCTCCAATCTTGAACCTGTCAAGGGAATCTTGGTGGGTCTTTATGACGACCTCAGCGATTCGGCTTTTAAGACCAAGCCCCTGTTGCGCGTTTCCAGAACCGACGGACGCGGACGCTTTGTCATCAAGGGTGTAGCACCAGGTGAATATCGTGTCTATGCCCTGCAAGATGCTGACGGCGACTATGTGTTCAATCAGAAGAGTGAGATGATAGCCTTCTCGCATCAGACCTACAAGCCATCGAGTAAGCCCGACATCCGTCAGGACACGATATGGAAGGACACCCTGCATATCGACAATATCATACAGGTGCCCTATACCCATTTCTATCCTGACGACGTCACGTTGCTGGCCTTCCAGGAAGTGCAGACAAATCGCTATCTGCTCAAACAACCTGAGCGCACGGAGGCCAATCGCTTTACCCTCTATTTCAGCTACGGAAATCCCGAACTGCCTGTTATCAAGGGCATGAACTTCAACGAGCATGATGCTTTCCTGCTGGAGGCTTCTCAGAAGAAAGATACGCTGACCTATTGGTTGAGCGACACCACCCTTGTCAACCAGGACACGCTGCGAATGGAACTCAGTTATCTGATGACCGATTCGGCTGGTGTGCTGATAACGCAAGTGGATACTGTTGAAGTACTAGCGAAGACTAGTTACGAGAAGCGCCAGAAGGAGCGCAAGAAAGCTATTGAAGAATGGGAGAAGAAGCAGGAGAAGCTGAAGAAACGTGGCGATCCCTACGACAGCATTATGCCTCCCGAACCATTGAAGGTAAAGTACAATGTGAAACAGCAGATGGATCCCGACTATGTTTCCACCTTCGAAATGCCTGCTCCGTTGGCGCATTGCGATACGTCAGCCATCCATCTCTATACGAAGATAGATTCGCTATGGTATAACACCCCGTTCGAGTTCCGACAACGTGATGCCTCGTTGCGCCTCTATGAGTTTATTGCCGAATGGCGGCCCGATACGGAGTATAGTCTGGAAATTGACTCAGCTGCCTTTGTCGATATCTATGGTATAGCCTCAACACCATATAAGGTAGGCGTCAAGGTTCATTCGATGGACGATTATGCCACGCTGCTGATGCAATTGAGCGGTATCAGTGATACGACTGTTGTGGTGGAGTTGCTCGATAAGGGCGACAAGCCTATCAAGCAGGTGAGGGCAGAGGGCGGCAGTGCCGAATTCTTCTACATGGCTCCTGGCATCTATTATGTACGGGCCTTTGTCGATAAGAATGGCAATGGTCGTTGGGATACGGGCATTTACGACGAGGACTTGCAGCCCGAGGATGTTTACTATTATCCCAAGAGCATTGAGTGCAAAGCCAAGTTCGACATCACCTTACCTTGGAATCTGTTGGGCACGCCACGCATTCAGCAAAAGCCCGGTGCTATCACCAAGCAAAAGCCTGACAAGGAACAGAAGAAGCTTCGCAATCGCAATGAGGAGCGAGCCAGGGAGTTAGGCATAGAGTATATCAAGAAAAGTTCAATGATCAAATAGAAATAATCATGAAACGACTGTTGTTTGTATTTTTTGCATCATTCAGTATGATGGCAGCTCATGCCCAGTGTGGTATTGAGAATACGGCGTTTAAGTCAGGGGAGTATCTCTCTTACGACCTCTATTTCAATTGGAAGTTCGTGTGGGTAAAGGTGGGTACAGCATCTATGTCAACGGTGCAGTCAACGCGCAATGGTGTTCCTGCCTATCGTACAAGTTTGATAACTCGAGGCAATAGCAGACTCGACAACTATTTCGTGATGCGCGATACCCTGTTGTGCTATACGAATTTAGACCTGTCACCTATTTATTTCCGCAAGGGTGCCCGTGAAGGTAAGCGCTACTATGTGGACGAGTTGTGGTACACCTATCCCAACAACAACTGTCATCTGCGCATGCATCGTATCGACGCGGACGGTGAGGTGCATTGGAAAGATGCAGAATACAAGGATTGCATCTACGACATGATGAGCATCTTCCTGCGAGCCCGCAATTTCGATGCTGACAAATTGAAGGTGGGCGAGAACATCCCCATGCCTATCAGTGATGCCAGTCGCCTGTCGAACTCGTGGCTGAAATATACAGGTAAGACAACGCTGAAGATGAAGAACAACTCCACCAAATACCGTTGTTTGGTCTTCTCGTTTATCGAGCGTGAGAACGGCAAGAACAAGGAGTTGATTCGTTTCTTCGTGACAGACGACAAGAACCACTTGCCCGTGCGCCTTGACCTCTTCCTTTCCTTTGGTTCGGCCAAGTGCTATCTCACAGGCATGAAGGGACTCCGCAACGAGATGGAGTCAAGAGTGCAATGACGATTATCTGACGACTTTCAGGTTGCGGGCCAATTGCTCGGTTGAGCTGGCTCCTACGAGTACCGATGTTACTCCTTCCTGTGCCAATATCCAGGCGAGTGCTTTTTCTGCAAGGCTCTCGCCTTTCTTTTGTGCCTCGTCGTTCCATTGGCGCAACTGTGCCAACAGTTCTGGAGTGAGCATTTCCTCTCGGAGGAAAACACCCTTCGACATACGGGAATCCTTGGGAATACCATTCAGGTAACGGTCGGTCAGCAATCCCTGTGCCAATGGCGAGAAGGCGATAAAGCCCACACCGGCCTCATGACACAGTTGCAGGATGCCCTCCTCAATGGGAGCCTTGTGCAGCATGTTCAGTTTTCCTTGGTATATCAGCAGCGGTGTGTCGTGACGCTTTAAGTATTCGATACCAAAGCGCAAAGCTTCCAAAGGCCAGTTCGAGATACCCACATAGAGCGCCTTGCCAGCACGGACTACATCCACCAGCGTCTGCAGCGTCTCTTCCAATGGAGTATTGGGGTCGTAACGGTGACTATAGAACAGATCGACATAATCCAGATGCATACGCTTCAGACTCTGGTCGAGCGAAGCCATCAGATATTTGCGTGAGCCCCAATCACCATAAGGGCCAGCCCACATACCGTAACCGGCTTTGGTAGAGATAAACAGTTCGTCGCGATAGGGACGCAGGTCATCGTCCATGATGCGTCCCAGCGTCTCTTCTGCCGACCCAGGTGCTGGCCCGTAGTTGTTAGCCAAGTCGAGATGGGTCACTCCGTGATCAAAGGCATAGCGCACTATTTCCCTGCTTCGCTCGTAGGGATCCACACTCCCGAAGTTATGCCACATACCCAGTGACACCTTAGGCAACATTACGCCTGAGCGTCCACAACGCTCATACTGCATCCCATTCTCATAACGCTTTGCGTCAGCTAAATATCTTTCCATCTTCTTATAGTAATATTTCATGGGCAAAGATACTAAAATTCCCGATAATCTTTGCAAGTAAAGGAGTTTTTTGTATCTTTGTCAAAGAATAAAGAGAGTGCCGTGCAGTCTTTTCCACAAAGTCAGGACTCTATAAATAGAGATGTTATGCTTACGATGGAGATAACAAGACTGATAGAACGATGCAGAGAGGGGGATGCAGATGCCCTTGGCGAACTGTATAAGGCATACGCCCAGCAGATGAGGGGCGTATGTCGGCGTTATATCAGCGACGAGCAAATGGTGGAAGATGTGTTGCACGATGCATTTGTAATTATCTTCACTTCGTTTGACAGGTTGCGTGATGAGCAAAAGGCTGAGGCTTGGATGATGTCCATAACAAGGAATGTGGCTTCAAAATGCAAGGATCATCTGGATGCATTACCAACGGTTCCACTTGACAAGACGAACGATGCTACGTTCGCTGCTACCGATAACGAGCAACAGGGGGTAAGAGGGGTTCCTCTGAGCGAGGTGATGAGAATGATTGACAGACTGCCTGAGGGCTACGGACAGGTGTTTCGCCTGTCTGTATTTGAAGGTCTGTCGCACAATGAGATTGCCGACATGTTGGGCATTGAGCCGCATTCGTCATCATCACAATTGGCACGGGCGAAGAAAATGTTGCGCAAGATGATGCAGCAGTACTGGGTTGCCATGCTTTTACTGCTTCTCCTTCCCCTTACCTTCTTCTTGTTCAGGCAAGAAGAAACTGCGATCAAAGAAGAAGAGTCTATTGCGGAAAAGCAGAAGGGTGTGCAGAAAGAGTCGTCTAAGGAATCTCTGACAGAACAACCACAGGAAGCTGTCATTGTTCAACTGCCCGTGAATCGGACAAGCATCATAGCTGCTGATACTCCTTCATCGGTAATCGCCCAAACTGTAGACTCAATCACGGTTGACTCCTTATCCAATTTAGTCGTTCAGGAGCCAGCAGCTAATGACACAATAGTAAATGATACTGCAAAGAGTATTCGTAGGATAGAGCTACCGCATTACGATATGTCCGAGTTTACCCCCGATAAGCCAATCACTGAAGCGGATAATGAAAAGAAATGGTCATTGGAACTGGCATACGCAGGAAGGCTCAATGAACAGAACCGCTATAACCAACCGTTCATCTATAAGCCATATAAAATAAATGGGGGTGATCTTGTTGCCGATGACCCTGGACCTGGTCCTATTTATCATACTCCAAGCAACATTGACAACTGGACGGATTACGCTGTTTATCTGGCAAACCATCCTAATGTTGTGAGTGACAAGACCCGTAGTGTCATCATGCGCATTGCCCTGAATAATGCCAACCGTCCAGGTGAAGACAAGATTCTTCGCACGAGTCACCACCAGATGCCAGTCACATGGTCGTTGGCTTTGAAGTACCAACTGAATAATCGTTTCGGATTAGAGTCTGGTCTCAGTTATAGCCGGCTGGCCTCTGACTTTGAGATGGGAACAGACGGAAATACGATCTACGAGCATCAGACCATTCACTACCTTGGCATTCCCATAAAAGGTATATACAATATTTATGGTAGAAAACGCTGGAGTCTTTACGGCAGTTTTGGCATGATAACCGAAATACCCATCCATTCAACCCTCCGTTCTGATTTCTATGTAAATGGACAGCATGAAGCCAGCGACAAGAATCCACTCCATGCTCCTTGGCAACTCTCTACTACCTTCGGTCTAGGTCTGCAAATTCATCTGACACCCTATATCGGTTTCTTCTTAGAGCCAAGCCTGCAGTACTATATCCAGATGAAGAGTGACATCGAGACCTACCGCACTGAGCATCCATTTGGTTTCTCATTGCCACTTGGCATCAGATTTACATGGTAGTCGTGCAGTCATTTCAGAGTTTAACGGACTCTATCAATAGAGACCAATATTTAAAATTCTGAATAATATGAAACAAGAAAAAAACTTCGCATGGATGATGGTAATAGCCATGGCCTGCATGATGATGACTGCTTGCAGTCTTGACAGTTACGAACCAGAGGAGCCCGTCTTGATTATTGAACCTGTAGAAGAAGGGATGCTCGCAGCCTGCGGTATCAGCGAGTCAGGAACACGTTCTGTCAGTGACGAGCAACTGCTCTTTACTGAGAAAGACATAGAATGGTTTAATGCCACCACGCGCGAAATCAAATTCCGCGACATGGATAAGCCGCCATACGAGATGCTGGAGCCTTTCCACGAAATTAAGTTCTATCTGGGCGATAATGTGCTATTCACGGTCAGCAGTTTCGTTGGTGATTGGGATAGCAGGACATACACTAATCTCATCCTGCATTATGATGTGATTACTGACCCAGACCAAGGTCATTATTATCTGCACGACTGCTACCCGCTTTATCTTATTGATACTGACGAAGTGAAGGCTAATATCAAAAAGAATGAGGGACAATGGGAGTTATTCATTTACTATTTGGAAAGCAAAGGAAAACTGAGGTAATAAGGGCAACTCTTAATTATTGCAAAATATTTGTGCATCTATAAGAAAAGCAGTAACTTTGCGATTAATCATTATACATAAAGCTATGAAGAAATCTATTTTATTCTTTTCTTTTATCCTATTAACGCTTGCAATGACAAGTTGTAGTAACGATGACAATGCCTCCATCTCGTCTATCGATTTTGAGAAGATATTCCAGCAGGGCGGATGGCAGGAAAGCAAATGCTGCAAGATTGAAAGTTCTGGACAATGGATCGATCTTACAGGTCCTGGTATCGATGGCTGGAGACCACTGCGTTTTGCCTTCATGGATTGGAATTTGCTGAAGCTCTATCATGAATATGATTATCCTATTCACACTGAAGACGGCAATTTCTCTTTCGAAGAATATGAATATTGCAATTATCAATTTAACGAGACAACACAGGAGTTGACACTCAATAATATTACATACCACGTAGAGTCTATTTCACCAGAAAAACTGGTGATTAAAGGGAAAGGCTCTTATGATGATAATATGTATGTTAGGGAGTTTAAGCATGTATCACGGTTTATTCATGAGAAACAGAAACTATAGGCATGAAAGTGGCAGAACTCTTTGAGCGTTGCGTCGAGGTGGTGAAGGCTGAGCCTTCGCCTGCCGTGTTGCGCTATATGCACGAGACGCTGGTGTTGGCTTGTGCAGAGGCTCTGAAGGGTAGTGGAATGGGGTTTGGCAACTTGATGGCTCAGACGGATTATCTGTGTAAGCAGAGGGGGATAGGCATTGCCGACCGTATCGCCATTCAGACCATGCGTCGCCATTCCAATGGGAGTGATGCTTCGCTCACGAAGGATGATTTGCGGTATGATGTGCGTGCGCTGGCGCTCTTTATTTCAGCCGTTTTCCAGGAGGATATTCCCCACCAACTGGTGACACGCATTCCCGTTTGTGGCAGACCCACTACGCTGACGGCTAAGGTGAACCAACGCTACGTCCGTTGTGTGGTGACTACATGGGATGATGTGTATATTTATGCCACCACGGACGATGGTGAGGTGTGCATCAAGACAGATGACGAGACGTTGCGCCCACTCCTGACTGAAGGTATGCAACTCAATCTGTTGGATGGTCACCGAGAAGGACAGACCATTCAGCCTCAGCTCATCGTAGTAGAGCCTGATTTCCTTGTTGACATCTCTTCGTTGGCTGCCTGTTTTTCTGACTATGGGCACCATCCGATAGCCTACACGTTAGGGCGACTGAAGCCGGTAGCCAACAGTCAGGCCATTCTCTTGGGTAATTTTGCAGGTGCCGCATTGGACGATGTCATCAACCAGACCGACTTTCATCCCCACGATACCATTCGCCACTCTTTCCGCGAACAGGCCCTGCAGTTCTGCACCTGTCCAGACTTCAACCCCCGACAGTTCAAGGAAGATGCCCTCCGGCAAGTGGAGAATATCAAGGAGGTTGTAAACCAACTCTCAACTCCCAACTCTCAACTCTCAACTCTCAACTCTCAACTCATTCCCGAGCAGAGCTCGCCTACCCGTAGCCTTTCAACTCCCCTTTTGGAGCCTTCCTTTGTTTGTGAGCATCTGGGTCTGCAAGGCCGTGTCGATTTAATGACTAAGGATATGCATCTGTTGGTGGAGCAGAAATCGGGTAAGAACTGGCAATTGGAAACCAAGGCATCCATACCTTATTCTGAATCCCATTATGTCCAGCTCTTGCTCTACTATGGCATCCTGCGTTATAATTTCCATCTTCCTGCTGATAAGGTGGACATCCGTTTGCTCTACTCGCGCTATCCTGCCAAACAAGGACTGCTGATAGTCAACTATTACCAGCAACTGTTTCACGAGGCTATCCGCCTGCGCAATCAGATAGTGGCACAGGAGATACAGATAGCCCATAAGGGGTTTGCGCATATCGAGCCCCAACTGTCTGCCGATACGTTGAATGAGCGCAACGTGCAGAATAAGCTCTTCGAGCATTTCGTCCGTCCTCAGACGGAGCAATTGCTGGCACCGCTGAAGGCACTCAGCGAGACAGAGCGTCACTATGTGGAACGCATGCTCACCTTCGTCTATCGCGAGCAGCTGGCTCAGAAGATAGGTGTACAGGAAGGACAGGGTGGGGCAGTGGCTAATCTGTGGAATATGCCCCTAGCCGAGAAGCGCGATACAGGCAGCATTTTCTATGGCTTGCGCATTCTCCACAAAGAGCAGTCGAGCGACTATAGCGGTTATGACCGCCTCACGCTTTCGATACCCGATATGGGCGACGATTTTCTGCCCAATTTCCGACGCAACGATATGGTGTGTCTCTATGCTTATAAAGACCAGCCTGACATTTGTGCCTCTATATTATATAAAGGTGTCATTGAGCGGCTCACCGACCATGAGGTCACCGTCCGACTGAACGACGGACAGCAGAATGCCGATGTATTTGCTGACACCACCTATGCCATCGAGCCGTCTTTCTCTGATCGCAGCACGACTTCTGCCATTCGTTCGCTTCATGCTTTCTGTGCTGCCTCGCCTGAGCGCAGAGCTTTGTTGATGGGTGAGCGTGAACCTCGATGTGACACGTCTCTCCGTCTTTCCCGTTCCTATCATCCCTTCTACGATGATATCCTTCTGAAAGCCAAACAGGCCCAAGACTATTTCCTCCTGCAGGGTCCTCCAGGCACAGGCAAAACATCGCATGCGCTTAAATACATATTAAGGGAAAGCCTCACCCCCGACCCCTCTCCTTCAGAGAGGGTAGATTCAGAGAGGTTTCAATATTCTAATCCCGATGTTTATTCGATTTTAAAGGTAAATGCTGTCGAGAATAGAAAAACAATGACTGATTCTGAGAATGTGCTATGGAATAAAATTCGTAATAATCAATTAGGAATTAAGTTTCGTAGGCAACATGCTATTGGAGATTATATAGTTGACTTTATCAGTATAGAAAATCATTTGATAATAGAGGTTGATGGTAAATATCATGAGGAAAAGCAGCAACAAGAAGAAGACATAATACGTTCAGAATACCTTAAAGCAAAAGGTTACCATATCCTTCGATTTACCAACGAGGAAGTATTAAACAATACAGAACTGGTCATAAATACAATAAGAACAACAGCTCCCTCTCTGAAGGAGAGGGCGGGGGGTGAGGCTATCCTATTACTCTCCTACACCAACCGTGCAGTCGATGAAATCTGTGGAATGCTGGAAGAGGCAGGTATCGACTATATGCGACTGGGGTCGGAAACCTCGTGCGATCCGCGCTACAGTGCCCATCTGATGGACCATTGCTTCGACAATCGCCCACGATTGGACGAAATCCGCGAACGCATCATCCAGACCAGCGTCATCGTCAGCACCACCTCCACCATGCAGTCGCGCCCCTTCCTCTTTCAACTGAAGCATTTCTCGCTTTGTATTGTGGATGAGGCCTCACAGATTCTCGAACCTAACGTCATAGGATTGTTGGCGTCGCCCCAAATCGACAAGTTCATTCTCGTGGGCGACCACAAGCAACTGCCAGCTGTCGTGCAGCAACCTGACGATGTGCCGGAACTCTCCAGTTGTAGGCAGTCACTATTCGAGCGATTGCTCCGTGTGGAGCGCGAAGCAGGGCGCACAGCCTTCACAGCCATACTTCAGCGTCAGGGTCGTATGCACCCGGATATTGCAGCCTTCCCCAACGAGATGTTCTATGCAGAAGAGCAGCTGTTGCCCGTTCCGCTGCCCCATCAGGAGGAGCCCCAACTCGACTATCAGCAGCCCTCAGCCGATGCCCTCGACGATTTGCTGAAGCAGCAGAGGGTCATCTTCCTTGCCAGTGATACAGGTTCGTCTGGTATAACCAGCCCTTCAGACAAAGTGAATCCCTCTGAAGCCAAGATGGTGGCTGGCCTGCTGTGTCGCCTCTATCGGCAGTATGGTGCCGACAGGTTTGATAGCGCCCATAGCGTAGGCGTCATAGTGCCCTACCGAAATCAGATAGCCATGATACGTCGCGAAATAGAAGTCCTGGGCATTCCTGCCCTGATGGATATCAGCATTGACACTGTGGAGCGCTATCAGGGCAGTCAGCGCGACGTCATCATCTATAGCTTTACCATTCAGCATCCCTATCAGCTCGATTTCCTTACAGCCAACTGCTTCGAGTCAGAAGGCAAGGTGATTGACCGGAAGCTGAATGTCGCTATGACGCGAGCCCGCAAGCAACTGCTGATGACGGGCAATGTAGCCGTACTCTCGCAGAATCCGCTCTTTGCCGAATTAATCAGGCGATATAACAAATCATATTAACTAATAACAAAAAAAACATCACTATGAAGAAAATCAAATTGTTAGCCCTCATGGCTATGATGAGCATCGGGTGCCAGGCACAGGTGACTTATTTCGAAACAAACAACTTCCTGCTGAACTATTTTACCAATTCAGGATTCTTGGCTTACGATTGGCGCTTCGAACCTCAGAAGACCGATGTGGAGCGTGGAAACTTAAAAGGGGCGCCCACCAAGATTGTCACCAACATCACCGACAATACCGGACGCGGATTTGGTGTTCATTTCACCGATACCACTTACTATAATGCCCAGGGCAACATTGCCAAAGTGGTGGCGCTGAAAAAAGACGAGATTAATCCCAAGAACACCTTCCGTCCCGATGTGTATCTCTACCAGTATAATGCCCAGGGACAACTCACTAACTGGACATGGTTTTCCGAAACCGATAATATGGATGGTCACCATTTTGTCAAACACGTACATGATATCGTGAGAAACAATCAGGGACAAGCCACCAAGGAAGTTTACAAGGCCTATACGCAGAAAGGCAATAGTTGGGAGAAATTCGGTGACGACGAACCCTGGATTTTCACCTATGACGCCAATGGCACACTGACAGGTGGAACATTCAACAATGCCAATATGCAACTGACCTATAAGAACGGACAGCTCACCAAGTTGCAGGAGGGCAACAACAAACCAATTGCAATCACCTACGACGCAGCAGGACGCCTCACCTCCTTCAAGTACTTTATGATTGACGGTATGGACATTGAGGAGTACTACGAAAACGCCGTAACGCTGACCTACGACGAGAAAGGCGGCATCAGCAAGGCAGTCAAGACCCAGTGGATCTGCAACAGCAAATGGGTAAGGCGCAAACAGACAGAGGCAGAAACCTTTACAATGGCCTACACCTACGACCCCCAAGGCAACTGGACCAAAGTGACCGTTTACTCCAAAACGGGCAAGCATCCCCGTCGCACCGCCTTTGTCATCAATCGCGCCATCAGCTATTAACCTCCCTTACGGATGGCGGCTGTAAATATATTTCGTGAGAGTGCTATAGCTGTTCTTATAAAGCCCAAAACCATTCCATTGGAGGGCATTTTTGCTGGCAGGCGTACAAAATATTTTTCCTCGCCTGCCAGCTAAATTTCTTCCCTTAAAGCTAACAATTTTCCCCCTTAATGGGAACAATTGCCAAAATTAATATTTCTTGGCAATGTAAAGAATTTTTTACCTAATAGGGAGGTATCGCATCGTTTTGTCAATCCGTTAGCTTGCAGTCCTCGAGATGACGGCTCGTATTTCTACCTGCTGTGGTTTTTAAATAACCAAAACGGGGGTCTCGAGTCAACTCGTGATTTGACTCGAGTCAAATTGGATAGGAGCTTTTAAGTGGTACGCATCACGAACTATTCGGTAAATAAAACAAAAAAGTGCTGCAGAAGATTCCTGCAGCACTCATTCATTTTTGAACCTAGTACCCAGACCCGGGCTCGAACCGGGATGGGTTGCCCCACTGGTGTTTGAGACCAGCGCGTCTACCGATTCCGCCATCTGGGCTCAAAAATTTTGAATTGCGGGTGCAAAGATACGAATAATAATTGAGAAACAATACTTGTAACGTGAAAATTTTCATTTTTTCCTTAATTTTCTATCATTTACTTGGTAGATATATGTTTTTTTTGTATCTTCGTAGCATCATTAAGAACATTATCTAATCCTTATGAAAATTAACGAAAACTACTATTGCGTCATTCTGGCTGGCGGACGAGGAAGACGCCTTTGGCCATGTAGCCGGGATGAGTATCCTAAACAGTTTATTGATTTCTTTGGAGTGGGGCGAACTCAACTCCAGCAGACTTACGATCGTGCAACTCACTTTCTGCCTCCGAAGAATGTGTTTGTATGTACGAATAAGGAATATGCACCTATTGTCAGGAAGCAGTTGCCTGAGGTGGCAGAGGAGAACTTGATGATTGAACCCGTGAATCGTGGTACGGCGCCAAGTGTGGCCTGGGCTAACATGCGTATTTGCAGGCGCAGTCCTAATGCGAATGTGGTGATTATGCCAAGCGACCAGTTTGTGCTCAACGAGGAGGCTTTCTATCGCAATATTGAAGAGGGACTTGAGTTTGTGGAGCACAACAATTTCCTGTTGACAATGGGCGTCACACCAACGCGTCCCGAGCCTGGCTATGGTTACATTCAGATGGGCGACGCCACCGATTTGCCCGACGTGTTTACGGTGCAGTCGTTTACAGAGAAACCTGAGCGCGATTTTGCCACAATGTTTATGGACAGTGGCGAGTTCCTCTGGAACACCGGTCTTATTCTTGCCAATTCACATCATCTGAACGAGTGTTTCCATCATTTGTTCCCTGAGGTGATACGTCGTTTCGACAGTATGCCTGCCGACTATAATATAGAACAGGAGATGGCCTTCGTCAACGAGACTTATCCGTCATATCCCAATGTGTCAATTGACCAAGGTGTGCTGGAGCACTATGAGAACGTGTGCGTGTTGCGTTGTGACTTCGGCTGGGCCGACTTGGGCACGTGGCATGCTATATACGAGTGTATGAGTCGTGGTGAGGGCGATAATGTGATTATCGACTCTGAGGTGATGATTGAGGATTCGCACAACAATGTCATTAAACTGCCGAAGGGCAGGTTGGGTGTGATTAACGGGCTCGATGGTTATATTGTGGCAGAAAACGGCAATGTGCTGCTGATTTGTAAGAAGGGCGACTCGTCGGCGCTTGTTCGTAAATATGTGAACGAGGTGCAGATTAAGTATGGGGACGAGTTTATTTAATTGAGAATTGAGAATTAAAAAAGCGTTTGAGATTATTCAAACGCTTTTTGTATTTTATCGGCAATTTCCTTGAATTCCTCTTCGGAGAGTTTCAGCTTCTCACGACGGAAATCAGCATCTGCCTCGCTCTGCATGGGGATGAGGTGGATGTGCGCATGAGCAACCTCCAGTCCTAACACCACCTGAGCTACCTTGCGACATGGGAAGGCCTTCTTGATGGCAATGGCTACGCGTTTGGCAAACTGCTGGTAGCGTGCCAGTTCGGCATCGTCCATATCAAAGAAATAATCTACTTCACGACGGGGAATCACCAGTGTGTGTCCCTTCACCAATGGGTTGATATCCAAGAAAGCATAGAACTCTTCGTTCTCTGCACATTTGTAACTGGGAATCTCGCCTGCTGCTATTTTTGAGAAAATATCCATAGTGTTTGAAGTTTAAGCAATGGAAATATTGTCGATACGGAGTTTGATGGTGCCGCGTGGAATGGTGATCTCCACCTCGTCGCCCACCTTCTTGCCCAACAGCCCCTGAGCGATTGGCGTCTTGATGGATATCTTGCCAGCACGCAGGTCGGCTTCGTTTTCGCTGACGATGGTGTATGACATCTTGCTTTTCGTGGTGAGGTTGGTCATCTCCACCTTGGTCAGAATCTGCACAGATTCGGTGCTCAGTCGAGAGGTGTCAACCACCTTAGCCTCGGTGATGGTCACCTTCAGACGGTTAATTTTGTCTTCCAAGTGAGCCTGTGCCTCTTTGGCTGCATCATACTCACTGTTCTCACTCAGGTCGCCTTTTTCGCGAGCCTCTGCAATGGCAGCTGAGGCCTTAGGGCGCTCTACACTTTCCAATCGCTGTAATTCGGCTACCAACTTATCGTAGCCCTCTTGTGACATGTAAGCCATATTATTTACAATTTTACAATTTTCAATTCTTAATTCTCTGTCACGTGCAAAAAATAAAGAATTCCGACGCTATGATGTCGAAATCCCCATAATGCTATCGTGTACCGTTATCGCATGCAAAGGTATGAATTTATTCTCAAACGACCAAATATTTTAGATGAAATTAATCATTCTTGCTTGATTTATGTCAAGAAAGTGTGTGGGCACACAAAAAATTTTAGCGTTGGAACTATCAGATTATCAAAAAGTTTGTATCTTTGCAATGTGTTTTTCATAGTATTAGATTTAAGGTTAACAAAGATTAGGAACTCAGCGGAGTTCCATTTTTTTTGTCCTGTGGCGAAGTACCTTGTAGATGATGAAGCCAGTGATGAAGCCGGCAATAACATCAATAGTATAATGGGCAAAGATGTAAACCGTTGCAAAACACATAAGTATATAGAATGGCAACATGGCGAAAATGAGTTTCTTGCAACGTGTGTGGCAGGCAAGAAGTATCATGACGGTGGTGACGCCTACGTGACTGCTGGGGAAAGCTGCTGTGGGGCGCTCGCCTGCATTGTGTGTGATTTCCAGCAGATGATAGAAGAAGCCGTCGCTCCATCCCGGGGCTGCCATACGGTCGCTATGTGTCAGAAAATAGTCGGTTAAATTGGGGAATATGCCTGCAGCAATCTTGTCGGTGCCTGCTGCCAGATAGTAGAACTGTGGTCCTGTAACTGGCAGAATGACGAAGATGGAATAGTAGATAAAGAAAGAACTGATAAGCACATAGGAGGCCATGTGGAACTCCTGGTAGCGTCGGAAGAAATAATAGAGCAATATGACAGCCATCAGAGGGAAATAACTGACATAGCCCAGACACATCAGCTCGGACAACCATCCCCAGGGGCAATACTGTGAAAAGAGTAGGGAGGGCTGACAGTTGAAGAGCAGCTGTTCTATTCCGGCAAAGATGTGGTCGAGATTAGGCAGCATGCGGTTTATCTCGTAGGTATCGGGATAAAACAACGAAAGCGTCAACATTAGTCCAGAAACGCGTAGCAGATGGGTGAGTCGACAAGGGTGCCAACGATAGACGGCCCACATGACAGCCATCAGCAGAAGTGCCTTGCCGCGAGTCAGAAATAACAGGAGAGGATCAACCAGACTGTTCCACCAACAGAACATCAGCAGGAAGGTGAAGGCAATGTATGCAAGAATAACCCGCTCAACAGGCCAGATGCCTTTCGATAGTACGGAATGTGTCATAGCCATTTGTTCTTTTTATACCATGCAATGCTTCTGCGAACACCTTCCTCCAGTTTTACCTGTGGTTCAAATCCTAATTCCTGTTGTGCAGGTCGGATGTCGCAACGCCAGTTACGCTGTTTCATGATGTGATATTTGTCGTTGTTCAGGGCTGTCACTTTGCCAGTCATATGGCCGATGCACTCGCCGCAGAACGTGATGATGCGCAACAGCCACAGGGGGGCAGTGATGCGTATCCACCATGGGTTGTCCAATTCTTTACGTATCAGATCGCTGAACGTAGATGATTGATAAACCTCTCCGTCCGAGAGAAAATACTTACGTCCCGTCTCGCCTTTCTCCAAAGCCAGAAAGATGGCCTGTACCACATCAGTGACATAGACAAAAGTAATGTCTTGCTGTTGAAAACCTACAGCAAAATCGGTGTGTGCCTGAATACTCTTTGCCATCATAAAGTAGTCGCGCTCCCGGGGACCATAGACTCCTGTAGGGCGAAGGATGATGTAGGGAAAGGCTGAGTGTTGAGTGTTGAGCGTCGAGAGATACTCTTCTGCAGCCAGTTTGCTTTTACCGTAGGCTGTATTCGGTTGAGGCTTGTCGTCTTCACGAATCTCGCGATAGGGCTGTTCTTCACGGATAGCACCCATGATGCTGAGCGAACTGATATAGACAAACCGCTTCAAAGGCATTTTTAGGTCAATCAGGGCACGCACCAGATTTTTCGTCCCTTCTGTGTTGATGCGGAAGAAATCCTCCTTATGAAGGCATTTAGTCACACCTGCAGCGTGCACCACGTAGTCGAACTGCAAATCCTTCAACTGCTCCTTCAACTGCTTTTCCGACGAGAGGTTTAACTCGATGAAACGGATATGTTCATCCTGCAGAAAATCCCTTGAACTCGACTTGCGTACTGCAGCCCATGTCTCAAAGCCCCGTTTGAGTGCTTCTTCCACAATGAAAGAACCAATAAAACCGCTGGCTCCTGTAATTAGTATCTTCATATTATAATTTCTTGATGGCTATAGATTGGGTAGAGCACTTGTGGAACAAATCGAAAATGCCTCGTAGCTTATCATAGTTTTCCACCTGGTGCAAAACCTTATTTATCTTAAATTGGAAGTCTATCTGAACCTTGTTGTCTGTCTGGGAGACGAAATATATACCGCTAATGCTCTTGTCGGGTGTTGATGCAGCAACTTGCTGAGGTATCTCTGCAAGAGTATAGCCTTCGGGCAGCGTAATGTTAACCACTACTTGTTGCGACATCTCCGATGGGAATTCCACAGGCATCAGTCGCTTGTCGCTTGTGAAACAGTTCTTGGCCAGAGGTGGCATATAGAAAGGAAAGATATGGATTGTGTCGTGGTTGACGTCACCCTTTATAGTGAACTTCTCCTTGCCGAATATCATGTTCACCGGGTTCTGGGCAGCAGAGCTGTGCCACAGACATCCAATCATTGCAAGAATTACTATTGATTTTAAAGACATGGCTGTATTTTTGTTAGGAAGCGATGCAAAGGTATAAAAAAAAAGGAAAATAGGAGTCATAATTGAATATATTTTGTATCTTTGCAGAAAAATAACTAAGAATATTACTACTATGAGTAAAAAGAAAGGTGGAAAAAGAGTGAACAAGAAGCAGCTGATAGAAATGTTGCAGACTTTCTTCCAAGAACATCCTAATGAGGTATTTTCGTTTAAACAGATATTCCGTGCGCTGAAACTTGATACGCATCCTGCCAAGATGCTCGCCATCGAAACGATGGATGAAATGGCATGGGACGACTATCTCACCAAGGCCAGTGACAACTCGTATCGCCTCAATCTGAAGACACAGGTACAGGAGGGAACGTTCATCCGTAAGGCTAATGGTAAAAATTCGTTCCAGCCCGACGATGGTGGTAAACCCATCTTTGTCTCCGAGCGCAACTCTATGTTTGCCCTGAATGGCGATCGTGTCCGTGTGGCGATGATGGCCCGCCGTCAGAATCATATCAAGGAGGCTATGGTGGTCGAAGTGTTGTCGCATAAGATGGATCAAGCAGTGGGTAAGCTGAAAGTGGAGCGCGATTTTGCCTTCCTCATTACCGAGGGTGCTATCTTTGCCCAGGACATCTTGATTCCTAAAAAGAAACTGAAGGGTGGTAAAACAGGCGACAAGGCTGTTGTGAAAATCACCCAGTGGCCTTCGAAGGAATCGAAGAATATTGTGGGTGAGGTGATTGACGTATTGGGTAAGGAAGGTGATAATAACGTGGAGATGCACGCTATCTTGGCACAATACGGACTGCCTTATAAATATCCGAAGGCTGTAGAGGATGCTGCCGAGAAAATAGAACCGGGTATCACTCCCGATGAAATTGCCCGTCGTGAAGACTTCCGTGACGTGTTCACCTGCACCATCGACCCCAAGGATGCCAAAGACTTCGACGATGCCCTGTCGCTGCGTGCAGCAGGTAAGGGCCTGTGGGAAGTAGGCATCCATATTGCCGATGTCAGTCACTACGTCAAGGAGGGCTCTGTTATAGATAAGGAGGCCGTAAAACGAGCCACGAGTGTCTATCTTGTTGACCGCACTATTCCGATGTTGCCAGAACGCCTTTGTAATTTCATCTGCTCCCTGCGTCCTGACGAGGAAAAACTGACCTACTCCGTCATTGTAACACTTGACGAGGAGGCCAACATCAAGAACGGTCACATTGCACATACTGTCATTAAGAGCAATCGGCGCTATGCCTATGAGGAAGTGCAGGAAGTGCTGAAGCCCACCCCCTCCAAAAAGGATGGGAATAAGAAAGAGACAGTGGAAGACCCGTATGCAGAGCAACTGCGAACCTTAGACCAATTGGCTAAGAAGTTGCGTGAGAAACGCTTCAAGGGTGGTGCTGTAAAGTTTGATCGTGAGGAATTGCATTTCGATATCGACGAAGATGGAAAGCCCATTCGCGCCTATTTCAAGAAATCGACTGATGCCACCCAGCTCATCGAGGAATTCATGTTGCTGGCTAATAGGTTTGTGGCAGAAAGCATTGGCAAAAAGAAAAAGGCAGGCCCCAATGGGCAACAGCCGAAAGCCAAAACCTTCGTCTATCGTATCCACGACCAGCCCGACCCCACAAAGTTGGAGACCCTGCGCGAATTTGTGGTTAAGTTTGGCTACAAGCTTAAGACAGGCGGTACCAAGGGAGCAATATCCAAGAGTCTGAACGCACTGATGGATGGCGTGCAGGGTAAGAAGGAACAGAAACTCATAGAGACCGTAGCCCTGCGAGCTATGATGAAAGCAAAGTATTCTACTCATAATATCGGGCACTATGGACTGGCTTTCGACTATTATACCCATTTCACATCGCCTATCCGTCGCTATCCCGACACGATGGTGCACCGTCTGTTGACGAAATACCAGGACAAGGGTCGCAGTGCCAATGAGGAGAAATACGAAGAGTTGTGTGAGCATTGCTCCGATATGGAGGTAGTGGCCCAGCAGGCAGAGCGTGACTCTATCAAATATAAGATGGTAGAGTTTATGGTCGATAAGGTTGGTGAAACCTACGATGCCCATATCAGTGGCATCCAGTCTTACGGCATTTATTGTGAGATAGACGAAAACCACTGCGAAGGTATGGTACCGATGCGTGATTTGGATGATGACTACTATGACTTCGACGAGAAAAATTATTGTCTTGTAGGACGTCGCCATCATCATAAATATCAGTTGGGCGATCCCATTCGCATCAAGGTGGCTCGTGCAAATTTGGAGAAGCGTCAGTTAGACTTCTCCATCGCAGAAGATTAATAAAAACTCCTTTCTTCCCCATTGTGGAGGATGAAAGGAGTTTTTTTATATTATCTTTTTAAGTAGGTTGAGCCTGAAAATACGGATTTTTACATAAGTGTTATTTAAATAAAAGTGGTGTAAATTCTGAGAGATAGATGCGCCAGTTGCGCCAGATGTGACCACCATCGGTTTCAAGGTAGGTGTACTTATGTCCCTTTGAGTCGAGGTAAGCACGTAGGTCGTTATTGTTTTTATAGAGGAAGTCTGTTTTTCCGATACCTATCCAGAAGAGATTGGGTTTCTTGGCAAAGAGACCATCGATTTTCTTGTTGCGGTCAGCATAGATATTGGGAAATCCGTTAGGGTCAGACTGCTGCCGATCGACAGCTGCAGAGAAGAGTCCTACATAACCGAACATATCGGGGTTATTGATGCTGATGAAGAGGCTGTGGAAACCACCCATCGACAAGCCGGCAATAGCACGGTGAGCCTTGTCTTTCTTGACTCGATAGGTCTTCTCGATAAATTTTACTACATCGGGGAAGGCGGTTTCGAAAGAACCCTCCATTGTCTTGGGGAGCATCATTGTGGGCACTTTGAATCCATCGCTGGTCTCACCAGGACATGCTTCCTGTGAGATATTGCCATTTGTCATCACGACCAACATGGGCTCAGCTTTACCTTGAGCTATCAAGTTATCGAGAATCTGGGCTGCTCGTCCTAGTTCACTCCATGCATTCTCATCGCCACCAATACCATGAAGCAAGTAAAGCACAGGGTATGACTTGCCGCTTGTCTCGTAACCGGCTGGTGTATAGACCGTCAGACGGCGAGTCAGTCCTGCAGTGGGACTTTCGTACCACACTTTGCTGACAGTTCCGTGAGCCACTTTATTGACTTTATAAAGGTCGGCACGGGCATTACCGCCAATGAGCAGTACACTGAACAGATTGTTGATGTCTCGGATATTGTAAACGTTCAGAGGGTCAATGATTTTCACTCCGTCAACAATCATGTTATAGGTGTAGAGTTCGGGTTTCAGTGGTTCGGTAGTGAAACTCCACACACCTTTGTCGTTTTTTACCAGATCGGCCACACCAGGTGCGTCATAAGTGTTTCCTCCGAATTCCACCTTCTTGGTAGGAAGGAAATCGCCAGTAATCTGTACCTTCTGAGCCTCTGGGGCAATCAAATTGAAGGTAACACTGTTGTCTGAATGTACATCAGGAGATGCTACTTGGGGTCCTTGTCCCCAACTCAGATTCTGCTGAGCCTGTGCTGCCATACCCACCAGGCATAGGGCAGTCATGATAATAAGTTTTCTCATTTTTATGGAATTTGGTTATAAGATAATGCAAAGATACACATTTTTTTTCAGTGTGCAAGTTTTCCGAATAAAAAATCGCTCAGTAAAAATAAGAAAAGAAAAATGAGAGGGAAATTGATGGATTTTGAAATAAATACATTATTTTTGCAAACGGAAAATCTACTATACATAAATTATATGGCATCAATATTGAAAATCATCTTCCGACTTGTCAAGATAGTGGCAATAGTTGTAGTTGTGTTTTTACTCCTGATATTTGGAGGAGTGTGGTTACTGAATTCTTCATCGTTTCAGGATAAGTTTCTGAGTTATGCCACCGAGACGTTGCAGGAAAAGTTGAAGACGAAGGTTGAAATAGACAGCATTCGCATTGGTTTCTTCAGTGACGACGTACGTCTCTATAAATTGAGAGTTGAAGATTTGCAGCATCGTCCCATGCTGAACCTTGACTTCCTGGGTGCAGAGATAGATATGTGGGCACTGCTCAAAAGTGAAATTCAGTTGGAGGAGGTTACTGTCAAGGGTCTGCATGCCCAGATCTTCAAGGAACGTCCTGATACGGCAGCCAATTACCAGTTTGTGATTGATGCGTTCAAGAGCGACAAGAAAGCCCCCAAACCAAAGAAGAAAAAGAGCGGCAAGCAGTTGACGTTCGATTTGGATGAAGTGAATATCGAGGATGTGGATGTCATCTATAACCAGTCGCACTTTTCCCTTGGCCACATAAACCTGCACAAGGGATGGGGCGACAAGATTACCGGTGAGGTGCGGAAGGCTCAAGGTTCATGGATACACATGAAGAAACGTAAGCCGGTGAAAGTGGACAACCGCATGATGATTGACGTCATCAAACTGAGTTTGAAAGGTGACGGAAAGGAGGGTGAGGTAGCGATTGACAGTGTGCACTGGACTACTGATAATCACTTGCCCCATAAGCGTGTGGGGAAACCCAAGCGTGGATGGTTTGACGATGGCCACTTAAACGTGGTGGCTCATGCGAAACTGCACTTTAGCCATATCAGTAAGGATAGTGTTTGTGGCCGTCTGACAGAGTGTGACGTTAATGACAAAGCCTCGGGATTGCACATCACTGACTTGCATCTGGCTTTCAAACATATTGCAGGGAAGATTCACATCAACGACGCAACCATCTGCATGGCCAATACCACCCTGAAATTTGCCAAGGGTGAGGTGCAGTTGGGCAGCAAGAAGAAGGGCATCCCCTTCCTATTCTCAACGAGCGATATCACAGGAACGACGTTGCTGAAAGACATAGCGCACCCCTTTGCCCCAGCACTCAAGAACTTCTCACTGCCACTCTGGCTCACCACTAAGTTCTATGGCAACGACAGCACCTTGTTCTTTAAGGATGTAGCTGTTAAGACCACCGACAACAAATTCCGTGCTAAGGCAGTTGGCTCCGTGGCGGGATTAAAAGACAAATACAAGCTTCACGTTCATTTTGACATCTTGAGTTGCGAGGTGCAGGGCAATAGCAAGGCGCGTATCATCAACCAGTTTGCTGTCAGAAAGTTCATGATGAAACAGTTGCATGCTTTGGGAACGATACGTTATAAAGGTTCGTTCGACGTGAAGTATAAGCGTCTGGAGTTCCGTGGTAACATTCTTTCTGCCTGTGGTGATATCGGTTTCTCGTTCCTTATCAATAATCTCAATAAATATCTTACAGGTAATGTGAAGTCGGACGTCTTCCATCTTGGCAAGGCCATGGATTATCCTGATATAGGCAGAATCAGTTGCAGGGCTGGTTTTAAGATTGACATCTCGAAGGAACGTACTGCAGTGATGCGTCGACAGAGAGGAGGAAAACTGCCTATCGGACAGGTTGACGCTCTCGTTTACGAAGCCCAATACAAGAAAGTATCAGTGACCGATATCTATGCTAATATTGTGAGTGATGGTGCTGTGGCTGAGGGTAAGTTGAAGATGAAGGGTAAGTTGGCTGATATTCTTTGCGCATTCTCGTTCACGGACACTGACCAGATGCAGAAGACGAAGATTAAACCGGGCATTCGCTTCCACCTCTTCAATAACGACAACGACAATGATCCTGACAAGGCAGACCGTGAACGGCATAAGGCCATGCGTAAAGCCGCTAAGGAGAAAGAGCGTGAGGCTAAGAAAAAGCAGAAGGAGCTAGAGAAGCAGAAGGAGAATGCCGAGAAGGAGAAGAAAGCTGCAGCGAAGGCAGCCGAGAAGGAAAGGAAGGCTGCTGAGAAGGCTGCTGAAAAAGAAAGGAAGGCTGCTGAGAAAGCTGCCAGGAAACAGCAAAAGGCAGCCGAAAAGGCTGCCCGTAAAGCTGCAAAAGAAGCTGCAAAGAATCAAGATTAGAACCAGTGCATCAGTGCGCGCAGGTATGCTGTCAGCTCACCTGCCATCTTTTGATGCTGCCAGACAGAAGGGTGCCAGTCGGCTCCATAGCCGATGTCTCCGTTCTGTGGTGTGAAATCGAACCGATATACTTCCGTGTCGCCATCTTTCTTGGCCTCCTCAACCACTTCGTTGAGAGTCTGCTTGGCAATATCCAGTTCCTTGCCATTCAGCATTGTTCCACACAGATACACAATCTTGGCCTTAGGATTGTGTTGACGCACCTGCTTGAGGAACTTTTTGTAGGCCTGTTTCAGCAGTTTTGCATCGTAGTTGTCGGTCGACAGGTCGTTGGTTCCCAGATTGATGCAAACTACCTGGGGCTGAAAGCGTGAGAAGTCCCAACGCTCAGATCGGTCGTAGAGATTGGTGTACTCATACTCCGTTGTCATCACGTTCTCTGGAGTACCTGTCTTTGGACCGCCATAGCTGCGATAGACACCAATACCACTGCGAGCTGTTACGTATGCCACAGCATCGAGGTTGCGACAAGTTTGCTGGGCATAACCGATATAATGGTTTTCTGTTTCGTATTCAAAGGGGTCGCCCCGATTGATACTCTCGTTACCATATCCGCAAGTGATGGAGTTGCCGATGAACTCAATCTTACGCTCTGGCAAGGCAGGGGCATCCAGCATCATGCCGTCGTTGTCGAGGATGAAACCACGGAATTCAGGTTTCAGTTCATAACCCTCGATGATATACATCAGTCGAACGGTATGCTCACCTTTGGGCAGGGCTGTTGCCAGGGTCACCACAGAGTCACGCTCTCCCATAAAACTCACCTTGAAGGGGGCAGCCTCGTCAATCTGTGCCATGAAATAACCGCTCTTGGGTTTGGCTATCATCTTCAGGCTTGTACCTGTGAAACCGGCATTAATCTGTACACCCGGGAAGGTGAAACGGGGTCGCTGTGGATTGTCGAAACAAATACGACCTACATATTGGATATGTTTATCTGTGGGACAAACAACTTTTCCTGTCAGGGGCAGGGTAGTACTGGCCTGCATGCCTATCGACATCAGGGTCGCAAAAATCAGTAGTGAGATGCGCTTCATAATTAGTAGTTTTAGAATTTCTGCCTGCAAAGATAATAAAATTATGAATTATTTCGTATCTTTGCAAGCAAAAAGTACATGATGGACGAAGATTTTGACATCCGCCAGGAGCAATTCTCCTCTTCCGAAAAGGAATTCGAGAATGCCTTACGCCCCCTCTCGTTCTGTGATTTCAGTGGACAGCAGCAGGTGGTGGAGAATCTGCAAGTGTTTGTAGAGGCGGCCAAATACCGTGGTGAACCACTTGACCATACCCTGTTGCACGGACCTCCTGGTCTTGGTAAGACAACGCTGTCGAATATCATTGCCAACGAATTGGGTGTGGGGTTCAAGATTACCAGTGGTCCTGTGTTGGACAAACCAGGTGATTTGGCTGGCATCCTGACATCGTTGGAGAAAAACGACGTGCTGTTTATAGATGAGATACACCGTCTGTCGCCAGTGGTAGAGGAATATCTCTATTCCGCGATGGAGGACTACCGCATTGATATCATGATTGACAAGGGTCCTTCGGCTCGCAGCATACAGATTGACTTGAATCCTTTTACGCTTGTGGGAGCCACCACACGTAGTGGTCTGCTCACAGCTCCCTTGCGAGCCCGTTTCGGCATCAATATGCACTTGCAGTATTACGAACCCGAGACGTTGCAGAAGATAATCTCTCGCTCTGCCTCCATACTGCGTGTGCCCATCACTGCTGATGCTGCAGCAGAAATATCGCGACGTTCTCGTGGTACTCCACGTATAGCCAATGCCCTGCTCCGCAGAGTCCGGGACTTTGCGCAGGTGAAGGGTACAGGCCGTATTGACACTGAGATTACGAAGATAGCCTTGACAGCTCTAAATATCGACCAGTATGGACTCGACGAGATAGACAACCGCATCCTGCTGACGATTATCGATAAGTTCCGTGGAGGTCCTGTGGGCATCACCACAATAGCCACAGCCATTGGCGAGGATGCCGGTACGGTAGAGGAAGTGTATGAGCCATTCCTCATCATGGAGGGTTTCATCAAGCGCACCCCTCGAGGTCGTATGGCAACGGAACTGGCCTACCGTCATTTCGGACGCAATCCTTATACTGGTAATATTATGGAACCAAACTTATTTGACTGAAAGAAGAGAAAAGTGAGAAGTGAAAAGTGAAAAGTTTGCTACCGCTATGGAGATGAGAATTGGAGTATTTGTAGGAAGTTTCGACCCGTTTACTGTTGGTCACGATTCGGTGGTGAGGCGAGCCTTAGGATTGTTCGACCGCCTTGTTATTGGGGTGGTGGGCGACCAAGTTCATAAACCGAATATGCAACCAGCCGTTGAGCGTATGCAGGCTATTCAGGAACTCTATGCCGATGAGGCTTGCATAGAGGTGGAGCCCTATTATGGTTTGGCAGTCGATTTTGCTAAAGAGCAGGGTGCCCACTATATAATAAAAGGTGTACGCAGTGTGAAGGATTTTGAGTACGAGCGCGAACAGGCCGATATCAATCGCCAAATCAGCGGTATTGAAACCATATTGCTTTTCTCCGAGCCCCAATATGCGAGTGTCAGCAGCAGTGTGGTACGTGAATTACAGCATTTCGGAAGGGATATTTCCGAATTCCTGCCTAAGAAAAAATAATAAAGTGATGATTAAGAAAACCATTTGTCTCGTTAGTTTGGTGTGTCTGCTCTGTGCGTGCGGCACCACAAAGAAACAAGTAGAACAGCAACCCGTTGTCAATATAGAATTCTCGGTTGATTCAGCCTATCTGTTCTGTGCTGCCCAATGCAGCTATGGTCCTCGTGTCATGAACAGCGAGGCCCACGAACAGTGCGGAGAGTGGATTCGGCAGAAGTTCCAGCAATATGGTTATCAGGTGGAAATGCAGAAAGCCGACCTCAAAGGCTATGACGGCACTATCCTCAAGAGCACCAATATCATTGCCAAAGCTTCCTCTCAGGCAAAGAAGGCTGGAGGAGCGACTTCTTCCATTCTCATCTGTGCCCATTGGGACAGTCGCCCTTGGGCTGACAATGACCCCGATTCTGCCAATTGGCACAAACCTGTGATGGCAGCCAACGATGGTGCCAGCGGTGTGGCAGTGATGTTGGAATTGGCTCGTCTCATCCAGCAGCATGACTCGCTGAATGTGGCAGTCGATTTCGTTTGTTTCGATGCTGAAGACTGGGGTATTCCCCAGTGGGACGAAAATGGTAACGGTGCCGACTCATGGGCACTCGGTGCACAGCATTGGGCTAAAATGTTCAAGGCTCAGTCCTCCGCTTCCAACTATCAGTATGCCATCCTCCTCGATATGGTTGGCGGACAGGGTGCAAAGTTTTATCAGGAGGGATATTCTCTGCAGAAGGCAAAGGGTGTAGTCGAGAAAGTGTGGCAGTCAGCTGCCAGTGCTGGCTATGGCAGTTTCTTCCCTAAGCAGGAAGGCGGTATGGTCACCGACGATCATGTACCAGTCAATGATATTGCCCAGATACCATGTATCGACATTATCAACTACTATCCCGACTGTCAGCAGAGTTCCTTCGGTCCTACATGGCATACCATACACGACAATATGCAGTATATTGACAAGAATACGCTGCAGGCCGTCGGACAGACGTTGGTTCAATTGCTATTCAGCGAATAACTTCTCTACGAGTTCCTTCATGCCCTCCCCGGCACCCTTCTGAATCTGCATGACGTTAGGTCCTGCCGATACAGGTTTCGGGTCGATGAGATAGACGGGCACCCCTGGACGCACATACTGCACCAGTCCTGCTGCAGGATACACATTGAGTGATGTACCGATAATGACAAAGATGTCGGCCTCGCTGGCCTCTGCAGCAGCTACACTGATCATGGGCACAGCCTCGCCGAAGAATACGATGAAGGGACGCAGCAGTGAACCGTCGCCGGCTTTCGTTCCAGGTTCTACCTCACAATTGTCAGGTGTCAGTGTTATCTGATAGCGAGGGTCGTCAACATCCCGGCTCGAACAAACCTTCATCAGTTCACCATGCAGATGGATGACCTTTGAGGAACCAGCCTGTTCGTGCAGGTTATCCACGTTCTGGGTAACCACTGTCACGTCATATTTCTCTTCCAGTTTCGCCACCAGTTTGTGGCCCTCGTTGGGCTTGACAGCCCAGCATTTCTTACGCAGCATGTTGTAGAAGTTATTCACAAAAGTGGGATCAGCTTCCCATCCCTCATGGGTAGCCACCTTGGCTACAGGATAGTTCTCCCACAACCCGTCTGCATCACGGAAGGTCTTCAGTCCACTCTCTACCGACATGCCGGCACCAGTCAAAACAACTATTTTTTTCATAAGCCTATAGGTCTTTATTTTCTGCAAAATTAATAAATAATCGCCAATTGAGGTGATGGATTTGAGAAATATTTCGTAATTTTGCAAAATTAAACAAACAAAGCACCTATGAAAGTATTACGCGACAGAATTATGCAAGACGGACGCTGCCTAGAAGGTGGCATCCTAAAAGTTGACCGTTTCATCAACCACCAGATGGACCCCTACCTGATGAAACAGATAGCCATTGAGTTTATTCGCCGCTTTGCCGACGAAGATGTCACCAAGATCATCACCGTTGAGGCTTCAGGCATTGCTCCTGCCATTATGCTGGGCTACCTGATGGAGTTGCCTGTGGTCTTTGCCAAGAAGAAAAAGCCTTCTACGATGGGTGAGTTCTACGAATCTACCGTTCGTTCGTTTACCAAGCAGAGGGAATATCCGCTGACCGTCAGTTGTGAATACCTGACCAGCGAGGATAATGTGCTGTTCATTGACGACTTCCTGGCTTATGGTAATGCCGGATTGGGCATCATCGACCTTTGTCAGCAGGCTGGTGCCACTATTGTCGGCATGGGTTTCATCATCGAGAAAGCCTTCCAGCACGGTCGCAAGGTATTGCAGGATCATGGCATTCACCGCATCGAGTCGCTGGCCATCATCGAGTCGCTTGAAAATAACGAAATCAAACTTAAATAATCGAAAGCTATGGATAGTAGCAAGAGCAATCTTTATCAGCTTGATGGTAAGGTACCCTTACCACAGGCCATCCCCTTTGGACTGCAACATGTGTTGGCCATGTTTGTGGCAAACATTACACCTATTATTATATTAGCCAATGTGGTGGGCATCGGCTCCGACGTCAGTGCTTCGCTGATACAGAACTGTATGATTATCGCAGGTATCGGCACACTCATCCAGCTCTATCCTATCTGGCGCATAGGTTCTCGACTGCCCATCGTCATGGGTATAAGTTTTACGTTCCTGTCCGTAGCCATTGCCATTGGCACGACGCAAGGCATGGGAGTGCTGATGGGTGCCGTCATCCTTGGCGGTATTATCGAAGGCTTGCTGGGACTGTTTCCTAATTATTGGACCAAACTCATTCCTCATATCGTAGCAGCTACGGTGGTCACAGCCATCGGTTTCTCGCTGTTGCCTATTGGTGCCAATTCGTTTGCTGGTGGTCAGGGTGCTGCTGATTTCGGTTCGGTCAACAACTGGATGGTGGGTTCGTTCACCCTCTTGGTATGTTTGGTCTTTCAGATTTTTGCCAAGGGTTTCTTCCGTTCGCTGTCCGTTCTCATCGGATTGGTGGCAGGTTATATCCTTGCTGTCTGCATGGGCATGGTCGATTTCTCCAGCCTGCAGCACATCAGCATTGTCTCACTGCCTAATTTCATGCCTTTCAAACCCGATTTCGAGGTAGGTGCCTTCCTGTCTGTTCTTGCCATCTATATGGTATCGGCTACTGAGACCATCGGTGACACCAGTGCCCTGTGTGCCAGTGCCTTGAATCGTAGTACCCATAAGCGCGAGATGGGTTCCAGTGTGGCTTGCGATGGTTTTGTGAGCAGTGTGGCAGGTCTCTTCGGCTGCACCCCCATCACCTCGTTCAGTCAGAACGTCGGTTTGGCCGCCATCTCGGGTGTTGTCAATCGTTTTGCCATCGCCACTGGTGCCTGCATCATGATTATCGGAGGAATTTTCCCTGTTGTGGGAGCTCTTCTGACCACCATTCCGCAGGCCGTCTTGGGTGGTTGCACCATTATGATGTTCGGTTCTATCATGTTTGCAGGTTTCCGCATGATATCCCGTTGTGGTTTCACTGATCGCAATATGATTATCGTGGCCCTCTCGCTGAGCATAGGACTTGGTTTCACACAGGCAACGGGTCTGTTTTCTATCTTCCCGAAGATAGTCCAGACCGTATTTGCCGAAAACTGTGTGGCTGTCGTCTTCATCTTGGCTGTTGTTCTCAATCTGATATTACCTGAAAAAGACGGTAGCGAGAATCCCAAGAAGGTAAAGGCGAATGAGTGAACTGGGTCTTCGCAAGCGCATAGCCCTGGAAGCGGCAGCACAGATTAGCCGTAACATCCGCAAGGAGCATCCCCTTCGACAATTGTTTTGGGAGTGTACCCTGCGTTGCAATGTAAGTTGTCGCCATTGTGGCAGCGACTGTCGGAAGTTGTCGGAAGTCAGGGATATGCCTCGTGAAGATTTCCTGCGAGTGCTCGACAGTATTGCGCGCAAGACAGATCCCCATCAGGTGTTCGTCACCATCACGGGTGGCGAGCCTCTGTTGCGTGAAGACTTGGAACAGTGCGGTCGTGCTATTTTCGAACGTGGATTCCCTTGGGGTCTTGTCACCAACGGCCTCGCACTCACCCCCGAACGTTTCGAGGCCCTGCATAAGGCAGGCATGCACAGCATCACCGTCAGCATGGACGGATTGGAAGACAACCATAACTGGATGCGTCGCCATCCGCAGAGTTTTCAGAAGGTCGATCAGGTATTAGACCTCTTCGTGCAGTATCCGCAGATCAATACCGATGTCGTCACCTGTGTCAACCAACGCAATTACCAAGAGCTGCCGCTCATGCGCGACTATCTCGTCGGCAAGGGCATCGGCTATTGGCGCATCTATTCCATCTTCCCCGTAGGCCGTGCTGCCAGCGACCCCATGATGCAAATCAGCAACGAACAATATCGGGGCATGCTCGACTTCATCCGTCAGACACGTCAGGAGGGACGTATCAATGCCTCGTATGGCTGCGAGGGTTTCCTGGGTCGTTACGAAGGTGAGGTTCGCGATATGTTTTTCGACTGTCAGGCAGGTGTGACGGTAGGCTCCGTGATGGCCGACGGCTCCATCGCCGCCTGTGCCAGCATACGTGCCGACTATCATCAAGGCAATATCTACGATGACGACTTCATGGACGTATGGGAGAACCGTTATCTGCCCTATCGCCAGCGCGATTGGATGCGCAAGGACGACTGTAAGGACTGTCGCTATTGGCGGTTCTGCAGAGGCAACGGCATGCATCTGCGCGATGGCGAGGGCCGTCTCATCCTCTGCCATCTGAAACGAATACAAGAAAAATGACGTATAACCGAGATTTCAAGGCTAAACAAAGACGATGAATCATTTTATAGGTGAACTGATATCAATTGGGGTGGCATTCTCATGGACGGCAACAGCCTTGCTGAGTGAGTTTGGCAGCAAGCGGATGGGCAACCTGACGCTGAACGTATTGCGCATGGCATTGGCACTGTTGTTTTCGGTGATTCTGTTCTGGTATGTCATGGGGACACCTATTCCTACCCATATCCCAATGGAAGCCTATGGATGGATGCTGCTGTCGGGACTGGTGGGTTATGTCATTGGCGACTACTGCCTGTTCCAGTGTTACATCATCATCGGTTCGCGCTATGGACAACTATTTATGACCCTTGCCCCGCTGACGGCAGCCCTCATGGCTTGGGTAACCCTTGGTCAGCGGATGACGGCCATGAGCATCCTCGCTATGTTTGTGACCCTGGCAGGTATCAGTATTTCGATATTAGGACGGGGCGAGCACCATCGGGTGTCGCTGAAACTGCCTTTGAACGGAATCCTCTTTGCTGTTGGGGCAGCCATCTGCCAAGGTACGGGACTGGTGCTCAGCAAGATAGGCATGGACCATTATGACAATACACAGATGCCTGCATGGCTGATACCGTTCAGCGCCAATTTCATCCGTTGCGTGGCTGGCATTATCGGCTTCTCCATTTTGCTCTACTATCGTGAAGGTTTCAAGCCTCTTCGTGAGGCCCTGCACGACGGCAAGGGGCTCACTGCAGCAACAGCCACTACTATTTTCGGCCCCTTTGTGGGAGTCGGTTTCTCGTTGATGGCAGTGCAATACACCGATGCCGGTATTGCCTCGACACTCATGGCACTGACCCCTATTATCATCCTGCTGCCCTCGCGTTGGTTTTTCCATCAGCCCATCACTTGGCGCACTGTTATAGGAGCCGTCATTTCCGTCATTGGTGTCAGTCTGTTTTTCCTTGATTAGTTAAATAATCTTTATTTCAGAGATTATTTGCGCACTAATTAGTAATTTTGCACCCGAATTTAGCATCAAACGTTTGAAATATGAAGAAATTGCGTCAATTATTCAACCTTGCCCTATCCGCTGTAGTGGTGGCTTTGGGCTTTGGCTCCTGTGTTTCCATGCAGAAATACAAGGCTATTCAACAGGAGAATGAGGCTGCCAAGGAAGAAATCAACCGACTGAATGCTGAGAATGCACAGATTCGGTCTGAGATGGACAATCTCTTCAAGCGGGTGAAAGCCTCCGAAGAGTATCGCAAGCGCATGGAAGAACGTAAGGTGGTGTATGGTCCTCGTCCTTCAGGGTTCAAGGAGAATATCGACAAGTAACGCGTACATTATTATAATTAATATAGGGAAAGAATGGATAAAGTAAGTTATGCTCTGGGCTTGGGCATTGGTCGCCAGTTGGCGCAGATGGGAGCCACAGGGTTGAACATCGATGATTTTGCTGCAGCCATCAAGGATGTGCTGGCAGGCAACGACTTGAAAGTGTCTAATCGTGAAGCCCAGCAGATTGTGCAGGACTACTTCGCAGCGCAGGAAGAGAAAATCAACAAGCAGCGTTCGGAGCAGGGTAAGGTTCACAAGGAGGCTGGTGAGAAATATCTTGCAGAGAATGCCAAGAAGGACGGTGTCATCACACTGCCCAGCGGTCTGCAGTATCAGGTGCTCAAGGAAGGCAATGGTAAGAAGCCAACAGCCAAGGACAGTGTGAAGTGCCACTACGAGGGTTTCCTCATCGACGGTACCGTCTTCGACAGCAGCGTTGAGCGTGGCGAGCCTGCCGTATTCGGGCTCCAGCAGGTGATTGCCGGATGGACCGAAGGTCTGCAGCTGATGCAGGAGGGTGCCAAGTATCGTTTCTTCATCCCCTATCGTCTCGCTTATGGCGAGGGTGGTGCAGGCGCCTCTATTCCTCCTTTTGCAGCACTCATCTTCGATGTAGAGTTGATTCAGGTTATGTAACGACAATAAACATTTTATAAAACAATGAGAAAGTTTACTTTTGCTGCTATTGCAGCTATTGCCGCAGTTACATTGTATTCTTGCGGCTATTCAGCTCCTAAGGCTAATTTGAAGACTGACGTTGATACCGTTAGCTATGCTATCGGTATGGCTCAGACCAACGGTTTGAAGGATTATCTGGTTAATCGTCTGGACATCGATACAGCCTATATGGACGAGTTCATCAAGGGACTCAACGAGGGTGCCAATGCTGGTGACGACAAGAAGAAGGCCGCTTACTATGCAGGTATTCAGATTGGTCAGCAGATCAGCAACCAGATGGTGAAGGGTATCAATCGCGAGCTCTTCGGCGACGATTCTACCAAGACTATCTCTCTGAAGAACTTCATGGCTGGTTTCATCAGCGGTACTACCGGCAAGGGTGGTCTGATGACTGTTGACTCAGCTCAGGTAGTGGCTCAGACGCTGATGCAGTCTATCAAGGCCAAGACCATGGAGCAGGAGTTCGGCCCCAACAAGGTGGCTGGCGAGAAGTTCCTGGCTGAGAACGCCAAAAAAGAGGGCGTGAAAGTCCTCGGAGGCGGTGTTCAGTACAAGGTCATCAAGGAGGGCAACGGTGCCATTCCTGCCGACACTTCTCGTGTAAAGGTCAACTACGAGGGTCGCACCCTGGATGGTAAGGTATTTGACAGCACCTACAAGCGTGGCGAGCCAGCCGAGTTCCGTTGCAACCAGGTTATCAAGGGTTGGACCGAGGCACTCGTTCACATGCCTGCCGGTTCTGTTTGGGAGGTTTATGTTCCTCAGGAGTTGGCTTATGGTGCCCGTCAGCAGGGTGCCGACATCAAGCCTTTCTCTATGCTCATCTTCAAGATCGAGCTCCTCGAGGTTAATCCTAAGAGAAAGTAATCAATGAAGCAACGTATCATTATAGTAGCACTCGCTCTCTTCGCGGGTGCTACTTTCCATTCAGTCAAGGCTCAGCAGTTGCAGAACCGCATCGATACGTTGAGCTACAGTTTCGGACTGGTTCAGTCGCAGGGTCTCTCGCGATTCCTCCAGCAGTTTAATAAGGAAGTCTTCGGCTCCGATTCCACGCAGCATCTGAATATGGACCTTTTCCTCGATGGTTTTGTGCGGGGTGTGAAGGGCGAGCAGGGGGCTGTTTCGGTCGAGAAAGCCAACGAACTGGTACCCGTTATCGTCAAGGCTATTCAGGAAGAAACTGCCTTGCGCCTCTATGGAGCCAACAAGGAGGCTGGCGAGAAATTCCTTGCTGCTAATGCCAAGAAGAAGGGTGTCAAGACCTTGGAAAGCGGAGTGCAATATAAGGTACTCACTGCTGGCAAGGGATCCATCCCTACGGCTTCTCAGAAAGTGAAGGTCAACTACGAAGGTCGCACTGTCGATGGCACCGTCTTCGACAGCTCGTATAAGCGTGGCAAACCCACCGATTTCCGTTGCGACCAGGTCATCAAGGGTTGGACCGATGCCCTCACCCACATGCCTGTCGGTTCTACGTGGGAAGTATATATCCCCCAGCAGTTGGCTTATGGCGAACGAGGGGCGGGCAACGACATCAAACCTTTCTCGATGTTGATATTCAAAATCGAACTTTTGGAGATTGTCGATGACAAAAAATAAGGAGAGCAGACCAAAAATCTGCTCTTTTTGTATAAAATACTGCAATTTTATGAGCAAAATGTTGCATATATCGATTAAATTACGTACTTTTGCTTACAAAATGTAAACAAAGCAATCTGTTTTGATATGGCAACAATAGACAAAATTGACAATCTCGACAAGAAAATCCTGAAAATCCTGTCGCAAAACGCACGCATCCCGTTCAAGGATGTAGCCACCGAGTGTAACGTCTCACGTGCAGCTATCCACCAGCGTGTGCAGCATCTCATCGAGGCCAATGTCATCATGGGCAGTGGTTTCGACGTCAACCCCAAGAGCCTGGGCTACAGCACCTGCACCTATGTGGGCATCACCCTCGAGCGTGGTTCCATGTACAAGGATGTGGTGGAGTGTTTGCAGCATATTCCCGAGATTGTGGAGTGCCACTTCACGACGGGTCCCTATACTATGATGGTCAAGCTCTATGCGCGCGACAACGAACAGCTTATGCATCTGCTCAACGGACGTTTGCAGGACATTCCTGGAGTGGTTGCCACCGAAACGCTTATCTCGCTCGAACAGAGCATCAAGCGTGAAATCCCTGTTAGTATTGAAGATTAATTTATGAATCGTTACGATTGGCAGTCACTGTTGGCTGCAAGCGCTTATTCGAAATATCCTGAGGCCTCCCAACGTCCTGTTATCGGTATTACAGGGAATTATGGCGACCTCACTTGTAAACTGGCTGAGACTTATTATAAATCCGTATTGCGGGCTGGCGGTGTACCCGTTATCATTCCTCCCTTGGCTGATACCGACGTCATCATCAACACTTTGGAACATGTCGATGCTCTCGTGCTCAGTGGTGGTGGCGACTACGACCCCCACTATGCAGGCGAGGAACCCCATCCCCTCTTGGGCGATATCAATGAGGAGCGCGACCTGCCCGAACTCTTTATCACACGACTGGCATACAATCGTCAGCTGCCTGTCTTGGGCATCTGCCGGGGCATTCAGACGCTCGCTATGGCGCTCGGTGGACGGGTTCGTCAGGACATCACCGACATCGCTGCCTTCAACCATTCGCAGAGCGAGGAGCGCTCCGTGGCAACCCATCAGGTCAGTGTCGTGGGCGATTCGCTTTTGTCTCAGCTCTACAAGGGGGCTGACACCCTCTCAGTCAATTCATTCCATCATCAGGCAGTATGTGAGACGGGCGACCGCTTCCGCGTCACAGCCACCTCTACCGATGGAATCATCGAGGCGATGGAGAGCACCGAGTTCAAACCCATCATCGGTGTGCAGTGGCATCCTGAGTGCCTGGCTGAGGGGCTTCCCCTCTTCCAATGGCTCGTCGGCGAGGCGGTGCGCTATCGCGAGACGTGTCTCATGCACCAGCAGGTGCTCACCCTCGATTCCCATTGCGACACCCCCATGTTCTTCCCACAGGGTGTCGATTTCGGTATGCGCGACGAACGTCTACTTGTCGATTTGCATAAGATGACCGAGGGCCATCAGGACGCTACCATCATGGTGGCTTACATCCCACAGCCCACCGAGTCGGGCATGAAGGCGATGGCAGACGGCATCTTCGATAAGATTGAGTCTATCGTGGCAGCCCACCAGCAGTATATCCGCATCGCTCGCACCCCCGACGAACTCTTCGCCAACAAACAGGCTGGTCGTAAGAGCATCATGCTGGGCATCGAGAACGGGGCAGCCATCGAGGGCAGCATCGTCAATCTGCGTCACTTCGCACAGCGTGGCATCGTCTATATGACGCTTTGCCATAATGGCGACAACGATATCTGTGATTCTGCCAAGGGCACCCAGACGCATAACGGCATCAGTCTCTTCGGGCGTCAGGTGGTCAACGAAATGAATCGCCTGGGCATCATGGTCGATCTCAGCCATGCTGCCGAGAAAAGTTTCTACGATGCCCTCGAAATCAGTCAGCAGCCCATCGTCTGCAGTCATAGCAGTTGTCGTGCCCTCTGCGACCATCCCCGCAACCTCACCGACCAGCAAATGCGCGACCTCGCGGCTAAGGGCGGTGTCATGCAGGTCACCCTCTATCACGGCTTCTTGCGCCTCGACGGCGAGGCTACCATCAACGACGTCATGGCGCATCTCGACCATGCCATCGAGGTGATGGGTATCGACCACGTCGGATTGGGCACCGATTTCGACGGCGATGGTGGTGTGCGTGGCCTGGCTAATGCTGCCGAACTGCTCCATTTCACGCGTCGGCTCATGGACAAGGGCTATTCCGTCAATGACATTCAGAAGATATGGGGTGGCAATTTCCTGCGCGTTATGTCGCAAGTTCAATCCGTTAGAAACTAAGGCTTATGATTACCTATCAAACCGAAAATGTGCGCTTCCCGAATATCAAGCGTCGCGAAACCACCGCATGGATTCGTCGTGTAGCTGCCACCTATGGCAAGAAAGTGGGCGAAGTGGGTTATCTCTTCTGTGACGATGAGCATATCCTCGACGTCAATCGCCAGTATTTAGGTCACGACTACTACACCGATATCATCACCTTCGACTACGACGAGGGCGACACCATCAATGGCGACCTTGTCATCTCGCTCGACACCGTCCGTTCCAATGCCGAGCTTTTCCATAAGGACTATGACGAGGAGCTCCACCGTGTTATCATCCACGGCATCCTCCACCTTTGTGGCATCAACGACAAAGGTCCCGGTGAGCGCGAAATCATGGAGAAAGCAGAAAACGCAGCGCTAACGCTACGTTAAGAGAAGTGAAAAGAGAGAAGTGAAGAGTGAAAAGTGGAGTGGCGGTAGCAAATTATTAACTATTCACTATTCACTCTTACCTTAAATCATTTCTCATTTCTCACTTTTCTATACTCTTCCTTCGCCTTCCTCATTTGTTTTTGGAAAGCTTCGTTGTTCTGGAGCGCTATGTAACCCACACAGGCGTAGTTGCGACCTGCATCCACGTCACTCTGCCAGTGAGCACCCACAATCACACGACTGTCACAATATTCACGACCTCTGCGATATATCGCGGCGGCACGCTCTGGAGCTATCTGAGCCAATAGCATCGTGAGGGTCCATCCACGCAAACTGTGCCCCGACGGAAAACTGCCCTCACCACGCAGGAAAGGTTCCTCGTGCGATGGCATCGTTTCATCATAATACTCAAAGGGGCGCAGACGTTGGTGGGCAGCCTTTGGCTCCTTGCGCATGGGGTCGGTAGTGGCAAGACTTGTCTCCACCAGTTTCCATATCTCGGGTGTCTCACGCTCGTTGATAGCCATTCCGAAAGCCTCTGCCCATCTGCCATACACCTTCTCGTGGCTTTCCCATTCCGCGTCGGCAATAGCCATAGCCACGCGTGCCGAGTCCCGTCGCTGCTGCTTGCCCCAGCAGTATCGCACCACGTCGCTGGCAAACTCCGGACTGTCGAAGGCAGGTGGTGCCGGCATGATTTCCACCAGTCGTGGCAGGTGCTCTATTGGAATATACACTTGCACAGTATCCTTGTTGTTCTGTGCAGTAACATTTATGGTAGCCATCATGGTGGCTACAACCATTATAATTATCTGTTTCATCGGCTGCAAAGGTATGAATTAATCTTGAAATCCCCAAGTTTTTCATAAAAAAACGAAATTAATACGCTTTTATTCGTTTATCTATTTAATAATGTGTAACTTTGTCGCCAATTTAGCGCAAAGTCGCAAGATGTATTATATTTTTTAGATGTTTTTTAAGATGAACGTAATTACAAAAAGTATTCAGTTGCCTGATGGAAGAACCATCACAATTGAAACCGGGAAGGTGGCAAAGCAAGCCGATGGCAGTGTGATGCTCCGCATGAACAACACTGTGTTGCTGGCTACTGTTTGTGCCGCAAAAGATGCAGTTCCCGGAACCGATTTCATGCCTCTGCAGGTTGACTACAGAGAGCAGTATGCCGCTGCAGGACGTTTTCCTGGCGGTTTCACCAAGCGCGAGGGTAAAGCTTCCGACAACGAGATTCTGACCAGCCGTCTGGTCGACCGTGTGCTCCGTCCCCTGTTCCCCTCTAACTATCACGCAGAAGTTTATGTCAACGTAATGCTGTTATCGGCAGATGGTGTCGATCAGCCTGATGCATTGGCAGGTTTTGCAGCATCAGCAGCGCTGGCATGTTCAGATATCCCCTTCGAGTGTCCTATCTCCGAGGTTCGCGTGGCTCGTGTCAATGGCGAGTATGTCATCGACCCCACCTTCGAACAGATGAAGGAGGCTGATATGGACATCATGGTGGGTGCTTCAGCCGAGAACATCATGATGGTTGAAGGCGAAATGAAGGAAGTCAGCGAACAGGATTTGCTGGGTGCCCTCAAGGCCGCCATGGATGCCATCAAGCCCATGTGCGAACTCCAGACTGCCCTCTCTAAGGAACTGGGTAAGGACGTGAAGCGTGAGTACGATCACGAAGTCAACGACGAGGCACTGCGCGAGCGCATGAACAAGGAGCTCTACCAGCCCGCCTACGACATCACCAAGCAGGCCCTCGAGAAGCACGCCCGTGCTGAGGCCTTCGAGAAGATTCTGGCTGATTTCAAGGAGCGCTTCTTTGCTGAACGCAAGGCTGCCGCCGAAGCGCTCGACGGTTCACCCGTCGAGATCAGCGACGAAGAGTACGAAGCCATGATGGATCGCTACTACCACGATGTAGAGCGCGACGCCATGCGCCGTTGCATCCTCGACGAGGGCATCCGTCTCGATGGTCGTAAGACCACCGATATCCGCCCCATCTGGTGTGAGGTATCTCCGCTGCCCATGCCTCATGGCAGCAGCATCTTCACCCGTGGCGAGACGCAGTCACTGACCACCGTCACCCTCGGTACCAAACTCGACGAGAAGCTGGTTGACGATGTGCTCGACAAGAGCTATCAGCGCTTCCTGCTCCACTATAACTTCCCACCGTTCTGCACGGGTGAGGCTAAGGCCCAGCGTGGCGTAGGCCGTCGTGAGATTGGTCACGGCCACCTTGCATGGCGCGGCCTGAAGGAGATGATTCCAGCCGACTTCCCCTACACCGTTCGTGTAGTCAGTCAGATTATGGAGTCTAACGGTTCTTCGTCAATGGCTACTGTCTGTGCCGGTACGCTGGCACTCATGGATGCCGGTGTTCCCATGAAGAAGCCCGTCAGCGGTATTGCTATGGGTCTTATCAAGAACCCTGGCGAGGACAAGTATGCTGTTCTCTCCGATATCCTCGGCGACGAGGACCACTTGGGCGATATGGACTTCAAGACCACCGGTACCAAGGACGGTCTGACAGCCACCCAGATGGATATCAAGTGCGATGGTCTGTCGTTCGACATCCTCGAGAAAGCCCTCATGCAGGCAAAGGCTGGTCGTGAGCACATCCTGAAGTGCATCACCGACACCATCGCAGAGCCACGTCCCGAGCTCAAGCCACAGGTACCACGCATCGAGGCCTTCGAAATTCCCAAGGAGTTCATCGGTGCTGTCATCGGTCCTGGTGGAAAGATTATCCAGCAGATGCAGGAAGACACCGGTGCCACCATCACTATCGACGAAGAGGACGGTGTTGGCAAGATTCAGGTCAGCGGCCCCAACAAGGAGTCTATCGACGCTGCTATTGCCAAGATCAAGGCTATCGTTGCCGTTCCCGAGATTGGCGAGGTTTATGAGGGCACCGTTCGCAGCATCATGCCTTATGGCTGCTTCGTTGAGTTCATGCCTGGTAAGGATGGACTGCTCCATATCTCAGAAATCGACTGGAAGCGTCTCGAGACTGTCGAGGAGGCTGGCATCAAGGAGGGTGACAAGATCACCGTCAAGTTGCTCGAAATCGACCCCAAGACTGGTAAGTTCAAACTCTCTCACCGTGTCCTCGTCGAGAAGCCTGCCGACTATGTAGAGCCCCAGCAGCGTCGTCGTGAGCGTCCTGAGCGTCCACAGCGTGGCGACCGTCCACAGCGCGACCGCAACGACCGTGGTCCCCGTCCACAGCGCGATCGCAACGAGCGTCGTGAGCGTCCTCAGCGCACCGATGATTTCCACGAGCCCGAAACTCACGAGCCCAAGGACTTCACCGACGAATTAGATAAGATGGACTTTTAAAAGGAAGAGTGAAGAGTGAATAGTTAATAATTTGCTACCGCCACTCCCACTCACTCCATAAAAAGAATCCGATAAGCGCGAACTTATCGGATTTTTTTTATTCACTTTTCATTTTTTTGCAAGGACTACAAGGACTTAAGGACTTTTAATTGACAATTGATAATTTGGCTTTCATTTCTCATTTCTCATTTTTGTAATTGCGAAATCGCAATTACAAGCCTATCGTTTTCTTCAGGCGATTGCGCAGCCACGCGGAAGAAGTGATCGGAGAGTCCTGTGAAGTTCGAGCAGTCACGAATCAAGATACCATGCTCGTGTACCAACTCATACTTCAACTTCGTACTCGTTATGTCCTCCACCTCACACAACATAAAGTTCGTCTTTGTCTCAAACACACGGATACCCTCTATCGCACGCAACGCATCATGCAACCGCTGTGCCTCCTGCAGATAACCCTGCAAGTCGGGAATCACGGGATCGTTGCGACCTATCAGGAACTTACCAGCCTCTATCGCCAGCGCACTCACCGACCACGGATGACGCAAAGCCTTCAGCAGACTTAACATACTCGGATGGCCCGTCACGTAGCCCAGTCGCAACCCGGGCACTGCAAAGCGCTTGCTCAGCGAGTGCAACACCAGCAGGTTTTGACAGTCTGTCACCTCGTGCGGCCTTATCAGTGGCTTCAGTGTGTAGTCCTCATACGACTGATCCACCACAAACGTATATCGTGGTGAGCGTCGCACCATATATTCTATGATGCCCTTCGTCATCACGTTGCCTGTCGGGTTGTTCGGGTTACATATCCAGTACACCCTGTCGTTCGGCAACACCTTCATGTCGTCCGTGTTCTCATACGTCACGATATGGTTGTTGATTCTGCACGCGTCGGCATACTCGCTGAACGTAGGCTGTGGGATAATCGACACACTCCTGTGCAATTTCTGCGCAATCAAGTATATTGCCTCCGTCGCCCCGTTAGTCACCATCACACAGTCTGCACTGATGCCCAGTCGCTCTGCTATCATCCGCTCCAGCGACAGCGGTTCTGGTTCCGGATAGTTGTTAATTACATCCATCCGTTCAGTCAGATGCGCCTTCAGTGCCGAGTGGTCGGCTTGCTGGTAGATATTGGTGCTGAAATTCATGCGCACCATTCCTGCCTCGTAGCGGTGTATGTCGTCTCCGTGTCCCTCTATCATGTCGTCACTCTTATTGTTAGTGTCTGGGCATCAAAGGCGATACCCCTGTGTTCTATAAATCGGCTCAGCGCCCCCATGTCTGCCAGTTCGCGTGGTGTCCCCACCGTCAGTCCCTCGCTTTCCATCAGCCATATACAGTCGGCCATCTGAAGCGACAGCTCCACGTCGTGTGTCGAAAGGAATATCGTCTTCCCCTCCTCGTGCGCCAGTTGGTGCAACAGTTGCATCACCTCCACCTTGCTGGGGAAGTCCAGGAAGGCCGTCGGTTCGTCCAGATATATAATAGGTGTCTGCTGAGCCAGTGCCTTGGCTATCATCACCTTCTGCCGTTCACCGTCGCTCAGTGTGTGGATAAATCGCTCGCGCAGCGCCTCGATGCCCACCAGTTGTATAGCCTCGTCCACAATCCTTTTATCCTCCTTTCCCAGTGTCCCCCAGAAACCCGTGTAGGGCGATCGTCCCATCCCCACCAGTTCCTCGGAAGTCATATTCCTCACGTCCGGCTTTTCCGTCAGCACCACACCGATCAACTTCGCCAGCGCCTTATCGCTCAGCGTGTCTAATTGACAATTGACAATTGACAATTGACAATTATCTTCAACTTCCCCTTTCCTTCGCCCTCCTCGGGGGGCTGGGGGGGGCTCTTCAATTCTAACGCTTCCTTCTATGGAGGGCTGAAAGGCTGCAAGAGTGCGTAGCAGTGTCGATTTCCCGACACCGTTGCGTCCCAGCAGACAAGTCAGTTCGCCAGCCTTGATGGCTCCATTCAAGTGTTCTGCCACCACTTTCCCTGGGTATCCAATTGCCAGGTCGTGCAGAATGACGGAAGATGTGCCCATTTTATTTTTCCTTTTTTTAGTCGTTTGGTAAATTAGTCGTTTGGTCGTTTGGGAGTTCTTTTTGCAAGGACTACAGGACTTAAGGACTTTTTTCATTCCTCATTCCTCATTTCTCATTCCTCATTCCTCACTCCCCCCCCCTTCCGTCCCTCCCCTCTCTGAAGGAGAGGGGTCGGGGGTGAGGCTTCTTTATATCTGTCCCGCCTCCACCATCAGCACGACGCGTTCCGTCAGACGGTCCACCCCTTCCGGGTCGTATCGTTTCTTCAGGCTTGCGCCGAAGGCCCATGCGAACGCCTGGTAGAAGCCAGCCCTCACAGGACCGAGGAAGGCCTGTATCAGTTCATATCCCGACGAGTTACTCTCGCGGTATATCAGTTTTATCAACAGTTTCCCTTGCGAGAACGTCAGTTTCTTCATTCTCGGCTTATACTCCTTCATGATGCTGCGTTCCACCAGCTTCATATGCGCCTCTTTCGCATTCTTGTCGGGCAGTGTCTCCAGGTATTCAGCAGTTTCCATCATTATTTTCCGAGCCTCTTTGGCGATGGGCAGCACAATCTTCACGTTTTTCACCAGTCGGTTATAAGCCATTTGTTGTTTCTTGCTCGAAAAGGCAATGGGCGGATATACATACACGTTATTCATTTCCATGTATTGAATGCTGTCGCCATTCTCCAGCACCTTGCCCACCTTCACCATTGGCACGAAGGTAGGGCTGTCGTAGTCCACCTCCTGTCGTTTCTTGTTACCCTCCTGTGCCATCAAGCCCAGCGAGGTCATCAGCATAAGAAAAATCACCAATTTCCGCATATTGGTTGCGAAGGTACGAATAACTGACTAAATATCAAAACGATTTTAGTTTTTTTATTTAAAATCGGGGGGGAGAGGAGATAATTGCATGCATTTTTAAAATTTACGTGTGTAATT
>ONDP01000024.1 GCA_900316645.1 uncultured Prevotellaceae bacterium
AGAGCAACGATTGTTCTATATCGTGAATTGTGCCACTGGATTTTGGAATGGCGACAAGTTGAAATATTATATGAAGGACGATTTGTTTGGAAAGCGTGGCAACATGCCTAATAACTTTGCAACAATAAAGTTAAATAATATAAATAGGTGAATCTGTTTAATGATAAAGTTGTACATTTGTAGACAGAGATGAAGCATGTAGGTATCACAGTTCTCTTCCTGACTCTATTGCCCATAAGAATGATGGCACAGACGGAAGTTAACGATCGATGGCAATCGGTCGGGAATGCGAGTGCACCTGTTGATGCACCAAAGACAGATTTCAACAGCTATATACTGAGGGACACTTTGCGCTTATATCCAGAGACATTACATCCTCAACTGCCACAACAGGTTACTCCTCAACTCACGAACTTCAACAAACTGGCACGACAAGGTGCAACTGGTTTTAATCTTTGGAAAGGTGCATCCTTAGGTTTTTACGGAATGACCAACCAATTGCCAGGACTGATGAATACTGAGACTGGTATGATGACGTTGTATCAGCATGCAGGACGATGGCATTTTACTGCTTCTGCCGTCGCTAATAAGTATTGGATGCCTTGGCAACATACTCTTTCTACACAATATGGTTTTGGTGGAACGTTGGGCTATGACCTCAACGAGAGCATCTCGCTTCATGCCTTCGGCTACTATTTTGCCAACCAGTTACAAGTGGGGCCTGCCATGAGTCCGTTTGTGAATAGCACAACATACGGGGGGTATGCCGATATCCGTTTCAATAATACGTTCGGAACAAAAATGGGGGTGCGACGCTATGTGAGTCCCTGGACAGGCAAATGGATAACAGAACCAATTATCAATCCTTATATAAAGATAGGTGACTCAAAAATAGAATTACCTATTGGCGGAATATTAAAAGCACTTGTCTGGGGAGACCGTGACGCCCCTATGCATTTCCAACCTCGCCCACATCCAATAGCTCAACCAGGACAACGAATCAGGAGATAGCCCTTCTATCTTACTGCCATCAAGGCTTGCATGAATTCATGGAGTTTCAGCAGACCGTAGGAGCCATTGACGCATGAAACTTCATCATACTGCTGCACTTCATCAGGCTCAATGCCACGATGCCATATCAGGAATGGTACGGGCTGACCTACATGGATGCGCATCTCCACAGGTGTCAAATGGTCGGGAAGTACGGCGATGCAGACATCATCCTGCCAGTCCTTCACCTCATGATAGATAGGGGCAATAAGCCGTTGGTCAAGATACTCGATGGTCTTGAGTTTTAATTCCAAGTCGCCATCATGACCAGCCTCGTCGCTTGCCTCTACATGAACAAAGACGAAATCGTCTTGTCGGAGTGCATCAATAGCTGCTTGTGCCTTTCCTTCGTAGTTGGTATCAGCCAATCCTGTGGCACCAGGTACTTTGATGATACGCAGACCTGCGTATTTGCCAATGCCCTGAATCAGATCGACAGCTGAGATAACAGCGCCGCTCTTGATCTCAGGATATTGTTGCATCAGAGTCTCCATCGACGGGCGGTAGCCTCCGCTCCAAGGCCAGATGCTGTTTGCCTGTCGTTCTCCCTTGGCAGCCTTTGCGATATTATAAGGATGCTTAGCCAGCAGTTCCTGTGATTTCAAGATAAGGTCGTTGATGAGGTCGGCTGTTTCCTGCGCTTCCGGGATGTCAGCCTTCACCAACAGCGGCTTCCACTCCTCATTCGGATGGTCATGGGGTGGGGCACAGGTGATATGTTTGTTGCCGCCTTTGATGACCAGCAGGTGACGATACTGAATACCGGTGATGAATTTCACGCGGTCACTGCCTAAGTGTTCGTTGAGATACTCAATGAGTACGCGGGCATCATCAGTCTCTAAGTTGCCACCATTATGTGTGATAATCTTTCCATCCTCAATGGTGATGATGTTGCAGCGAATAGCGAAGTCGTCGTCAGCCATCTCGTATCCGATACTGGCAGCCTCCAAGGGGCCACGCCCTTCATACACCTTATTTAAGTCGTAGCCAAGAATAGCGGTATTTGCAACTTCGCTACCTGGAGGGAACCCTTCAGGTACGGTTACCAATCGTCCACAACGCCCTTCCTTGGCCAGTTGGTCCATCATCGGCTTATGGGCATATTGCAACAAGGTCTTCCCGCCTAATCTTTCTACAGGCAGATCTGCCATTCCATCGCCTAAAATTATTACTCGTTTCACTTCGTAATGATTTTACAATTTAATAATTATAAAATGTAAAAATGTAAATTAAATTATATCATTTTTACATTGTCAATCGCTAAATATTAGCGATTGACATGATGTTTGCAAACACACCGGCAGCAGTGACGGCAGCACCGGCACCATATCCTTGAATCAGCATCGGGTACTCCTTGTAGCGTTCAGTGGTGAGCAATACGATGTTGTTAGAGCCTTCCAGTCCATAGAAAGGATGACCATAAGGAACTTCCTTTAAGGCAACATTCGTCTTGCCATTCTCCATCGTAGCAACGAAACGCCAGCGTTTGTTCTCTGCTTCCAGTTTCTGACGACGTGCCTCGAAATCAGCATCCAGTTCAGGCAAACGCTTCCAGAAGTCGTCCAGACTTCCTTCGAAGTAGTCGTTGGGCACGAAGAGATGCTTCTCTACGTCGTCCTGTTCTACCTTATAACCAGCTTCACGCGTCAGAATAACCAACTTACGGATAACATCGGTTCCGCTGAGGTCGATACGTGGATCAGGCTCTGAGTAGCGCTGTTCCTTGGCGCGACGAACGGTTTCCGAGAAGGGTACGTCAGCAGCTATCTCGTTGAAGATGAAGTTCAGCGTTCCCGAAAGGATGGCCTCAATCTTCAGAATCTTATCACCCGAGTTGCACAGGTCGTTGATGGTGCCGATGATAGGCAGACCAGCGCCTACGTTTGTCTCATAGCGGAACCATACACCACGGTCGCGAGCAGTCTGCTTCAGTTTCAGGTAACTCTCGTAGTCGCTCGAAGCAGCTATCTTGTTGGCTGCTACCACGCTGATATTATGTTCCAGGAATGTCTGGTAGAGTTGTGCTATCTGCTTGCTGGCGGTACAATCGACGAATACCGAATTGAAGATGTTCATCTTCACAATCTCGTCACGCATGTGTTCCGTATTGGCAGCAAAACCGACACGCAGAATTTTCTCGTAGTTATCCAAGTCGATGCCGTCGCGGTCCAGCACGAAATTGTCAACATCCGATATGCCGACAACATTCAGTTTCAGGCGGCGCGACTGCATCAGGAACTGCTGCTGGGTGCGAATCTGTTCGAGCAACATACCGCCCACCGTACCGATTCCACAGATGAAGATGTTGAGCACCTTGTATTCTGAAAGGAAGAACGAGTCGTGCAATACGTTCAGCGACTTCCGGAGGAACTTGCCGTCAACGACGAAGGAGATGTTGGTCTCCGAGGCACCTTGGGCACAGGCTATCACACTGATACCTGAGCGTCCCAGTGTGCCAAACAGTTTACCTGCGATACCAGGTGTCTGCTTCATGTTCTCACCCACAATGGCGATGGTAGCCAGGCCGCTCTCCACCTGCATGGGGAACATAGCGCCCGTTTCAATCTCCTTGGCAAACTCAGCGTTCAGCGCCTCTGCAGCAGCTGCTGCATCCTCGTCACGCACACCGATAGAGGTTGAGTTCTCTGACGAAGCCTGCGACACCATGAATACGCTGATGCCTTTATTGGCCAATGTGGTGAAGATACGTCGGTTCACACCGATGACACCCACCATCGACAGTCCCGTCACCGTAATCAGTGTCGTGCCTTTGATGCTTGATATACCCTTGATGGGTTTCTGGTCATTGTCAATTTTCGCTTTAATCAGTGTTCCCGGGTGTTCGGGGTTGAAGGTGTTCTTCACCCTGATGGGGATATTCTTAACGCATACCGGATAGATGGTAGGCGGATAGATGACCTTCGCACCGAAATTACACAGCTCCATCGCCTCGATATACGACAGCTCGTTGATGGTATAGGCTGTCTTGATTACCTTTGGGTCGGCTGTCATGAAACCGTCAACGTCAGTCCATATCTCCAGCACCTCAGCGTTCAGCACGGCAGCGATGATGGATGCGGTATAGTCAGAGCCGCCTCGTCCGAGATTGGTTGTCTCGTGCGAATCCCTGTCTCTGGCAATAAATCCAGGCACCACATAGATGGTCTTGTCGTTTAAATCTTTGAAATTCTCCTTCACGAGTTCTGTCGTCAGGTCGGCGTCAATCACGTGCTTGCCCTGTTTCTTCTGCGTACGGATGAAGTCGCGGCTATTCATACGAACACCGTTCTTCACCATAGCTGCCACGATGTGCGAGCTCAATCGCTCACCATAGCTCACGATAGCATCCTCTGTCTTCTTCGACAGGTCGTGAATGAGGAACACACCGAAATAGATGCTCTTCAACTGTTCGAAGAGCTGATCGATGTTATTGAATAAGTCAATGCGCTTTTTCTCATCTTGGATGATGGCCTCAATCATCTGGTGGTGGCGTGTCACCATCGCGTCGAATTCCTCACGATAGTGTTCATCGCCCTGCTTGGCCATCTTCGATGTGGCAATCAGTTTGTCGGTGATACCGTCAAGTGCACTTACTACTACTACGACAGGTTGCGTCCGAGCCTCTGTCTCCACAATTTTCTTCAAGCTTAAAATGCTTTTTACGGAACCTACGGACGTTCCGCCGAATTTCATTACTTTCATATTCCTATGCAATTTATCTTGCCTGATGGTACCCTTTAACAATCAGGGATTGCTCCATTGGCGCTGCAAAGGTAATGAAAAATGTAAAAATGCCGAAATTATAAAAAGTAAAAATGCAGCCCGAAGCCGCATTTTTACATTTTTTAATTTTTACTTTTTGTTTATTGATAAAGGAATCTCTTGATGCTTCGTTTCGGCGTCTTGGCAAATTCCTCTGTGCGGATTTCTATTTCCGCTATTTTCTCGTAGGCAGGCAGTTGTTCGTTCAACTGCTGGCGGTTCTGTTCCATGATGGCTTTGATATCGCTTTCGTTGAGGTTCAGATTCTTGGCCTCGTCGTAGTCAGGGAACACCAGTCCCACCAGTTTTGTGTCGCGCTGCACTACCACGCTCTCCACCACCATCGTCATCGAGTTCAGCTTGTCCTCAATCTCCTCGGGGTAGATGTTCTGTCCGTTAGGTCCCAACAGCATGTTCTTCGAACGTCCGTTGATATATACGTTGCCGTCATAGTCCATAGTGCCCAAGTCGCCCGTATGGTACCAACCCTCGTCGTCCAGCGTTTCGCGTGTAGCTTCCTCGTTCTTGTAATAGCCCAGCATCACGTTCAGTCCGCGAGCCAGTATCTCGCCAGGCACGTGGGCAGGGTCTTCCGAATTGATTTTCACCTCCATGTGATAGGCAGCCTGTCCACACGAACCCTGAGCAAAAGTCTTCCAGTCGCGATAGCAGATGATTGGGGCGCACTCCGTAGCGCCGTAGCCCACCGTATAAGGGAATTCTATCTTCTTCAGGAAAGACTCCACTTCCTGGTTGAAGGCAGCACCACCTATAATCACCTCGTACAGATGTCCGCCGAAGGCCTTCACCACTTCCTTGCATATCATCTGGCGCACTTTCTTCGAAATGACAGGCATGTTGAACAGCAGTTTCATGCGGTTGCTCTGCAGTTTGGGGAACACTTTCTTGCGGATAATCTTCTCAATCACCAGTGGAACGGCAATGATTATCTTCGGTTTGATTTCCGCAAAGGCCTGTGCGATGATGGCAGGCGAGGGGATGCGGTTCAGGTAATATACATGACAGCCGTGCAGGAATTCGAAGATGAACTCAAATGCCATACCATACATGTGAGCCATAGGCAGAATACTGATGATGCGGTCGCCTTTGTCAATGGTTTCACCCAGCACGTGCTCGGCAAAGTCGTAGTTCGACCACAGGGCGCGGTAGGGCACCATCACACCCTTCGAGAATCCCGTCGTACCACTAGTATAGTTAATCATAGCCAGTTCCTCGCCGTTCTCTTCTATATAATAATGTACGTGTTCCTTACGAAAGAATTTAGGGAATTTCTTACCGTATAATTCGTTCAGGTGTTCGCGTGCAAACGTCAGCTTGTCCGTTCTCGATACCATCAGCGAGTAATCAGGGTTGTTGATGATACCCTCCAGGTTGGGCATCTGTTCCGGGTCAATCTGTGTGGCCACATGGTCGCCCACAAAGAGCAGCTTTGCGTCCGAGTGGTTCACGATATTGTGAATCTGGTCGGCCATGAATTCGTGCAGGATAGGTACAGCCACAGCACCATAGGTGAGTGTTGCCAGAAAAGCCACTGCCCACTGGCTGCTATTGCGTCCACAGAGGGCTATCTTATCTCCCTTCACTACCCCGCAGTTCTCAAATAGAATGTGCAGTTTCTCAATTTTACGGGCTACGTCGTGAAATTGCAGCGTAGCTCCCTTATAGTCAGTCAGCGCATCAAGGTCCCAGTGGTCGATGACGCTCTGCTGTATGGCCTGGTTAAAACTTGGTATGTTCTCCATATCTCCTATTTATATAAGTAGCGTTTTATACTCTTTTTTGGGGTTTTCTCAAATTCCGTCTCACGGATTTCGATGGCGTGCAACCGGCTGTAAGGAGGTATGATCTCGTTCAGTTGCTGACGGTTCTGCTCCATCACGCCTTCCAAATCAGTCATGTCGAGCCCCATCTCCTTGGCCTCGTCCATATCGGGATAAACCAATCCCACCAAGTGTTCGCCTCGCTGCACTATGATGCATTCGCTCACCATAGTCATCGAGCCCAACTTGTCTTCTATCTCTTCCGGATACACGTTCTGTCCGTTTGCACCCAGTAGCATGTTCTTCGAACGTCCTCGGATGAACAGGTGTCCGTCGCTCGACATCGTGCCCAAGTCGCCTGTATGGTACCATCCGTCCTTGTCCAATGCCTGTTGTGTGGCCTCCTCGTTTTTATAGTAACCCAGCATTACGTTGGCGCCGCGCGTCACAATCTCGCCAGGAATGTCGTGTGGATTGTTCGACAGAATCTTCACCTCCATGTGGTCAACAGTCTGTCCACACGAACCCGATACGAAGTCTTTATAGTCGCTGTATGCAATCAGTGGTGCACATTCCGTAGTGCCGTAGCCCACAGTGATGGGGAAGTCGATGTCCATCATAAACTTCTCTATCTCCTGATTCAACGGAGCACCACCCACAATCACCTCGTAGGCCTCGCCGCCGAAGGCTTGATATACCTCCTGACAGATACGCTCCTTCACCTTCTTCGAGACGACGGGCATCTGCATCAGCAGTTTCACGGCATTGTTCTGAATCTTGGGGAATACACGCTTGCGTATGATCTTTTCTATAATCAACGGCACTGCTACTACCAGATGAGGCTTCACCTCCTTGAAAGCCTCGGCAATCAGCGAGGGCGAGGGTAGGCGAGTGAGGAAGTAAAGGTGATAGCCCGAACAGAAGGGAAACAGGAATTCAATAGCCTGTCCATACATGTGGGCCATCGGCAGAATGCTCAGCATGCGACTGAATTTCGGCAGACACATACCCAGTCGCATCATGCAGAAGTCCACATTGCCCCACAGGGCGCGATAGGGAATCATCACACCTTTCGAAAATCCCGTCGTCCCACTCGTATAGTTCAGCATACACAGTTCTTCCGGGTCATCTATATGCCAGTTGATATGTTCCGCACGGAATGCCATCGGATATTTCTCTCCGAACAACTGATTCAGATGTTCGCGTGCATCCTCCAGCCGTTCGTTACGACAGGTATGCAGCGAAAAGTCGGGCAAGTTGAAAATACCTTCCAAATGAGGCATTTCCTTTTCGTCGATGATGTTCGCCACATAGTCGCCCACGAAGAGCAGTCTTGATTCAGAATGATTGACGATGTTGTGAATCTGCTCGCCGTTGAACTCGTGCAGAATAGGCACGATAACAGCTCCGTAGGTCAGCGTAGCCAGATAAGCTACTGCCCAATGGGCGGAGTTACGTCCACACACGGCGATACGGTCGCCTTTCTGTATTCCGGCTGCCTCCATCATGATATGCAACTTCTCTATCTTACGAGCCACATCATGATACTGCAATGTGGGACCCTTATAGTCGGTCAGCGCGTCGAGCAGCCAATTCTCCTTAATGGTTTTAACGATATATGAGTTAAAACTTGGTATGTCGTTCATTGCACAATTTTCAAATTTTTGTGCAAAGGTAATGACTTTTCTGCACATTCGCAAAAAAAATGTGCAATATTTTGTAAGATGCCTATAAAAAGACCAAAAAACGGAAAAAACGAACAATACTAAAAATACATAAAAGGACATTTTTTTATTGATTTTATTTGCTTGTTTTGCACGAAAAGTTATAATTTTGCGTTGTTTTTCAGAAATTAATCCCAATAAAAGAAGATAAAAAGCATGAAAAGTAATGTATTTAAAGTGGCCGCAATGGCTGTGGTGATGATGGCTTCTGCCCAGGTAAATGCACAGACGGTGAGCGATGTAATAGGCAGTGTGCTAAACAACCAGCAGTCGGGCGACTTGGTGCAAGGGCTGACCAGTGTCTTCTCGAGCAACAAGCAGGCAACTGCAGACAAGATTATCGGCACATGGGCTTACTCGGAGCCAGCTATTGTCTTTACCTCAGACAATATCCTGGCAAAAGCTGCATCGAAGATTGCTGCTAACAAGGTGGAGGCGAAATTGCAGGAGCAACTGACGAAATATGGCATCAAGCTGGGTGAATTCTCGATGACCTTCAAGAAAGACGGTACCTTTACGGAGACACTGAAGGGCAGGACGTCGAAAGGCAAATGGCAAGTGAAAGACTCGAAGCTCATCTTGTCGATAGCCGGAGTGAAAGCCCTTTCCATTACCACACAAATAGACGGCAGGGACATGCAGTTCGTGACGGATGCCACTAAACTGCTGAACCTGTTCAAGACGCTTGGAGCCAAGTCGGGTAATTCGAATATCAAGACCGTTGCCTCGCTGATGAAGAGTGTCAAGGGAATGCAGGCTGGTATCACTCTGCGTAAACAGTAAATAACCATTTAAAAAACATAGTTATGAAAAGGAGTATTTGTTGTTTGGTGGTGTTGGCTTTTGCCTTGGGTATGCAAGCTAATGGTAAGAACGGTATAAAATTGGATGACCGGCGTGGTATGTGTGTGCCTGCTGATGTAGAAAAGGGTTGGCAGAAGCGGACTATCAAGGTGCCTGGTAAGAAGAGTGACATTGTGACGCTTTTCGAAGCCTTTTATAAAGTGTGGCCTACGATAGAAAGCAGCCGTATCGTACAGGAGACGAACCCTTCGCTGGTTGTGAAGAATGAGTATTATGAGGAGGGCTCTATCATTGACCGTAAGAACGGTTATGTGGAATCGAGTTCTTATGAGGGAGAGGGTCTTGGTATGGTGTCTGCCTGTGTGTGGAAGCGTAACAACGGACATAAGCTCTTTGCTGTGAATTTCCACGTATTGGGGGGCAACGATTTCGTTTGTTTCTATGATTTCGATCCTGTCAAGCGCACCCTTACGCCTGAGGAGAGCCCGGTAAAGCGCGAGCATCTGAAATCACCAGAGAAGTCGCCACTTTGGTACGATTTGCCACACCAGGGCAAGACGATGACTGTGGTAGAAGATGGCGGTTCGGATGCAGTGGTCATCAATTACTACGAGTTTGACGGCCAAAACTTGAAGTTCGCACGACAGGAAACTCAGCCCTAAAGACACGATAACTTTTGTTTCGTGGTTAAAAATCATAAACAATTGGTGTAGGTTTGGATTTTATTTTGTACTTTTGCCAAAGAAATGGAACAAAAGCATACAAGAGAAGAGAAAATGGAGGCCTTTGGCAGGCTGTTGGATGTGATGGACCGACTGAGGGTGGAGTGTCCTTGGGATCGCAAACAGACCAACGAGAGCCTGCGCCCCAACACCATCGAAGAGGCGTTCGAGCTGAGTGATGCGATTCTGAAGGACGACCGTTATGAAATATGTAAGGAGTTGGGCGACGTGCTGCTCCACATTGTATTCTATAGTAGGATAGGTGAGGAGAAAGCGCAATTTGACATAGCTGATGTCTGTAACAAGCTGTGTGACAAGATGATATTCCGTCATCCTCACGTCTATGGTGACGTGGTGGCAAAGAATGCGGAAGAGGTGTTGGACAACTGGGAACAGATTAAGCAGAAGGAGAAAGGCGGTAACAAAACGGTGTTGGGTGGGGTGCCTGCATCGCTGCCTTCAGTCATCAAAGCCTACCGCATTCAGGACAAAGCCCGCCATGTGGGTTTCGACTGGAAGGAGAAAGAGAATGTATGGGATAAGGTGCGCGAGGAACTGGGCGAACTGGAAGCAGAGCTGAAGCGCGAGGACAAAGTGCGTTCGGAACAGGAGTTAGGCGATTTCCTGTTTTCGGTCATCAATGCAGCTCGTCTGTATCATCTGAATCCCGATAATGCACTTGAAATGACGAACCAGAAGTTCATAAACCGCTTCAACTACATTGAGCAACACAGCATCAAAGCGGGAAAGCCCCTGACGGAAATGACGCTGGCCGAAATGGATGCTCTCTGGGAGGAAGCGAAGAGAAGTGAAAAGTGAAAAGTGAAAAGTGAAAAGTAAAAAAATAAAGCGATGAAGAAGATTTGGATTGTAGTAATGCTGGTAGCTGCTGTTGTTATGACAATGAGCAGTTGCGGTGGAAAGACGCAACAGGTGCCATTTGACAATGGTGATTCAACTGACATGAGTGCGATGCAGGACCCCACCATCTATGGTGTGTGTGGCGAGGGCTCGGCCATGAATACGTTGCAGATAGTGACAGACCTTGGCGACTCTATCGTGCTTGACCTGAATTATGCACGTGAGAACAATCAGGTGTTTGGCGGATTACAGGCGGGCGACCGTATGGCTGTGGTGCCTAATTCGAAGAAGACGGAGGCGCTGATAGTAGTGAACCAGGCCGATTTGTTGGGAAACTGGGTAATGCCCAACCCATTGGACGGCAGCGATGAAGTTGGGTTCCGTATCAAGGAAGGCGGTATCTTGGAAGGCATTGAGCAGAGTTCGCTGACATTTAAGACTTGGCGACTGGTGCGCGGAAAACTGGAGACAGTGGCTGTGCGCGAAGGTGGTGGCGAAGAAGAAGAGGTAAACATCTACGACCTTGTGAAACTGACGCCCGACTCGCTAATCCTCAAGGATAACGATGATACCTATGAATATGGTCGCCAGCAGGTTAAGAAACCTTTGTCGGATATCAAACTGGAAGAGGCTTCGGCTGACGATTACAAGATTTAATCGTTGAGCGATTTGGAACCCTTTAAGATTCACATATTAGGATGTGGAAGCGCATTGCCCACACTCCACCACTATGCTTCGGCACAGGTGGTGGAGATGCGGGGCAAACAGTTTATGATAGACTGTGGTGAGGGAACGCAGATGCAGTTGCGGCGTTCACGCATTCGTTTCACCAAGTTGTCGGCTGTATTCATCACCCATCTGCACGGCGACCACTGTTTCGGACTGATTGGTATGATCAGTACTTTCGGACTGTTGGGGCGTACGGCTAAGTTGGATGTCTATGCCCCAAAGGAACTGGAACTCATGCTGCAGGAGCAAATGCGGATGTTCTGTCATAATTTCGACTACGAGGTGGTTTTTCATGCCGTAGACACCTGCAAGCAGCAGGTGGTGTATGAAGATCGCAGCCTAACGGTGGAGTCAATTCCCTTGGAGCATCGGATGCCCTGTTGTGGCTATCTGTTCAAGGAGAAAGCTACCTTGCCGCATATCCGGCGCGACATGATAGATTTCTATCAGATACCAGTCAGTCAGATTAATAATATCAAGGCTGGTTCCGACTGGATAACGGCAGAAGGCGAAACAGTGCCCAACAGCAAACTGGTGGAAGCTGCCGACCAGCCGCGCAGTTATGCTTATTGCAGCGACACACGCTATATCCCCACACTGCACGAACGCATCAGGGGAGTGACCGCCCTTTACCATGAAAGTACTTACGGTGAAGACAACCTGCTGATGGCAGAGAAGTATTATCACTCGACGGCAAGACAGGCTGCACTCGTGGCTCGTGACGCTGGGGCAGGGAAGTTGCTGCTGGGACATTATTCGTCACGTTACGAAGACGAGAACGTGTTGCTGAACGAGGCTAAACAAGTGTTCGAAAACAGTTTCCTGTGCGATGAACAGATGGTTTTTGAACTGTAATTCACATTTTTTTGCTAAAATATTTGGAGTTTACAAATAAAATCTCTAATTTTGCATTTGTAATATGTACTGTATATGACGAATAGAATACTCGCAACGGTTCTTTTTGCAGCATGTTTGCTCATGCTACCAATGGTTTCCCAGGCTTCGCTGTCTGAGCGTTTTGCCATTGAGCAAATCGACGATAAGAGCGACGTACAGATCAGCGTTTCAAGACAGTCCGTACATATCACCAATGCCGAAGGACAGGTGATGGAGGTCATCTCGCTGACAGGTCGCCACGTATTGTCAGTACGCATTGAGAGCCCCGCGCAAAGAATTGAATTAACAAACATACCTAAAGGTTGCTACATTATCAAAGTTGGAAAGGTTGTCAGAAAAATTGTTATCTGACCTGCCTTTTATTTCTGATGGTTTCATGGCTCACGGTAGGTTGTAATGATGATACCATTCAGAAACGCGATATAACGATGGAGGCGTTTTCAGAATTGAAAGCGCCCGTTTTTGAAATTTCTCCTGAGAAAGTCTTTTCACAGATAGGCAAGCTGGGAAAGGTGGGTAAGGACACCTTGTCGCCATCGAGTCAGACTGCCTGGCACTATCAGCGCACAGGGCAGTTGCTTTGGGTGAACAGACAGGGGGTGACACCTATGGCAGACACGCTGTTGCAACGCTTGATTCATGTGGACGAAATAGGTTTTGCCAGCACGGGTTTCAAGGTGCAGGAGATAGAGAGCGACCTGCAGCGCTTCAAGGCTTTGGACTTTGACGGGACGCATACGGTGAATGATGTTGTAGCCCGATTGGAATACAATCTCACGAAAGCCTATCTGACCTATGTGGCAGGCCAGCGGTATGGCTTTGTCAATCCGAAGGCTGCCATCAACCGCGTTGAGTCGAAGCCCGACAGTGCCGGCAATGTGAAAGTAACTTTTGTCAACCTGTTTGATATCCCTGTGTTGCGACCTAATAAGGACTTCTACGCCAAGGCTTTCCATAAGATTGCCGCAGACAGCGTAGGCGAGATGATGAGTGAGGTGGAGCCGCAGTCGGCACTCTATCGTCAGTTGCTGCGCCAGTTGGCCGACTCCACGTCGGAAGCCAGCAGGAAGCGTATCCTTGTCAATATGGAACGTTGTCGTTGGCAAGAGAAGAATCCCATGCCCTCAACGGGGAAACGTGTGGTGGTGAATGTGCCTGCCTTCATGCTTTATGCCTTCGGTCCAGACTCGACGATGGTGATGAAAATAGGATGCGGTGCAACGAAGACAAAGACACCGTTGCTGACCAGTGGCATAGAATACTTTCAGGTGAACCCGGAATGGAATATCCCGCAGAGTATTATCAAGAACGACGTGATGCACCATGCAGGCGACAGCAGTTATTTTGCCCGTCACCGCTATTATATTGCTGATCGTGCCACTGGTCAGAAAGTGGCTATAAGCAGTGTGTCGAAAGCAATGCTGGCCAGTGGTAAGTATCGCGTGTCGCAGAATGGCGGACGTGGCAATTCCCTAGGACGTATAGTGTTCCGTTTCAAGAATAATTTCTCTGTTTATCTGCACGACACCTCAACACCAGCATTCTTCCAGAACAGTTGGCGAGGTGTGTCGCACGGCTGTGTCCGTGTGCAGCGTCCCTTCGACTTGGCGCATTTCCTGTTGGGCGATATCGACGACTGGACATTGGACAAGATACGCATTTCTATGGATATTCCACCTGTCACTGCGCAGGGTAAGGAATACATTAGTTCGCATACACCTGAAGAGAACGAGAATGGACGTAAGCTGCCTCATAAGCTGATAAGCTATATGCCTGTGAAGCCTCACGTACCTCTTTATATATTATATTATACCATCTATCCGGACGAGAATGGAGTAGTGAGAAACTATCCTGACGTTTACGGTTACGACCAGCTCATCTGGAATCATCTAAAGAAATTTATCTGATGACCATCGACGAACAGCAGTTGATAGCCATGCTATCTGATCCGTCAACTCAACGAAAGGCTTTCGAGTTGGTGGTGCGACAGTATAGTGAACAGCTTTACTGGCAGGTTCGCCGTATCGTGTTGACGCATGAGGATGCCAATGACGTGATGCAGAATGTGATGCTCAAGGCTTGGACCAATCTCAATACGTTTCGCAAGGATTCGAAACTATCCACATGGCTCTATAGGATAGCCGTCAATGAGAGTCTCGATTTCATTCGCCGACAGAAAAATACCTCGACGGTGAGTGCCGACGATGCCTCAGGGATAGCCAATACGTTGCTTGCCGACGACTACTTCGACGGAGATGAGACAGAAGCACAGTTGCAGGAGGCTATAGCCAAACTGCCCGACGTGCAACGCACAGTGTTTAATCTCCGATACTATGAGGAGATGAAATACAGTGAAATCAGTGAGATACTTAATACAACAGAAGGAGCACTGAAGGCTTCCTATCATATTGCTGTCAAGAAAATAGCTGAATTTTTTCATGAACGTGATTAAACGTTTTGAATCGATATACGTCCAATTACCAAAGACTTACTGATGAACGAAGAAAAATACATAGAAGAACGAATGGCAAAACAAAATCCTTTCAAGGTACCTGAAGGTTACTTTGACAGTTTTGCAGAACATGTGATGGAACTTTTGCCAGAAGAGAAGCCAAAGGCCAAGCGCATGGTGATTCGTGCGTGGATGTATGCCGCAGCTTGTCTGCTGGTCATTTTGTTCAGTGCGACCGTTTACTTCTCAAATCAGAATAATGACACGCAAGAGGCTCCTGCCGTTGCCGTTTCCGACCAGTATATTGACGAGGCAGTTGACTATGCGATGATTGATAATGATGATATTTATGCCTTGTTGGCTGAAAACTAATAGAAAAACAATATGAAGAGATTTGTATGCTTTGCTGTCTTGATGATGCTGTTCACTGTATGTGATGCTCAGGAAAAGAAATTCTCGCCCGAGAAGTTCGAAGCAGAATTGGCTGAATACGTGAAAAAGGAAGCCAAGTTAAGCGACGAAGAGGCAGCGAAATATTTTCCATTACTTCGTGAGATGCACAAGAAACAGCGTTGCCTGTATAATAAGAAGCGCGACCTTGGCAAGGAAAAACCTGCCAATGAAGAGGGATGTGCAGTTGCTATCCGTGAGCGCGACAAACTGGAAATAGAACTTAAGCAGTTGGAACAGTGCTATCACAAGAAGATGATACAGGTTATTCCTGCTTCGAAGTTATATGACTGCATCAATGCCGAGAACCGTTTCCATCGCAAGATGATGAAAGGGTGGCAGAGGGGCAAACGCTGACCAAACCGCATTTTTCGCAATGGGGGCGACGTGAAGTACAGATGTAGCGCCCATGAAGCAATAACCAATGATGTGCCCGTGGAATATCTTCCATGGGTATGTTTTTTACTAAGACCTGCTCAACTTTATAGGGTGTATCGTCCTTTTTGCTCACCAAACCCAAACGGTGGCTTACACGAAATACATGTGTATCGACAGCCATTGTCGATTTGCCGAAAGCTACACTCTGTATGACATTGGCAGTCTTGCGACCTACACCAGGCAGGTCGAGCAGGAGATTCATGTCCTCAGGAACCTCACCTCCATGATGCTCCACCAACTGACGCGCCATCTTTACCAAATGGTCGGCTTTGGAGTTAGGATAGGAGACACTCTTCACATATTCCAGTACATCATCGACCTCAGCCTTTGCCATTGACTTGGCATCAGGGAAATGACGAAACAACTCAGGTGTCACCTGGTTGATGCGCTTGTCTGTGCACTGGGCACTCAGTATTACAGCAACCAGCAGTTGGAACACACTGCCGAACTCGAGCTCCGTCTGCACCTCGGGCATCTCCTTGCGGAAATAGCGGATGGCAAAGTCGTATCTTTCCTTTCTTGTCATAATTCTTATTGTATTTTATAGAAATGATAGGCAAAGATAATAAAAAGTTTAGAGTTTATGGTTTACAGTTTAAAGTTTTTTTGTAATTTTGTAGGCAACTTATTATAATACGACTATGAACAAAATGATTCTTTCAGCTCTCTTAGCGCTTGCAGCAGTAGGTGCAGAGGCGCAAGACAAGCTCTATGCAGATGAATTTCCATTGAGTGATGTAACACTGCTTGACGGACCTTTGAAAAAGGCACGCGACTTGAATATAAGGGTACTGATGCAGTACGATAATAACCGGCTCTTGGCACCTTATCTTAAAGAGGCAGGACTCACTCCCAAGGGGATATCGTATCCTAACTGGGACGGTCTTGATGGACACGTCGGTGGTCACTATCTGACTGCTTTGGCCATCAATGCAGCAACAGGCAGCAAAGAATGCCAGGAGCGGCTTGATTATTGGATCAGTGAACTGCAGGCTTGTGCAGATGCCAATGCGAAGAACCATCCCGACTGGGGCAAAGGCTATGTAGGCGGTGTACCGGGAAGTGCCCGCATTTGGTCTGCTTTCAAGAAAGGTGACTTCGGACCTTATTCCGGTGCTTGGGTGCCGTTCTATAATCTACATAAAATGTATGCAGGTCTGCGCGATGCATGGCTCTATTGTGGTAATGAACAGGCAAAGAAGTTGTTCCTTGGATTTTGTGATTGGGCTATCGACTTGACATCGGGTCTTACTGATGCCCAGATGGAGCGTGCGCTCGATACGGAGCACGGTGGTATGAACGAGGTGCTGGCCGATGCCTATGCCATCACAGGTGAACGGAAGTATTTGGATGTGGCTAAGCGTTTCTCGCATCGCCGACTCCTCCATCCGCTGATTCAGCGTCGTGACTGTCTTGATAATATGCATGCCAATACGCAAGTTCCCAAGGTAGTGGGTTTCGAACGTATAGCAGAACTTTCCGGTGATGAGGCTTACCACACCGCTGGTATTTATTTCTGGGATATCGTCACAGGTGAGCGCTCGCTGGCTTTCGGCGGTAACAGTCGTCGTGAACACTTCCCCAGCAAAGAGGCCTGCAAGGACTTCGTGAACGACATTGACGGTCCTGAGAGTTGCAATACTAACAATATGCTGAAGTTGACGGAGGATCTGCATCGTCGTAACCCAGAGGCACGCTTTGCCGACTTCTATGAATTGGCAACTTTCAATCACATTCTCTCTACTCAGCATCCTGAGCATGGGGGATATGTCTATTTCACTTCAGCCCGTCCGCGTCATTATCGCAACTATTCAGCCCCCAACGAGGCTATGTGGTGTTGCGTAGGTACTGGAATGGAGAATCACGGTAAATACGGACAGTTCGTCTATACCCATGTGGGCAATGCCCTTTACGTCAACCTTTTCGTGTCTTCAGAACTGAATTGGAAGGAGAAAGGCATCAAACTCCGTCAGGAAACCACTTTCCCCTATAGCGAGACCAGCAAGCTCACTATTTCAGAGGGCAAAGGCAAGTTTGCCCTGCAAGTACGCTATCCAGGGTGGGTGAAACCAGGTAGGTTTTCTGTCAAAGTGAATGGTCAGCCTGTCAGCATCGTCACGGGTCCCTCATCTTATGTTACCATCGACCGCCAGTGGAAGAAAGGTGATGTGGTGGAGATCGGTTTCCCGATGTATAATTATGTGAAGTACTTGCCCAACTTGCCGCAGTATATTGCCCTAATGCATGGTCCTGTGATGTTAGCAATGAAAACGGGTACAGAAGATTTAGCTCACCTCATTGCTGATGATAGTCGTTTCGGACAGCTTGCCGTGGGCAGGAAACTCCCCGTCAATGAGGCTCCTATCCTGATTAATAATGAGATTGAACGTATCGCTGACCAACTGCAGCCCATAGCAGGCAAACCGCTCCACTTTACTATTTCTACGAAGATGGTGAATGAGATACGTAACGAGTTGATGCCATTCTTCGAGCTCCATGATGCCCGTTATATGATGTATTGGCTCGCCCTTTCGGAAGACAGTTATCAAGCATATCTCGACAATCTGGCTAAGGAGGAACGGGAGCGACAGGAATTAGAAGACCGTACCGTTGACAAGGTTCAGCCTGGTGAGCAGCAGCCGGAGAGTGACCACTTTATGGAGACCGACAACTCGTTTGTTGGTAATTCCAATGACGTGTTCTACCGCGATGCTAACGATGGTCATTATTTCAGCTATCTGATGCAGACTGGTGGACAGACCAATCTCTCCTTGCGCTTGAAATACTGGGGTGTAGGTGAGTGGAAGAGTCACGAGTTTGATATCTTTGTCGATGATGTTCTGGTAAAGACTGTGAACAACACAGGCAAGTATCGTATTTCTGAGTTTAAGTACGAGACATACGAAGTGCCTGCTGATTTGCTGAAGGGCAAGAAACAGGTACGTGTGAAGTTTGTAGCAAAGCCTCATCGTCAGATTGGAGAAATATATGAAGTCAGACTAGTAAAGGCAAGAGATTAGGAAACAGAGATGGATACGAAATTGGTAATAGGCTTCCTCAGGGAAGTGATGAAGAATAATAACCGTCCTTGGTTCCAGGAGCATAAGGACGAGTATCAGGCAGCAAGAACGGAGTTTGAAAAAAGTGTTGTAAAGGCTATTGCTAGGATTGCTGAGTTTGACGATTCGATAGCCCATGTGACTGTAAAGGACGCAACTTATCGCTTCTATCGCGACACTCGTTTCTCAACCGATAAATCACCCTATAAGAATCATTTCGGAGCCTATATCAATGCTCATGGTAAGAAGGCTCTGAGAGGCGGCTATTATATTCATCTGGAACCAGACCATTGTCTGTTGGCAGTTGGAAACTACTGGTTGCCTACGAACATCCTTACTTCCTGTCGCAACGAAATAATGGCGAATGAAGAGGAGTGGCTGCGCTGTGTGGAGTCAAAAGATTTTAAAAAGTATTTCAATGCTCCCGAGGAGGCCAGTTGGGATAGTCCTCAGGGTTTTGGATTGGCGAAACTGAAAACAAGTCCGGCTGGATTCCCCCGTGACTATCCATATCTGCACTATCTGCGTCTGAAAGACTATTGTGCCTGGCATCAGGTGGAGGAGTCGTTCTTCGAGGGCGATAAGTGGCTCGACAAGATGGTAAAGATATTCCAGACAGCTAAACCCATGATGGATTTTATCAACTCGGTGGTTGACGACTATGAATAAGCTGTTGGTCATCTGCATGTGGCTGTTATCCGTTAATGCCTTTGCCCAGGATGGTGGAGTGGAAATACGGAAGCAACGATCGTTCCATACTACAATACCTGCAGGCAACTACAGCGGTATTACTTGGTTGGGAGGCAACACCTATGCAGTCGTCAACGACAAGGCTGCAGAAAGCGGATTTCATCTTTTTACGATTGACATCGACACGATTACGGGTAATATCCTTCATGCTTCGGAAGACGGTTTCCGTTCATCGGGAATGCCTAATCGTGACGAAGAGGGTATTTGCTTATTTCCCTCTGACAGTACCGTATTTATAGGTGGTGAAGCCGACAATGAGGTGTTGGAATATGCTTTGAGCGGCATTATGACAGGCAGGAAACTGAAGATGCCGTCCGTGTTCAAGAATGCCAGGAAGAATGCAGGATTGGAGTCGTTGACCTATCAGCAACAGACGGGCAGGTTCTGGATAACTTCAGAATCACCATTGGCAGGTGAGGACACACAACGGTTGCAGTGTTTCAATGATAGTCTGGTGCCTGCCGGTATGTGGTTTTATAAGATGGATGCTGCTACTGAGCAACAGCAAGAGGGAAGAACCGTTACAGGTATTTCGGCAATGACAGCTCTGCCTGATGGCAGATTGTTGCTACTGGAACGTGAGATATTCATCACCAAGAAAAAGATAGGCTCTTCAGTCAAGTGTACCATTTACGTAGTGAATCCGCAGGAGGTTGAAGAGGGTAATCTGCTCGAAAAGACTTTGCTCACATCATTCCAGACAAAAATCAATCTGACGGCTCGCAGTTTTGCCAACTACGAAGGTATGTGTCTGGGTCCACGACTGGCTGACGGGCGACAGGTGTTGGTGCTTATTTGTGATTCGCAAGACCAGTATAAGGGTTATCTCAAGGATTGGCTAAAAACGATAGTGATTCCTTAGCGTGATGGAGGTAATACCCAACCTTATAGAATTTAAATAACAGAAGGGATGGGTGGCGGCTTGTGAGTTGACGTCGAATGACAGTTCCCAATAGGTTATAAATGAAAACAGCCAAGGCTAACACAGGGCGGGGCTTGGTTTCAATAAACTGCAGCAATCGTGAATAATCCTTTAGTTCGTTGCGGAATAGATAGAGTGTACGCAGTCCTTCTTCCGTTTTTAGAAGAAAAGCGTCATTAGTCTCAAATACTTCAAAACTCAAGGGATTGTCAATATGACGGATGGGAATTCCTTTCGCTTTCAGCGTGATGCCAAAAGCCACATCCTCGTATCCGTAATGGCTATAACGCTCGTCAAAGGGAATCTGCAACATCAGGTCGCGCTGAATCAAAAAATTAGCAGTATGGAAATCATGATAGGGTCGGAGGTTACGCTGCTCTACGCTATGCTTGTCTTCCTCAGCATGTTCGTAACGAGAACGCAGATTGTCTTCAGATCCACCTCTTACTATGATGCCTCCATCAATGACAGGCGCATCGCAGGCAAGGTATTTCGTTAAGAAATCAGCACGGCATACCACCATATCGCTATCAACAAACAAAAGACGTGGAAAGGAGGATTGCTGAGCCAGGAAATTGCGAATGGCTGCACGTCCAGCGTTCTGCTCACGTCGAAGAATAGAGCAATGCTCCCATTGTGTGATAGAAGCGTTCTCACGGATGGACTGCTGGTCGGTAGAGCCATCATCTGCCACCAGTATCTCGAATGGGATACCACTGGCAACTGCCTGCGCATACAGCGTGTGTACCAATGTCACACAGACATCGTTATAGGTAGGAATCAATATTGACAAACCTTCCATAGGAAGAGCAAAAGTAAACAAAAAAAGTGATAAACCAAAATAAATCGAAAATCTTTTGGTTTTTTACTCAAATCTTCGTACCTTTGCAGCCGCTATTACGAGATAATGGCATGAGATTCAAATTTTAATTCATTAAACAACAACAAAATGGCAACAAAAATCAGATTGCAGCGCGGCGGTCGCAAAGGTTATGCTTTCTATAGCATCGTAATCGCTGACGCAAGAGCACCACGTGATGGTAAATTTACTGAAAAGATTGGTACTTATAACCCTAACACCAATCCTGCCACAGTAAATTTGAATTTCGATCGTGCACTTTACTGGGTAGAGACAGGCGCACAGCCTACCGATACCGTTCGTAACATCCTCAGCCGTGAGGGCGTTTACCTGATGAAGCACCTCCGTGGCGGTGTGAAGAAGGGCGCTTTCGACGAGGCTGCATGCCAGAAGAAGTTCGACGCATGGAAGGCTGACAAGCAGAAGGGACTTGAGAAAGTAGCTGCTGACGAGGCTAAGGCTAAGAAGGATGCTGCTGCTAAGGAACTTGCACAGGAGAAGAAAGTGAATGAAGAGATTGCAAAGAAGGTAGCAGAGAAGAAAGCTGCTGCTGAGGCTGCTAAGGCCGAGGCAGAGGCTGCAAAGGCTGCTGAGGAAGCTGCTGCTGAGGCTCCCGCTGAGGAGGCTCCTGCTGCAGAAGCTGAGGCTCCCGCTGCTGAGTAAGCAAATCCCTTTCAGAAGAATAAAGGCTGAAGCTCGAAAGAGTCTCAGCCTTTTTCTTTGTAGAAAGCCTCGTATTGTCGGGCCACCTTTAGGTAATCGTGATGTTTTTGAACATACGCCACGCTCTGGAGTTTGAGTTCTGGCAGTTTGTCTGGATGCAGTACTATCTGTTCAAGTTCATGATAGACACTTTCGTAATTTGGTAGCACATTGATGATAGGATGTAATGTCTGTTCACCCAGTATCTCGTAATTCTCTGGTTCACCGCCACCTACGACGACAATACCTTTCGACATAGCCAATAGGGCATTCATGGCAGGCGTGTAGCTATACAATTGGTCGAGTATCATGTCGCTGTTATTCATCATTTGCTGATAGTCGTTAAACGAGACACCATTTGCCACTTTCAATTCTACTGACTGCGGATATTTCATAGCGATATCCTGGGCGGCTTGTAGCATGATGTCGGTTCCTTTGTAGGCACTGCGTTTCTTGCTGATGCCGATAAAGATACGGATGGGGTGATGGGGCACTTGCTGTTGAATGTCTGTGGGTATCTCAATGGGCAAGGGAATGAAGCGTGTCTTTTCAGGGAAAACGGGATGATAGCACACATGATACTCATAGAGCCCTGTGATTATGCCGTCACAATCAGTGGCAATTCTTTTGTTAAGCTGTTCTTTCACTGTGCCCAACCAGTCTTTCTGCTCTTTCATAGCCTCGGGATCTGTGCGTACCTCAGTCCCGAAATTGAAATCGCTATACCTGAGTGGTTTCTTATAAGTGCAGGTGTCAACCCAATACCAATCCATTCCAAACGCCCCAAGGAAAACACGTTTGTTGTGCTGCCTGAGATAGTTGTAGAAGAAGAACAAACGTTCGGCTTTGAGTTCGAAGAACATCGGATTAATCAGTTGCACCACATCATACCCCGTCATGCGAGGAAGCAGTGTCCAAAGTTTTAGCATGAGGGCCATGCCGCCCAACTTCCCTGGTGTGCGTGATACGTCGATGTCGCGAGGATAATTCTTCCAGAAATCACCATTTGACACCACACAGACCTCATGTCCCAATTCACGCAGGCCACGAGCCAATGTGTTGTGTACATTGCTATATTCTCCTATGAGCAGAATCTTCATCTTTCTTTCTTCATGAGGGGCAGTGTGTGAAAGAGTACCGTACGTCCCATGTTGTAATTTGCCAGGCGTCGGAACCAATTGTATTTTGTAGAGTAGTTGCCGTCGGGGAGGGGGAACAGTCCATTGGCATACAATTCTTTAATGCGTCGTTCGAGTTCTTTTTTCTGTCGGGTCATCATGATGGTGTTATAAATATAGTCCATCGTCAGCTGGGCTGTTCGTCTCTGAATGGCTATCTTATCCGTATGGGGCATCTTGTCGGATAGTTCATTGAGGTGTTTGATGACGGAGAAAGAATCGTCCAGTCTCTTTTGTATGCTGTCGTTATCGGTATGGCTTGTAACAGACGAATCGTGTTTGCGATAGAAATATGCCTTGTAGTTGGTGGCATACATCTTCTCTGCTCTGAGAATCAATTGTGCAGAGAACTCTTCGTCTTCACCATATTGAATATTCGGACTGAATCGGAGTTGACCGAGAATAGAACGAAGAAATAGATAACCCCATGCAGAGCCGTGAATATTGTTGTTACGCATATAGGTAGTTCCGCTGACAGGCCGTACAGTCTCCAACATTACGTCCACCTGCCGGTTGTTGGTGAAGTCGAACATCACCATATCCACATCTTCCTTATATCGAATGATGTCAAGACACTGTTCGTAAGGTGCCTGGATAAGACTGTCGTCGGCATCAATCAACTGAATAAACTTTCCTTTTGCCATATCCAGTCCCTTATTTCTTGCAGTGCTGACACCGCTATTCTTTTGACGTACATAGATGATGTCGTCCTCATACTTCATCAGATCGTTGATGGGACACTCGTAGGTTCCGTCATCTATCACGATAATCTCACGCTCGAAGGGGCGCAGAGAAAGTTGCAGAATGCTTTCAATACACTCTTGCAGCATCTGCACAGGCAGATTGTAATAGGTAATGATGAAACTTACCAGCGGCATGGTTTCTTGATTAGATGTATAAATTTGTTGATTCTGCATAATATGCTTATTCCTAATATGTTGAGTGTTGTTGCTTTTATTTTTTCTTTGCCATGAAACAGTTGCGTATTCAGTTTCCTTGTAGGCAATAGGATAGGGTGCTTCGTACGTTCCCAAACATCTGACTGGATATTCGCCAAGTGCAGATAATACTTGTCGTCTATCGGCATTCCACTTTGCAAATGAGCTTCCAGTAATTGGGCTAAAGCATTGCCGTCGGCTTGGGCAGTAATACCATTGGGATTATAACAATAGTGATAGCACCCCACGTCGGTAGTTGCTATAGTGGTAGCAATTCGGAGGAGCAGAGGGAGTGTGTAAACATCCTCAAACACCTTTCCAATAGGGAAACGGATGTTCTTGAACAAACTCCTTTTGTATATCTTGTTCCATGCATAGGTATGCCGATACGCTTCTCCTTCCAGCCAGTATGCTTTCATATCGCCATAGGTTTTCTGTTTCAAAGGGAGCCGTCCTGCTATGGGATATTCCAATATGTCATATTCAGGATGTTGCGCCAACAATGCAAGCAAAGGCTGATAGGTGTTCAGTGCCAGATAGTCGTCACTGTCCACAAAGGTAAGGTAATCGCCTTGTGCGATATCTATACCAGCATTGCGAGCACCACTCAAACCTTTATTCTCCTGATGGATTACTTTGATACGAGTATCTTTCTCTGCCCACTCATCGCACAGCTTAGGGCAATGGTCTAGTGAACCGTCATCAACGAGAATAACCTCCATATCACTCAAATCCTGTTGCAACACACTCTCCACACAACGCTGAAGAGTATGCTCAACACGAAAGACTGGTATGACAACTGAAAGTTTCACGTCACAAAGGTACGAATATTTTTGCAAATCCGTAATATTCTTTGTATTTTTGCGTTCAGATAATACAAAATGGAAGCAGAAGGCAATTACGGTTATCGGCATATTCTGAAATACACCAGTATTTTCGGCAGCGTACAGGGATTGAACATTGTTGCAGCCCTTATACGCAATAAGTTTGCTGCACTTTTCTTAGGACCTGCAGGTATGGGATTGGCTTCACTTCTGACAGTCACTATGAATTTCCTGAGTCAGACGGCAGGAATGGGCCTCTCATTAAGTGCCACGCGTTATTTTTCAGCGTATTATGACAAGGGCAACCAACAGCGGATAGATCATCTAGTGAAAGTTATTCGTGTGTGGTGTCTGTTAGCATCGCTTTTGGGCATCTTGATGAGTCTCATTGCGGGTTATTGGACAATGGCACCTGCTGTTGCTGTTACCATCATTGGAGGAGGCGAAATGTCGATACTCAAGGGAGCACGCCGTCTTCGCTCTTTAGCAGTTATCCAAACGATAGCTGCCATAGCCAGTGTCGTTATCAGCGTTCCCCTTTATTGGAAATTCGGACAAGACGCCATTGTGGCAGTAATCAATCTGATGGCCTTTGCCACCATGTTGCCTGCTATTTATGTCTCTTATAGGCTTTTTACGCCCCGTTTCTCATTCTCTCATCAAGTGATGGGCGAAGGTGTCAGTATGTTGCGTCTGGGTGTTTCATTTACTTTGGCTGCAATGGTTGGCAGTGGAACCGAACTCTTTATACGTTCTTGGTTGGAACGTGAGGCAGGACTTTCGGAGGTTGGACTTTACAATGCCGGATATTTGCTGACAGTTACCTATGTGGGACTGGTGTTTGCTGCTATGGAAAATGATTATTTTCCCCGTTTGTCAGCCACCCATGACGTTCAACAAACCAACGAGATAGTGAATCGCCAAATGGAGATACTCTTGCTGTTGTTGGCTCCTTTGTTGTCAGTGATGATTCTGGGACTACCCTGGATTATCCGCCTCCTGCTCAGTGCCGATTTCCTTCCCATTGTCACGATGGCGCAGATAGCATCAGTGGCTATGGTGCTGAAGGCTGCCACTCTGCCCGTAGCTTATCTCACATTGGCTCGTGGACGTTCTCTGGCTTATCTGGTTTTGGAAACAACCTATTTCCTGGCTTTCGTCCTGCTTGTAATGTGGTGCTATCGTCAGTGGGGATTGGTAGGAACGGGTATTGCCATTCTGATAGCCCACTTGCTCGACCTCGTGATGATTCATACGTATGCACATCGAGTTTTCGGCTATCGCTTTCCCGTGCGTACCTTATATATAATAGGAGCCGCACTGGCGATGGTCAGCACGGCTCTGTGTATCAGTATGTTTTTCCTCGTTGATTAGAATTTGAAATCAAATTCCAAGTCCACCAAGTTATAACTGTGATTCTCTATTTTCAGACTCTTATCGTTGATGCGAGCATATTCGAGGTGCATCTCCATGTGCTTGTTGAAGAAATAGTTCAAACCAACTTCATACGAAGTTTTGGCTGAACCCCATTCTTTCTTCACGCGATAGGTTTGATAACGGGCCTTAGCATGCAACTTCGATTTGATAATGGGTACAATACCGAAGGCATACCAACCGTCAGCCTTATCCCCTATGGCATAGTTGATGACTGAGTTTCCTACACTGCCGCTTCCCCAACCCTGCGAGTGAATATACTCAGCGCGGAACATATATTCGTCCTTTGAATACTCTGCCGAAAGACAATAACGGTTCAAAGGAACACTGGCAGTGATGGCCTTGGTCTGGGTAATCTCGACGGGATTTCCCTCTGCATCAAGGTTGTAGAGTCCTGTGTGTACCGTTTCCTGACCTATCGTCATATCACCGTGACTACCAGTCCATCCGAACACACCCAAACGCAATCCCTTGATAGGCATCACCCAGATACCTCCTATGATGTCTTTACGATTGTCTTTATCTCCACGGTTGATACCCTCACCATTATAGACACCAATCTGATAGTGCAGCAGTTTGCGCCCATTGCTGTTAGGCAGAATGTCACCTGATAACTGAATACCAATGTCACGACCACCTGATGATTTCTCGCCCGCTCTGTCGCCGAAGCCTGACAGACGGTTTATCACATCGGCATATGCGCGCCATCCCTGTGTGATGGGGTGGGTAGGGTTCTCAAAAGTGAAGGCACGTTTGAATTGTCCAGCGCGTATTTTGAATTCTGGGAATCGGCGCCATTCAGCATAGAGGTCAACCAGCTGGACGGTAGGTTCACCAGGGCCTTTGACATTCGTTCCCTGAATCTGAATACGCCAGTCAAAGTCGCTGATCTTTCCATCCAGAATGAAACGAGCCAGTCGGAGATTGAAGGAGTGCGACTTGGCACCTTCCTGGTCTTGTCCCTGATACTGCAGAATGGCATAACCACTGAACTTAATGTTCTTGACCCATTGGGGCAATTCTATCAGAGGTCTCTTTTTCTCACTTTCTTGTTCATTTTGTGCATTCATCGTGAATGCATAACCCGTTGTCAGGAGGGCAAGGATTAGAAGTCTTTTCATATATGTCTTTATCGTTTATTTAATAATACAACATTTTCTACATGTGGCGTGTGGGGGAACATATCCACAGGTTGTACTGCAACAACCTGGTAGTCGCTATCCAGTTCCTGCAAGTCACGAGCCTGAGTCGCAGGATTACAACTGACATAGACGATACGTTGTGGTGCAGCCTTGAGGATAGTCTTCACCACGTCAGGATGCATACCTGCACGGGGTGGGTCAGTGATGATGACGTCAGGCCGACCATGTTCGGCAATGAAGTCATCTGTCAGAATGTCCTTCATGTCACCGGCAAAGAACAGCGTATTGTCGATGTGATTCTCCTGCGAGTTGACTTTAGCATCTTCAATAGCTTCAGGCACGTATTCAATACCTATCACCTTTCGTGCTTTCTTGGCTACGAAATTGGCAATAGTACCTGTACCGGTATAGAGGTCATATACCAAAGGAGCCTCTCCCTGACCCTCCAAAGTGAGGGGAGAACCGAAGGCAAACTCACGAGCCACACAATATAGATGATACGCCTGTTCGGTATTCGTCTGATAGAATGATTTTGGTCCCACCTTAAAGCGCAGTTCCTCCATCGTCTCGTAGATATGGTCGTTGCCTTTGAAGGTCAGTATCTCTTGGTCACCAATTGTGTCGTTACACTTCTGGTTGTTGAGATACATCAGCGATGTAATCTGTGGAAACGTGTCGGCTACGTGTTGCAACAGTTCTTGAGCTTTCTGCTCGTCATCCTCTTCGTCGTAGTGGAACTGTATAATCACCATTAGCTCTCCCGTATTCGAGTTACGGATGATGACGTCACGCAAGAGTCCTACTTGTTGACGTAGGTCGAAGAAACTGATGTTCTGCCTGATGGCATAGTTGCATATCTCATTGCGAATCTGATTCTGCACATCGTCCATCAGCCAGCATTTCTCAATGGGCAATATCTTGTCGAAAGCTCCTGTAATATGGAAACCTATAGCAGGAACATCCTTTTCTATCTGCTCATCCTTTAACTCTTCACTGGTTAGCCAACGCTTGTTGGCACATCCAAAGTCAAGTTTGTTGCGATATTCTCTGGTCTTTACACTACCAAGAATAGGACGGAACTCAGGCAACGCTACTTTACCGATACGTGTCAGTTGATCGTAAACCTGTTGTTGCTTCATCTTCAGCTGCTCCTCATAGGGCAGCTGTTGCCACTTACATCCGCCACACACGCCGAAGTGCTGGCAGAAGGGCTTGATGCGCAACGGACTTGGTGTGTGAAGACAGGCTATCTCTGCCTCCATGAAACTGTGTTTCTTTCTACGCACTTGCAGGTCGCAAACGTCACCTGGAACTGCCCATGGAACGAATACCACCATATCATCGACTCGCGCTAAGGCTTTTCCCTCAGCCGCAAAGTCTGTGATGGTGATATTCTCCAATAGGGGTAGTGGTTTCTTCTTTCTCGTCATCTGTAGTTGTTTATCTTGCTACGACATATTTATGCAGTGTCTGACGTACAGCACCCTTGCCGGCATACAGTTCCTTCACCATGCCCTCAATCTGCTCGCCCAGTCCTGCCTCATAGAGGTCAAGTCCGAACACGTCTTTACGTGTGTACAACTGCTTCAGACAACTGTAATCCTGATCCTCTTTGCCAATTTCCAGTGGCGCTACAATAGCCTGCAGTTCTGCCAGCATGGGGTCGGGTGAAGGCTCGAAGGCAGTACCGTCGTCTTTCACTCCTTTCAGATAACGGGCATAACCTGCCAGTGTCAAAGGAATCAGCACGAGGTTACGCTTGTCAAGACCACGGGCAATGTATTTCTTCAGCGTCTCACCGAAGCGGATGGGCAGCTTCTGTGAAGTGTCCATAGCGATACGCTGTGGTGCATCCGGCATGAAGGGGTTGGGCAAACGCTTGTTCAGCACGTCACCAATAAACTCATAAGGATTCAGCACACCTGGGTCAGTCACTACAGGCATAGCCTCCATATAACCGATTTTCTGGATGAAGGCGCGCAGGTCTTCGTCTTTCATTTCTGCCGAAATAAGGGTATAGCCCAACATGCAACCATAGATTGACATAGCTGTATGCAGTGGGTTCAGACAGGTGGTTACCTTCATCGTCTCAACCTTATCCACTGTCTCACGGGTGGTATAGAGGGCACCGCCCAAATCGAGTGGGGGACGACCGTTGGTGTAGTTGTCTTCTATCACGAGATACTGCACTTCCTCGGCATTCACGAAAGGAGCCGTGAAGGTATGCTTCTCTGTCTCGATATAATTGTTGTCCTCAAAACCGTCAGCAGCCAACATCTCCTTTACTTTCTCGTGAGGACGCGGTGTTATCTTGTCAATCATCGACCAAGGGAAGGTAATCTTCGTCTCGTCCTTAAGATAGTCAATGAAATCGGCAGGAACCAATCCGTCCTTTGCCCATCGTTCTGCGTAGGCAAAGACACCAGCCTTCACCTTGTCGCCATTATGCGAGCAGTTATCCATCGACTGTACGGTGAGAGGCAGTTTTCCGGCATTGAAACGCTCATAGAGTAGGGCACAAACTTTACCCATTGCAAATACAGGTTGCAAGCCACGAGCCAGATCAGCCTCGTTGAAACCATAACCCTTCTCTGTGATGGTGAATGAAATCATCTGCAAACTCGGGTTGCGGAATATCTCCACCAGACGCTGCCAGTCGTTGAACTGTGGGTCGGCTTTCAAAGCCTCAGTAACAGAGGCAATCACTTTCTTTTCAATGTTGCCATCGCTTTGCAGTGAGACAAGCAGCGACAGATTGTTATAAGGAGTATAGGCCTTGTCAACTACCTCGAAATCGAAGGTCTCTGCTACAATGACGCCACGATCGTACTTACCTGTATTCAATGCGTCATTCAGGATAGCTGCGGGGAAGGCACGGAAAATATTTCCGCCTCCGAAGTGTACCCATGTTGGCTCCTTGGCGGTCTTCTCGCGAACAGCCTTGATGTCGAACTTAGGAAGCTGGTAACCTTTGGCTTCCCATTCTGCGGCATTATAATTACCGCTAAAAATATCATTTAGTTTCATTATTCAATTACAAATTATCAATTCTCAATTAATCAAAGAATCCTGGTTGTTTATATTCAATTCCCATTTCACGGTCAACGGTAGCCAGAATGCCCTGCACCTGTCCAAGGGCAAACAAACGGCCCAACAGCGTGTAGCCGGCATTATGCCCATGACTCGACTCGTCCATGATGCCGCCAGGCTCATCGGTAAAGGTCATACCGTGGTCAACGCGCATGGGCAGGGCGGGATTCTCTTTCTCGAAAATGCGACATAGCTCAATTAAGTCGGCACGTCCACCCAGGTGACTGGCTTCGGTGAAGTCGCCGTTGGGGAAGATATGGCACGAACGCAGATGCACGAAATGAGTGCGTGGCGCAAACTCCTTCGCCATTTTCACTACATTGTTATAGGCACCAGCCGACAGGCTTCCTGCACAGAACGTCAGACCATTGTGCTTGTTGGGAACGGCATTGAGGAACCAGCGGATATCTTCTTCTGTACGTACGATACGTGGCAGTCCGAGAATTTCGATGGGGGGATCGTCGGGGTGAACACACATATTCATGTCGCATTCCTCGCAGACAGGCATGATAGCCTCCAGGAAGTATTTCATGTTCTCACGGAGCTGGTTCTTGTCGATGCCCTTATACAAATCCAGGAACTGACGGAACTTCTCAATCGGAGCCTTGTCGTTCTCCGAGAAATTACCGCTGACGAAGCCCTGTGTCTTGATGATGATGTTCTCCACCAGCTTATGATCCTTCTCAGGTGTCATTGTCTTAGCCAGTTCGTCGCATTCTGCCAGCACATTCCTATTTATCTTTTCACCTTTCTCATTTCTCATTACGAAGTCAGCCCATTCCTCCCTTGCGCCTTGACGCTTCAGGATATAGATGTCGAAATAGGCAAACTCGGCATAGTTGAAATAGAGGTTTGTCGAACCGTTTGGATTCGTGTGCAGCAAATCAGTACGAGCCCAGTCAAGTACTGGCATGAAGTTATAGCAGATGCAGTGGATGCCTTCTGCCGATAGGTTGCGGAGCGACTGCTTATACACCTCTATCTGTTCGTCCCTGTCGGGTCCGGCATACTTGATAGTCTCTACTACAGGCAGACTCTCTACCACACTCCAGCGCATACCGTACGATTCGATATACTCCCGCAGGTCGCGAATCTTTTCGCGCGTCCATACCTCACCAAGAGGTACGTCGTGCAGGGCAGTCACGATGCCCTCAACACCGATTTGTTTTAGCTGGGCAAGTGTTATCTTATCTTTCTTGCCAAACCATCTCCATGTTCTTTCCATAAATAGCTGATATTAATTTAACGTATAATGATTATTATTTCTTGTTGATTTTCTTTTCGATGATAGCATAGGCTTTTTCCCAGTCGCAGTCAAGCGAGAAACGAATCAGACTCTCACCGCTTGCATAGTAGTTAAGCGTCATTTCCTTGTCCTTATCCTTGAAGAGCGGCGTGTTCTTCGATGTTTCCATAAACATCTTTGTCATCTCGTCAATCATGTTCTGGGGCAGGTTGTTATACTCTACCAGTTTCTTGATGTAAAGCTGTACATAGTTGTCCATAGCCATTGCCTGACGGTCGAGGAAATAGACTGTTGAGTCGGGCATATCCTCCTGCATCTTGATAGCCAGGTAGTCCAGCGCATCCAGTTTAAACTGACTGATGTGTCGTGCCAGTGTGTGGGCATTGGGATTTTCAACGACAGCCTTGTTGCTTTTACGGAGTTCATTATACACCTCCTGTGCCTGAGCATTCATGCCGACAAAGAGCATGAGAGCTATTAAAGTCTTTTTCATTATCTTCTTCATTTTAAAATGGTTATACTTGTTTTATTAAATATTTCTTATGGGTAATGACGTTGGGCAGTTCTTCCTCGTAGTGGGTCACCATCACCATCGTCTTGTTGCGTCGCTGACAGAAGGTCTCTATCACGTCCTTCACCAGACGGCGGTTCCAAAGGTCGAGTCCATGCAGAGGCTCGTCGAGGATGAGCAACTGTGGGTCTTTCACGAAAGCACGTGCCAGCAGCACCAGTCGCTGTTCGCCACTCGACAGTTTCATGAACGAGTGGTTGTATTTCCCCTCCATGCCGAAAATATCAAGCCACCATTTACAGATGGCTATCTCGTCGCTATTGGGTTTTACATACAGTCCTACGCTGTCCTTCAATCCGCTGGCCACAATGCGTACCACAGGCAGGTCGCGCTGATACGAACGGTGCATCTCGGGCGAGACATAGCCGATGTGGCGTTTGATTTCCCAGATGCTTTCTCCCGTGCCGCGCTGATGGTCGAAGAGCGTGATGTCACAGGCATAGCTTTGTGGATTGTCTGCACACACCAGCGAGAGTAGGGTAGATTTGCCACTGCCGTTTTGTCCTGACAAAGCCCAGCGCTCTCCGTTATGTACGGTCCAGTTCAGGTCTTTCAGAATCGTGCGCTCGCCATAGCGTATGCTTACATTCTGCATTTTGATGACCTCGTCCGAATGATAGTCATTGTCATGATAAGGCAGGTTCAGTATGGCGTCACGTTTCTCATTGCTCAGCACGTGTTCAGGCACGTCGTGCTGACGGAACAGGAATTCCTCTCTTGTGCAGGGGGGCATCACGTGGGTGTCGCGAATCTCAATGACCTCCGATACCGAGGTTGGCAGGTCGTCGGTTTTCGACAGCACCAGAATGATGTCTATCTCATGTTTCTCAATCAGCAGTGCCAACAGATCCTTCAACTGGTCGCGTGTCTCAGCATCCAGTCCAATGAAGGGGTTTTCCATAATCAGCAGCGAAGGGTTGGCAAAGAGCGTCTTCGTGAGTTGAAACTTACGCAGTTCTCCACTCGACAGTGTGATGATATACTTATCGAGCAGTGGCTCCATATGGAACAGCTCATAAAGATGTTTCTGCAGTTGTCTGCGTTCGGGAGTGTCGTCACCTGCCAGCTGGTATGCGCGTTCCAGCAGTTCGCCCACATTTGGTGTCTCGGGGTCTATGTCGTGCTGGTTCCAGCGCAGTTGTAGATAGTAGGTTTTGTCAACGGCGGGTCCGTATGAGTCGCTGAAGGCGATATATCTCAGTCTGTCGCTGGCCATCTGTTTGCGCAGTGCCTCGACGTAGAGTGTTTTTCCGCTTCCATTCTTTCCTACTATAGCCGTTATTTTTTGCATATCTTGCTTACCTTTCCTTGATTCTTGTTAATAAAGTCTTTCCATCCTCGGTAGTGCGCCTGCGATTCGGGACGGTTCATCTGCATGAAGTGACAATAGGCAGCTCCGAGGGCATCGGTAGCATCCATGAACTTCACCATCGCATCCTCGTCGAATTTCAACAGTCGCTGCAACATACCTGCCACCTGCTCTTTCGAGGCACTGCCGTTGCCCGTAATGGCCATTTTGATTTTCAGCGGTGCATACTCATGGATGGGCACACCGTGGTGAATAGCAGCAGCAATGGCAGTACCTTGTGCACGCCCCAATTTCAGCATCGACTGCACGTTTTTGCCGAAGAAGGGAGCCTCGATAGCCATTTCGTCGGGCAGATAGGCATCAATGATACCCGTCACGCGCTCAAAGATATGCCCCAGCTTCAGATAGGCATCGCCAAACTTCCGCAGGTCTATCACACCCATCGTCACCATTTCAGCTTTGCCGTCCTTTACTTTCAGCACACCGTAACCCATGATGTTCGTTCCTGGATCAATGCCCAGTATCACCTTTTCCATATCAGGGTACAAAGTTACTTTTTTTTTTCGATTTAGCGAAGAGAAAGTGAATATATTTGAATTTTTTTGTTTTTACAACTAAAATCATTACCTTTGCAAGCTAGAAATTTAAACTTTACAAGAATATGAGGAAACTTTTATTGGGAGACGAGGCTATTGCTCAGAGTGCACTTGATGCAGGTCTGAGTGGTGTTTATGCCTATCCGGGAACTCCCTCAACTGAAATCACAGAGTATATCCAGGCGTCGCCACTGGCTAAGGAGCGTGGCGTACACAGCCGCTGGTCAACCAACGAGAAAACAGCGATGGAGGCTGCCCTTGGTATGTCGTTCATGGGCAAACGCGCACTGGTTTGTATGAAACATGTCGGCCTGAATGTGTGTGCCGACCCGTTTGTCAATTCTGGAATGACGGGCACCAATGGTGGTCTTGTCGTGCTGGTAGCTGACGACCCCTCGATGCATTCTTCGCAGGACGAGCAGGACTCTCGTTTCTATGGCAAGTTTGCGATGGTTCCCACCTTGGAACCCAGTTCTCAGCAGGAGGCTTACGACATGATGCAGGAGGCTTTCGATCTCTCTGAACAAATGCACCTGCCAGTACTGATGCGCGTCACCACCCGTATGGCCCACTCACGTGCCGTCGTCGAGTGTGTGGACGTTCCGCGTCCACAAAACGAGCTCAACTACAATGCTCAAGCATCCAGTTGGGTGTTGCTGCCAGCCTTTGCCCGTAAGCGTAACGACATTGTAACGGCACAGCAGCCCCTGTTGGAACAAATGGCTGTCGATAGTAAATATAATAGGTATATAGATGCCGACAATCGCGAACTGGGTGTCATTGCCAGTGGTATTGCCTATAACTATCTGATGGAGTGCTTCCCTGACGGTTGTCCGTTCCCTGTACTGAAGATTTCGCAGTATCCTATTCCCAAGAAACTCATTCGCCGTATGACCGACGATTGTGAATACGTGCTGATTGCCGAGGAGGGACAGCCCTTCATCGAGGATCAGGTGCGTGGCGTTATGCCGGGCAATGCTGTCATCAAGGGCCGTCTTTCGGGCGAGTTGCCTCGCACGGGAGAACTGAATCCCGACTGCATCAAGCAGGCACTGGCACAGTTCTCGATTGCCGGTTGTCAGCTTTCAACAGACGAAGGCTTTGCCTCTTGCGAAGATGTGGTACCTCGTCCACCGGCACTCTGTCAGGGCTGTGGCCATCGTGACGTCTATGCAGCCCTCAATCAAGTGCTGCTCGACTATCCCAATGCCCGGGTCTTTGGTGATATCGGTTGCTACACACTCGGTTTCCTGCCACCTTACAAAGCCATCCATTCTTGTGTTGATATGGGTGCTTCTATCACGATGGCTAAGGGAGCTTCTGATGCCGGACAGTGGCCTGCCGTTGCCATTATCGGCGACTCCACCTTCACACATTCCGGAATGACAGGATTGCTTGATGCTATCAACGAGAATGCCGACATCACCGTCATCATTTCCGACAATCTGACAACTGCTATGACGGGTGGTCAGGATTCTGCAGGCACCAATAAGTTTGAGGCTATCTGTCGCGGACTCGGACTCTCCGACGAACATCTGAAGGTGGTTGTTCCACTGCCAAAGAATATGGAGGAAATCACGAAGACCATTCGTGATGAAATCAACTATCACGGAGTCAGCGTCATCATTCCACGTCGTGAGTGCATGCAGACCCTCCAGCGTCATCTCAAGCAGAAGAAGGCTGCGGAGAAAAATGAGAAATGAGAAGTGAGAAATGAGAAATGAGAAATCAAAAGTGAAAAAGAAATGAAGACAGATATCATTCTTTGTGGTGTAGGAGGACAGGGAATCCTCTCCATTGCAACCATCATAGGCGAAGCCGCCATGAACGAAAACTTGTACATCAAGCAGGCGGAAGTACACGGTATGTCACAACGTGGAGGCGATGTGCAGTCAAACCTCCGTATCTCAAGCAATCCCATTGCGAGCGACCTCATTCCGAAGGGTGGGGCAGACGTTATTATCTCGATGGAGCCCATGGAGGCGCTCCGCTATCTGCCCTTCCTCTCCAGCGAGGGTTGGATTATCACGTCGAGCACACCGTTCATCAATATCCCCAACTATCCCGATATTGAGAAACTGAAGTCCGATCTCTCTCAGCTCAAGAATGTCATCATGCTCGACATCGAGCAGGCTGCCAAGGACAATGGTGTACCTCGTTCTGCCAATGTCATCCTGCTGGGTGCTGCCCAGAAGGCTTTGGGCATTGAGTACGAGAAACTGGAAGACGCCATTCGCCGCGTCTTCGGTCGCAAGGGCGAAGCCATCGTCGATGCCAACATCAAAGCCCTCGCTATTGGCCGTCAGGCTCAGAGATAAGTGTTGTTGTCGATGCTTTTAAACACCTCAAGGAAGCGTTCTGCCCTTGAGGTGTATTGTTTTATAAAGGGCTCATACTCCGATGGAATCTTTGTCCCGGTATATACTTCCTTAAACGTAGCCTTCTTGATGGCTTTATCGTCAAAATACTCCAAGTCGGTAGCTTCCTTCACTTGCAGACGTAATAGTTTCTTGCCATCGTAATAGAGTCTGATTTCGTGCATCTTGGGGAAATCCACGTCGGGTGTGCGGGCATAGACAAACATCAGGTGTCCCTTGTTGTCATACAGATATTCCTCGTAGAACTCACGTGCAGCAAAGTTGTATTTAGATGTCACGAACTTCAGGTAGTGGGGCGGATATATCACATCCTCGTCACTTTCCAGTTCGCCATAATAATAGCGCACGTTCTCTTGATGACCTCCTGTGCCTGGCAGATTCTGGGCCACATGCACATGGTAGTATTCGGGTGGGATGCCGTCTGATGGGAAATTGTCACTCATCATGTTAATCACTTCCCAGTTTTCCTGATAAGCCTTGCGAATACTCTCTATGGTATGCTGGGCGCAAGCTGTCTGCATCCATCCTGCCAGCATGATGATAGCTATAAAAGATCTTTTCATAAATTCTTTTTGGGTGTTAAGTTTTAAAGTTGTTGCAAATATAGGAAATAATAGCCAAAGTGGTACTCAATTCCCTTGTCAGTTACATTTTTTTAAGAATTCCGCTGGTCTCGGAAACTGCTAAAAATATATAAAAGCCACCCCCCTATTGTTGTTTTTATCACCTTATTATTACCTTTGTCTATCCTTGCATCACTGCAACGCAATTAGAGTAACAAACAATACGATTATAACTATGAAGAAATTTATCTTATCGCTACTGACCATTGTCGCCTGTTCCACCGTTCAGGCTGCTGACGTCAGCCAACAACAGGCAATGGCGAAAGCCAAGGCCTTTGTCTCGCAACTGTCAGGAGGACGCCGTGCTGCGGCTGACATTCAGTTACGGACGGCAGAGACGGGCATCCGCCAACTGCATACCTTTAATTTGGAGGGTGGGGGCTACGTCATTGTTTCTGCCAGCGACCGCACCAAGGATGTCTTAGGCTATGCCCCTCAGGGAGCCCTCGACGGCAATATGCCTCCTGCTATGATGGAACTGCTGAAGAGCTATGCCCAGCAGATTACTGAGGCAGAGCAGGGCGATGGTGATGCCGCTGATAATCAGGAACAGGAATATTTGCTGAAGAACGAGATAGCACCGCTTATCAAACAGCATTGGGGACAGGGGGGAGAACCCGGTAAACCCTATAACAACCTGACACCTATGGTCAAGGATGGCGATAAGGAGATACATGGTTTTACGGGTTGTGTGGCTACGGCAATGGCTATGCTGATGAAGTATAACGAGTGGCCGAAGGGAGCGACACCTGTCCTTCCTGCTACCAAGCAGATTCCGGAACTGCCCTCAATCACCTTCAATTGGGCTGCTATGACTGACGAATACAACGAGAAATCGACGAAGGAGGCGTGCGATGCTGTGGCAACGCTGATGCAATACTGTGGTTCTGCCTGCCAAATGGACTATTTCGGCACGGCCTCGTCGTCAGATTCCTATAAGATGTCACTCGGTCTTGTCCGTTTCTTCGGTTACGATAGCGACAGCATCGAGGTGACGCGTCGTCCCCTTGTGACAGAATGGGAGTGGCAGATGATGATTTACAACGAACTGGAAAAGAAACGCCCTGTTGTCTGTGGTGGTGACGGACATGAGTTTATCATCGACGGATACAAACTGGGCGACTATTTCCACATCAACTGGGGATGGGACGGTGGAAGAGACGGTTTCTTCCAACTGTCAGTCGGTGCGCATTATCCAAAGAAAACCATTCGTCATTTCCCCTATGAAATCGTAACAGGCGTCGTGCCCACTAAAACCCCTTATTCCTATGACGAGACATTGACCACTGCAGGATTCATGCTGACGATGGATACCCCCTCACAGATGCAGCGCAGCGGCGATACCGACTTCCCTGCCGTGAAGATCGACATGGTGCTTCATAACCTGAGCAAACTCTCAAAAGACAATACCTACGACATAGGATTGGGACTCTATGATAAGGACAAAAAACTGGTGAAGGCCGTCGAGGCTGCCAAGGGAAAAACGGTGAAATACGATAAATACCTGGAAAATATTCAGGGCGCCATCACCTTCGGCCAGGGACTTGCCGACGGCCATTATGAACTCTATCCCGTCAGCCGTGTGCAGGGTGTAGAAAAGTGGGAGCAGAATGAAGATGTCAATTCAAACTACATTGACGTCAATATCAGTGGCAATCAGCTCACCATGATTTCTCATCCCCGCCCGTTTCGTCTGCAGGTCAACAGCATCACATACTCAGGAGTCCTGCAGGAAGGTTGCGAAGTGACAGCTACGGCAAACATCACCAACAAAAGTGACTTCGATTACGACGCTATCCTCATCCTCAGTGAGTCAAGCGACGGTACTATGATAAGTGCCGAACCCCTCAAAGAAGTCAGGGCTTGTCTGCCTGCAAGAAAGACTGTCGATGTTGAATTCAAGTTTTCTGCAGGCGAGGCTAAAACCTATAAGACCTATATTCTCATTGAAACCACTCTGCTGGGCAATCCTGTTGATCTGGTCATTAAACCCTATGAAGGCACCGAGTATAACAACGACATCCTGTTGGAAAAAACGATGACGCTGAAGAATGTGAAGGAAGAGAAACCTTATAGCGACAGGTCTAAGCAATACGTGATAATGGGACGTGAGCTGGATATGACTGTCACTATGAAAAATCCTTCTTCCGATAAGAATTACAGGGGTCTCGTCAGTGTTATCATTTATAAAGGTAAAGAGAACCCCGACCAAACTATCGAGTACGAGCCCATCGACGTATGGGGCCCGAAGGAAGTAATCATCGAACCGGGAAAGAGCGTCGAAACCAAGTTCTATACCGACAAGTTCGAATTGTTCGGTAAATATGCTTTATGGGTACAGACAACCTATAATAACGACGAGAACAACGACAAGACGGACATCTATTCGCCCATTGAAATGGCGGCAGGTATCAATGTGTATAAGAAAGATCGCTCATTGCAGTCCTTCCCGGCAAAAGAAGACTTTACCGTACCTGATGATGCCCTCGCTGTGGAACTGAATGCCGTCGGTGTGAAAACGCTGACTCCCAACAGTAATCCCAACTGCCTTTATTTCTTGGATGATACCGACCCCAAGCCTGCTGCTTTACAGGGGCGCAACGTGGTTGTGTTCGCCAATAACGCTCAGACAGCAGAAAACATCACGTTGACTGACGGCTACGACTTCATGACACCCTATTGGTTCACAGCTAAGAAAATAACGTATAAGCGCACCTTCGCCGATGATGAATACAATACTTTCACCACACTGATGCTCCCGTTTACAGCCCAGAAATGCGAAGCCGGTGGCGAGGCGTTCACCCTCGACAAGATGCTGCTCTATGCTGATCTGCCTGGCAAGGTCTATCTCACGAATACCGATGAAATGCCAGTGATTGGCTCACCGATGTTCCTTCGTCTGAAGTCCGACAAGAAACTGACCAATCCCGTCACCTTCTCTGCGACGAATGTTGAAGTCTGCGACAGCGTTTACGCAATGACTGCAGGTCGTTACAACTTTGTAGGCACCTTCGTGAAAGCAGCATATCCCGATGTCGAGACCTTCAGTTTTGCCGATGGTAAGGGTGGCAGCATCATTCCCAAGACTACCACCTGTTCACCGTTCCGTGCCAGTTTCCAACCCATTGGCATGCCCACGAATTTCGAGAATCTGATTATCGACGCCACCACCTATGGTCCCACGTCCATTGATGTTCGTCGCACCGATGCCGACGCCACCGCCCAGCCCTACTATAATCTCAGTGGTCAGCGTGTCCTCCATCCCCGTCGGGGCCTCTACATTCAGGGTGGCAGGAAAATAGTGAAGTAACTACTTTTTTTCTTGATTGATATGGCAATACAGGTGACATACAGGAGAACCAGGAGGCTGTCGATGCGTATCGTGAAGAACGGCGATGTGCATGTTTCGGCACCCATTGGCATTCCAAAGTCCGAGGTCGAGCGATTCATTGACGAACACCGCGAGTGGATTGCCGAGGCACGTAAGAAAAACGGCGAGAGCCAGAAGCGCAGGGCTGAGTTTTATAATCAGTTGCCGCTAAGGACGAGGGAGCAGGCTGACGACGCCCTGCGGCGACTGAAAGCCCTGATAGAGCCGATGGTCGAGAGTCACTCCAAGGAGATGGGTGTAAAACCTTCTGTGGTCTATTACAAGGCAATGATTTCACGGTGGGGTGTCTGCAATGTCAGGAACAAGTCCATCTGCTTCTCTGCCTATCTGTTGCTGTTGCCGGAATGGTGTGTCGAGCATGTGGTGGTTCATGAACTGTGCCATCTGTTGGAGCCCAGTCATAATACCCGCTTCCATGCACTGATGGACAAGTTCTTCCCCCGTTGGAAGGAAGCCAGAAGGCTGCGATTAAGCGAGTGAAGATTGGAGCTTGCTCCGAATCATCCGAGCATGAGCAGGCTCGACCGAAGGTCAAAGAAACAAGGTGCTACTCAGTCATCTGTAAATCGGCTTGACTCTCGTATTGCAGCATCAAAGCTGACTGTCATCTACGATGCCAAAGTAACGTCATCCCGTCATATCATGCACTTCATGTCATAGTTGCCATTCCATATATAATCCAGAAAGCCCCGGCTTGCATCTGCAGGTCGGGGCTTTGATTATTATAAGTGTTCAGAGTCATTCTACAATTTCCTGTTGGCATAATGCTGTATGCATTCAGGGTC
>ONDP01000025.1 GCA_900316645.1 uncultured Prevotellaceae bacterium
ATGGCAGGCTGACTGATAAAAAGCTCTTGAGAAGCCTTGGTAAAGCTCAAGTTTCGAGCCACACTCTGAAATACCTTCAATCGAATATCTATCATATTATTCAAGTTTCGCATGTTAAAAATTTGTTGAGATAAGGTCGCAAAAAAGAGCACAGGGATTACCACCAATCGCAAGCTCGATTTCTTCGAGGCCTACAGGATTTACTCCAGACGTTGGTCTCTGGAAGTCGTATTCAAGGAGAGCAAGCAGAACCTGGGACTCGGAAAGTACCAGATGCGCCGCTCGGCTTTGCCGCTTGGCTCGTCCAAGAACTTCTCCTCGCAGATTGCCATGACTGTAATCACGGCCATGCAGTACAATCTGCTCTCCACCGCCAAGCGCTTCTCTGACTACGAGACTGTGGGCGGACTCTTCAATGATGCTGTCAAGGGCAGCGTGGAGCTCACTCTCACTGAGAGAATCTGGGATATGATACTTGAGATGGTCCGCATGATTGCAGAGTGCTTCAATATCGAGGATGAGGAAATCTTCGATACGCTCTTGAATCGGTCGGACAAACTCAGTCATTTCGTTGGACTTTATCAGTTAAAACTGGCAAGTTAGGAACTTGCGAAACTTGAAGGACGAGTTGCTTGAGGGGTTCGACGGCTTGGGCATGGCGGGGATGATAGCGCAGGATGACGGTGATGAAACGAAGACTGTCGTCAATCACTTTGCCATAGTATTCCAAATCGTCGTCCTGACCTGTGTGGATGGAGTAGTTGTCGCCAGCCTCCAGCAGTTCGGCACCCATTCCCATCATGGTCTGTCCGGGCGAACGATGCAGATTGTCGTCAAGATGTTCGACCATATACGACAGCGATACGTCTTCGTCCATGAAGACTTCCATCTGGTCTTCTTCTAAGTACTGGTGACGAAGGAACGAGGGATAGGTGATGTCGATGTCTAACTTGTCGCTGTGATAGCGGGTCATCTCGGAGTTGCCCATGAGAATGGAGAGACTGTCGTTGCTGTCGAGCTCGGTGACATAGGCCTTTGCAGCCTGTTGCCGACAGGATGACAGGAAGAGGAGAGAAATGAGAAGTGAAAAGTGAAGAGTGAAAAGTTTAGAGTTCATAGTTCATAGTTCATAGTTCATAGTTCATAGTTCAATGGTCAATGTTACATCAGCAGGCGCTCAATCATGGGAATTTCGATGCGACCTCGATGGAGAGAGAGTAGCCCGTCGGCCTGCATCTCGTTGAGTGTCTGCGAAATGTCGAGGCGGCTGTCGTTCAGCAGGTCTGCCAGTTGCTTCATCAGAATGTAGAAGGTCTTGGCGCCTGCAGGATACTGGCAGTGGGCAAAGAAGAAGTGGATGAGTCGTTCGCGCAATGTCTTGGGACAGGTGCGCCAGGGGTGGTGAAGCAGTCGGTGGGTGTCGGTAGCCATCATGTTGAGCATATTGAGGCGGAACACGAGCTGTGTTTCCAACAGCAACATGACTTCCTGTTTGTCGATGGTGATGAGATTGACATCCGAGAGGGTGGTGTAGGTGTAGGCATATTGCTGATGTATGCCGAACAGTCGCTCTGGTTCAGGCAGATAGGGTGCCTGCAGACTCTCCACGACGCGATAGGCCCGATTGTCGGCAACATGCTCTGCCTGAACGGTGCCGTTGATGAGGAAGGCGAGTCGGTTGCAGGGGTCGCCAGCTTCGACGAGGCACTTGCCTTTGGGGAATTTGTGGAATCCTATCTTGGTATGTGTCACCACTTCCATCAGGTCGGCATGACTCATGCCCTGAAAGAGGGTGAACTGCAGCAGCTTGTCGTATAGGTGGAGTGGTGCGGACATCTAAACTATGAACTATGAACTATGAACTATGAACTATGAACTATGAACTATGAACTACTTTAAGGCTCTATTTCGTCCTTGAGGGTGGGCGAGAACCATACTTTGAGTTCGTTGTTCTGGTCGCTATAGATGAGGTAGGCCATCAGTTCCTTGTGACGCTCCAGGAGACGTTGGGCTCCCTGCAGTCCCATCACCATAAACGAGGTGGCATAGGCATCGGCTGTGGCACAGTCGCTGGCCAGCACGGTGGCAGACAGGAGACTATGCTGAACGGGATAGCCCGTCTTGGGGTCGATGGTATGGGCATAGCGTTTGCCACCTTTATAATAGAAATTGCGATAGTTGCCACTGGTGGCCATTGCCTTGTCGGTGACATTGAGAATGGTCTGGTATTCATTGCCTGTAGCGAGCGAGTCGTCTGTGGGTTTGATGACACCCACCTTCCACGGCAGACGCTTGGGACTGATGCCGTGAGTGATGATCTCGCCTCCTATCTCGACCATATAGTTGGTGATGCCCTTGTCGCTGAGCACCTTGGCTGCTACATCGACTCCGTAGCCTTTGGCAATGGCGGAACAGTCGAGCATCACACGACGATCGGTTTTATGGATGGTGGTGCCCTTCAGACTGACTTTCTTCCATCCCACGAACTGGCGGATGGAGTCAACCTGCTGAGGGGTGGGCATTGCTCCGTTTTTGAAACCAAAACCCCAGGCATTGACCAGTGGGGCTACGGTGATGTCGAAAGCTCCGTCAGTTTCTTCGGAAACCTGTATGGCTTTCTTGTAAACATCGAGAAACATCTGGTTGGTGGCGCCACCGTCTGACTGGTTGATGCGTGAGATGACCGACTGCTGGTTGAACATCGAGAGGGCTGAGTCAACCTGCAACAGGGCTGCCCTGATGTCGTCGTGATAATCACGGTCGGCCTGATAGACGATGGTGTAGAAGGTGCCGAATATCTGTCCCCTGTCAGTATGATAGGGCAGATTGCGCTGTTGACGGATGATGAGAACAGTGCCGACAATCAGCAGGGCGAGGAAAGGAAATTGCCAGATGAGCCGTTTCTTACGCGATTCTTCCATAGGCGTTAAATATCAATGATGGCATTGAAACTGAGTCCGATGTTGTTCTGGTCGTTGACACCAAAGCCCGGTACATACCACGATTGTCCGATGTCGCCCTCCTTGTGGCTGAGGCGACGCTTGTAGCGCACGTCCCATCCCAGATGGAGGGGACCGAAAATCTTGGCGTCGATGCCGAAGACGACTTCGAACCAGTGCATGCTGCATTTCATGCCCTCGACGACAATGTCTGACTTAGTTCCCCAAATGGGGTCTTCCAAATCCATTCGGGTGATGTCAACCTTATAGGATGTGAAGCCATAGCGGATGCCACCATACAGGCGGTTGGACTGGTGCTTGTTCTTCAGCAGGTTGATATCGATACCCACGCGGAAATAGGGGGCAGTGGTCTTATACGCGATATAGGTGGGTTCGTCGGCGTTGTGATTGGCCTTGCCGATACCAAATTCCACGACGGGAAACCACTGGTCGTGGAGGTTGACGCGCAGGCCTCCTCCTATCTCGCCACGATCGCCGAACATCAGACGGGCTGCACCAACGAGGTCGAAAGACACCTGAAAACCTCGGAACAAAGGAATGGAGTCCTTCTCCATGCGGAACACTTTCAGCTGCGCATGGGCTGTGGGCGCTGCCATGAGCAAGACAAGACTAATAACGAGCCTTGAAATAAATGCGGAAATGTTCGATGTTTGTATCATAATTGACGTTTGGGTTACTGATAACAACGGAGTCGAGGATATACTTGGTGTTGCTGACGGAGGTCAACTTATGGAAGTAGGACATGCCACAGTCAACGGACTCGAAATGTGGAAGGTCTTCCTTCCTGACGCGGATGGTGTCCTTATAGGCATTGCCAAGGGTGTCGTTCAGGAAGAGGTAGAACTCGTCCTCTGGTTGGGTGTGGCTGATGTCAAGCTCGAAATAGGTGATGCCCGTGGATTGGTTCAGCAGGGTGTCGAGCGTACCGTCTGCTACCTTGGTGACAATGGTCAGTGTGTCAACGGTCAGTGTGTCAACCGAACCGTCTGACTTATACAGATTGTAGTTCGTGTACACTTTGTTCTGGACAGGACAGTCGATACTGGTGCATGCTGCCAGGAGGATGATGAGTGTCAGGAAAAGAACAACAACTATTCTCCGCATCTGATTTCCTCCTCGATTTGATAGTCATTGCGCCCCGCACTGTTGCGACTGATAAGGTCGCCCAGGAAACCTGCAAGGAACAGCTGGGTACCAATCATCATCATGGTCAGGGCGATATAGAAATAGGGCGAATCGGTCACCAGTCGCATGGGGATGTTGCGATAGAGCGCCCAGGCTTTTTCTGCTCCCAAGAAGAAGGCTGCAAAGAAACCGACGATGAAGACCAAGGTGCCTAAGAATCCGAAGACGTGCATGGGCTTCTTGCCGAAGGTGCCAAGGAACCAAAGGGTCATCAGGTCGAGATAACCGTTCACGAAACGGTTCCAACCCATAAACTTCGATTTGCCATACTGGCGCTTCTGGTGGTGTACCACCTTCTCGCCTATCTTGTCGAATCCAGCATTCTTGGCCAGATAGGGTATGAAACGGTGCATTTCGCCAAACACCTCGATGTTCTTCACCACTTCCTTGCGATAGGCTTTCAGTCCGCAGTTGAAGTCGTGCAGATTCTTGATGCCGCTCACCTTGCGGGCAGTGGCATTGAAGAGTTTGGTGGGCAGCGTTTTCGACAGTGGGTCGTGGCGCTTCTGCTTGTAGCCGCTCACCAGGTCGTAACCGTCTTGCTTGATCATCTTGTACAGCTCAGGAATCTCGTCGGGCGAGTCTTGAAGGTCGGCATCCATCGTGATGACAACGTCGCCCTTTGCTTCCTTGAAACCGCAATAGAGTGCAGGACTCTTGCCGTAGTTACGGCGGAACTTGATGCCCCTGACGTGTTCTGACTGTTGAGCCAACTTATTGATGACATCCCATGAGTGGTCGGTAGAACCATCGTTCACAAAAATCACTTCGAATGTGAAGTTATTGGCTGACATCACGCGCTCTATCCATTCGTAGAGCTCGGGCAACGATTCGTCTTCGTTATATAAAGGTATTACTACTGATATATCCATATTTCTTAATGCTTGATTGACCATTGAACTATGAACTATGAACTATGAACTATGAACTCTAAACTTTTCACTTTTCACTTTTGATGTTTCACATCGAACCTGCTCACGCTCGGCATAGCTGATGCAAGCATCGCTCTGCTCTCGCTTAATCGCAGCTTTCACTTTTCACGAAAGAATCCGGAAATAATATTGACTGTTAGCATGTTTAATGCAAAGTCGATGGGGCGCATGTCAGCGAGAAACTTGATGTTCTCGTCCATCTGTGCTTCCATTCCATAAGCCTGGATGGCCTGCTTGCCCTCAGGAGATTGCAATATCTCGATGAGTTTTCCAACAAACATCCCCTTGTCCATAAAGGCAAAATAGAGATAGATGACAATGGCCAACAGCACACCGGCATAGAAGAAAATCATGACGGTGTAGGCGTAACTGCGAGCAAACGAGATAATGCCCTCACGACCATAGTCGCGATAATGACGCAACCGGCTGGCTGCCAAAAAGGGGGTGGAACATATCAGCAACATGGCCACTAATCCTAACATCGGATTGGTCAGTCCTAATATGTAGCAGACAAAACTTCCTATCCACAACAAAGCCAGAAATGCTCCGTCCTGTCGTGCAAACGCTTTTAGTTGTATATATTCTTGTGGTGTCATATCGGGTGCAAAGGTACGAATTTTAGTTTATAGTTCATAGTTCATAGTTCATAGTTTTTTTGTGTGAGACGTTAAAAGATATTAAATAGAACCCATATTGTGAACTGTGAACTATGAACTATGAACTATTTTTGTTACCTTTGCACCCGCAAAACGGGCAAGTCCTGTACGGCCAGCTCCCTCGGAATCCCCCAGGATGGGAACATAGCAAGGGTACTTGGTTGTAGCGGCGCGATACAGTCAGCTTGCCCACCCGCCTCTTTAGCTCAGTTGGCCAGAGCACGTGATTTGTAATCTCGGGGTCGTTGGTTCGAATCCGACAAGAGGCTCAAAGAAGAGTCCCAGCAGTCAGCGAAAGCTTGCTTTCAGATGAATGCTGGGATTCTTCTTTGTAGGCCTGCCGCCAGCAGGCCTTTCGGATATCTAGAATTTATTCACTATCCATTGGCGGTAGCAAATTTTTCACTATTCGTTTTTCACTTTACCCTTAATCACCGCACTCCATCCACCACCAGGGGCGAGGTGAACTTTTATTGCGTCGCCCTTCTTGACAGTCTTTGTCGTCTTTACATAGTCGTTGGCATCACGGTCGGCATTGACTCCGTCAGCGAAGACCTCTGCCTGGTGCGTACCCTCTGTGAGCATGGGAAGTGTGATGGTGAGATCGCGTGCAGTCCAGTTGGTCATGGCTGCGACATACCAGGTGTTGCCCTTGCGCTTGGCTATGACGGCATATTCGCCTATCTGTCCGTCTATGCCAATGATCTCGTCAAAGACAGTGGGAATCTGGCGGATAAAATCTGTGGTAGGCTGTTCGCGCTCGTACTTGGTCGGAGCATCGGCAAGCATCTGAAGGGGTGCGTCGAAAAGGGTGTACATGGCCACCTGGTGGGCACGGGTGCCCTGACTCATGGGATGGTCGTTGTTGCCAAAGAACTCAGCACGGGTAGCATTGGTCATACTGCCAGGGGTATAGTCTAATGGACCAACGAGTTGGCGCAGATAGGGGATTGACACGTCGTAACGGGGCTGGTCGTGCAGCGGACCGTCACCAACGCGTGGTTCCCATTTTGAATTCTCCAGTCCTTTCACTCCCTCGAAATTAACGATATTGGGATAGGCCACCTGAATACCAGTAGGACGATAGCCGTGGTAGTCGAGCAACAGGTGGTTGCGGGCTGCACAGTCGGCTATTCTCCAGGCAGAGCGCATCACCTCCTGGTCGTCACGATCGAAGAAATCAACCTTAAAGCCCTTCACACCCAATGAGGCGTAATACTTGAAATCGTCCTCTGTGTTGTTGATGCAGTTGCGCCACGAACTCCACAGGATGATGCCCACACCTTTCTTCTCAGCGTATGGCAGCAGACTCAGCAGGTCGATGTCTGGATTCAGTTCCGAACGCAGTGATTCGTCAGTGCTCCATCCTTCGTCAATGATGATATATTCCAAGTGGTTCTTGGCTGCGAAATCAATGTAATAGCGATAGGTATCGGTATTCATGCCTGCACGGAAGGGGACTCCCGTCAGCATGGTGGCATTCCACCAGTCCCATGCCACCTTGCCTGGACGTATCCACGAAGTGTCGCTTATCTGACACTTAGGACCGAAACGATGGGGGATATCGGCACTCAGCAGTTGCTTGTCATGTTCTGTCACTAAAACGATGCGCCAGGGCAGGGCTCCTTTTACTGCTTTGGCGATGCAGTTGGCACGTTCAGTGGGCACGAGGTTCAGACGGGCATAGCCGCCAATCTCCTCTTTGACAGGGTAGGGGGCAAAGACTGCCTGCATTCCGTAGGTTCCCTTCTTTTCGAGGAACATACCAGGATAGTCGATGGCACCCATATCAGCAATAACAGCCAGTTTGCCCTCGGGCAGACGTACTGCAAGGGGATTGATGGCCAGCGAGTCCTTGAACATCTTTGAGAGTGGCTGCTCGTCGTAGTATGACTCGAAACTGAAGCAGTAGCGTTCGCCACCGCGATTGTCGTTGACGTATGGGATAAACGCGTTATAGTCGGCAGCGAAATTGAACTCAGCAGTCTCGTTGTTGACAGTGATGCCTTTTTTGTCTGACACATGGATACGATAGGCAGCAGCATCATTGTCGGCACGGAATTCCACACTAAACTGTTTGTTGCTGACAACGGCAGTATGCTTCGTCACCTTGCCGTTCATCTTCTGGAAGGCTCCGTTGAGTCCGATTTCCGAAGGAGCCAGCACAGTGGTCTTACCATGTTGCACTTCCCACGTCAACCGCTGTTGGTCAGCATGAATCGTAATCACTAACTTACCGTCAGGCGAAGCTACGGTATAGTCCTTTGCTGTTGCACCCATTGTGAATGCTGTCAGCATGAATAGTAGTAAAGCTTTGGTTTTCATCTTAATTATCAATTGTCAATTCTCAATTCTCAATTACTCAAGGTCCACCACGGTAATTCCCGCTCCGCCAAACTGCACGTGTTCGTCCTTGGCTTTCTTAACATTAGGCACCGTGTTCAGGTATTGTCGGATGAGCTGGCGCAGGATTCCCGAGCCTGTACCGTGCAGGATTCGTACACGACTCATACCTACCAGAATGGCATCGTCGAGGAAGTGCATGACGGCATCAACGGCTTCGTCGCCTCGCATACCACGGACGTCTAAGTCCTGATGGAAATTATGCTTGCGATCTTCTATCGTAGCACTGGTGATACGTGTGGTCTGTATGGCCAGTCCTGAGTGGTCGTTCTTCTTGGGCTCCTCCTTGGGTTTGTTGGCATGTTCCAACTGCTCTATTTTCACCTTACTGCGCAAGCCTCCAAAGATGACAGTAGCCTGTCTGCCTTGTATGCTTTCTATCTCACCGATGCTATTAGTGCCTTTGATGCGTACTGTATCACCTTTCTCCAATGGACGGGAGGATTGTGGCTCCCTCTCCTTTTGGAAGGGACGGGGGGAGAGACTCCTTTCCTCTTTTTCTTTCTTGCGCTTCTCCTTTCTTGCCTTACGCTCTTCCATCTGGCGGAGCTTCTTGGCAAAATCCTCTTCACTCATCAATCCGCGTGTGTCGTCGTTGACCACTTGCTCACGGAACTGTTGCAGTTCCTCGCGGGCTATCTGAGTGCGCTCCTTCTCTGCCTGAGCCTCCTTGATTTCGCGAATAGTATTCTCGATTTTCCTATTGGCCTCAGCCAACAGTTCCTCAGCCTGTTGCTGGGCACGACGTAAGATGGCCTTGCGCTCGCTCTCTATCTCTTCCAGATTCGTTTCGTAGCGCTGGATATGACCCTCCAGCGACTTCTCGTGCTGATGAATGGTCTGGCGTTTGCTTTCCCAATAGCGTTTGTCGCGGACAATGTCCTGCAGGTATTTGTCGCTCTGTATATATTCCGAACCCACAATCTCTGAGGCATCCTTGATGACTTCCTCGGGAATGCCCGTCTTGCGGGCTATCTCAATGGCAAACGAAGAACCAGGCTGTCCGATGCTCAGCTGGAACAGTGCCTGCATCTGATGACGGTCGTACAGCATAGCTCCATTCACCACACCCTCATGGTCTTCAGCAAAGTGCTTCAGGTTCTGATAGTGGGTAGTGATGACACCAAAGGCTTTCTTCTGCCAGAACTGTTTCAAAACGGCTTCGGCAATGGCTCCGCCAATGGTGGGTTCTGTGCCACCTCCGAACTCGTCTATTAATAATAAGGTGTGGGCATTGGCCTGACGCATCATGTTCTTCATGTTCAACAAATGACTCGAGTATGTTGACAGGTCGTCGGCTATCGACTGTTCGTCGCCTATGTCGATCATGATGTGTTGAAACACACCTACTGTGGAACGGTCGCCAATGGGTATCGGCAGTCCGCATTGCAGCATATACTGCAACAGGCCCACCGTCTTCAGACATACAGATTTTCCTCCAGCATTCGGACCTGAGATAATCAGGAGCCGCTTCTCTTTGGTCAATATGATGTCGAGTGGGATGGCTTTCTTGTCTTGTTTTGCCAATGAACGTTGCAACAGTGGGTGAATGGCACGAATCCAGTCAATGTATGGATTATCTTTCACTTCTGGTTCGAAAGCCTGCATGGCTTCTGCCAGTTCTGACTTGGCTTGAATCAGGTCTATCTGTGCTAAAAACAAATAAGAATCGATAATCTCCTGAACGTGGGGACGCACCTCGTCAGAGAATACTGTCAGGATGCGGATAATCTCCCTTCGTTCGGCTGCCTCCAATTCGCGCACCTTGTTATTGGCCTCCACCACCTCGGTAGGTTCGATGAATACTGTCTTGCCTGTTGCTGATTCATCGTGTACGATACCCTTGATGCGACGCTTCAGCCCTGGGGCAACGGGTATTACCAGTCGCCCGTCGCGCATGGTGGGGGCTACGTCCTTGTCAACCAATCCGTCGCGTTGTGCTGTATGCAGAATGGAATATAATGTGCGAGAGATGCTGCCAGACGTTTGTTCCATATCGTGGCGGATGCCAGCCAGCGTCATAGAGGCTGAGTCCTTGATTTTTCCGAATTTATCCAGTATCGAATCAATGCGACGTATCATGGCAGGAAACGTCATCACGTCCTCTGCCAAACGGCGCAGGGCTGGGTAGGGGTTCTCCTCTTCGTTCTTCAGTAGAAACTCAACGATTCTCGAGATGGTTTCCAACGAACGACGTAGGTCAAACAACTCGTCTTCTTCCAAATGCGTGTTTTCAAGTCGGATACGTGTAATCGACTCACGCACATCGAAGAAATAGTTGAGTGGAAAAGCTTCAGCTCCCTGCTTGATTCGACGGAACTCGCGCACCTGCTCAAGCCATTCGTTCACAACTGCTGCATCTGTGCTGAAGGTTATCTCGTCCACTTTTTCTTTACCCAATGTGCTCAGACATTGGGATTTCAGCAGCGTTCTTATCTCGTCGAAACCTACTTTCGCTTCAAAGTTCTTTGGATAAATCATGATGCAAAGATAGTTATTTTATTAATATCTTGCAAAAAGTTCGTTTAAAATTTGGTTAATTGCAGAAAACTTGTTACCTTTGCACCCGCTTTCGAGACAATCAGAGCACTGGAGAGATGGTAGAGTGGTCGATTACAGTAGTCTTGAAAACTACCGTACCGAGAGGTACCGGGGGTTCGAATCCCTCTCTCTCCGCAAAGAGTTTTTGCGTTCAAGGGTGGGATTCGAAACCTTGTTCTCTCTCTTATAAACATTACTCTTGTTCTTCGTGGATTAAATGGACATCACACTGTGGGAAGGGGATGGTGATGCCAGCGGAATTGAGAGCTTTGTAAATCACTTCCTTTGCACGGTCCACGAAACCGATGCGCTCAGCAACCAACACATACTGCTTCACATTGATATCCACAGAACTGTCGCTCATGTTGCCGACTACCACATTGACACCGTATTTTGGTTCCACGACTTCACGGCCATAACGGTCCTTGGTACGCATTTCCTGCATGCCCTCAACCAGCACCTTTCGCACCAGATTGATATCAGTTCCATATGCTACACCGACAGTGATGGTGGTGAGCTCATAAGAGTGATTGCGGGTTAGGTTGTTGAAGTTTTTGCCAAAGAGCGACGAGTTGAGGAACGACATTTCCGTCCCTTCGATAGTCTCAGCCTGCACACATTGGTAGTTGATGGCGGTCACCTTGCCACGTATGCCCTCACACTCAATCCAGTCGCCAACCCTCAGGCGACCGCCCATGAGCTGGATGCCATAGATGAAGTTGTTGAGGACGTCCTTCAGTGCAAGACCGATACCTGCCGACAGACCTCCTGCTATCAGGCCCAATGAACCTGTCGGAATCTGCCATACGGATATAACCACGGCTGCGAATAACATCCAAATAAGTACGCTGATGATGCTGTTGCCCAACGAGAGGTTGATTTCATTGGGTCGGATAGAGGTGCGGTTATATTTGTGCATGAATGCGAAATAACGGGCGTATTGCCAGGTGGCGTGTATAGCCCGACTCATGTAACGTAAGAAAAAGAAGAGTGACAACAGAAAGACGATACTCCTGACAGACACTTTTAATGTCACAACATTTTTCGCGTCGGTTAGATGGATAAAAGGCTCCTCATAAAGATATACATACAGACTGTCAAAGTCGAAGATGCTTAACGACAGGCGCACACACATGGGCAAGGAGAGTAGCACACAGGTGGGAATAATCACTTGACGGATTAAATCGTAGAACCAGGTGGCACCAAGCAGCAACGACTCGCGGTCTTCACCCGACACGTAGGTAATGCGATTACGCAAATTGTCAACCCGCTTGTCCAACCAGCGTATTTTGTATCGGTTCATCAAGTCCAGGATACAGACCACTGTCAACCAGGCAGCCAACAGGAAATACCACCACACTAGAATGAGCAAAGCCACAAAGGTGTAACCGAAGAAAGAAAACGTAAAGGCAACCAAATAGACAGCTAATGCCACCCAGCCCAGTGTACGGTCAATGGATGTGGCCATGCCGCTGATCCAGATGCAGCAGCATAACTGCCATATTACAACCAACAACAGAATGGGTGGAAACAGAAGCACCATCAGTTTGTCGGGCATGAAAGTTATGCGACAGGAAATGATAATCAGCACCACTAAGAAAGTAGCGGAATAGAGTTGGAACCCTTGTCGGAACTGGTCGGGCTTAACGCGTAGCAGTAGCGATGCTGTAATGGCAATGAGCAACCACAGGAAGGTGTTGACATGCGCCACGCCCAAATTGATATATTCATCGCCATATAAAGAGAAACCAAACACCAGGAAATAGAGAATGGTACCCATCAGTATTGAGATGATAGACAGTTTTGTCCTGGGAATATAGTTCTTAAGTTTGGTATAGCGGTAAAGTAGCCAAAGAATCAGGAAAGTCAGGAGCCAGAAGAAAACCAGTACCACTACTTGTATGACACAGGCAAACACCAACAAGGTGTTTTCTGCCTTGCTGGAGAGATGCATGTAAAACTTGGTGTCTTTCTCATCTTCAGAAAGATTTTTATCATGATCGCTTTCATCAAGTCCTTTTTGTAATTCAGACAAGCTATATTGTTCACGCAAGTCCACTTTGGTCTTATTCCAATAATAGCCAGGATTTGCCAAAATGTCCAAGAATGGTGTCTGTCCATCCAAAAAGATATAGCGTTCCAGCTCTTGATAACGCGTACAGGCATAGTCATAGGTCTCCTTCAAGCGCAGGTATGCCTCCTGGTAGTGCATGCTGTCGGCAATCACGGTGGCCCTGTTATCAGCATTCATCTTCAAGATTTCCGATACAAAGAATATGCAGGAGTCACGCAGCGTCTCGCCTAGAGAGTCCAAGACAAAAGGTGCCGACAGTGAATCCTTATAGGCTATCTTGATAACTTCCTTTTCCAGCGAGGAGAGCGAGTCCTGCAAGTGAATGTTCAGAGAGTCGTTGTGGTACATCAGACTGTCAGGAACGATTTCCACCTCTATCTCCTTCTTCATCGGTGGCAGTCGGCGCAAGGCCTCAATTAATCGGGCATTGCGGTCAATTTCGTAGTTCAGACTGTTGACAATGTGATCATATGGTCTTCGGTTTTTATTGAAGGCCTTGTAGTCGGATGCAACCTTTTTCAGGGCGTAGGCCAGGTCGAACGTCATCTCCTGTTCCTGCGTGTAAAGCAGGATGGATAGTTCGTTCGTCGCGGTGACAACGTCAATCATCCGTTGGTGTTGGCGCTCATAATCGTCGTTGAAACGCTGCTGCGTATTTGAACGCTGTTGGTAGATAGTCTGCAACTCCGTACAGAGATCTTTCAGCGTATTAGTCAGCGACCTTCCGCTTACAATAGCCATAAGCGGGAGAGAACACACACACAGTGCAAGAATAATCGTCAACAGATATTTTTTCATTGTCTATATCAGTTTTGCCAAATTATCAATACTGTGGCAAAGGTAAACATAAATTTTGAAAAATCACACCTTTGGGAGGATTTATTCCATGATGACTATTGGTTTTGTTTGCTTTTGTCCATATTTTGTTAAAACTTGTGCAAATATGGTGATTTTTCGGCTTTTATTGTTACTTTTGCCTTGATATTTAAGATTATAAAACATTTTTGCTCAAAAAAATGAATACTATTATTAGAAAATCAGCCATTGCGCTGACAGCTATATTGCTCATCGCTGCCTGTGGAAACAAAGAGCAGAAGAGTGAATCAAACGTAAACGAAAACCCCGTAGAGGAGAAAATTGAGGTAAAGAACGTTGAGGGTCGTAAGAATTTCAGTGACAAGGCTGTCATTACGCCATTGCCTGCCATTATGATTGCCACATGGGATGAGAAGAAGAATCCTGATGTGATGATGGCTGCATGGGGCGGACAATGTGGTCCGAAGCATATCACCTTTGTCCTTTCCAAGCACAAGACAACAGATAATATCCGTCTGAAGAAAGCCTTCACCATTAGCTTTGCTACTAAAGACGATATTGCTCAGAGTGACTATTTTGGTATTGTGTCGGGTAACGATGTTCCTGATAAAGTGGCAAAGGCAGGTTACACTATCACTCCAAGTCCTAACGTAGATGCTCCTATCATCAACGAGTATAAGCTGACATTGGAGTGCAAGGTTGTGACCTTCGACGAGGATAAGAACGGTGGTGCACGTGTGGTTGGCGAGATTGTCAATATGAGTGCCGACGAGAGCATCCTCGACGAGGAAGGCAATATTGATCTTGGTAAGTTGCAACCCGTTATCTTTGATTCCTCCAAGGCAGAATATCGCGTTGTCGGTGAGAAGGTCGGCAAAGCCTGGGGCTCTGGCAAGGCTATTCAGGAACGTGAAGTGAAATAAGGTGTGAATCACTGTTGTTCGTCAGACGGCTTATCATGAAACAGATTTCGCTTTTTGCATTTTCATGTATTGTGAGTATAGGAACTTTGTTGTTATACAATATTCCTTTCTTTAGTTATGTGGTTAGCAATACCAACGAGAATGTAGGTGGAAAGCTGTTTCTCATAGGGTCGCTGGTGGTCATCATGTTGGCGGTTAACTTCATGATGACTTATCTGACGATGTACCTTACGAGAATTGTAGGTAGAATAATACTTGCGGTTCTTTCGATTATCAATGCCACGGCTGTTTATTTCATCTTCACCTATAGTGTGATGATAGATGCGACAACGGTCGGCAACGTGTTCAATACCCGTTATTCTGAGGCATCAGGATTCTTCAGTTGGTCATTATGGCTGTCGATATTTGCTTTTGGCGTAATTCCTGCTTTGTTCTGTCTTTTACAACCAGTAGTAGTCGGCAAGGCGAAGAAACTGGGTATTTACTGTGGCGGTTCGTTGGCAGTCGTACTTATAATAGCACTGATGAATATCAGCCAAACACTATGGATCAGTCAGCACGATACAGAATTGGGCGGGTTGTTGCAACCATGGTCCTACTTGGTGAATACATGTCGTGTCATCAGTAGTCATCAGGACGAACAGGCAGAGGAGATAAAATTGCCCGATGGTCATATTGCCGACAATGAGAAGGCTGTTGTGGTACTCGTTATCGGAGAGTCGGCGCGTAAGGCAAACTTTCAACTATACGGTTATCAGCGCGATACCAATCCGCTGTTGTCTAAGCAGGAAGAACTGAAGGTGTTTCAGACGACATCATGTGCCACTTTCACCACGGCTGGCACCAAAGCTATTCTGGAACCCAAGAACACTGACGAACTGTATGAGTTGTTGCCGAACTATGCCTTCAGAACAGGTGTTGACGTATCGTGGAGGACCTCTAACTGGGGCGAACCGCCTATTCATATTGACGAATATCTTGATAATGAAGAGTTAGCCACTCAATATCCCGATGAGAAGAGTGCCTATGATGGTATCCTGTTCCGGGGACTTCGTGAACGCATTGAGTCGAGCAAGAAAAACAAAGTGCTGATTATCTTGCATACCAGTACGAGTCACGGACCAAACTATTCCGAGAAATATCCTAAAGCCTTTGAGGTGTATAAGCCTGTGGCAAAGAATGTAGAGGAAGGTGAGAAGAATGTCGGAATGTTGGTTAACGCATACGACAATACCATCCGATATACCGATTATCTTCTGGATGGTCTTATCAATACGTTGCGTGAGATGGATGATTGGCATAGTGCTATGATTTTTATTTCCGACCATGGTGAGTCGCTTGGCGAGAACAAGATGTTCATGCACGGTCTCCCAATGAAACTGGCTCCGAAGGTGCAATATGAAATACCTTTCTTGGTTTGGACCTCGAAGAATTTCAGAAACTACAAGGCAGAAAGTGAATTGCCAGCAGTTCTTGACCAGCACTATATTTTCCATTCTGTGCTCAACCTGCTGTCAATACAATCACCTGCTTACAACAAAGAGAATGATATATATATAAACGAATAAGTTATGAAAAGACTGGTGGTAAGCCTTTTGGCAATGGTATGTGTGCTGGTGCTTTCAGCACAGAGTATTTATGATTTCAAGGCGAAGGACGATGCCGGAAAGAATGTGTCGCTTTCCGAATACAAAGGGAAGGTGCTGCTGATAGTGAATACTGCTACCCGATGTGGATTCACACCTCAGTACAAAGAGTTGGAAACCCTTTATGAGAAGTATCATGCTAAGGGGTTTGAGATACTGGACTTCCCCTGCAACCAGTTCGGAGCTCAGGCGCCAGGTAGTATTCGGGAGATTCACCAGTTCTGTACTGCCAACTTTGACATTCAGTTCCCACAGTTTGACAAGATTGACGTAAACGGTGCAAATGCCCATCCGCTTTTCACTTGGCTGAAGGCACAAAAGGGCTTTGGCGGCTTTGACCTTAACGATCAGATAGGTAAGATGCTGGACGATATGCTCCGCAAGCGCGATGCTGATTTTGATAAGAAAAGCGACATTAAATGGAACTTCACGAAGTTCCTCGTCAGCCGTGACGGTAAGGTGGTGAAGCGTTATGAGCCAACAGCTAAGATGTCGGATGTCGAATCGGATATTCTTTATCAGTTGGCAGCCAAGACTCAGCGTATGGATGCTCTTAGTCAGCTAAAGGCTGAACCCAGAAAAGCCTATGGTAATGATTGCCCATATTTGTTTGAATCATATCCAATGACAGCGGCTCCTCAGGGTTATACACCATTTTACATTAGTCTTTATGCGCGTCATGGTTCACGTTATAACTGGTCAGAGAAACTTTATCTCGATTTGGACACTTTGTTGACAGTAGCACACGACAAGAAACTATTAACTCCTGAAGGTGAGGCCTTCTGCCAGAAATTCATGGCTGCCAAACAAGAGTTGATGACTGGAGTAGGGGAATTGACACAGTTGGGATGGGATCAGCACCAGCGGATAGCACGTATCATGTATGATGAGTTTACCGACGTGTTCAAGAAGGGAGGCAATGTGCTGGCTGTTTCTTCGCTGTCACACCGTTGCATACTTAGTATGTCGGCTTTCTGTCAGGAATTGGTACAGTGTAATCCGTTAATCGAGATACGTGAGCAATCTTCCCGTTTCACACTTGATGCTGTTGTACCGACAGACCGCCAGAATCCCGTCAAGCACCATTTCCCAAAACCGGTCAAGCCTCGCTACGAGAAGAACCGTGCTATGTTCACAAGTGACAACTCGTTACCAGAAAAGGTGCTGGCACGGACATTCGCTTCTACAGAAGGATTACCTTATAAAGCACATAAGGCAGCTTATCTTCTGATAGATTTCTATAAGACACTGCCAAGCATCAACTATGAAGGTATGATGGGTCAGTTGCTCAATGACGATGAAATAGCTGCTCAGTGGGAAGCTTCAAACTTAGGCTCGTACTCATGGGTTTTCTCTGCCCAATATGATGTGATGCCCATCTTGCAGGATATTATCAAGAAGGCTGATGCCGTGATTGATGGCACCAGTGACCGTATTGCCGACTTACGCTTTGGTCATGATTCCTTTATGGGACCGTTGACCGTTGTGCTGGGCATCAATGGTGCTGATAAAGATCCTGAGGATCCCTATGAGGTGAAAAACTGCTACCAGAACTGGGAAACCTGTAAGGCTTGTAATGTACAGCTTGTTTTCTATCGCGGTCAGAAAGAAAAAGAAGACATTCTTGTGAAATGTCTTCTGAATGGTAACGAGGTATCGCTTCCTGTTCCTACCACACAGGCACCCTATTACAAATGGTCGGATTTCCGTGCTTTCTATCTGAAGCGCTGTTTACTTGACAGCTTCAAGTAAAAGAGGCAGTGTTGGGTCGCCGTTAACGCGACGAAGATACCAGCGGACGGTCCAAGTGAGTGATTGGTCAGGTTCCAGGGTAGTGTAGGCTCCTTGGCTTTCCAGTTCTATATAAGTTTTTCCACGATTGACGTAAACTTGTATCAATTGTCATGGAAATACTATCCAATTGAATAGTATAACGAGAGTTCCCCTGCTCTTGGATGAGGGGAACTCCTGCCTCTGCTGATGAAACCCACAGCAGGGATGTAGCTATGATAGAAAGAATCTTCTTCATAATATATTATTTGTTTACTAAATTCTTGAAGGCAGAGCCAAATATGACATACTGAGTGTTGCCTGCTATGGTTCCTTCGTTCTGTCCCCACAAGAAAGGCCAGTCGTCGAAATTCTCGAAGTGATCAGGTTTGCGGAATAACAGTCCTGGAGCCACGTTACCTGGTATGAACGAGAAGTCAGCACGGTTGTTGCCATAGAATACTGCTTTGGGCCGGGCTGCTCCTACAGCTGCAACAAACGAATAGTTGTGGTAGGGGTGACAACCAAAGAGCCAGTTGGCTACACGATAAATCTCATCCTTGCCTATGATGTCAGGATAATAGAGGTGTGCATAGTTGATGGCAATACCGAAGTTGAGTACCATATTGACACCTGCCCAGTTGCCAAGTCCAATGGGTACACCATAAGGATTGTCTTTGTCGAATCCTTTGATGTATTTCTCAAATTTGATAACGTAGGGGCGTAGCTTTTGTTTGTATGCTTCATCTTTCAGCGGAATAGAGTCGAAGGCTGCCTGTATGGCATAAACGAAACCATTGCCGTGTATCCAATCTTCCTCTTGAGGACGATTGAGCATCTGCCAGATGTCGAAACGGCGGCGATTTACTTTCTGAGCGCTTTCAGCAGTTAGGCGCTCGGCTTGTTTCAAGGCACGCTGGGCAAGTGGGTCATTATATCCTTTGAGTGCACGGGCAGCAGAAGAGAAGACAGCAGCTGCTTGCATATCGAGGTTCGGATTACGCGTTGTAAAGGCCCACATATCGTCAGGTGTTCCGCTACGCTTGCCATCAGCAGACACTTCGTAGGGCTTCAGACTTGGATCGTAATGTAAACCGTCAGTAAGCGAGGCTGCGTCGCCTAAGTGGTGATAGTTGTCGAGCACAGAATTAGAGAGCGTAGAAGCCATGTGGCCTATTTGCTCAGCCTGTGCCACGAGGTTAAGCATGCCGTGCTCGATAAACTGGAGAATATCGGGCGTGCCATCTGGGCGGTGCAGGTCAACATAACGTTGCTGTTCACTGACAAATGTTTCATCACGTTGTGGCTTGAACAACTCCCAAGCGCGTACAAGATTTTGAACAACATTAATATTAGAACCCGTTTCAATGTCAAAATCGCCTGCATCGAAGAAACCTCCGACATTCAGTCCAGGAATGAGCTCCAATGGTTTATATTTCGTGTCGGTAGTAGCACCCTGTGCATGTAAGTCGAAATGGTCACTGGGCGGTGCCTGAAGGTAGCCTTCTTTGAAGGGCTCTCCGTGCCAGGTACGATAACCCTCATTTACATACATGTGGTTCATGTGGATGGGAATCCAAATGTCTGTGGTGGCATCGGTAATCTTATTATAGACACTCTTGTCAATGAGGAAGTCGTTAGTCTTGGTATCACCATACTGGATATAATATACACCAGGCTTGTGAACAGACGAGAAATCGAACTTTACATAATTATATTTGTAATAAGGTCCCCATTCTTTAACGGCCCCTTCAAAGGCTTTCTCTTTCGTACCGTCAGTCTTTATGCGCCATAGTGAAGCTGTCGCCATGACAGGGTCCTGCTTGTCAAGTTCGATAACGGCAATCTTAGGTTGCTCGGGGATATATCCTACTTGAGAGAAACCGATGTTCGGTTCGCGTATCCATCCGGGAACAGCATGTGGCTCTACAGTCCATGTAACAACCTTGCCCGTTTTCCCTGTAGGCAATACACTGCGTAGCACATACCAACCATTCTGTGCCAGCATACGTCCATCGAAAAGTTGGAGTTCGGAATCCTCGCTGCTGATGCGAATCATTCGTTCTGGTGCATCAGTTGCAACAATGATTTCGTGTCCAGTCTCCATGGGTAGTGGATCGACAAAGCGATTGGTTCCGCGATCGTCATAAGTCTTGAACCCCTTGAACTGACGAGGTTTTTCACTATTGGGTCGTGTAACTGTCTGGCTGGCAGCATAGCGTGGAAATCTGTTCAGACGGCCGTCCATCACGTATGTTTTTTGCCAATATTGTGATGGGAGGAACTCGATGTTGAAACCAGCCTTGCCAGCAAGAGCTTCAGGAACGGGCTTGTCGAGGAATACAGCTATTTCAACCGCTTTTCCTTTGGCAGTTACCACCACACGACTGTCAAAATCGTAGTCGTTATAGCGCAAACCAACTTCTATTGACTGTGTGTCCCGATTAACTTTGCGAGAGGTTGTCGTGGGCACCAAGTCCCATTGCTCAGGGGTGTTGTTCAGTCTCACAGCTCCGCCTTGAACAGTACGCACACCATGGTGTATAATCTCAATACCGGAATTTTTCTCGTCATTGAAACCTCCATTGAAATTGTTGCTGTACACCAGCACATTGACACCTTGACGGTCAAAGTATTCTAAATCATTAAGTTTGAGGTCTTGGGCAGACACGTAGCAGGTTGTTAAAAGAAAGAGACTGAGATACAGTGCTTTCCTGCAATTGAATAGTTGAGTGTAGTAAGATAACAGGTTCATAACATAAATTTTGTTAGAAATATATCTGTAATTAGGACGTGCTAAAGTGTGAAATGTAAATTTTAGTCACCACTTTATTATAAAATGTTAACTAAAAAAACATTTTTTATTTTGTATTGTTCTCACTTATTCGTATCTTTGCATCATCAAAACAACTTAATATCAAACATTATTCATATGAATTACTCAAGAAAACTATTAACAATCATTGCCGTTGTGCTGGCAGGGTATGGCTGGGCACAACAGACTTCTGTAACAGAGTCCGTGAAGTGCAACGAAGACGGCACTGTCACATTCCGTTACAAGAACGATAATGCCAAGCAGGTATTTGTGGATGTGCAGTTTGCTGGTCGTAAAGAGATGACACGCGACGCACAAACAGGTGTGTGGAGTGTTACGTTAGGTCCGGCAGCTCCCGACATGTATCCTTATTGTTTTGTGGTTGATGGAGTCAGTGTGATGGATCCAGCGAATCCACAGTATTTCCCAAACGAGGGATTCAAGAACAGTCTATTGGAGATTCCTGCTAAAGAAGGTTCACTCCCTCACGATATCAGGCAGGTAGCTCATGGTCGGTTGGAGTATATCCACTACTATTCCAAGAGCCTTGGCGGAACGAATACTGCTGTAGTCTATTTGCCGCCTTCATATATGATGAGTTGGGATAAAAAATATCCTGTGTTTTACCTTATCAGTGGCACAACAGATACGGAGGAGGTATATTATAAGGTGGGACGTGTGAACTATATTCTTGACAATCTGCTGGCTGACAAGGCTGCTAAGGAAATGATAGTCGTGTTACCTTATGGCAATCCATACAAACTGCTACCTGCCAAGTCGGATAGCCTGACTATGCCTCAGACGAATTTTGGCGGTGACGTGTTTAGCCGTGATTTGGTAAATGATCTGATGCCGTATATCGAAAAGAACTATCGCACGAAAAACGATGCTGACCATAGAGCTATCGGCGGTTTCTCACGAGGGGGTAACCAAGCTCTCTTCAATGGTCTAAGCAATCTCGATAAATTCTCGTATCTTTGTTCCTATAGTTCGTTCACTTCGATGGATATTCCCCAAGTGTACGATCAAGCTGGCGAGACCAATAAGAAAATCCATCTCTTCTGGTTGGGAGTAGGTACGGATGATTTCCTCTATGGCAATGCACGTGACTATATGGAATTCCTGGACAAAAAGGGCATCCGTTCTGTGAAGGTGTTTACCAATGACAAATTCGGTCATACATGGATGAATGCCAAATACTTCCTGTCTAAGACATTGCCTCTGCTTTTCAACAAGAAAGCTTCGGAAGCAGCAATGAAGGAGGCGCAACCAGCCCCAGCCGCTACAGGTAAGGAGCAGCAGTTTACGCCTGGAGTGATGGCACGCCTCTTCCCCAAACCACTCATTTCGCCAGAATATACTGAGCAGGGTATTGTGTTCCGTTTCAAGGCTCCTGATGCACAGCTGGTGGAACTGGAAAGTGAGATACAGCCCGAGACATTGAAGATGAAGAAGGACGCTGATGGTGTGTGGAGCATCATGCTTACCGACTGTATGTTTGAAACCTTTAAGTATTGTTTTGTAGTGGATGGAATGCGGGTTGCAGACCCCCAGAACATGTATCTTTCACCCGACAAAGGGTTTAAGTATAGTATTGCAGACAATCCACGCTCGCCTTTCAACTTTGCTTCTCAAGGTGACATTGCCCATGGACGTGTAGACTATGATGTGGAACGCATGGAAGCATGGTATATGTCGCCAATGCCGACGACGCCGACTCGTCCTGAATTTATTCAACTCGTACCAGGAGATGACGACACGATGGAGAGTTGGTTTAAGGTGGGTGGCGCTGACGCTATAGCTGATCGGCTGTTGGCTGACGGAAAGACGGTGCCCTGTGTCATTACAACGAGTACACTTGACTTTATGCAGCAGGCCCCGCAGATGCCCGATTTTAAAGTTCATACACTTCGTGCCTCAGATTACCCTACGTGGTCGCAGCGTCGTAGGGCTTTAATAAAACTATTGGTTAGTCTTAAAAAATAATGATGAATATGAAAAAGCTATTTCTCGCATTAGTTGTCTTGTTTGCTGGCGAAGTGTCGGCACAGTATACTTATCCCTTCCAGAATCCCGACCTGCCTTATGCCGACCGAGTGGAAAACCTTATATCACTATTGACCCCAGTGGAGAAGGTTGGGCTGATGATGAATAAGTCTGCTTCGGTTGATCGCTTGGGTATTCCTTCCTATAATTGGTGGAGCGAGGCTTGTCATGGTGTGCGTCAAGAAGGTTACACCGTCTATCCTCAACCCATTGGTATGGCTGCTGCTTTCAATGCGCAACTCATTTATGATGTGTTCTCGACAGTCTCAGATGAGGCACGAGCCAACTGGAACCGTTCTGACCATCACATCTTCAATGTGCCAATGGGAGTAATCTATTATCCTGGTAATCCGGAACTTACCTTCTGGTGTCCCAATGTCAACATCTTCCGTGATCCTCGGTGGGGACGTGGTCAGGAAACCTGTGGCGAGGATCCCTATATGAATGCGGTGTTAGGTGTGCAGACGGTATTGGGAATGCAAGGGAATGACAATCATTATTTCAAGACTCACGCTTGTGCCAAGCATTATGCTGTTCATAGCGGTCCAGAGCCGCTCCGCCATTCTATGAATGTCGAGCCAACGAACCGTGATTTATGGGAAACTTATCTTCCTGCTTTCAAAGCGCTGGTTAAGAAAGGAAATGTCAGAGAGGTTATGTGTGCCTACCAGCGTTTTGAAGGGAAACCCTGTTGCACGAGTGACCGCCTGCTGATTGATATTCTGCGAAATAAATGGGGATACAACGGACTTGTGGTGACGGACTGTGACGCCATCAATAATTTCTTTAACAAAGGCCAGCATGAAACTCATAAGGATGGATTATCTGCCAGTATTGATGCAGTACTGAATGGTACCGACCTTGAGTGTGGTAAAGTGATGATGTCGCTGGAAGAAGGCTTGAAGAAGGGACTGATTAAAGAGTCAGACCTGGACCAACATTTGCGTAAGACCCTATTGGGACGCTTCGAACTTGGTATGTTCGATCCTGCCGATCGCCTGCCTTGGGCTAAATTGGGACCGGATGTCATCAGCAGTGAGAAAAATAATGATCTTGCCGTTGAGGCTGCTCGCGAGTCAATGGTTCTGTTGGAAAACAAAGGTGGGGTGTTGCCTCTTTCAAAGAATATCAAGACCATAGCCGTGATTGGTCCGAATGCCGATGATGCTGCTATGTTGAATGGTAATTATGGTGGAACACCAACCAAGGCACATACACATTCATTACTGGAGGGTATTAGACAGGCTGTACCCGGTGCTAAAGTGTTTTATCAGAAAGCTTGTGAATTGAATGATGAATATGCAACGATTCACCATCTGCAGGATTTTAATGATGGTAAAGGCGTGTTTGTAGAGTTTTGGAATAATAAGGAGTTAAAAGGCGAACCTGTTAAGTCTGATTATTATAAAGAATTGGCTTTCACTACCTTTGGAGCCTGGGGCTTTGCAGAGGGCGTAAACAATGATTCACTGTCGGTCAGAGTGAGTGGAAAGTATCATTCAACCTTTACGGGTGAGATGAAGTATTCGCTGACTTCAGATAACGGCTATGTCATCAAGGTGAATGGCAAGGTGATAGAAACGGCAAAGCCTTCGCTCCCTCAGGGAGGATATTTTCATCGCTCACGCGAATACAAGTCATTTCCTGTGAAAGAAGGTGAAGTCTATGATGTCGTGATAGAATACCGACGTGGCAATGGACAGTTCGCTATGTTGCGTGGCGATATCTGCGAAAGAAACCTTGTTGACTTTACTCCATTGGCTGATGCAGTAGCTTCGGCAGATGCCATTGTCATTATTGGTGGTATTTCGGCACAGATGGAAGGAGAAGGAGGAGATAAGGCTGACATCGAACTGCCTTCAGTACAACAGCGCCTTCTTCGTGCGATGCATGCCACAGGCCGTCCCGTCATCTTTGTCAACTGTTCTGGCTCGGCAATTGCTTTTGGTAGTGTAGAAGGACAGTACGATGCACTTCTGCAGGCTTGGTATGCCGGACAGGGTGGAGCAAAGGCTCTGGCTGATGTGCTGTTTGGTGATTATAACCCTGGCGGAAAGTTGCCAGTGACGTTCTATCGCTCAACAAGTGATCTGCCTGATTTCCTTGACTATAGTATGAAAAATCGCACCTATCGTTATTTTACTGGTATCCCTCAGTATGCTTTCGGTTATGGTTTGAGTTATACCACCTTTGCAGTTGGTAATGGTAAACTGTCGGCTAAGTCAATGAAGAAAAACGGGAAAGTGACTCTTACCGTCCCCGTAACGAATACGGGAAAACGTGAGGGAACAGAAACTATTCAGGTGTATGTGAAATCTTTGGATGATCCCGGTGCTCCAATCAAAGCGTTGAAGGGATTCCAGAAACTCAGTCTGAAGCCAGGGAAAACAGAGATTGCCAAGATTGAATTGGACGGCGAGGCCTTTGAGTACTACGACGAGAGTATTGATGAACTCTCCACGAAGGTTGGGCATTATCAGATTCTCTATGGTACGTCATCGCTTGACAAGGACTTGAAAGCTATCAATTTTGTAGTGAACTAAATAAACAAATAATCCTCGGAAAAATTCCGGGGATTATTTGTTGTTACTTATTTCATGTCTTTAGGACGCTCCAGTTTGTCTTGTTTGAGCGCCTCAACGAAATCGCTGATTCTCTGCAACTCGCGAGGTATGCGAATGTTCTGAGGACAATGGGGCTCGCACTGACCACAGCCGATACAGTGGTCTGCCTGGCGAAGTTTTGGAACAGCACGATCAAGTCCGATAAGATACTGACGGCGCATCTCACGATAATTCTCATCTCCTTTGTCACGAGGCAGCGTACCTTCATTCTTGCATTTATTATAATGTACGAAGATGGCAGGAATATCAATGCCGTAAGGACATGGCATGCAGTATTTGCAGTCATTGCATGGGATATTGCTCAGGCCTACAATCTTTTTGGCAATGTCCCCTTGCAGATATTCCATCTGTACCTTGGTCAGTGGTTTCAGGGGACAATAGCTAAGCAGATTGTCTTTCAGATGCTCCATATAGGTCATTCCACTTAGTACGGTGAGCACTCCCTCTGGTGTACCGGCATAGCGGAAAGCCCATGATGCAATACTGCGTTCTGGGTCATGTTGCTTCAGTTCTGTGGCGATGTATTGAGGCAGATTGGCCAGTCGCCCTCCTAACAGAGGCTCCATGATAACGGCAGGAATGTGGCGTTTTTGCAGTTCTGCATAGAGATAGCTGGCATCGGTATTCCTGTCGTTAATCTCGTTGGCATAATCCCAGTCAAGATAGTTGAGTTCTATCTGTACGAAATCCCATTTGTACTTGTCGTGCTCTGAGAGCAGATAATCGAACACTTCGATATCGCCATGATACGAGAAACCGAGGTTACGGATGCGGCCAGCCTCGCGTTCCTCTAGCAGGAAATCGAGCATGCCATTATCCAAATAACGCTTATGCAGGTTTTCCATACCGCCGCCACCGATACCATGCAGCAGGTAGTAGTCAATATAATCGACTCTCAAGTCTGCCATCGACTTCCTGTACATGGCAATACTACCCTCGCGGGTCTGTGTGGCAGGGTTAAAGTTCGACAGTTTGGTGGCTACGAAATATTCACTGCGCTTATGACGGCTGAGAGCGATACCTGTACAGGCTTCCGACTTCCCCTGGCAATAAACAGGAGAGGTGTCAAAGTAGTTGACTCCATGTTCAATGGCATAGTCAACCTGACGATTTATCATCTCCTGATCATAGTCATCCTGGTTTTCTGTTTTTGACGGCAAGCGCATCATGCCATAACCTAAGATAGAAACTTTCTCTTTGGTTTTCGGATTGATACGATAAGTCATTTTACCTACAGGTGGCTCTACCTGTTGTTTGTATTCCTGAACAGCCTTGATGTCTTTGTTCGACTTGCAGCCAGTCAAGACAGCCGCTGTTGTCACTGCCCCTCCTCCCAGTAGTTTGAGGAACGAACGACGTGAAATATCTTTATTTTTCATTTTCTTTCGTTATTTAGAGGTTTCTAATTAAATCTCCTTGTGTACTTCGTGTCCTTCTACATAGATGGCAGAGAAAGGACGTGCGGGACATAGATTCTCGCAAGCTCCGCAACCAATGCAACGAGCTTCGTTTACAACAGGAATCTTTAGTGATTTCTCATCTTTAGGATCAGAAGGAACCATCTCGATAGCTCCTACAGGACAATGGCGGGCACAATTGCCGCATGACACACCATCAGTCAGAGGAATACAGTTCTTCTTCACCCATACCGCATGGCCTATCTGAATAGATGATTTCTCTTCCTTTTTGATGGGTTTGATGGCTCCTGCAGGACAAACATCCGAACAGCGGGTGCACTCAGGTCGGCAATAGCCTAATTCATACGACATCGTAGGTTGCATGATTGAAAGCCAATTAGTGCCTGGGCGTAATACCTGATTAGGGCATTCCGACACGCAGAGCTGACAGCCAGTACACTTCTTCGCCATGTTCGCTGCTGACAGGGAACCTGGAGGGGTAAGTGGGGTCTGGCGTTCTGGAGCAACTTTGTCTTCTATCTCAGCCAGTCCTCCATCCGTCATCTTGTCTTCCTGAGCAAAGGCTGCTGTGGCTACCATAGCTGAGGCTAACAGGAAACTACGCTTGCTGGGGTCGATAGGTTCTTTTGGTTCGGGAGAATTATTGGATTCTATAGATTTTCTGGAATATTCAAGGGCTCCGAACTTGCAAATGTCAATACAATCACCGCAGACAACACAACGACTATAGTCAACCTGATGGTTCTTAAAGTCAATACATGCAGCTTTACAGTTCTTGGTACAGAGCGAGCAGTTCTTACATTTATCGGCATTAAAATGAATTTTCATCCATGAGAAACGGCTGAGGAATGAGAGTACTGTACCCACAGGACAAATGGTGTTGCAGTAGGTGCGTCCGTTACGCCAAGCCAAGAATGCCAATACTACCAAGGTCACACTGGCTATGATAAGAACTATTGTAACATTGGGAATGCCGGTCTCAGTATGATAGAAGGCATAGTTGTCATAGTTGACGGAGATAGCAGCCAGTACATTGTTGCCCATTTTATATAAGGGCTGTAGGAGGGTGGTTGCTATACGACCGAAGGCGGAGTAGGGGGCCAGCAACTGTACAATGCTGCCTATGCCTGCGACAATGGCAACAATCATTACTCCCAACATGGTGTAGCGTAGCCATGAGATGGCTTTCGAGAAGGTGTAGCGGTTCTTCTTTGCCTTCTTTCCTATCCAGCCGAAGATATCCTGCATGATGCCCAGTGGACAGATAATACTGCAATAGATGCGTCCGAAGACAAGCGTCATCACCACAAGGAAAACGAGTGCAACAACATTCAGCGCAAGGATTGCTTCAAGCAGTTGCATTTTGGGCATCCAATTAATCCAGCTAATGCCGTGCGCCGTTCCTGTGAAGTCAATAAACAGCCAGGTGATACAGATAAAAGTCACGGCTGCCAGTGAAATACGGATTTTTCTTAACATATATAGTATTTGATTAGTTTACTTTTCTTACAATGAGAATGCTTATTTCATAGAGCAGATAAATGGGTAATGCCACCACAAGGAGCGTGAAGACATCGGTGGTCGGGGTGATAATGGCTGCTACTATCAGAATCGCCACTAATGCATGACGCCGGTAGGTTGACATCATATTGCCATTGATAAGTCCCATACGCCCCATCAGGGCACACACTACGGGTAACTCAAAGACCACTCCCATTATCAGACTCATGCCTAACAGTGTATCGATATACGATTGGAGCGTCAGCATATTGGCGACATCGGGCGATACCTGATAGGTGCCTAAAAATCGGACCGTAAAAGGGAATACAATGAAATAGTTGACCAACGTACCGATGATAAACATCAGATAGGCAGCCCCTACAATCCAAACGGCATAGCGACGCTCGTTATCGTAGAGTCCTGGTGATACAAAGCGAAAGAGCTCATATAATATATAAGGTGAGGCAATCAGCAGTCCGGCATAGATAGCCGTTTGCATGTGTATCATAAACTGCTCGGTCAGCCCCGTATTCATCAGATGAATACTAAAGTCTTCTGTTCCTAATAGCCGATAGGTGATGAAATCACTCGACCGTGGAGCCAGAATAATGCCAAACAACTCCTCTTTCATCACGAAAGCGATGACGGCAAAGAGAGCGACGGCACAGATGATGCGGAATAATGAAGTGCGCAACTCGTCCAGATGATCCCAGAAGGTAAGCGCCTCACTCATTCTTTCTTTGCCTCTTCTTTGTCGTCAACGTTAATATCCTTCATTCCGTCTTTGAAACTCTTTACGCCCTTCCCCAGACCGTTCATCAACTCGGGAATCTTCTTGCCACCGAACAATAACAGGACGATGATGGCAATCACGAGAATCTCAGACATTCCTAATCCAAACATAATTTTTGAGTTTAGTTATTATTTGTGTTGCAAAAATAATCATTTTTTTCTAAAATTGATTACCTTTGCAAATAAAAATTATTAGAAAATTGTAAAATGATACCAGAAGTAGAGTTTTTATTGCGTCTTTTCTGTGCAGCCGTCTTAGGAGGCATCATTGGTTTGGAACGTGAGTACAGGTCGAAAGAGGCCGGTTTTCGCACCCATTTCCTGGTAGCACTTGGTTCAGCCTTGTTCATGATTGTATCGGCATATGGTTTTACCGATGCCCTCACCAATGATTTACAGCGATGGGACCTTTCTCGTGTAGCTGCCCAAGTCGTCAGTGGCATTGGTTTTATTGGTGCAGGTACGATTATCTTCCGTAAGACCGAGAATATTGTAAGTGGACTGACTACAGCAGCAGGCCTCTGGGTTACAGCGGCTATCGGACTTGCTTGCGGTGGAGGCATGTATATACTGTCCTTCGGCAGTACGTTGATGGTTCTCTTAGGGTTGGAAGCCTTCAACTACTTCCTCCATAAGTTTGATAAGCACCGGAAGTAACCTTACTCTTTGAAACTCAGAGCGGCACCAATTGCCGTACAGAATTCTGAATACTTAGGGATGTGGAAGTGTACGTCATAGAATTTTTCCAACATGGGGTACACCTCTTTGCATTGTGGGTAAAGCGTCAGATTACCTATCAGTACAAAATCCTTAATACCTGTATTCAGAGCAGAGAGAATGGCTGCCGAACCTATTGACTGTAACACCATAACGATGATGCCAAGGGCAATGTCTTCCTTTGGTGCGTCGTATTGCGCCCTTGAGAATAGTGATGCTGTGGCATTCATCGGTAGTCCCGGCAGCGGATGGGTAGATATGTCGCCAATCAGCAGGTTGATGTTGTGGATATCGCCTTGCATAGCCAGACTCTGAATCTGTTTCGGATCACGGGTGTTGAGCATTACACGGGCAAGCCCCTGTAAGGTGCCACCACCGATACCTATTCCTCCGATATGGCGGATATTGTCACCTTCGCATTGTACGAAACTCGTACCAGTTCCCATAGAGACGACGATGGCTTTGTCAAGACCACTCTCAAAACGGGCACCTAAACCGTCGGCAATAAACTCATCGGTTTTCTTCGTTGGCAGTCCATACACGGGTTCGTCAATGTAGGCAGCTCCGACACCAGTTAACATCACCTGTTCAACGTCCTGCAGTGAAATGTTATTATCGTGCAGATATTTTCCAAAGGCTCCATAGAGTGAAGTCACGGGGTCGGCAGCTGTTATGCGAATGGGTGATATCACTCGCTTTTCACGTAGTCCGACAATCTTGGTGGTAGAGATGCCAACGTCTATTCCTATTACGATTCCCATAGTCAAATTAGTATGATATTGTTTTGTTGTCAATGATTCAAGAGCAAAGGCGTGACAGCAGTTTCTGCAATACCAGCCCAATGTCGTTGATAAACTGTGAGTGAGGGCCTTCCTGCCAAGCAGGTGCCGGCATAACTACTTTTGAAGTAGCACCATTGGCTTCGAAGATATTGGCAATGTCCTGACTCAGTGACTCCATCTCGCTGTCAATGGAACTGTGAGTGTGGGTGGTGACAAGGATGTTGTCCTCCTCAGTGACAATGCGTCCGACGTTGTTGGATGTTTCCACTGTGTCCTTCATTGTCTCACTCATTTTCACCACTCCCTGCGGTATTTGTTCCAGGCAAGTCAGCAGTGCTTCAAGTGCTTCAGGATTGATAACGGTGTCCTGACGCTCGCATTTCTCTATGCTGCATGTCATCTTCGGGTCGTTGGGATACTCTTCCCGCAGCCACTGGTTCATCATCTCCTGTTGCATCTTGACAAACTCGGCAGCCTCTCCCGAGGGAATGGTAAGAACCATCTCCGCCGAAGAGGCTATCGAGGCATCGGCCTCACCGATACAAATAGAAGCCAAGTCGAAGTCGTATTCGTTGTAGATAGTCGTCAGAACAGCCCATGCGGGGATAACGGCACTACAACGCCCTTTGTTGATGTCAACGCCAGAGTGTCCTCCCAGACCACCCTCGATGCGGATGCGATACCAACGGCGTTTGCCACCTGGGGCAACCTTTCGTTGCATAGGAATGTAGTGGAACTGCAAACATGCTCCAGCAGTGATGGTGTCATAGATTACCTCCAGTGGACCATGCGCGATATCTGAACTCTCCAGAACAGCCAGAGCCATCGAGAGTCTGATAATGGGGGAGTGTAAGGCATCGTCCATACCTACGCAGACCATATCCATGTGGTTCAGCAGCCCGATAGGTTCGTCATCCTCATGTCCTGGTGTTGCAGGTTTGCGGATAACAACATTGTTTTGTGCATCGCGCTGATGTTCCAGATGCAGGCGTTCTGCAAACTGGCATAGATAGTCAGCCACCCGTTCTTCATGGTGTGAAGGGCGGGGAATGTTGTTTATTTCTTGGAATATCTGGAAAACCCGTTCTGCTGTTGGTCTCGCGTACATAGATATTATAATAAATTACTTCTTCTTGCAGTTCTTTTTGCACTGGCCTTTGTGCTTGCAGTCCTTGCAGTTGGTTTTGCTGCAAGTAGCCTTGCACTCAGTACATTTTTTGCAATCTGCACCACAGCCTGTCTTCTTCTCGGCATTCTTGTCACAGCAGTCAGCCTTCTTCTCAGCTTTCTTGTCACAGCAGTCAGCCTTCTTCTCAGCCTCTTTCTTGCAACAGTCTTTCTTTTCAGCCTTCTTGTCGCAGCACTCTTTCTTTGCCTTGGGCTTGTTATCAGTCTGGGCGTTTACTGTTGTCGTTGAACACATGAGAGCCATTATCATCATGGCGCTTAAAATCATCTTTTTCATATCAAATATTGGTTTAAGTGAATTATATCGCTTGCAAAGATACAAAGTATTTTCTTAATATTGCGCTTTTGAATCATAAAAAAAGAAAAACTCCTGCTAGAGAAACCTCTAAGACAGGAGTTCATAATGAAAGGAGGAGTGGTACCTCCAGGAATCGAACCGGGGACACACGGATTTTCAGTCCGATGCTCTACCAACTGAGCTAAGGCACCATGTTCTTTAGATCACTGCATCCTTTCGTTTGCGGGTGCAAAGGTACAACAAAAAAAACAATCCACCAAACTTTTGGCGGATTATTTTCAAAAAAAAGTTTTTTATAGTGGATTCCACCCCTGAGCCTTGAGCTCAAATTCTTGGTCATCGCGAGTGACGAGGATATGGCCCAACGACTCCTTGGTAATGTGGCCGATGAGTTTTACGTCTTCCATAGCCTCTATTTTCTCATGATCTCCAATGGGGACGGTGAAGAGCAGTTCGTAGTCCTCTCCTCCGTTGAGTGCGCAGGTGGTCACATTCATATTCAGTTCCTCTGCCATCACCGCTGTTTGGTAGTCGATAGGAATCTGTTTCTCAAAGACACGGCATCCGACATGACTCTGCTTACAAATGTGCATCAGTTCACTGCTCAGTCCGTCGCTGATGTCCATCATTGCCGTCGGGCGGATATTAGCCTGGCGAAGCCGTTGGATGATGTCGCCACGTGCCTCGGTTTTCAACTGGCGTTGAAGCAGGTATTCTTTTCCGGCGAAGTCAGGTTGGAAATGAGAGAGCTCTTCTAACGCTTTTCTGTCGCCTTTCTTTTTCGCCTCATCTACTTGTGCATAAAATACTGATTTCTCACGTTCCAACAGTTGCAGTCCCATATAGGCAGCACCGAGGTCTCCGCTCACACAGATGAGGTCGGTTTCCTTGGCTCCGTTACGATAGACGATGTCTTCCTTGCGAGCCTCCCCGATACAGGTGATAGAGATTGCCAGTCCGGTGTAGCTTGATGTGGTGTCGCCTCCGATGATGTCAACGTTCCATTTCTCGCAGGCCATGCGCAGTCCGCTATAGAACTTTTCCATGTCCTCGACGGTGAATCGCTTTGAGAGGGCTATGCTTACAGTCAGTTGGCGTGGTGTACCATTCATAGCAAAGATATCGCTGATATTCACCATTGCCGATTTGTAGCCCAGGTGCTCTAAGTCGATGTAGGTGAGGTCGAAATGCACGCCCTCCATCAGCATATCCGTTGTGACCAGCACTTCGCTGTCAGGGTAATGCAGTACGGCACAGTCGTCGCCTATACCATATTTTGTTGATTCGTTTTGCGGTTTGATGTTTTCTGTGAGTCGGTCTATCAGACCGAACTCCCCTAATTTTGCTATTTCCATTCTTCTGTTGGGTGATCAGTATTGAATTTCTCTTTCTTTTGTGATTCAACCTTCTCTGAGCGTATAATCATTTCTCGCATGATTTCGGTCATGAAAGGCTGGGAAGCATTGGCAGCCTCTTGCACTTCCTCATGACTCACCTCTACAGGATTGTCGAAACCACCCAAATCGGTGATAACGGAAATACCGAAGGTGCGAATGCCACAATGGTGTGCCACGATGACCTCAGGAACGGTTGACATGCCGACGGCATCTGCCCCCATCAAGTGGTACATCCTATATTCGGCAGGAGTCTCGAAGGTTGGCCCCTGCAGTCCGATATACACGCCATAGGTTACGCGTATTTTCTTTTCGCGTGCAATTTCGGAGGCCAACTGTATTAGTTTCTTGTCATAAGTCTCGTGCATGTCAGGGAATCGCGGACCTGTAGGAAAGTTCTTGCCGCGTAGCGGATGTTCTGGGAAGAAGTTGATGTGGTCAGTGATAATCATCAAGTCGCCAATCTTGAACTGTGGGTTCATACCGCCTGCAGCATTCGAAACAAACAGTGTCTTAATCCCCAACTCATACATCACGCGGACGGGGAAGGTAACCTCTTTCATCGAGTAACCCTCATAGTAATGGAAACGTCCTTGCATAGCCATGATATCGACACCGCCCAGTTTGCCGAAAATCAGCTTGCCGCTATGTCCTTCGACAGTTGATACGGGGAAATGAGGAATCTCCGAATAGGGTATTTCGAATTTGTCAGTTATCTCGGAAGCTAATTGTCCGAGTCCCGTCCCCAGTATGATAGCCGTCTTTGGACTTGTGGTCATCCTTTGCTTTAACCAGGATGCTGTTTCTTGAGTTTTTTCGTACATAGCCTATGATATATTGGTTAAACGTTTCTTCCTGTTCCTGCAGGAAATGGATGTTGACAGGAAGTGTATAGATATTCTTCTTCACTTGCTCGCTCAGTCCCTCTGCGTTGTACAATCGTGTGGCGTCTTTTTCCGTGGTGATGATGCAACGGGGCTCAGGCAATTGTTCGAAGGTTTCATTGATCAGTCGGATGTCTTTCTCCTTGAACTGGTGATGATCGCTGAAAGAGAGTGGGGTGAGATGTCTTGTATAGGGTTCCAGGTCGTGCACCATCTGTTCTGGTGATGCTATCCCTGTGAGCAACAGCATATGTTCGTCACTTTTCAGGTCTGTTAATCGGCGCTCCTCACCTCCGAAGATAGGATGCAGATTGCCGTATTCCAGACAAGTGAAGTAAAGACTCTGGTAAGGGAAGAGATTCATTGCTTTGGTGATGACGCGATATTCCATCGGTTTCAGGTCCCTCGGACATTTTGTTACGATGACCACATCAGCGCGGTTTTTGCCCTCCAGTGGTTCGCGCAGACGTCCTGCCGGTAGCAGTGTGTCGTAGATGACCAGTCGGTGATAGTCCACCAAAAGGATATTGATACCGGGCTTGACATAACGATGTTGGAAGGCATCGTCCAGCAGGATGACATCCAGTTCTTTATCGTTGGCAGTCAGCTTGTCGATACCGTGACAGCGCTTCTTGTCAACAGCCACCGTCACATCGGGGAATTTCTGCTTCATCTGGAAGGGCTCGTCACCAATCTCAGGCATCGTAGTATTCTTGTCTGCAATGATAAACCCTCTTGTCTTGCGTTTATAGCCACGACTCAGCACGGCGACGTGGAAGTGCTCCCTCAATAGTTTGGTGAGATATTCCACATGGGGAGTCTTTCCCGTGCCTCCCACCGTGATGTTGCCCACCGAAATGACGGGCACATCAAAGGCGCGACTCTTCAGGATACCGGCTTCAAAAGCGAAATTTCGCAATTTGACCCCCAGCCCGTAGAGCCAACTCAATGGGAGCAGCCACTTGTTGATGACGATAAAATCACCCTCGACGCGCATCTTTCTTTTCTCTTACTGTATTTTAATTAATGTGTAAGAAGTAAGGCAGGCGAGCCTGAATAGCACTCTGTTTGTTGATGTGCTTGATATAGCGGAAGGGCTCGTAGTATTCGCCAAGAGTAGCACGCATTTGCTCATCCAGGTAGTTGCCGCCTTTCGTCTGGTTCATGATTTGCTCAAACCAGTCGATAGGGGCAGGGTAGGCCTCTGTCTTGAACTCCTCGACTTTAGCCAGTTGGGCAGCCTTCTTTACAGCATCGTCCAGCGAACCGATGGCGTCCACCAGTTTGATGCCCAGTGCATCGTTACCCAGCCATACACGGCCCTGTGCAATCTCCTCTACAGCGTCAACCGACAGTTTTCTGCCATCAGCCACACGTTTGCGGAACAGTTCGTAACCACGTCCGATATACTGGTCAAGCATCGACAACTCCTCCTCGTTGAAAGGACGTGCGACGGTACCAAATGCAGCATGTTTGTTGGTCTTTACTTCGTCGAACTTAACACCCAGTTTCTCGGTGAGCAGTCCGCTGAAGTCGGGGAACATACCGAAGATGCCGATAGAACCAGTGATGGTGGTAGGCTCAGTGTAGATATAGTTGGCAGCACAGCTGATATAGTAACCACCCGATGCGGCATAGCCACCCATGGAAACAACAACGGGCTTCTTAGCCTTCAGACTCATCACTGAGTGCCAGATTTGCTCTGATGCATAGGCCGATCCGCCAGGAGAGTTCACGCGCAGAACAACAGCCTTTACGTCGTCGTCGTTGGCCAGTTTCTCCAAATCCTTGCAAACGGTGGTGGCAACAATGCTGTGCTCTTCTTCTACCAGACTGGCAGTCTCAGAGTCCACGATGTCGCCATAGGCATAGTAGATGGCAATTTTTTCTCCTTTCTCCTTCTTGCCTTTCACACTGATCATGTCCGAAAGTGACAACTGGGGAATGTCGTCGTCGGCATCAATCTTCAACATTTTCTTGATTTCTCCTTTCACCTCGTCAGTGTATAACAGTTTGTCAACCATCTTCATCTTCACCAAGTCAGGCTGGTCAGCCAGTGCGATGAAGCGGTCTGCGTAGGCATTCAATGAGTCAACAGGGATCTTACGACTGTCTGCTACGTCCTTCAGCATGACCTTCCAGATACCAGTAATATAGGCAGTCACCTGCTCACGGTTAGGCTCGCTCATCTGGTCGGCAGTCATCATTTCCGGTGCGCTCTTATACTTGCCAACTTTGCAAAGCTGGTATTTCACACCGAACTTAGCCAGCAAGTCTTTCAGGAAATACGGGTTGGCTGCTAATCCGTGCCAGTCAATCATGCCCTGTGGGTTCAAGTACACTTTGTCAGCCACCGAGCAGATATAATAAGCCGTCTGTGTATAGCTGTCGCCATAGGCAACAATCCATTTACCGCTCTTCTTGAAGTCGAGCAGGGCTTCGCGGATGGCATGGGCTGAGGCTGGTGTGTCAATCGAGAAAAGTCCTGACTCCAGGTAGATACCCTTGATGTCCTCATTGTCCTTTGCCTTCTTGATGGAATTGATGATGTCGTCCAGTCCCATGTTCTCACTTACCTGACCCGTCAACTGTCCCACAATGTCTTCGCTGGCGCGTTCTTCCACCGTGCCAGAGAGCATCAGGGTGAATACGGAGTTCTTCTCAACGGGAACCGACGATGCTGACGAAGCAGCCAGTCCTACCAATGAAATCACAAAGAGTATTCCCATAATCAGGAAGAATACAACGATGCCCGTCACAGTGGCAAATACGTACTTGATAAAATCTTTCATAACTTTACTTTATAATTGATAATTTCCTGCAAAGGTAGTGTAAATTGAGCGAATAAACAAATTTTTGCCTTTTTATTTTAATATAATAAGGTATATACATTTTTCTGCCAATGTGTCAGTTAGGGCAGATTGGCACGTTTTTCGCTAATTCAATGGCAGAAAAGTTTAATTAACAAATAAAAAAGTAAGTATTATGAACATCAAACCATTAGGCGACCGTGTGTTGGTATTGCCAGCACCGGCAGAAGAAAAGATCGGTGGTATCATCATTCCTGATACTGCAAAAGAGAAACCCCTTCACGGAACCATCAAGGCTGTCGGACAGGGCACAAAGGATGAAGAAATGATTTTGAAGGCTGGCGACGAGGTACTGTATGGCAAGTACAGTGGCACCGAGCTGGAATTCGAAGGTGAGAAATATCTCATGATGCGTCAGTCAGACGTGTTGGCTGTCATTTCGAAATAACGGAATAACGAAATAACGAAATGTCGTAATAACGAAATATTGAAAAAAATTTAAAGAACTATGGCAAAAGATATTAAATTCAATATTGAGGCTCGCGATCTGCTGAAGAATGGCGTTGATCAGCTGGCCAATGCAGTGAAGGTTACATTAGGTCCTAAGGGCCGTAACGTAGTGATTGAGAAGAAATTCGGTGCTCCACAGATTACCAAGGACGGCGTTACCGTTGCCAAGGAAATCGAGTTGGAAGACAAGTTTGAGAATACGGGTGCCCAGCTCGTCAAGAGCGTTGCCTCTAAGACGGGTGATGATGCAGGTGATGGTACAACAACTGCCACCATTCTGACTCAGGCCATTGTTACTGAGGGCCTGAAGAATGTAACAGCAGGTGCCAACCCCATGGACCTGAAGCGTGGTATCGACAAGGCTGTCAAGGCTGTCGTTGATTTCATCAAGGAGCATGCTGAGCAGGTTGACGACAACTACGATAAGATTGAGCAGGTTGCTACCGTCAGCGCTAACAATGACGAGGAAATCGGTAAGCTGTTGGCTGACGCTATGCGTAAGGTTTCTAAGGATGGTGTCATCACCATCGAGGAGTCAAAGAGCCGTGATACCCACATCGGTGTTGTTGAGGGTATGCAGTTCGACCGTGGCTATCTGTCACCTTACTTCATGACCGATTCAGAGAAAATGGAGTGTGTCATGGAGAACCCCTATATCCTTATCTACGACAAGAAGATTTCCAACATCAAGGACTTCCTGCCCATCCTGCAGCCAGCTGCCGAGAGTGGCCGTCCTCTGTTGGTTATTGCTGAGGATGTTGACTCTGAGGCACTTACGACATTGGTTGTCAACCGTCTGCGTGGCGGCTTGAAGATCTGTGCTGTCAAGGCTCCTGGCTTTGGTGATCGTCGCAAGGCTATGCTCGAGGATATTGCCATTTTGACAGGTGGTGTTGTTATCAGCGAGGAGAAGGGTCTGAAGTTGGAACAGGCTACACTCGAAATGCTCGGAACCTGCGACAAGGTTACTGTGTCTAAGGACAATACTACGATTGTCAACGGTGCTGGTGCCAAGGATGCCATTCAGGATCGTATCAGTCAGATTAAGAAGGAGATTGAGCTCACCACCTCTTCTTACGACAAGGAGAAGCTGCAGGAGCGTCTTGCCAAGTTGGCAGGCGGTGTTGCCGTGCTCTACGTCGGTGCTAACAGCGAGGTTGAGATGAAGGAGAAGAAGGATCGTGTTGACGATGCTCTCTGCGCAACTCGTGCAGCTATCGAGGAAGGTGTTGTAGCCGGTGGTGGTACTACCTATATCCGTGCTCTTGAGGCACTGAAGGATATCAAGGGTGTCAATGCCGACGAGCAGACTGGTATCAACATTGTTGAGCGCGCTATCGAGGAGCCTCTGCGCCAGATTGCCGTTAACGGTGGTGGCGAGGGTGCTGTTGTCGTTCAGAAGGTTCGTGAGGGCAAGGGCGACTTCGGTTACAATGCCCGTACCGATCAGTACGAAGATATGCGTAAGGCCGGCATCGTTGATCCTGCCAAGGTAGCTCGTGTAGCTCTTGAAAATGCCGCTTCTATTGCCGGTATGTTCCTCACCACAGAGTGTCTGATTGTTGACAAACCCGAAAAGGAACCTCAGATGCCAATGGGTGGTGCCCCAGGAATGGGTGGAATGATGTAACGTTTTGTAAACCAGACATATCAAAATGCGGAGGGTTAAGTTAATTTTAACTCTCCGTTTTGATTTAAATCAAGAAATGTACATTTTTTATGCATGAATATTTGCATATATTTCTTATAGTTTATATATTTGCATCGTGAAAGGAAATTCTGAATTAGGATTTAGCGAAATAAAGATATTTTTTTGATTTGTTTTAGTAGATTAGTTTTTAAGTAGTTTGTTTTAAAAAACTGTTTGTCGTGAGACAGACAGTTTTTTGTATTGTACTCACTTATTGGAAAAATTCTCTCACTCGACAAACAAAATTTATTTTATTTGTTCTCGTTTAATCGAATTTTTCGTATCTTTGCACCCATCTTATGCATAAGTTAATTGAGTTATACAAACAGTGGAGTGGGGCAGAGCCTGCACACACCCAGCAGTTGCCTGTGGCTGGCAGCAACCGCGTTTATTATCGTTTGACGGCTCACGACGGAACGTCCGTTGTGGGTGTCATTGGTACCAGCCGTGACGAAAACCATGCCTTTGTTTATCTATGTCGCCATTTCTCCAAGCGCCAGTTGCCTGTTCCTAAGCTTCTGGCTGTCAGCGACGACGAACTGCGTTATCTGGAGAGCGACCTCGGCTCGGTATCGCTCTTCGATGCCATTCGTGGTGGGCGTGAGGCTGGCGGACGCTATACCCTCAAGGAGGTGCAACTGTTGCGGCGCACCATCCGTGAACTGCCCAATATCCAGATGCGAGGAGCCCGTGAGTTGGACTTTTCCAACTGTTATCCGCAAGCTGAATTCGATGTTGACAGTGTGCTCTTCGACCTCAATTACTTCAAGTACTGTTTCCTCAAGGCTACCGAACTCGATTTCCATGAGTTGAAGCTTGAAGCCGATTTCCGTCTGCTGGCAAAGGACCTCACCTCGGTTGACGACCAGCAGGCTTTCCTTTATCGTGACTTTCAGGCGCGCAATGTCATGTTGTCGGAGGATGGCTCACCCTATTTCATCGATTTCCAAGGTGGGCGCAAGGGACCTTACTATTACGACTTGGCTTCGTTCCTCTGGCAGGCCTCTGCCAAATATCCGCATAAACTGCGTCGTGAACTGGTTTACGAGTACTATAATGCCCTCAAGCACTATACCGAGGTGCCATCGCCCCATAAGTTTGTCGAGCGTCTCTCGCTCTTCGTACTGTTCCGCCAATTACAGGTATTGGGCGCCTATGGCTTCCGTGGCTATTTCGAGCGCAAACCGCATTTCATTGAGAGTATTCCCCCTGCCATTCAGAACATCCGCGAACTGCTGGATGAGCGTAATTTCCCTTATCCTTATCTCACAGATGTACTCACCCGACTCACCAAACTGCCTCGATTCCAATATGTTGAGGCTACGGCAAGTCGTGCCGATGGCTATAAGACAACGGATAAGAACCCCTATAAGCCACATCCTCAAGACGGTCCTGCCACCTTCTCGAAGTATGATGCTCAGGGACCGTTAGTGGTTAAAGTGTTCAGCTTCTCCTATCGCAAAGGTATTCCCGAGGATAACAGCGGTAATGGCGGAGGTTATGTGTTCGACTGCCGTAGCACCCACAATCCTGGACGCTATGAGCCCTATAAGCAGCTCACCGGACTTGACGAACCCGTCATCCGTTTCCTCGAGGACGACGGTGAGATACTTACTTTCCTCGACAGCGTTTATAAATTGGCCGATGCCCATGTGCGTCGTTATATTCAGCGTGGGTTCACCTCCCTGATGTTCAGTTTCGGTTGTACGGGTGGTCAGCACCGCAGCGTCTATAGTGCCCAGCATCTTGCCGAGCACATCCACGACAAGTTCGGTGTAGAAGTACAGATATGCCATCGTGAGCAAGGCATAAAGCAAACTCTCCCTCCGTTTAATACTTAGTGTATATGAAGCAAGCCATGATATTTGCTGCCGGACTAGGCACACGTTTAAAACCCCTCACCGACACCATGCCCAAGGCCTTGGTGCCTGTTGGTGGTCAGCCCTTGCTTTGGCATGTCATCATGAAGCTCAAGGCTGCCGGTTATGAGTGCATTGTGGTCAATGTTCATCATTTCGCCCAGCAGATTATCGACTATCTTCAGGCTAATGCCAATTTCGGACTCGACATCCGCATCAGCGATGAGCGCCAGCAATTGCTCGAGACGGGTGGTGGCATCAAGAAAGCCCTCCCCCTGTTCGATGCTAATGCCCCTATACTCATTCATAATGTAGATATCCTGAGTAATCTCGACCTTTGTGCATTGCCGATGGATGCCCCCTTGCTGGTGGTGAGCGAGCGTAAGACCAAGCGCTACCTGCAGTTTGACGACACGATGCGACTTGTAGGTTGGAAGAATATCGAGACAGGCGAACTAAAAGGGAGTCAAGGTCGTTCATTGGCTTTTTCTGGCATTCATATCTTCCACCCTTCGCTGGCACCATTGCTCAGCGACTGGCCAGAACGTTTCCCCATCATGGACTTCTATCTGAAGGTCTGTGGCGATCATTTAATCAGGGGCTATGAGGCCCGCGACCTGAATTTGCTCGATGTGGGCAAGCTCGACAGCCTCGATCAAGCTGAAAAATTCATTAAATCATTATAGTTTTTATGCAACAGAAAATAATCATATTGGATTTCGGCTCCCAGACGACACAGTTGATAGGTCGTCGTGTACGTGAGTTGGATACCTTTTGTGAGATTCTGCCTTACAACAAGTTCCCCAAGGACGACCCCTCCGTCATCGGCGTCATCCTCAGTGGCTCGCCCTACAGCGTCCACGACCCCGAGGCTTTCAAGGTAGACCTTTCGCAGTTTGTGGGCAGAATTCCTGTGTTAGGCATCTGCTATGGTGCCCAGTTTATCTCGCATACCCTTGGCGGTAAGGTAGAGAAGGCTGACAGTCGTGAGTACGGACGTGCTCACTTGGAAACCATCAATCTCTATAATCCCCTTTTCAAGGGTTTCGACCGAGGTTCACAGGTATGGATGAGTCATGGAGACACCATCACCGCCATTCCCGATGGTTTTGAGGTCATCGGTAGTACAAAGGATGTCAAGAACGCCGCCTTCTGGAATCAGAAGGATATCTGGGCCGTTCAGTTCCACCCTGAAGTTTATCACACCCTGCAGGGCAAGACCCTGCTGAAGAATTTTGTGGTGGATATCTGTGGCTCCAAGCAAGACTGGAGCGCCGCCTCTTTCGTAGAGACAACTGTCAAGGAAATCAAGGAACAAGTCGGCAACGACCGTGTCATACTCGGACTCTCGGGTGGTGTCGATTCTTCTGTCGCTGCAGTCCTGTTGAATAAGGCCATTGGCAAGAATCTTACCTGCATCTTCGTCGATCACGGAATGCTTCGTAAGAACGAGTTCACGCAGGTGATGGAAGACTACAAAGTGCTGGGCCTCAATGTTATCGGCGTCGATGCCAGCGCGAAGTTCTTTGCAGACCTTGCTGGTGTCAGCGACCCCGAACAGAAACGTAAGATCATCGGTCGCGACTTTGTGGAGGTGTTCAATGCCGAGGCTCGCAAGATTACCGATGCCCGTTGGTTAGCCCAGGGCACTATCTATCCCGACCGCATCGAGTCACTCAACATCACCGGTAAGGTCATCAAGAGCCATCATAATGTGGGCGGACTGCCCAAGGAGATGAACCTCCAGCTCTGCGAGCCCCTCAAGTGGCTCTTCAAGGACGAGGTGCGCCGTGTAGGTCGTCAGATGGGCATGCCCGAGCATCTCATCACGCGTCATCCCTTCCCTGGTCCTGGTCTTGCCGTCCGCATTCTGGGCGACATCACTCCCGAGAAGGTGCGCGTCCTGCAGGATGCAGACGATATCTATATCCGTGGTCTCCGCGAATATGTCGATACCGATGGTGAGACATTGTATAACAAGGTGTGGCAGGCAGGAGCCATCCTGCTGAGTCCTGTCCGCAGCGTGGGTGTCATGGGTGACGAGCGTACCTACGAGAATCCTGTTGCCCTTCGAGCTGTCACCTCCACCGATGCCATGACAGCCGACTGGGCCCATCTGCCTTACGACTTCCTGGCAAAGGTCAGCAACGAGATCATTAACAAGGTGCGTGGTGTCAACCGCGTCTGCTACGACATTTCGTCAAAACCACCCGCAACGATTGAGTGGGAATAAGCATTAGACTGTTTCAGACGGTTGGGTACCTTGGTATTATTCAGGTATCCAACCGTTTTTTTTACCCGTTAGATTGCAGTCCATGAGATTACGGCTCGTCGCCCACGAGATTACGGCTCCTCATCAATGAGATTACGGATCGTCGTCCACGAAATTACGGCTCGTCGTCCACGAAATTACGGCTCATCATCAATGAGATTACGGCTCGAAACTCGAATAAAATAGATTTCCAAGCCTATCGCAACTTGGCTGGCAAACTAAATTTGGATATTACAGGAGAATTAAAAAGAGGATGTTGATGCATCCTCTTTTTAATTACTATATCAGCTATTCTTCTGTTTCCTTTTCAGCCACTAAGAAGTCGATTTCCTTATCCCTCAGCAATCTCCTTGGCGCGAGCCAGAGCCAGGTCGATGTGGCTGCAGATGTTCTCTTCGCCCACGATGCGTTCGAAATGGTTGCGCTTCAAGACGCCTTCTACTTTCTCGTTAACACCAGAGAGAACCACGGTGATGCCCTCTTTCTGACTCATCAAGCACATGTTCTCGAGGTTGTGAAGACCAGTGGAGTCGATGAAGGGCACCTTACGCATACGGATGATGCGAACCTTTGGACGACTGCCGTAGCGCGCCATGATGTCCTCGAAGCGGTTGCCGGCACCGAAGAAATAAGGACCGTTAATCTCGTAAACCTCTACTTTCTCGGGAATGGTGAGGTGCTCAAGGTTGCCACGTTCCAAGTCGGCATCCTCGATGGGGTCGATCTCGTTGAGGACGGCATGCACATCGGTAATTTCTGCCATGCGGCGCATGAAGAGCAGACAGGCACAAATGAGACCGAACTCAATGGCGACGGTGAGGTCGAAGATGATGGTAAGGAAGAATGTGAGCAACAAAACGGTGATGTCGCTCTTAGGATTGCGCAACATAGCCAGGAACGAACGCCAGCCACTCATGCCATAGCTGACAACGACGAGTACACCGGCCAGACAGGCCATAGGGATATACTGGGCGAGAGGCATGAGGAACAGGAAGATAAGCATCAGTACGGCAGCATGGATAATGCCTGCGACAGGCGTACGTCCGCCATTGTTGATGTTGGTCATGGTGCGGGCAATGGCACCGGTGGCAGGAATACCGCCGAAGAGGGGCGAGGCAATATTGGCAATGCCCTGTCCGATTAACTCGGTGTTAGAGTTATGATGGTCGCCAATGACACCGTCGGCAACGGTGGCAGAGAGCAGACTCTCGATAGCACCGAGGACGGCAATGGTGACGGCTGGTCCTACCAGTCCCTTGACGGTCTCCCACGACAGAGCTGGCACTACGGCACCAGGCAGTTGCGAATTGATGCTGAAACGGTCGCCGATGGTCTCGATGGAGGTGATGCCTGCATACTGTTTCAGAAGCAGGGCGCAGACGGTAATCACGATGATGGCTACCAGTGAGCCTGGGAGTGAGCGCAGTGGCGACAATCGGAACATACGCGCCAAATTGGGCCATGCGGCTATGATAACAACGCTGGCAACACCCATGAGGGCGCTCCAGCAATCGATGTTGCCAAGATGCGAGAAATAGGCTATCCACTTCTCGACGAAGTCGGTAGGAACGGTGTCCATCTGCATGCCCAGCAAGTCTTTTATCTGCGTGGTGAAGATGGTGACGGCAATACCGCTGGTGAATCCGACGACGATGGGATAGGGGATGTACTTGATGATGGTGCCCAGTCGGAGAATACCCAACAGGACGAGAAAGACGCCAGCCATGAGGGTGGCAATGGTGAGTCCCTGCATACCATACTGCTGAATGATGCCATAGACGATGACGATGAAGGCACCCGTGGGACCGCCTATCTGAACCTTACTTCCTCCGAAGAGAGAAATCATGAGTCCTGCCACAATGGCAGTGATGATGCCCTTCTCAGGGCTTACACCGCTGGCAATACCGAAGGCGATGGCCAAGGGCAGTGCCACGATACCGACAATGATACCTGCCATGAGGTCGGCAAGGAACGTCTTCTTGTCGTAATGCTTGATAGCCGACAGGAATTTCGGCTTGAAATCTAAAGTCTTTGTCATAACGGCTGCAAAGTTATGCAAAAAATATAAGGCGGCAAAACAGTTGCCACCTTATATTATATAAAAGAGGTTGTTTTCTTGATTTATTTCTGCTTCAGCAGGTCGCGAATCTCAGCGAGCAGCTCTTCCTGAGTAGGTCCGGCAGGAGCCTCGGGAGCAGGTTCTTCCTTCTTGCGGTTGAGCTTGTTCATGCCCTTGATCATAAGGAAGATACAGAAAGCGATAATGAGGAAGTCGATGATGTTCTGGCAGAACTGGCCATAAGCGAACACATTGGCTCCAGCCTCCTGAGCAGCGGCCAGCGTGGCATACTCCTTGTCGTCAGAGAGGTTAACAAACAAGTTGGTAAAATCAATGCCACCAGTGCAGAGACTGATGATAGGCATCAGCACGTCGGAAACCAGCGACGTAACAATCTTACCGAACGCACCGCCGATGATCACACCGACAGCCATGTCCATCACGTTGCCCTTCATGGCAAACTCCTTGAATTCTTTAATAAATCCCATAATTTTAAAATTTACAGTTAGACAATTTATTATTTACTATTTACATTAGTCCATTTACTATTTGCAATTTATTGATTTTGTAATCTGTATTTTGCAATATCAGTCTGGAAAGCCCAATAATTGGCACTTTTCACGATTCTGTGGTAACTTTTCACTTTAATTAAGACAGAAATCGAGTGCAAATATAATTATTTTTTTGTAACTTTGTGCCCGAAAAGAAAAAATTTTAATAAACCCTTTAAATAAATTAGTAAAAATGACAAAAGTAGCTATTAACGGTTTTGGCCGTATCGGTCGCCTCGCTTTCCGTCAGATGTTCGAGGCTGAAGGTTATGAAGTAGTCGCTATCAACGACTTGACAAGTCCTAAAATGTTGGCTCACCTGTTGAAGTATGACACTGCTCAGGGTGGCTTCTGTGGCAAGTTCGGTGAGAACAAGCACACTGTAGAGGCTGGTGAGGATTACATCGTAGTAGATGGTAAGAAGATCACTATTTATGCTATTCCTAACGCAGCTGAGCTGCCTTGGGGTAAGCTGGATGTTGACGTTGTTCTGGAGTGCACAGGTTTCTACACCTCAAAGGAGAAGGCTTCTGCTCACCTGACAGCTGGTGCCAAGAAGGTTGTTATCTCTGCTCCTGCCGGCAACGATCTGCCCACTATCGTTTACAATGTAAACCACAAGACTCTTACTCCTGCTGACACTGTTATCTCAGCTGCTTCTTGTACAACAAACTGCTTGGCTCCTATGACCAAGGCTCTGAACGATTTCGCTCCTATCCAGAGCGGTATCATGACAACTGTACACGCTTACACTGGCGACCAGATGATT
>ONDP01000003.1 GCA_900316645.1 uncultured Prevotellaceae bacterium
GCTCGCCTGGCCTTCTACGGGGAGCCGGAAATCGTGAGCGGAGCACAGTTGGTGGCCCTGACCGCGTAAGCGGGTCATGGCCAGCCAGCTTGTGCAGCCGCTCCTGCTGGCTGGCCAACCCGCTTCTCTCTCCTGAGTGTTAAATATGCTGCTGTGTCACAGCAGCCGTAAAACAGAGTAATAACAATAAAAAGAATCACCAAGGGGAATCGCCCTGCAAGGGCTGTCCCGAAAGAGAAACTGAAGACGAAAAGGTAAAAGGTCATACTTCCTGAACGTACAAAACAAAAAAATCAATAACCCCTCTGCTTGCAAAGAGTTGGATTAGTTCGAGTTTTCCTTCTACAGCTTTGTGGGACCAACAGAGAGGCAGGGGATCGGAAACGACCCCGAAAAGGCGATAAATCGTGGAGCTGCTGAACGTCGGGGGTAACGCGAATAACGGTGCGCAATGCGGTCTCGCTTATGCGAACTCGAATAACGCTTTCTCGAACTCGAACACGAACATCGGTGCTCGCCTGAAATTATACACTAAAAATATCCACTGTTTATCCCTACAGATCTCGTGAAGACCACTAAGGATGAGCACACGATTGAGCCTGACTCGATGGAGGGGTGAAAACCCTGACAGAGCAAACACATAAAGGCGTAGGGTATGAAATAGAGTCCCCTCGCGTAAGTAAGCAATGCAGTTGTACGCATATACCGAAAGCCCGTGAGCCGAGAAGTGTAGAAGGCATGACCAGAAACCAGTCAAGTATGTGGCTATCATAACCACCATAAGAAAAGGCATAAATGGCAGAAGAGTTGGCATATAAACGCAAAGCCCGCCTCCGTGGTAAGAACCGCAAGGTGCGCATCGCCCAGGTCTATGACTTTGGCAACCTGCGTGTGGCCGACCATGAAGCACGTCGTGGTAAGGAGGCCCATAAGGGTGTGCGTATCTTCGACCGTGACGCAGAGGGCAACCTCCAGGCTTTGCAACAGCAGTTGATGACGGGCACCTATCACACCTCGCCTGGCCATGAGTGCATACGTCATTGTCCGTGTGGCAAAGACAGACTGCTGCATAAGCTGCCGTATTTTCCTGACCATATCGAGAACCATGCGCTGATGCAGGTCATAATGCCCATAATGATGCGGGCATACTACTATGACTCTTCGGCATCCATCAAGGGCAAGGGTATGCACTTTGCGGCACACCGTACTGAGCAGTTTATCGACGCTCATAAGTATGCCGGTCGTTTATACTATGCCAAGCTGGATTTCGTGAAGTTCTACCACAACATCAATCAGCAGAAAATCTATGATGTGCTCTGTAAGAAATTCGCTGATCCTGGCATCCGCTATCTCATCTATGAGATTGTGACGGCATGTGAGCAGGGGTTGGGCATCGGACTGTTCCCCATACAACCCATGGCCAACTACTACACCTGTCCGCTGTGTCGCCTCGTAATGGCCCTGTTTGATGTGTGGTTGGAAATCTATTGTGATGACATGGTGATTATTGGCCTTGACAAGAAAGAGGTGTGGAAGGCTGTAAACTTTATCATGGAATATGCTAACGATGTGATGGAGCAACCGCTGCATGACAATATCGGTGTGCAGATCATTGATGAGCACCATGGCCTCGATTTCGTCGGCTATCAGTTTTTCTTCAATCACACCCTTCTGCGCAAGCGCATGAAGGCAAAGTTCAAACAGAAGATGCACCGCCTGAAAGACCCTATGCGTCGCTATCAGGCTGCAACTTCCTATAAGGGATGGCTGTTGCACTGCAATGGCTTTAACCTCTGGTGTAAGGTAATGGATATGAAATCATTTAAGGATCTGCAAGTACCTAAGTTCGAGAAAAAGGACGCTGACGGCAAACGCATGTTGGAGGGTACGAAAGTGTCTGCATCTATGCTATGCGGACGCGAAATCATCTTTACGGATGTAGAGCTGGGTGTGAAGTCGAAGTATAAGAAGAATGCGGCCATCGTACAGGTGGAAGACAACGGACAGAAGTTCAAATTCTTCACTTGTAATCAGAAACTCATTCAGACGCTCGACTACATCAATGCTCACGATGGATTCCCATTCACGGGCACCATTGTACGCTGTAACGCTGCCGGTCTTCCCGACTACGAGATAACATAACCACCGTTCCCAGCCGTTATCGGCTGTGGTTGGCATCGAGATAAGAAATATCGTATAACCCCTTAAAATAAAAAACAATGAAGAAATCAGAGTTTACCGAGAATCCGGCTCCCGTGGAGTTAGAGGGAACCGTGCTCCGCATCTGCTTCGACACTGAGGAAGTGGATCAAGTGATTAACAATGGTGAGGAAGGACAGGAGTCTGAGACCCGTAAGGTATATCTGGCTTATGTCATCCGTGTTTCTAATCCGTTTACCCTGGAGAATGTCATCAAGGCATTGCTGAAAGAGGGCTTCGATGAGTTCAAAGCTGTGGCCGTGGCTGCCGAGGCACTGCTGACGGCTAATGAGGCAGGCTTACTGCCAGGTAACGCGCTGGAACTGGCCCGTCAGATGCAGATAGCTCGTATCAGTGAGTATGATGCTTCTGATGCTGTCAACCAGTTCTCTTATGACGGTGTTCCCATGTGGCTTGACAAAGACACCCGTAACGGACTGATTGCCCGTCTGAATGCTGAGAAGGCTGTGGGTAAGACTACATCGACGCTCTGGCTCGGTACACAGTCGTTTACCATCACGCCCGATGCTGGTCTTCAGATGCTTTCGGCCCTCGAAGTCTATGCCAGCGAGTGCTACGATAAGACGGCTGAACACAAGGCCGCTATCGCTGCTCTCAATGATGTGGATGCCATTAAGTCCTACGACTTCACACAGGGCTATCCCGCTCACTTGGAGTTTTAATGTATAGGTGCCCATGACTGCATTACTCCTACTCTCCGTGCTGATAGCTGTCCTCTATGTGGGGACGGCTATCTACCTGCACCGCGAATTGCCTGCGTCTATATCGCACATGGTGTTTAACCTCTCCAAAGGTTATCAGTTCGTGTGGACGCTCTTCATCTGGTCGATGGCCTTTGGTATATGTCCTGCATTGCTCGACGCGCTGGATGGCTCCATCTTCCAGTTTGTAGGATTCCTGACCATCGCCGCTCTCGCTTTCGTGGGAGCAATGCCGCTCGTGCGACATGACCCGAACACAGCGCATAACATCCTGGCCATTGCTGCCGGAATTGGCTCCCAGCTGTGTGTCATGCTCATCTGTCCCTGGTGGCTCTTGCTTTGGTTTGTCCTGGTGCCGCTTATTGCCTCTTCGACTATGCGCATCCTTGAGGGTAAAGGGATTTTCATTCTTGAAGTCCTTTGTTACATAACGCTCATCGCTGCCATTCTCACCTCGTAAATGTTTCGTATGCTGTGGCATCGCCACGGCCCTAAAAAGAAAAGAATATGCCAGCTCCAACAATTTCCAATCATTTCGCCATCACTGCCCTTCAGGAAGGTATCACTGTGCAAGGCTCATTGCGCATCGACGGTACGCTCTCCCAGAACTGGAATAACAATACCCAAAAGGCTATTCCTAACTGGAAAGCGACGCAGGCCGATCCCAATCCCAGCCAGCCGCGTGTCTATCCCGTCATCCGTAAGGGTGTGCAGTATATGAACAACTCACAGTTGGTCAATACGCATTGGCTCTATAACGATGTGGTGATTACCTTTGACAATAATGGTGATTCTACCAACTTCCTTGATGCTAACAATGATCCGCTCTTCCACGTCGGCACTACTACGGTGTCATTTGGTGGCTCCAGCTACCTGGTGCCCTGTCTGACTGTCATCGCTAACCTGGCTTCGCCTACCAACATTGACCTTGATACTATCGGTTATGAGGGTTCAGTGGAGATTCTGGGTAAGCAGCAGCCGTTCCAGTGTCAGGTGGATGTCAAGATTGCTCAGATGTCTGCACAGGGATTCTTGGGCCTGCTGTCGCCTGAGTCAGCCATTATCACCGCACAGGACCAGGCTGTCACCGTCACGGCCTCGCTCTATGGTGAGGATGGCCAGTCGCCTGCCACATGGTACTGTAAGTGGTACAATGCCGGTACGGGTGATGAGTATGTGGCTGCAAGAAACAACCACTCCGTCACGTTCTATGGTGCAGACTTCGTGGATAACCTCATTCTCCGCTGTGACTTCTTTACGGATGCAAGCTATAACAACCGTGTGACAACGGCCTTTGCATCTATTGATGATACGCAGGATCCTGAGTATCTGTATATCTCGCTCAATGGTTCCAACAGCGATTTCAGCGGCCAGCTGTCACCAGGTGAGTCATGCACTGTCACGGCTTGGGTGGCCACCATGGAGGATGCAACGGCTATCAATACGCAGTACACCAACTTTACTTGTGTATTGTACGACGGCCAGCAGAACGAGATTACCAGTGGCCCGACAATGACCACCTCTTCCAATCGTGGTACTATCGTGCTACCCTACGACTTCGTGGCTCAGTCTGGCTATAAGGTCAACGGTATCGTCACCGCTTCTTAGTGCGCCTGTCCCCTATCCCCTCTCGTGCCCGCTGGTTTCCCCAGCGGGTTTATTTTGTCCCTACCTTTCCCCCCGTTTCCCCTATCTTTGCTCAAAAATAAGATGCAATGAATCCAGTCATATCACAGACATTTGCCGTTACAGCAGTGAAGCCCACCATATCGGTGGATCACATCGACAATTACTATATCACCGAGGCTTCTGGCATAATGCCAGCAGTCAGCGATTCACGCTGGCAACTGGTCCCCGATGGTCAGCAGGTGCCCGTTCCTACGGCATCGGCTCCATATCTGTGGCATAAATATATCACTTACCTTACCGATGGCTCTGCGCTCGACCCCATCGTGGAGTTTGCCGGTTCGCTGGGGCAGAATGGTTTTGACTATGACCTGGTGCCGTCGCATTCGGCTATCATCAAGGATGCCAACGACAATCTTTCACCGGCCAACGTCTCTTGCTCGCTCATTAAACGTAATGCCGATGGTTCTGCTGAAACGCAGTCAGTGGTGCCGTCGGGCTACAGCGTCATTGTCTATCGTGACAACACTTCATCGTCTTATACGCTGGGGTCTAACGTCTCTACTGCCGGCATTACATCGGTTATCACATTTGTACTGAAATATGGCAATATCGAGGTGGAGCGTCACGATCTCCGCGTCATTGCCGAGGGTGCTGAAGGTCTTACTGGTCGTGGTATTCAGTCACAGGACACTCGTTTCAAGGCTACAACGACCAACAGTATTCCTGCTACTCCTACCAACGATACTACATGGAATACCTGGTCATCGCTCGCTTCCTGTGGCTACTCGCAGTCAACGCCCTACCTCTGGAAGTGTATCAAGACGGTGTATCTCAATGGTAATGGCACTACTGAAACGGAATATCTTGTTGAAGGTCCTACGGTGTGGGGACAGGATGGTGCAGACGCTATCTTTATCGACTTGGATAATGAAATGGATGCCATACCATGTGATAGCACGGGTAAGGTTACGGTGGCTACTACGCTCGTGACCTATGCCCGCCTATATCGTGGCTCTGCTATCATCAATGATGGCCTGACGGCTCCTGTGGCTGCCAACTGCAAGTTGGGTTCTGTCACACCTACCATCACGCCCCAGCAGGACGGTGCCTATAAACTGGAATGGGTGTTTGCTGTCAATACACAGCTGTCTGCCGACCGTCTCACGGCCAGCATTGCCATCGGCTATGCCAGCAAGTCCTACCCTGCCGTCTTCACGGCCAATGTCGTGAAGTCTGGTGCGCCTGGTGTCTCTCCGGCTATCTATCAGCTCTTGCTCTCGCAGAACGATGCTTCTTTTGCGCGTAACAGCAGCAACCAGCTCACACCGGCTTCTATCTCTATCCGTTGTGGTTACACCAAGAATTACAATGGCTCTATCGTAAAGCATGACGGAGACCAGGCTTCAGACCTTCAGAATATCGACGGTACTTATAACATCCTCTATCGTGCCATTGCTGCTAATGGCTCCCCTGGTAGTTGGGCATGGATGAAAGACCTCTCATCGTCTAACTTCTACTTGGTTATCCCCAACAGCACCACGAATACAGCCTACGAGTTTATCTTGACTACCGCTAACTCTGCTTCAGCTGTGGCCGAGTCAAACATCTTTGACCGTGAAACGCTCCCCATCAACAAAGACGGTTTGAATGGTGCCCCTGGTGAGTCTGCATTGATCATCGACCTGGATAACGAACAGGATGCTTTTGGTACCAAGGCCGACGGTAAGATAGCAGCTTCTGTCTCGCGTGAGACTACTGCCTCGATGTTCTACGGTATTACACCGCTGTCTGCTACTTATTCAACGACGAAAACCTATGAGGATGGTACGACATGCGGCTCTGAGGTGTCTGTGGATGTCAACTCTGAGACGGGAAAGATAACTGTCACCATGGGTAGCACGTCGCATGTCTATAACAAGACTATTTTCATCGACATAACAGGTACGGCCAGCGGCTACACCGACAAACCCAAGACGGCCCGATTTACTATTCAGCCCCAGGCTGCCGGTACTGATGGCCTTACACCTGTCATCTACCAGCTGATGCCGTCACCGTCTTCACTATCATTTGCGCGTAATGCGGATGGTACGCTGAACATGGCGAACAATGTTATTACGGGCTATGTGAAGAAAATCGTGGACGAAGAGACTACTATCCTTAGTTCACTCTCTGGCTATCGCATCTACTATGGCTATGGCAATCCAGCCACACCATCCAATTTTATCAGTGTGGGTGATACGATTACCGTCTCTGCCTCTAATTCGGCCTCTTATGCCTCGTTGGTCCTGGAACTGTGGAAGATGAACGGCTCCACGAAGGAAAAGCGTCTCGACCGCGAGACCATCCCCATCAATAAGGAGGGTCAGAAGGGACAGAAGGGCGACCCTGGCGATACGCCATTCATTATCGACATCGACAATGAAATGACCTCTATCCCCATCAGCACCGATGGTAAGGTAGAGTCTCAGATCACGCTCGACTTTCACCTGGCGGCTTATTATGGCTCTACCAATGTCATCAACGACTGTACGGTGTCGCTTGTGGGTACTGCGCCCACTGGCTTTAATGTCGATGTAGTAACGGATAAGACTACACCCCGTATCGTCATTGCTGCCAACACACAGCCTGCCGAAATTACTGAGCTGCGCTTCCAGGTGGTACATAGTGACTATGGCACCCGTCAGACAGTATTCTCTATTGCTGCCGTGAAGTCAGGCGGTAAGGGTCAGGATGCGGTCATGTACGAGCTGCTGCCGTCTGATACGGCTGTCACCATCGGACGTGACAATAACGGCGACTTGAATCAGACTACGGCTACATTGAAGTGCGGCTATACCAAGCGCATAGGCAATCAGACTCCATCAACAAATTCGGATGTCAGCAGCTCTTTCGATGGTTACAATATCTATTTTCGTCGTAAGAATCGTAGTAATGGTACATGGTCTTCATTCTATCTCTACTCTTACTATAAGTCGTACTACCTCACTGATTTCTCGGTAACAACCTATTCCGACATTCAGTTTATCATTTGTACGAATACCTCTTATACGGTAACTGAGGGGAATGTCACGGGCCTTATCGACCGTGAGACGGTGCCTATTGTGCTCGATGGTCAGAAGGGTAAGCAGGGAGATAATGCCTTTGTGCTCGACATTGACAACGAAATGGCTGCTATCCCTGTCAATGAACAGGGAAAGACTACTGGAGCTTTGGCTCTTGATTTCGGACTCAATGCTTTCTATGGTACTACATCTGTACTTAATGATTGTACGGTAACTGTTGATGGATCTGCGCCCAATGGCTTTACCGTGGATCTGACCGATAAGTTCAATCCGTCTATCAGCATCGCTGCCAATATCCAACCTGCCGAAGTAACTGACATTGTACTGAAGGCCGTACATGCCACCTATGGCACCCGCTACGCCACCTTTACCGTCTGTGCTGTGAAGTCCGGCGGTCGTGGTGAGGATGCTGAAATCTATCAGCTTAAACCCAGCCACACCGCTCTCCAGTTTGCCCGTAACAGTAGTGGCGACCTCACAGGTTCCTATACTTTGACCTGTCAGATTCAGAAGACGGTTGGCTCTACAACCTCTAACCATGATTCACTTTCTGGTTACTATATCTACTATGGTTGGGATGGTGCAGCAAGCCCTTCCACGTCTTTGCCTACATCTGGCCGTTCTGTTGGCACCTCCGAGGCTGCCAGCCATACCAGCGTAGTGCTCGAACTGTGGCGTGGCCAGCGTAGTGCTTCCGGCTCCGTCCGTCTCGACCGCGAGACCATCCCCATCCTGAAGGATGGTACAAAGGGCGGTCCTGGCGATCCTGGTAATGGTATCGCCAATATCTATTTCTATCGTATGTTTACGCAGTCATTCGAGGCTCCTGCTGAGAATGATAGCGGATGGATTGCATCTACCAGTAGCTCTTATCCAACCGAGGCCGGACTGACAAAGGAAAACCGTTACCTTTGGCAAAAGAAACTGACCTCTTACACTCGCTCTGATAATCCTACCATCGAGATTTCTCTACTCGCACAGTTTGATTCTGGAGTACAGGAAAATCTGCTCGAAGACACTGCATTTCTCTCTGAGGGACAGATGGAAGCATGGGATGTAAAAAATGGTAATATCTCTCCTAACATGGTAGGAGCACATAATGCCTTTTACCTGACACCTGATTTTGGCCTAAGTGTAACTGAAATGCTGAAACAGAAGGTATATCGCTCTGGCGAACTGCAAAAACTGAAAGGTAATACCTGGTACACGCTTTCTTTCTGGGCTGCTATGACAAACTATGTCGATTTGTTGAGTTCGACAGTTTCTAACAATGTTAGCGATTATTGGATTGTAAATGGGTCAAGAAAGGGATTTACTCTTGCTCCTGGAAGATCTGCTGTTGTCACTGTCACAGGTCGTTGTGCTTCATCCAACGCTTATCTTCGTGTTTATTGTTTTACTACAGATGATAATGGAAATTGGCTTCAAAGTACGAATGTAGAAATCAAAACGACATATAGCAGAACACTCTCGTTTAAGATTACGAATAACCAATCAGCGGATAAGGTGTTCTATGTAGAGGGTTATGTTTATAAGTCTGATGGATCGAAAAACCATGAGAGTGGTACGAACTATCGTTGTTTCATGTCACTTATTCGTGTTGATCGTGGAGCACAATTATTGACTTATCTGCATAGAGAGGATAATGGTGGTGCTATTCTTCGATCTGCTGGTAATCCTTGGTATGTCAATGGCAAGAAAATAACGGCTGCTACACAATGGGATGATAAAGGATATGAATGGACGCTACATGATGGAACTAAGGCTTGCGTACAGGATGGTACTTATATCCAATTCTCACAAGATGGAGCTGTGCGCTGGCAATTAAATCCTGGCCACCATAGATATTCTGTTACTTTCAAAACAGATGCTTTGGCTGATAATGTGAACTATTTTGTTCTTTTCAGATTCTGGGAAACATCGAATGGCGGCTGGATCTCCATGCCAAAACTCGAAGAGAATACCATCGCCTCTGAATGGATAGAACATACAAACGACCGCATGGCTGATGACATTCAGCATGTCTATGATGGTCCCTGGGAGTCAGGAAAGACATACTTCTATGGTGGTGGTACAGGTGTTCGCCATGTAGTCCGTGCCAAGGAAAGCGTCAGTGGTGCCATGACCTATTGGCGCATGAAACAGCGTACTACTTCCAGTGGCTACACTTCCACCATACAGCCCTACAATGACACATCGCATTGGGAAAAGGCTTCATACTTGAAGTTCCTCGCCTCTGACTTTGCGCTCATCGAAAACGCCATTATCAATTTCCAGCAGACTAACCGCATCCTGGTATATAATTCTGTCGGCAATGTTGCTGCTGGTATGGGTGGTGCAGAAGGAGGCTCTAATGATTATCCTCTCTGGGTGGGTGCCGACTATGCTAACCGTGCTACTGCTCCATTCCGTGTAACTTTGCTCGGAAAGATGTATGCTTCTGGTTGTGTAATCTCTGGTGATAGTATATTTGAGGGTACGCTTCGAGGTGTCACAGGATCGTTCAGACAGTTGAATGCAGTCGATAATAATGGTAATGTGAAAGCGTCCATCGGTTTTAATTCTTCTGAAGGAAAACTGTACTTTGAAGGTGACATGCAGCACCAAGGCTATGACAGCGTGAATAGTCGTAGTTATAGATTCTTAACTTCCGATGTATGGGGACGTGGATCTTTCGCAACTCGACAAAGATTGACTGTGATAGTATGTGGATCATACGCCTATTATTTCCATAAAGGATTGCCTTCATCATGGGATGTATCTACTTCTGTATATGTTAATCTTCCTTCTGTTACTTCTGGAGGTCGTACTTATTATCGCATTCCTTGCTATAGTCCTGATAATTATAGTGCGCTTGCTGGTATGCCGGTAGATACGGTGCTTTTCCGTATTACATCGAATACCACTTATTACTACTATCTCGGACTGGCCGCTTCACAGCGTGTCGTTGTGGCAAATATCAATGACGATCAGAACAATGTGAAAATCTGTTGTAACGGTACGGATATCCAATGGAATGGTGGTGAAATAAACTTCGTACAAAACATGGGTTACGGAAATATCTATCCTTCCAAAGCAAGTAACGTACTTGGTGGTGGCCACCTGGTAGGATCTTTCCGTGATAATGACTGGTAAAAACAATTTAATTCAAAATTATATAACAATGAAAATCAATTTCGATTCCGTAAAGGTCTATACTGACCTCGACAAAAAACAGAGCGTTACGCAGAACATGCGTAAGGAGTTCGCCAATTTTATCTACACACAGGGAAACGGTATCGCCGCTCATGCCCTTGCATTAAAGATATACAACGGCAACCCAGATACAGAATATGACGATATGGAGGTTGGCATCATTCGTACCTTCGTGGATAACTGTACTCCCTGCGTCATTGACGCTTTCCATGAAATGCTCAATTCATAAATTCATAAATCAATGAAGAAAGAATTTCTAATCATCTTTGGTACTCCACACCTCCTGACTACTCCAGGCAAGGGTGCTCCTGATGGTTCCATCCGCGAACCAGTCTATTGCCGTGAACGCATCAAGTCTATGTGCGAAAAGCTCCGTGCCTACGGCTACAATGTGGCTATTGACTACGAAGATCTGAATCTTCCTGAAGGTATGCGCACAAAGGACTGGAAGCTGGAACAGAACCGTGAGCTGTCTATGCGTGTGCGACTGGTCAACGACCTCTGTAAAACCTACGATTGCATCTACGTTAGCGTCCACCTCAATGCTGCTGGTGCCGATGGCAAGTGGCATGGTGCCGGTGGATGGTGTGCCTACACCTCGCCTGGTAAGACAAAGGCTGACAATCTCGCTGAATGTCTCTACGATGCTGCCATTCCTAACCTCCGTGAGTATGTGGATATTATCAGCACAGGCAAACTGCGTGGTGAATACACCGACAAACAAACACCTATCCGCATGGATAAGTCAGATGGCGACCGTGACTTGGAAGCAGCCTTCTATGTGCTGAAACACACATCCTGCCCTGCCGTCCTCACTGAAAATCTTTTCCAGGACAATAAGCGCGATGTGCAATATCTGCTCTCTGATGCCGGCCAACACGCTATTGAGCGTCTGCATATCGAAGGCATCCTGAACTACATCAAAAAGTATGTCCCGTATGCTGTTGTACCACAACAGCCCACCCATTAGCCCCATAAAGCAATGAAACAAGACCAATACTTCCGCGATTTCCAGAAGCTCTGCATCGACATCCTGGCTCAGTCTGATAACTGCCAGGAGTCGCAAGATCTTTTCCGTGCATCTCGCTCTGTTCCAGAACTGGTGACGGCATGGCAACGCTTCTGGGCCGGTGTGCTGCATGAGGTGCCCGAACAGGTCATTAAGGCTTTCGGTGCCCTCTATCCCGTCTATCGGGATGATATTCTTCGTGCCGGCTTCTATTACAACGAGGCACCGCCTATCGACGCGCCCGCCTCAATGGTTCTCATCGGCAATGCCCCTGTGCCCGAAGCATCGGCTTCGGGTTCTGAAGCCCCCGTCCCCCTCACCATTGCTGGCCGTCATCGTGTCTATGTCCTGGGCGACCACACCATCACCTGCACCGACAACGCCAACGTCCACATCGTTGCCGACTCTGCCAACGTGACCCTAACAGGTAGTGCCCGTTGTAACATTGAACGTGGCACCGTTACAGCTCGTGACCGTTCCACCGTCTCAGGACGTGGCACCATCCATTGCTATGACTCCACCACCATCCTTGCATACGGTGGCATAGTGCATGACCATGGCCACCTCGATATTCGGGCCTACAACGATGCCACCATCTACTCGTTTACCAACCGTCGCATTGAGTTTCACGATAATGCTAAACTGATTTATGAATAGTCATATCGCCATTACAGCCCTCAAAAACGGTCGCCAGCAGCCGCTGAATCTCGGCGACGATTTCAGCATCGACATCGACGATCAGAATCCGTTGTTTAACGACAACGAAATGTTTTCGTACCCATGTCGAATGCCTATGGAGGGCAACCGTTTCCTGCTGGGTAATATCGACGATCCTGCCAACATCGACCGTCCCGTTGGTTTGGAGCATACGAAGATGCGTATCGTAGTCGATAACCAGCCTTTCCGCTCCGGCACCCTCGTAACTGCCGAAGATGAAGAAATCGACACCGCTCTCACCATGAATATCACGGCCTCTGAGCACTCTATTGATGACCTCATAGGCGAACTGCAATGCCGTGATATTCCTCTGAAGGATCGTATTCTCATTGGTGAGAAAATCGGAGCTGTGAAGGCGCATATTGACTATGATTTCCAAATCAAGATAACATATAGTGGTAAGAAACCTGATGAAATCCATTCCATCACTTCACAGCGTAGTAGTGATGCGGAGTTTTCGCCCCAGGCTCTCGGTTTCTCTTATCCTGGCCGTTGTGTCACTCAGTCAGGCACCAAGGAGAAAGCGGTAAAGAGTAAGGAAGAGAGTTATGGCGATGATAAGAAGGTAATCATTCCCCAGGTACAGACATCGTTTATCAATGTGAGCGATGCCTATCCGACGGCGAAATACTGTAATGCCCGTGTCTGCTATACACACTATGATATCGACGAAGACGGTAAGACAACCTCTAAGGCCAGTCCGAAGACAAAGCACACAGGACCTAACGACCACTGGCCGTATTGGGTGCTGGAGGCCGACCGTCCTCAGTCTGGCATCTGCTTCTATGTGCTTTACTTCCTCGACTGCCTTTTCTCGTTCCTGGGTGTCAGCTTTGACAACACCGAACTGCTGAAGGTGGAAGACATGCGCCGCCTGTGCTTCTTTACGACACACTGCAAGTACGACGAGGAAAAGAAGTACCCTAACGTGGATGGTTATTTCCAAACGGTTAATGAGGTCAACGAATGGCTGGAGAGTCGTGGCTGTGGTGGTAAGTTTGTAATCTCTGACGTAAAGGGCAAGCAGCTCGACGATTGCGAATACCATTATTACAATCCGTTCAACGGTCAAACGTATAATGGCCATGCTACTGTAGGTGTGGACGGTGTGCAGTCTATCACTGTTGAACCGACAAAGACGGGTGAGAGTCTGAAGGCTGATATCATGCTGATGTATGCCAACAGCGATAACTTCCCTGACGAAGCTGTGAAGACGGTGCTGGATTCGCTCTGGGCATCGTTTGGCATCAAGTTTGAGTATAACTACGAGAAGAAACATGTCCGTGCTTACTTTGCCCGTGATGTGTTCCGTGACCAGCAGGATCCTATCGACTTCCCAGGCCGCGTAATCTCCATGAAAAAGATTGCTGAGAAGATTACGGGTGTTAGCATGAAGTACAGCAGCGAGAGTGATGCAAAGGAACAGCGTAGTAACGTGAAACAGGGTAAGAAGGATTATGATACGTCCTATGACTATATCGACTATCCTCAGAAATCGACTGTCACTAACAAACACTACGAAGAGATTTTCCGTGCGCCCAAGCAGTCTGGTGGTGAACGCGATAAGACGTGCTATATTGACCGTGCAACTGGAAACAAATACCGTATCAAGGTCAATGGCGAGGCAACCAGCTCATCCGACTGGAAACCGGCTCTCTTTGAGGTGGGTCAGTTCAAGGGTGTAGAGCTGGGCGATTGCTCTGAGTTAAATAAGGACTTCGTGGAGGAAATCGTCAGCGATTTTCAACCGATGGAGTTTAACGATGTCAACTATCAGACTGAGATCGCACAGGCCAGTGGTACGCATAATGATGGTAGCGGAAACACGGTATCATTGAATACCGACCGCATGGAGCCTATTCTGGCTGCATACATCGACGAAGACATGGAACATGAGTTCATCAAACAGATCATCAAGGAAAGCATCGGTTCTGACTTCGTGGAGTGCTATGCTGAAGAGCAGATGGAGTTGATAGAAAACTACGACCCCAGCGACACAGACGATGGCAACAGCCCGTTACAGTCTATTGATTGGGGCCTTGCTATCGCTATCATGCGTGGTGGTGGCACCAATGCGACCATTCAGACCTACGATTTCAATTACGATGGCTTTGGTAACTCAAAGTGGCGTACTGTCGCCGGCCTCTATGCCCTCACGTCTGACTCTATCGACATGTGGGGTAATGAGTACGACTACAACGGTGTGCAGCCTGGTATCGGTGGTGGTGAACGCTTCTCACTCAAAATACGCTCATGGGTGCAGCCTGAATGGGCTGATGGCCCGCTCGTGGATCCTGATGTCATCAACGCACAGACGGGAGTCGTCGAGAAGAAAATTAAGTCGCGTGGACTCTTCGACACCTTTATGTCGGAATACTGCAACTTCATCCTGAAACGTCGCAAGTACCGCATCCAGATAGAGTGCTCTGCCGCACAGGTGGCCGATGTGCCAAACCACTGGACGCGCCGCTTCCGTATCAATGGCCTGGTAGGATTCATCAATAAACTGTCCTACAACGTCTCAGCAAAAGACGGCTTGAACAGTCTTGAAGTAGAGTTTTACGTCTATTAGTCTTCGTGCCCGCTGGTTCGCCAGCGGGTTTTTCTTTTGTCCCTACCTTTTTCCGTTCTATCGCTATCTTTGCCAAAAATAAACGCTTATTATTATGGCAAAGAAAAAAGACGCTTTCATCCAGACGGTCAAAGGACCAGAACAGTTGCGACACCGTGCAGAGCAGCTGCGCAAGATGGGTTATTCCATCCTTTTGCCCAGCGAAAACAACTATCTTAACATGGATGGTCCGCGTGAGTCGTGGAGTGACTTTATCGGCGCACAACTGCGCTCTGGTGCCTCTGAGAATGGACGCGCACAGCGTAAGTCCATCCCTACCCTCTACTTCAGTAGTGGTAATGAGGTGAAAACGGGCGTTTCCGACAAAGGTACAAAGGACTTGGGCTATATTGAGTGGGGATTGGGCAACACACTGCCTAACCTCGTGGCCTTGCTCACAAACATGTTGCCCTACACAGCTGCTGGTGTTGAGTTCAATCAGATGCTCGTGACGGGTCTCGGTCCCCAGCCGAAATTTGACGTGGCTCAATATGTGGGTGGTAACATCACCACCACGAAGATACGCTATAAGGATGCTGGCAAATGGCTCCGTGGCCGTATCATCGACCTCCAGCGTGAGCTGCTGAAACTCCACTCAGAGCATAATGCTACTACTCCCGCTGGCTCTTCGGCTGGTAATGAAGGTGTTAGTGTGCTCGGTGGTTCTGCCACCGAGGGTGGTGCTCCATCGGCTTCCGCTAACCAGGTGTTTGATAGCCTTTGTGAATCTATCAGTGAACAGATTGAGGATCTGCAAAAGGCCCTGAAGAAATGGAATGAGACATGGCCAAAGGTAAAGGATTTCCTGGAGCGTAACAACCTCGCTCAGACATGGCTTGCTGTGTCGCTCGATCAGGTGATGTTTAATATTTCATTCCCAGAATTGCAGTTGAACCAGCGACAACTCGATAAAAATAATAAGGATGTAGAGACGAAAGATTGGACTCCAGCCATTACGGGATTGTCCTACCGTAGTTGCCATACAACCAGATTGGAGCGAATGGATCAATACGGGCGTATCAATTATGTGTACTGCTCGAATCGTTGGCTGGATAAGCCATGGCTCGATCAGGGAGGCGACCAGAACGCGCCCATCAATGCCATTCATGCCCTTAATCCGGCTTCACCGCTGACTTCGCTGCAAGAGGTGGTTTGGGAGGCAAAGGAAAAGAACGTATCGGTAAACAAACGTCCTACGCGCTTCGTGCTGCCTACGTTCAATCCTACTGCTGGCCGTCCGTATTATCCGACTCCTGCCTGGCATTCCATCTTTGGTGGCGATATCTACGAGTATCTTTCTACGATTATCAGTGACCGCTACAATCGTAAGAAGAATAGCAATATCATTGGCCGTATCATCTACCTGCACAACGATTATATGCAGCAACTCTTCATTCAGAAGAAAGCACAGTCTGATAGAAAGAAGCAGGCAGAGATACGCGATAAACTCTATACGCAAATCAATCAGTGGCTATCCAACCGTGACAATGCCGGTCAGTCGCTCTTAGCCTTTACCTTCATGGGGACTGATGGCGAGGAACACAAGAGCTTCGAGATAGTGGAGATTGAGAGTGCCAGCAAGTCTGTGGCTGATGCCAACGAGAAAGAGACGGCTGAGATCTCATCTATCGTCTTCATGGCTCTTGGACTGGATGCCCGCCTGCTTGGTTCGTCACCAATGGCTTTGGTTGGTAGCAGTGGCGGTACGGACATCCGTGAGCGTTATCTGTTGCGTCTCATCCTGAAGTCGCCCATCCAGAACGTCATGCTGAAGACGCTCGATGTGGTGTCGCATTTCAACGAATGGGACGAAAACCTCTGTTGGGAGATCGACCGCGAGGTGATGACTACGCTCGACCGTTCTAAATCAGGTGTAACAACTCAGGACAAACCCGAATAACCATGGCACAAGGATTACTCATACAAGGCGCATCACCGTTGGTTGGCTCTCCAATCACGTTCAAGGTGCAGGCTGCCGTCATCAGTGGCGAGTGTGCTTTCCATCGTGTAAAGCTCACCGTACATGCCGGCATCTATGGTGGCAACTATACCGACCTGACGCTATCCTCACCTGCTGAGAGTGGCGAAAACCTGTACTTCGATGTTTCGTCTGCTCTCCGTGCCGTGGCTGATAGCTATGAGTACACTGCTACGCCTCCTGCTGCCTATCCCTATATCGTCTATGACCTGTCGGCCTGTGATGAGTATATGCAGAATGGTGAAGTGCATGATAATGTGGGTGTCGTGACCAGCAACGGCCACAAAGCCATTTTTGGGGCCTACTCTGACCTGGAGCGCATCCTCAGTGGTGGCAGTAAACTGGCACAGCACTTTACCCGTAAGCCCAACACCACACCCGAAGTGGTGGCCGTAGGCGAGACAATGGTATGCCCTCAGTCGTTTGCAACGGCTATCAGTGAGGGTAGTATCACTACGGGGCCTACGTCATCGGTGGTCAGTATTACAACGCCTGGCCTGCAAACCATCAATGGCCGTCAGGTGTATGCTGTGGCCGCCGGACAGACCGACCGCTACCAGTTCCGCTTTGTCAATGGTTTGGGCTGTCTCGAATCAATCAGTGTGCGCTCATTCAAGACCACTGAGACGAATGTAACGCAAGAGTCATACATTCGTGCCATACAAGAAACCTTTGGCTCGTTCTCGCGTGGCCTGGTGACAAAGAAAAACGACTATGAGACATGGAAGATGTCTTCTGGTCCTCTCGATGAAGCATGGCATTCGTGGTTTATCCATGAGTTCCTGATGGCTAAGTTCGCTTGGATTAAGATAGGAAACAACTGGCTCGGTTGCCATATCGTGCCGGAAGAGACCGTAGAGGGCATCGACCGTACTAATGGATCTTTCTACGAAGTACAGTTCTCTGTCCGTCTCGACCTCAATGGCTCTCCCCTGGCTGCCCTCGCAATATAAAACAATAATCAAACAAAATAATAACGATATGAACCAGATTATCTCATTCTTTCAGAGCTTTTTCTGCTCTATCCCACGTCTCGTTGCAGTCGCCTTGGGAATTGTATGGGCATGGTTGGAACCAACGCTCCCCTATGCCCTGTTGTGTGTGTTTGCTGTGTTAATAGACTGTCTGACTGCCTGGCGACTAAACCGACGCATCAAAGCCACATTCCCGAAAAGTAAAGCCGATGGTAAACTGAAATCGGCTCACATGTTCAAGATGGTTAGTGACCTGGCGATTGTCTGGTTCTGCATTCTGCTTGCTGAAGGTGTGGATAAGCATTTGCTCGCCCACCTCGGAGGCTTACACCTCGGTCAGTATGTGGCTGCCATCTTCATCCTCTGTACCATGGTTAGCATCCTCGAAAACGAATCATCCTGTAATGGTTCTGCATGGGCAAGAGCCGTCCAAAAGATTGTCACCTCTAAGGTTGCACGTCACATTGACATCGACGAAGAGGAACTGGAGGCTGCTATCAAACCTAACAAGGCTAAAAAGCACAAGAAAGCTGTCAAAGAATAATGTCACCTATGCCGTGATATCATCACGGCCTTAAAATTTGTTCGCTATGCTTATCTCATCCCCCGAAGAACTGAGGCTTTATTCGCCCTCTAACGCCATCGACAACATCGAGACGATGGCAGGTTTTTTTGATTCGTCTGAGCAGGACTTCCTAAAGGATAAACTCGGCGCACAGCTCCATCAGTCGTTGGTGGAATATTATCAGTCATTGCGCGATGGCGAGGGTGCTATTGCGGAGTATATCGGACAGATTGTAGCCGGTACTCCCCTACCCCCTTACGCCCGTCTGCTGACACTGGCACAGCGTATCATCACCTTTGATGCGCTCGGTCGTGCTATCGACCAGCAGGCTATCAGCGTCAATGGTGCAGGCATCAATATTGGTGTGGCCGATGACTACCAGAAAGTTGACCCCGCCACCATTGCGGCCTATAAGCAGAGCTGCATCAAGGAGTCTCACGCTGCTATCAATGCCTTGCTCGTGACACTCGAAGAGTGGACGCAGGAGGTGAATGCGATCGACCCTGCCACCATTGAGCCAGAAAGCTCTAACGCTGAGAAAAAGGAGATTACCGATTATTGGCGTACCTCACGCTATTTCTTCCTCGCTGCAAGTCTGGCTATCCCGTCGGCTACCATCCTTCAGGAATATCTCGACATCTACGGCTCGCGTGAGAAGTTTATCCTCATGCTGCCTGACCTGCGTTTTATCCAGGAGGATATTCTGACTCCTATCATCGGCGAGGATCTGATGGACTATCTCGTTGAAACAGCAACCAAGGGCACTGATGACCGCCTTTTGAAGCGTATCATTCACCGTTTGCGTAAGGCTATGGCCCGTCACCTGGAATCGCGTACCATGCAGATAAAAGTGGGAGACCCAAGACGTGAGACGGCACATAACGAGGCCGTGCAGTTGACTTCCGACCTCTCCAGCTACCTGCAAACGCATCAGCCCGACATGGAAGGCGACCTGCTGGAAGCCTTTAAGACCTCTCCCCTCTATGTGGCTCCCGCCACTGAGCCTGAAGCATCGGCTTCTGGTGAATACACGCCGGAGTTTGAAAACAATGCCTCTGGCTCTGTCATGTTTGTAACCCCTGCCCTCGATTAGTTATGACCAGCAATCTCTCTACTATCCTCGAAAAGTGGGCACAGTTATACAAGCCCATATCGCATGACCCGAAACGTGGCTCTAAGGATAAGGCATACTACGAAATCAAGACCATCAATCAGGATTCGGAGTTTGTGCGTAATCAGAACACGGCAAAGTCGCCATGTATGGCCTATTCGGTCCTGGTAGATGCGGAAATGAACTCTACCAAGGTGGTGAACTATCGACACACCGTCTATTTTATGTCCCGTGCCAAAACGCGCTCGCTGGCTAAGAATGCCAAGCAGGATGATGAGCTGGGCACTGACCAGCAGCTGCTGATGGATGACATGGTGCAGGATCTCATTCAGTATCTCCGTGATCTGAAACACTATGGCCGCTGTCCTATCACTGGCGAGACCTACGACACGCCTACGATGCTGTCGCTTCGTGGCCTCTCGCTCGATAAATGCGAGTGGGGCAGTCTGCCTGTCAAGTATGCTGAATGGCATTTGATGGAGCTATCCATTGACCAGGACCAGCCACTCCCTGCCATCGGCTGTATCAATAAGGAAAAGTATCACCTCCCTGTCTCTGAAGAAACCACTGTGCCCGATGGCTCTCCGTCGGGTGAAACTACCGTTCCTGAAGCACCTGCTTCGGGTGATAACCCCTAACTCATAAATATACAATATGACAGTCGCCCGTCCATCCGATTATTGGTTTTCATCCAGTGCTCTGTTTGTTCAACTCAATGCCGCTGGTGATCGTAACTACATCCATGCTAACTGTTCGTCAGGTAGCATGGTGATGTGCTACATGCGTGGCATCGACGGGCTGGGATTTGATAATGGCCATAACTATCGCAGATGGACGCTGATAGCGTCGCCTACCGTCTTCCATGATGATGATCCCCGCTATGTCTATATCGCCATCCCAAAGAGCAATGCCGCCGACATTCCCGCACAGGTGGTATGGCCGTCTGAAGAGTTGGATATCTACGGATGTAATGAGGGAGGTACACAGGTAGGTTCCACCGATTACTACTACATCTGGACGCGAGGCATTATCTCAGCCTCTCGTGTGAATGGTGTGGCACAGGATCGTGTCTGGAGTCAGGTAGTAGATACTGGTACGCTGGCTTCTGATGAAGCGATTGCCAGTGGTGGTGAAGGCACCTGGTGGGAGTATATCGCTACTACCGACATGGTGAAGTTCCTGAAGACTATCAGTGAGGCTGTATTTGAGAAACTGACGGCATCCTGGGCCTCTATCACTCAGCTGGTACTTCACGGCCATACCATCAATGGCGTGGCTAATCCTGAGACGGTGGCCGATGCCAATGCCAACGACAAACTGGTGACTCCTGCTTACGCTAAGACGCAATATCTCTCGCGTACTCACGATGACACCGCAAATGGCGACATCACCTTCAATAACTCCATACTTGTTAAGGGTGAAACGGTGTTGAAACGCTCTGTCACCATTGGCGATTATGAGAAGGATATTCAGGTAGGCATCGGCTCGCGCACCGGCATGAAGATGCTGCCAGACGGCACCATTATTGCCCGCTCGTTGGAACTGTCGGAATCGCTGTCGGTACCAACCATCAAATACAACCAGATTGAGGTGCTTTCAGGCACCCGCTGGGACTCTGCCGGTAAGGGACGTATCAAGGAGATTATCAGCACCGATGACACTAACCATACATGCCAGTTCGTGCTCGACCTGAACGATGGTGAACCAGGAGAGTTTATAGTGAATGATATCCTGCGTGGCTTCTGGCACAACATGGATGGTACTAAGAATGCCACTACCAACAGCGATGACCGTAAGGGTAATATCCAACGTGCAGGATTCCAGTCTATCTACTGCCGCGTAACAGCCGTGGCCAACGTCGTTGAGCGTGTCACCAATGATGTTGTTGAGTATATCGCACAGGATGCGCAATATGTGGCACAGGAAGGTGATAAGATTCGTGAAAATGGCCTCGTAACGGTGGCCATGCGTCAGTTCAATACGAATCCTGTCACTTGGTCGCCCGCTCCTGAACAGTGGAGTGTGCTGTCTGTCTCTGGCTTCTTTGGTGTGGATCATCCAGAGCGTCAGAAGTTCTTTATCTATACTACGTCCTATATGGCCCGCTTCGAGGGTGTAAACACATGGGAATGGGAAGAGCATTGCTTCATGGGTGGCTGGGGTGACTTGACCGGCTTTGCCATGCTGCAACTGGACGAAAACCAACAGGTAGTATATCGTAAGGAGTTCAACGGCGAGGGCTTCGTCACCAAGGATGCGCATATCTATGGTGTGCTCGACCAGTTTACGCGATTCTCTGACCGTATCGACATCAAACTGTCACGTCCTGATGGCACCATTGCCGACGGCGAACAGCAACGCGCCGACTTCATCCTGAAGGATGTAGAGGGTAACGTCATTAGCAGTGGCTATACGATGAGCATTACCCGACAAAGCGGCAATGCGGCTGCTGATACGGCATGGAATCAGGCCATGGCTACACAATACCCCAGCGGCATCCCGTCGGCTCTCTATTTCCAGTTTGCTGATGTGCCTGAAGGTGGTGCTGTCTATGTGGTGGCCGCCACACGTCAGGTAAGCGATGGGCAGGGTGGCTATGACACCTATACAACCAGCGCGTCGTTTGTCCTCTCCCGTGCCTATGCCCAGGAGATTTTCTTAGGAGCGTGGGATGCTGCAACGCTCTATGAGCGCACTCCCCGACTCTACCCCACCGTCACACATAACGGCTGCAAGTGGTATCTCTATGCTGCCAGTAGTCAGAATAACGAGCCACACCCCACATCGACCTACTGGAAGATGGTGTATGGTGTCAACGACCTTCAGATATGCTTCTACGACCGTGCAGGGCACCGCATCACATCAGCAGCGCAATATCCTGGTGCCGTTAATCTCTATCTCGACCCGCATTTGCTGTGTGGCAACTATGACATCACCGACCAGCTGACAGATAGCGATTGGTCGTGGGAGCGTTACACCGGCAATTATGGTGAAGAGACCGACACCCGTAGTGCAGCCGATAAGCAGTCTGATCAGGGGTGGCCTAATGCCCACTGGCCTGCCATTCCTAAGACTCGTATCATCACGATTACCAACGATGACATGCCCCCGACATGGGGTAGCGGTTCCATCGTGAACTTTATCGTCACTGCCAGCTATGGATCCCTGACGATTGATAACGCGGTACAAATGTAAATTTCGTGTTCATTACCCCCGCTGCAATTCAGCAGCAAAGCCGTGCTACGAGTTGGCATGGCTTTTTTTTGTCCCTACCTTTTCCCCCGTTTCCCCTATATTTGCAGTGATAAAATTTGTTGTTTCATGCTGCTGTCACAGCGGCCCCTAAAAAATTAAGATTATGACAAGCTCTATTCAAGAACCGTGCTGCATCGAGAACACCCTGCCTCGACTGCTTCGTGAACATGCTCTCGCCACCTGGCAGACCAATGGCGATGTAACCTTTGACAAGCTGATGAAGGCTGTCGGCTGTCTCGCTGGTGATGCTATCACCGTCATAGTCATCACACCCTCTATCGACATTGCACATCTGCGTTACCTCCGTTGGTTGCATCAGCGTGGATGGCTGAAGGAACTGAAAGTGCTGACGGCTACCGACCAGGCAGAGTTGGTAAAGAACGAGCTGCCTGCCGAATTGCCGATGACCATCAGTAACCACACCTCAGTAGTGGAGCCGTTGCTGATTATCACTGGAGAGAAGAAAACGGTGGTGGTACAGGGTGCCTTGCTCCCCATTGTCACACCTGGCCATTATCAGTATGTCACCTATTGCGGCAATGACCAGGAGCAAATCGACATGCTTACTGCCAGTGCCCTCTCTCTCCTGCGCACTGCTTCCCGTAAAAAGGATAAGAAGGGCAAGAAAGCCGAAGAAACACCATCTGCTGAAGCCCCCGTGCCCGAAGCATCCGCTTCGGGTGAAGCTACCGTTTCTGAAGGTGAAAAAACCGCTGAATAATGGCCGTCCAGATAGAAAAGCCCCGTCGCCCCATAAATGTGGTGCTCCGTTCCTTTGCCCGCCAGTCTGTGCAGGCAATGGAACAGGGCTTTCGTACTCAGCACGTCTGGCCTTATGAGATTTATCCTGGCTTTGCCAAGATAAACGCTATCCGTAAGGCTCGTGCCATGAGAGGTGGTAAGGATTGGTTTGCTACTGGTGAGGGTTTGAAGTCGTTTCAGTATGAAGTGATGTCTGCCGCACAGGGCAACGAGACCATCCGTATTGAGTTCAACCACTACCTGCGCTTCGTTGACATGGGTACTGCCGGCGGTAAGCCTATCGAGACGGTGGACCGTGCGCGTAAAGCTCATTACAGCCGTCGCTATGTCACGATATGGAGCGCAAGGGATGGTGACACACATCGACCATTCTCTATAATGATGGAAGCCCGCCACCTTGAAGGGCGTATGCAACGCTATCTCGAAGACTATTACGGACGTGAGGTGAATGCTCAGATCTATCGTACATTTAGCGGCCTCGGTGCCATTGACTTGACCCTGTAGTGTGCCTGCTGGTTCTGCCAGCAGGTACTCATAATAACCAAAAACAATAAGAGTAATGAACATTTTTAAGAAATGGCGTGAATATCGCGCCGCCAAGAGAAAGAAAAAGGAACTGCGTCAAACCAGCCGAGTATTTGGTCACATTGAACAGTTGACAAAGAGCCACATGCTCATTTGGGAACTGAAAGACCGTCGCCTTTTTATTGCACAGCCATTGGCCATGGTCATGCTGTCGCGTGGTGCTGAAGCATGGCGAAACTTCCTGAACAATGTCTATCTGTATCATGTCTTCTGCCTGCAACAGCAGCAGTGGGATCAGTATGTGCTCGACTTGCAGCGTAAGGCTGTGGCAGAGCGCGTGGCCAGTGGTATCAAGGTGAAGCCAGGCGAACTGGACCGTATTCGTCGTGCTGTGCGTGACGGCATCAATAAGGATGGTGTGGCACTGCCTCCCATCGAGGCGTTTGATTTCTATATCATTGCCGACAATGCCAGTGGCGACGCACAGGCTGAGATTACCTTCGTTGGTGAGTATAACCCCGAAACCCGATTGTTTGATATGGCATCCTGGGAGGAAGTGAAAGCTGCCGTTCAAGAGGCCAAAAAGAATACCGAAAAAGAGTAGTGTCTATGACTGAAAATGAATTATTCAATAGAATACTTGACGTGATGGAGGCTCGTTTCGACAACATGCCACCGCGTCATTCCGTCACTATCGACGATAACTTTGCCGAAGACCTGGACTTGGAATCGCTCGACCTCGTAGATCTGATTATGGGCGTAGAGACCGCCTTTGACATCAAACTCGACATGGCCGATGCAAAGAACACCAAGACCATTCGTGACCTGATAAACTTTATTCGTGAAGTAAAGCCGGAGTTATGCGCACAGTAATCACAGGCATGGGCATCTGGTCGTGCATCGGCGAAGACGTGCATACGGTGGAACAGTCGTTGCGCACTCGTTGTGCCGGCATTGGCACCGACTACCGACGTACAGAATACGGCTACCAGTCGCCACTCACGGGTATTGTGCTCCGTCCTGACCTGAAGGCAGAGCATTTGAAACGTGCCCAGCGTACCTGCATGGGAGAGCCTGCCGAATATGCTTACATGGCGGTAAAGCAGACCCTCGCTCAGAGTGGCATCACCGACCTGCATCACTGTGGCCTGATAGTCAGCAATGACAGTACGGCTAATGCCCTGGCAGAGACAGAGGAAATCATGCAACTGCACCATGACAGCCGTCATTTGGGTGCAGGCATGGTGTTCCGTACATTGAACAGTACCGTGTCAATGTCGCTGGCTTCCATCTTTGGCATCGGTGGACTGACGCTGACCGTCTCTGCTGCCTGTGCCGGTGGTGGCCATGCCATCGGACTGGCTCACTCGCTCATCAAGAGTGGCATCCTTGACTGCTGTATCGTTGTGGGTGCCCAGGAGGTAGGACTACATGCCTACACGTCCTTTGACGCACTCGGTGTATTCAGTCGCCGCACCGATGACCCAGCAGCGGCCTCACGCCCCTTTGACGTGTCACGCGATGGACTGGTGCCGTCGGGTGGTGCAGCAGCTGTCATCCTTGAAAGTGAAGCCCATTCCGCACAGGGCTGTCGCCGTCCGATGGCCAGCATCGACGGTTATGGCTTCAGTACGTCACCGAATATCATCAGTCCGTCGGCTGACAGCATTTTCCGCTCAATGACCAACGCCCTGAAGGATGCGAATCTCACACCTGCCGACATCGACATGATAGCAGCTCATGCTACCGGCACCCGCGATGGTGACAATGCCGAAGCAGAAGCCATCACCTCCCTCTCGCTCTTTGCGCCTGTGCCCGCTGGCACTCCTGCGGGTCCCTACGTCGTAAGTACCAAGTGCTACACAGGCCATGAGTGCTGGATGTCGGGTGTGTCACAGGTGGTTTATACGCTGATTCAGATGCAGGAGCGTTTCATTGCGCCTCACATCAATCTTACTCAGCCCGATAAGGCTGCTGAACAGTTACGCATCCCCACTACCCTTGTAGATAACGTCACCATCCGTCATGCGCTCTGCAATGCCTTTGGCTTTGGTGGCACTAACGCATCACTAATATTGTCACTATGGAAAGAATAAACCTGCAACTCCCCACCTCTTATAACCGCTGTACGCCGGCACAGCTCCGTGCTATTGCTGCAATCATGGCCGACCGTGGACTGCACACCTCCCGTCTGCATCCTTACGATCATTTTGAGGTGAAGGTGGCGGTATTCTTCCGACTTACGGGCATAGAGGTGGTGGAGCCTGTCAATCCGCGTGTCAACGTAGAAGACCAATACTACACATGCCGACAAACGCCCTGGACGCTCGAAGAGGAAAACAGTCGTTGGTTCCGTATGCTACGCTGGTATCGTAGCTTTAAGGCATGGTTCCGTCGCTCAGTCCTCGGACATGATGACACCTTTTCGCTCTATCTCTGGCAAATCAACTACTGGCTGACTCCGCATAAGAATCTCATCAATGGAAAAGACATACCTGGTATGCTCGATTGGCTCGATGCTGACAGCCGTGACCACCTCCTGCGCTTCCCGTTCCCGACGGTGTACCGTCGCCGTCGCTCCAGTTGGTTCTCTATCGGCAAAAAGGTGGAGTTTCATGGACCGTCACCATTCATGGACGGCTTCATTTGGCGACGCTACCGTTTTGCCCAGGACTACATGCAGGTGTATGTGGATTGTCACAACGCTTTGCTTCAGATGCAGCAGCAGGGAAATAAGGTATCTGCCGATGACATGCTGAAAGCAGTAAAGAACTACGACCTTGCAAAAGCAATGTTTCTGGCCGTGCTCTACAACAGTCGTATTACCTATGTCGATGAAGAGACGGGCTGCAAGAAAACGGATTTCCATTATCAGAGCAACCAGCATAGCGATAACAGTCCCTATTTCCGTAATTTCCCTGAGTCTGACTTCCAACTCATCCTCCTATGGTGGCAGGGCATGATGCACTTCTTACAGAAAACCTATCCCAAGGTGTTCAAGAAAACATCGGTAAAGAGTCCTAAGAAGCCCGTCAATCCGCTGGAACTCTACACCCGCACTACGGCAACAATGGAGAAATACCTGCATATCACCGCCTCCGACGTGGACCGCGAACCATACACCACCATTCTCCAGCAGCTCGAAGATATTACCCGTCGTAATGAAGAGATAGAGAAGATGAACGCAAAAATGAAATCAAGACGCAAATAACCTATGCCGACCAGACAACCATCTATCAGTTTTCAATTCCTCCGTAACTACATGGAGAAATTCACCTGGCGCGATAAGCGCACAGGGCTGATGACTACTGGCTACAACCCGCCAGCAGGTGCCCAAGACCTCGCTCGTGTTCCCTTTCATGTCCGCTTTGTCACCGGCAAAGGCCGACGGGAAGAGGGTAATGCCATTTGTCTGAAGGTAGATCGTCGTAAGCACCTTCGTATGATTCAATTTGTAGAGTCAGGAGCCATCCGTTACCTCTACGATTTCCTGGTCATCGAAGTGGACGGCACCCGTGTCCTGTCTCATTAAGGTTTTCTTATAGGCCGAGGGTTTGACCTCGGCTTTTTTACGTTCTTTTTCGTCTATTTCTAAAATAATTTTGTTTTTTCTTGCATATTTCCCATAAAATTTTTACCTTTGCACCATAATTGAATAAAAAAGTATCTCCTATGTCAGTAAAGAAACAAGAATCAAAGGGTAAACTTATTACGAAAGACAAAGAACTGACTCCCGCCTGGTATGTTGCCAAGCGTGTGCTCAACGTCCACAACGTGACCTATAATGATATGGCTGAAAAGCTGGGTGTGAGCGTCACCACCGTTCACGATCTCTGTAACTATGCCCCCAATATTGTGCGTGTGAAGCAGATGGCCGATGCTCTCGGTGTCTCATTCTTCGATTTCTTCGACTTCACGCAGGAGGGCAAAGAGGCCGCTGTGCCTGATGCTAACCTCAATGGTCCCACCGTCCCCTGCTCAAAGGCTATCATCACCTGTCCTCATTGTGGTGAAACGCTCATCACCTCCCTCTCCCTCTTCCCGAAGTCATAATTTCATTGCTTCATTATTTCATTAACTCATAAATTCATAAATATATGAAGAAACTAATTATCTCCTTTCTCCTGATGGCTATTTGCTGTCTCTCTGCATCCGCACAGGTGGAGTTCTCGAAGTTCAAACTGAGTAAGGATGAGCCATTCGGTGCTTTCCCTGGGCGTAAGATGCTGAACACGAAATTCAAAGTCACTGCTGACCGTGACCTGAAGTATTTGCTCGTTGACTATTATATCGTGAATGCTGTTGGTGATGTGATCTCAGGCGCAACAGAGGGTTTCAAGAATGATACACTGGAGTACATCAAACCCAAACGCATGGAGTGTACTGGTCCTTTCAAGGCTGGTAAGTCGTTTTCTCCTTGGGTTAGTGGTGTTGTCACCTACCCCAACAAAGAAATCACGGCATTCCCGTTCCAGATACAGGTCATGTATATGGGCACCGAAGAGTGGATAACGATTCCCATCACAAAAGAAAACCTTGCTACCTATTTCCCATGCCTGCAATGGATGGAGTATAGCCGTAAGAACAAAAAGATACTATAACCACATAATTTCTCACCGCATACTATGTGTATGCACATGAATCTTCTTTTCTTCCATGTAGCCAGCCCAGCAGCCACGAACTGCTGGGTTTTCTTTGGGGTAAAACTTCGTAACCATTACCCCTAAACCATCAAGTTTTATACCTCTCTATACTTTTCTATACCTGAGTCCTATACCTTTCTATTTTCATTGGGGTTTTGGGAAGATCCCAAATGTTTCCCCAATTCATAGGTCAATCCCAAATGACCTAAACCAAAATACCAACCTTTGTACCAAAATACTAACCCTCATAATCAAAAATACCAAGGTTTGTACCAACCTTTGTATCAACTATTGCTTTGTTTCATCAGTTCATATCCTCATTATTTCATCTTTTCATCAGTCCATTATTTAATGAATTGATGAAATAATGAATTTTTATTTTTCTCCGCTTTTCTATACTTAATGTTTTGAAAATTAGCAGGTTGCAAAACGGGCACTCCGAAAGTAGGGTTCCCAAAAATATTCGCAATTTACTGATTTTCAGAGGTACGGCCCAAGAAAAACACCCCTAAACTCACGCGAGACTCGCCGCCACAGTGGAGCGCAACCTCCACCCCCTACCCCCTGGAGCCGGTGAAATATGCCGGCGGGGTGTGAAGCGGTGCCCAGGGTGCCCGCGCTGGTGCGAAGCGGTGACAGTTCCAGCCAGATCGAGAGCCAGAGACCAGGCGCGAGGGGTCGGCCTGTTATCAGCTGTGTCCGGTGGGCTGCTGGTGTGCTGTCGCTCATCGGTGCGAGATCATGCGCCCGCGCTGCTGGTGCTCTTCATGCCTGAAGGGTGCCCAGGGTGCCCGCGCTGGTGCTCACTGTTGCCAGCGGTGGCCGGTGTGCTGGTGCTCATCGGTGCGAGATCATGCGCCCGCGCTGCTGGTGCTTTTCATGCCTGAAGGGTGCCAGGGGTGCCCGCGCTGGTGCTCCCTGAGTGCCGCCGGCTATATTATATATAATGTGTAAACGGCAAAAAATAAGCGAAAACAAAAAATTTTCAAGAAAAAACGAAATTTTTTCGCTTTTTGTTTGGTGGTTTCAAATATTCTTTGTACCTTTGCACCAGATAATTAAATAATAACCGCCTCCAGAGAGGCACAAAACATTTAAAGATATGATTAAAACATCGCTTTTCTTTTCGCTCATGGAGATTGCAGCAGCAAACCCAGCAGGCTTTACAGTTGACGCAAACACCTTGCAACCAATTAACAAAGGTTACGCCGTCGCAGTCGCAGAGACTCAAAACAGCTTTGGCGATTATGGTCTTTTAAAGGTCATCGAGCACCAGAGCACACACCCCGCAACCGTCCAGGCGTTTGGCGGTTGGCTTGACAGCAAAAGCAACCAATTTTATTTTGATTGTACCATCATTTGCAGCGATTTAGAGACAGCCAAGGAGCTTGGCCGCCGTAATAATCAGCTCGCGATCTTCGACCTCGAAAACTTGGAAGAAATCAGGCTTTAAAGCCTGGTTTCTCTCCCGCTTAGATAATAGAGTAATAACCCGCTAAAATATCCCGCTATGATTATAGAAATAGATTATAAACGCGCAAATCTGGACTTTAGAAAAGCCCTGGCCGCTTCTCTCGGTGTTGCCGCTTCTCGTATTGAGGTCTTAGTGACTCCCGCAAAGTCTTTGATACCTTTTTGTGCTGACTGGCGCACCGTTGCCAGCTGTGCGGATGCTGTCGCAAAGGTTGACGGCGAATTATTACAGTTAAATATCATCTAATAAATGCAAAGTTATGAATAAGACAGAAAACACCCCCGCGAACATTTACGCCCAATTTGGCCCCCTCGGTCTTTTCTTCCGACTGGTTGACAGATACCCCCGTATTTCTTCCGCTATCCTCTGGGCTTTCTCCCTCTGGGCTGTCGCTTACATCTTTTTAAATTATCGCTTTACAACTTATTTATAAATCGCTCTTTATAGCATCCCCAAATTATCACCAACTTTTAAAATTTTGAATTATGAATACTTCAGTAAATACCCCCGCAAACGTGAACACAAACCGAGTAAATAACACCGCCGCCAAGATCGAGGACTTTGGCCAGAAGATAGGAGGCGCAAGAAAAGACTATTATGCCGAGTGGCGCGAGTTTTCCGAGCGTCTGGCCGGTGTCTCTGTCGATGCCCTGAAAAAATCCGCGCTTTCTAAGCTGGTGAACCTTCCCGACCTCGCCCGCCTGTTTGCGTCTGGTGCCATCACTGCCGACGCTGCCCGCGCTATTTGGACGCTCTGGCGGTCTGTCGATCATCGCCCTGGCCTGGGCTATCGTTTGAACCGATGGGCAGAAGAGACAGCCGCAAAGGTGGCCCAGATCGCCGCAATCATGGCCGGCGAAGAGGTGCCCGCCAAGCTGCGCGAAAAAACCGATTACCAGGTAATGACCGCCGCAAACTGGCCCGCACAGCCGTTCAGCTTTGGCCGCTTCTCTGTCGAGCGTCCCGACTGGTTCAGTAGTGAGTGGCGAGTGGTAGCCGGTAGCCGCTATTATAGCCGCTGTGCGAAATTAGAGGAAGTGCCCGCCGCCATCGCTGAAGCCATCGCCAAAGACTCAGAAGAGCGAGCAAAAGGCCCCGCCCTGGCTGTTTATGTGACACGCGCCGGACAGTATTTTGTGGCCGTTAAAGGTAAGCCGGAAATCTGTTTGAAAAAGTTTGATGACAGAGCCGCCGCGTACACTGCCGCCCGTGAGGATCGCGCCGCCCTCATTGAGAGATACAACAACCTGCGCACCGTTCCCGCGCTACGTCGTGACTGGAACCGCCCCCGCTTGGGTGAGGACTGGCGCAAAGGTGAGAATATGACCCCCGAAGCATTCGCCGCCGCTCTTCCCTTCCGTGGTGTCGAGTTTGGCAACTGGGTGAACCAGACAGAACGCGCCGCCCTTCTTAACTCAGCTTTTGACGGTTTCCACGATCTCGCCGCCGTCTGGGGCATGAAGCCCGAAGAAATGACCCTTTGCGGCTCTCTGGCTTTTGCTTTTGCCTCTCGTGGTATTCCTGGAGCAATGGCCCATTATGAGAGCGGCCACGAGGTTATAAATTTAACCAAGAAAAGCGGGGCCGGCTGCATGGCTCACGAGTGGTTCCACGCTGCCGACTGGTTCGCAGGCAATGGCCACGCCCAGACAGAGCACCCAACAGACAGCGACGCAGGCCGCGCCGCTTCTGCCCTGGTTGCTGCCATCAAGAAAACCGACTTTTATAGACGGTCGCAGGAATTAGTGACCTATAGCCCGAAGGGTTCCTATTGGGTGGAAAATTGCGAGCTTGCCGCCCGTGGTTTTGAAGGTGTTATGCTGGTTTTGTTGGATGCTGCCGGCATCTGTTCCGACTTCCTGGTAAATGTGAATAGCTGGGACGCTTTCACGGCTGCCGATGTCGAGCACCGCTCCAGCATTTACCCCTATCCGTCAGCCGCTGAAGCTGCCGAGCTGCTGCCCTATTATCTGGACTTTTTCCGCGCTGTCTTCGGTGCTCATGTTCAGGTATGCGCCGCCGCTCTGATGGCCGCAGAGCAGGCCACAGAGAAAGCCAACCAGGAGCGAGCAATAACAGCCGCTAAACGTGAGCGCGAGGCCGCAGAGAAGAAAGCAGCCGAGGAAGCCGAGAGACAGGCCCGCGAGCAGGAGCAACAGAGACAGGAGGCCGAGCGCGAGGCCAAGGCCGCAGAGATCGCCGCCGTGCTGTCCGATATTCCAGGAGTAACCGCCGCCCGTCGTATGGCTTGCAATGGTGGTGCCCTTGCTGTGTGTGCTTTATGGGATGCCCAAATTATCACCGTTTTTGCAACTGCCGCAGAAGCTAAGACGATGACCGCCCAGGAGATCGCCGCCCGCGTCTCTGTCCTGCAATATAAGCGCAAGCCAGCCCGCACAAAAAACCCGATGATCCACGCCCGCGCCCACTCTGTCGAGTTCTGCAAATGGGATGCCGCCGAGTTCCTGGAGTGGATTGCCAACGGTGCCGGCCTGTCGCGCTTTGCTTGGGAGTTCGCAGAATTGGCCGCCAAGTATGGCCGCCAGCCTGCCGACTTCAGAGCAGAAGCCGAGAAGATGGCCGCCGACCTTGAAAGCCTGAAGGCTGCACAGGCCCAGAAATGGGCACAGGAGAGCGAGCAGGCCACCGAGCAGACCAACACCAAGGCCGAGCCGAGAAAAGCCAGCAGAAGCGACGAAAACGCCGCGCCCGCTGAGTGCTTGCAACTGGTCGAGATTGCCAACGGTGTGGCCGTCATTCCTGCCGATGGTTACGACTACCGCGCTACCCTGTTTAATCGCCGCCAGATTAAGGCGCACGGCTGCCGCTGGAATAAAGACAGCCAGCAATGGGAAGCCACCGCCGTCGCTGATGTTGCCAACGTCCGCGCATGGTTCGCACAGTCTGCCCCCGCTGCCGATGAGCAGCAGGAGCAGACCCAGGAGCCAGCAGCCGCCGCACCCGTTGCAGAGACCACCGAGGCCGCGCCTGTTATAGAGTCTGCGAAAAATCAGGCTCCCACCCTCCCCGACTGGCTCCACGTTGGCGCAATGGTCGAGACGATGCCCCGCACGATGTTAGACTCTCGCTGCCGTCCTGTCGAGGTGCCTGCCGAGGTGCTGAAGGTGACAGCCATCACCGATGAATGGGTAGAAATGCAGAACGAGAAGAGCTGCGAGAGCGTCAGAATAGAAAATGCGGTTATGTCCCTGCGTCCCTATTATAGTGAGAGTGAGAAATTAGAGCTTTTAGAGTCTGCACTTGCTGCCGATGAGCAGCAGGAGCAACTCCAGGAGCAGCAGCCGGAACCGTCTCAGGAAAAGCCCGCCCGCGTCTGTCTCTATGACATTGCAACCAATCAGCGCACCCCAGAATGGCGCACGAGTTTTGCAGACATGCAGATCGCCCAGGAGTGGCTACAACGCGCCATGAATGGCACAGGAGCACTGGCCGCCGATGCTGTTGACGTTATAGACGTTAATCCCTATTGGGGTGTATATTATAGCCATAGAAATAAAGAATATATATGTCTGTTTCTTGTGGCTGAGAATGAGAAGCCGGAATATCGCGCCGAGGAATTGCGCCACAGGCTTACAGAAGGCCGTGAGCGTCATATCTGTGCCCGACTGGAGAAAGCTATCACAGAGGCAACAGAAAGCGGCCACGCCTATATTATAGAGGTCGATGGAGATTGCAGTCGCTTAGTGATTGAGCCAGACCCACGCCACCCCAACGCCCTGCGCTGGACGTGGTACGAGGGTGCCGAAGTCGATGAGCGACACACCGAGCAGACAGCCGCGCAATGTGCCTCTATTGCCTACACATTCCGCGAGGGTCACGCCTTAGAGTTAGGACTCCAGACCACCACGCCCAAGGCCGTGAACTTTGCCGACTACTCAGATCTGCCGGTCGTGCCACTTCAAAAAGTGGCCGCCGCTGGCTGACTCTTTCAGGGTGGGGCCTGTGACCGATCAAGTGCCAACGGCCTCCTACCACAGCGGCACCGCCCCACCCTCTTTATAGAACATCTGAAAATTCACAGTTTTCATAAATTCATAAATTCATTAAGTCATGGTTATCATTAATGGTCATAAGCTCTATGAGGTGCCTTCATCGTGTGGAACATGCCCGTTCCTTCTGACTGGCAACACCGATTGCCCTGGTGTAGGTTCTGGATATAGCAAAGGCATTTGCCTCCAGTGGGATGAAACACACCACACCTGGGCACACATCCCCAGACGTTGTGAAAAGCTCTTCAAGCAGGCTTTTGCCCTATACGATGACAGCGGCATGGATTTAGTAATCACTAAGAAATAATAATTTTTATTAACCGAGCTGCAAGGCTCACTAAACATTAAGTAATATGATACTACGAATTATTAACGAATGGAAAGATGGCACTCGTCAAGAATCAGCAGATAACTATGGTGTATCTACTGGACGCTATAAGTTGGCATGTATGACTACATCGGCTAAGACTTACCACCCTGATACCTTCAAGAATATCGAACGTGGTTTCCAGTATGTAAGTAACAATCCCTATAAATACAAGAATCCATGTACTACTACTGTAACACTCGAAAGAGGTTGGGTATAGACATTTTATAAATTCATTAATTCATTAAGTTATGACAACGAGCGAAGTTTTTGGTTTGATCAAGCGACTTTATTCAGGTTGTGGCATTGCCGAGCCAGTTGTGCGCCATGAGCATACGAATCGTTTTGGCGATACGTTGGTAGAAGTTGAGCACCCCTATCGCAGTAAGTATCTCCAGATAGTCTATAATGGTGAGCAGATAAAAGGCCCTATCCTTGACTGTTGGATAAATCCTAACTATCTGTGTCGTTACAACTCTTCCAGTGAGATAGCAAACATTGAGCAGCTTCAGAAGTGGGCTGCATAAACTCACCACTTCATTAATTCATCAAGTTATTAATTCATTAAAATATAAGATTATGAATCTGTTTACAAGTAACCCCGACTTTTATCCCACACCTAAAGAAGTGATTGCCCAGATGATGATGGGTGAGGATTTTATTGGTAAGACTATCCTGGAGCCGTCTGCTGGTTCTGGTAATATCGTTGACTGGCTGAAGCAGAACGGTGCCGGTCAAGTTATTGCCTGCGAGAATGACCCGCATTTGCTGAAGCTGTTACGTGGCAAATGTGACATCGTGGCCGAGGACTTTTTGACTGTCACCTCTGAGCAGGTTTCGCATGTTGACTATATCGTAATGAACCCGCCATTTAGTGAGGGTGCCAAGCACATCCTTCATGCTTTCGACATTGCCCCCGCTGGTTGTACTATTGTGGCCCTTTGCAACAGTAGCAACTTTGAAAGTTGCTATCGTGATAAAACTAAGGCTCAACTTAAAGAGACTGTTGAGTTGTATGGCCAGCGTGAGTTTTTGGGGAATATTTTCAAGAATGCAGAACGATGCACAGAGGTACATGTAGAACTGGTTAAGCTCTATAAAGAAGGTGAGGGTGAGAATGAGTTTGACGGTTACTTCTTTGAGCAGTTTGACAGTGACGTGGCCGGAGGTTCTGAAGAGGGATTGATGCAATATAACTTCGTGCGCGACATCGTGAACCGCTATACTTCTGCCGTGCGAATGTTTGACCAAGTGATGCAGCTGTCAAAGGATATAAATGAGGTTGCCGATTTCTACGACTTTAAGACCATTCAGGACCCCAAGACTGGTGAGTTGCGTCAGGAGAAAGTAACCTATGGTGGTTTACCTATAACCTTTGGTGCCCAGACTAAGAGCGAACATCCTACGGCTGTCAGTCATCAGCGTTATAAGCGTGAACTTCAGAAGCACTACTGGCATATCATTTTCCAGAAACTCAACATGGATAAGTATGCTACCAAGGATTTGCGCGAGCAGATCAATAAGTTTATAGAGTCGCAGAAGTGTGTTCCGTTTACTATGAAGAATATTTATAAGGTAGTGGATATGGTTATCCAGACCAATGGGCAAAGGATGCTGAAAGCTCTGGAGGAAGCCTTTGATGTTATTTGCAGCCTGAGTGCAGAAAACTCTACCGCTGGCGAGAAATGGAAGACTAATGCCAACTATATGGTGAATCGTCGTTTTATAGTTGACTATATCACTGAGGGCTATTTCTATGGTCGTACCAATTACACTGTTGACTTCCCTTGTGGTGGTCGTACTGAGATAATGGAGGATGTCTGTAAGGCTCTGTGTTATCTGACAGGTCGTAATTACGATGAGATAGGCCGTCTCTCTTCTGTTGGTCGTGGTAAGGAGTGGGGCAAATGGTTTGAGTGGGGTTTCTTCCGCTGTCGTGGGTATAAGAAGGGAACCATGCACTTTGAGTTTCTGGATGAAGATGTATGGGGAAAGTTTAATTATGAGGTGGCCGTCCTGAAGTCAAAAACTAAAGGCTGGGATTTGCCGAAAGTTACACCAAAGAAGTCAAAGATGAAGAGGGCTGCATCTGCATAAATTTAGAGTGACCGAAAATCGTGCCTATGGCCTCCTACCACAGCGGCACTCTCCTACCCCATCAGTCTTCTGGCTGGTGGGGTGTTTTACACCTCTTTACACCTGCAAATTACACCTCTTTACACCTAAAAAAATGTGGCAAAAACAAACTTTTTTCGCTTTTTCTTGAAAAAAGTTCAAAAAATATTTGGTAGTTTCAAATATTCTTTGTAATTTTGCAGCAGAAATCAGTAATAACCGCGTCACCGAGACGCACAAAACAAGTTTAGATATGGCAAAAAGCAAAATTCAAGTCCGTTTGACTACTAAGCAGGATCAAGGCATTGACTACACTCATGTTAGTTGTGCCAAAGGTATCTTAGGTGGTATCTATTTCCTGGAAGACGATGACTACCATTTCCGTTACTCTATCCAGATGACTAACGGCTGGTGGTATGATAAGACTTTTGAGACAGAACTGGAGGCCGTTCGCTATCTGGTTCAGAACTCTTTCCTGATGAATTGGAACTATGACGTTATCAGCATTAAGCTGGGCTTTTATAGCAACTCTGAACGTGGTGCTATCACTTTCCGCGACAATATCCAGAATATTAACTTAGCAGCATAACAACTATGGTTACGAAGAAAATACAGAAGGAAGTCATCGAGTATATTGCCGAGACTTTTAATCAGGAGCCTTACGAGTGGCTGACAGATAATCGCTTTGTGGATCATCATGGCTGCGATGGCTATATCTTTAAGTCAGAATTGGCCGCACGTCGTTACATCCTGAGTGACATCCACGAATATGGTAGCGAGTGCGAGGGTGCTATGGGCGATGAAGATTGGATTTGTCTGCTGGTTGGTACTGGCATGAGAGAGTGTGATGCACGTCGAATTGTGGAGTCTGGTCAGTGGGAGAAAGTTGCCCGTAAAATGCTGGATAGTTGTGGTCCGTCTCACTTCCTGAGCACATATAGTGGCCAGGTGGCTACGATGAGCGATAGCAGCTTACTTTATTATTAATTCATTAACTCATTAATTCATCAAGTTATGACTAAGGTAGTTTTCCGTAAGTTCAAGGATGGCGAAGTTATTGCCGTGTTCCCAGAGGTTTCATATAACTATGTACATATCATGTCGTATCAGCATGTCGGACAGCATGGCGACTGTGTGCCCTGGATATCCTCTTTCACTAAGCCGGCCACCCCAGATGAGTATGCCGACCTGTTGGCAGAATTGAAATCTATTGGCTACGATGATTTGCAGATCTGCAAGCGTATTAATCAGAATGCCTGCCGCCGTTCTTTCTGTCAGTATGGCCAAAAGGAGGCTCCAGCTGCTATCACGTCAGCATTCCGTTCATAAATTCATTAATTCATAAATTCATTACGACTATGGCAAAGAAAACGAATAATAAGGAGAGTGTGGTTGACTACCTGAAGAGTGGTGAGCGCACAGTGGATGAAGCATGGAGCAAGGAGAGTGAGCCGTTTGTGAAGATTCGCACAGCGACCGGCCTCTATACGTTCTATGAGTGGAGCGACCCAGTGAAGAATATGGACGCTTACAAAGAGATAGAAAACTATCGTAAGCGCGAAGAGCGCAGATTGGCTAACAAGATGAACTATGGCGATGAGCGTGGACGTAGTGCCGTGTTCTGTGACAACCGAACGGCTCTTGACCTGGCTCTGCTGAAAGACCGCCCAGACTATCTGCGTGTGGCCTATCGTGCCTACCTGATGACGCAGAAGGCTAAGAAGGAGGTTCGCCAGTATGTGTATCATAACCTGATAGTACGTGCCAACATGTTTCATAAGGATGCCGAGAAGTTTCTGCTGAAGGAGATAGACCCCTATACGTTCGAGGTGCTGCCACCGGCATGGCGCAAGTGCATGAACGACCCGTGCCCAGAACTGGAGGGTGTGACGCTGACAGACATCATGGAAGAGCTGACACCGGCATGGCGCAAAGGTCAGCGCATGGCCCGCCAGATGCGTGGTGGACGCTTCGTGCTCTGTGAGGTGGTGGGCTACGAAATCAACTATAAGTATGGCTATCGCTCGACGCTCAACGAGTGCAATCCATACGCCCTGGAGTATCGCGTGAAGACTGTTGGCGACGATGGCGAATATTCGCCAGTGTATAGCGTGAAGCGCGACAACGCCTATCCTGCTTTTCATGCTGAGAAAGACAATAAAAAGTAACGTCTAACCGTTTAATATGTATCGTATGAGCAATTTCACTTTTACCGTCAGTCAGGTGCAAGGGGAGCACGGTCACAGCTTCCCTCTGCTGACTGCTAACGAATATCCCTGGATGAACGTCCAGATAGTGCCTACCCCACCCCATCAGCGCGACATCATCATGGACGCTCTGCGCAGACGTGGCGGTAGGGTGTGCATGGCCGAGGGCCGTCAGGACTTCGTGGCTATTCAGTCCGGTGGCGGTTCCAAGGAGCACCCCACCATTGAGGTGACTGCCGAGAACTACCGCGAGGTGGCCGATGCACTGCTGGCATGTCAGCAGGCTGCTGCCGACTTCTGGGCTGAGAACTCGGAGTATTTAGGGGAAATTCTCCGCTAATTTCCCCTAATTTCCCTTGTTTTATGAACAAAAACAAACTTTTTTCGCTTTTTCTTGAAAAAATATCGAAAATTATTTGGTGGTTTCAGAAATAATGCTTACCTTTGCAGCAGATAAGTTAATTATTAGTATTCACCGAGCCAACTGAGGCTCACAAAACAAGAAAGAATATGGCAAACAAAAAATCTCTTCGCAAGCGTCAGTTACAAGATCTCAGAGGTCTGGTACATTCTAACGACTTCAAACTTCTGGTGCCAGTAGAACTGTGCTGCCTGAAGGGTGGTGGTTTCACCATTACTGCCACACACCTCTCTCCTGATGAGGACTTTGTAGATGTGTTCGTACAGAGTGGCGACTTCGACGCTATCAATGAGAATCGTGCCGGCTGCTGCATGGCCAGTGATCTGACAGCTGAGTCGTTGGCACGTCTGCATCAAGCAGCTTGGAAGGCTGCCTTTACTGGTGGCAGACTTCACTAATTCATTATTTCATCAATTCATCAATTCACCGTTTCATTAAAAAACAGAAAACAATTATGACACAGAAAGATTACATTGCACTGGTGAACCAGGCACAGAGAAAGAGTTATGAGTATTACGTCCTGTCGGCTCCGACTATCAGCGACACAGAGTTTGACGTGTTGGTGGCTGAGATCGAGAAGGCTGAGTCTGAACATCCTGAGTGGATAGTTCCTGACTCTCCGACACAGTGCGTAGGTTCTGACCTGTCGGCCAATGGCCGCCGTCAGATCATCCATCGTACACCGATGCTGTCGTGCCAGAAGGCTAAGAACCTGGACGAACTGGCTAAGTGGGTCAGCAAGAGTGAGCAGCGTATGAATGAGCTGACTCATAGCAACCATACCGGCGGTTACAATTATGTGCTGATGTGGAAGTATGACGGCATTTCGTGCTCTATCGTTTATCAGGATGGCGAACTGGTGAGTGCATCGACTCGTGGCGATGGTAGGGTAGGGCAGGACATCACCGAGCATGTGAAGATGATGGGTAGTGTGCCCCAGCAGCTTTCAAAGATTTATTATGGTGAGGGCTTTTCTCTCAAAGGTCGTATCGAAGTGCGTGGCGAGATCTGTTGCAGTAAGAAGAATCTGCCGTTGCTCTCTCAGAAGTACACCGACTGCCGTACTGCCGCCAGCAGCTTGTGCAACCAGGCCGTGCCCGATGAGTACGACATGGCTATGCTCGACTTCATTCCCTGGGATGCTATAATTGACGAACAGATCAGCTGCCAGCGTTACCTTTGTCCTACGCCGTTGGGTTATCCTTGGCATAAGCTCTCATTCCTGGAGAACCTGGGTTTCGTGCATCGTGCAGAGACTTTCTCGCCTCATGGCTACGAAGCCTGTGCTGCCTGCATTGCAGAGCGTGAGAAGGAGCGTGACGCTTATCCATGGCCTGTTGACGGTGTGGTTATACGCATTACGCATGATGACTACTTCCAGATGTTCGGTGCCACTGAGCACCATCCTCATGGCTCTATTGCCTATAAGTTTGCACCGGCTAAGACCATTACCCGCTGCACTCGCATTGAGGTGACTGTCGGTAAGACCGGCAAGCGTACTCCCGTCGTACACTTCGAGCCTGTCACCATTATGGGCCGTACCGTCCGTAAGGCCAGCGTGGGCAGTGAGGCCACTCTCCAGCGTCTTGGTGTGGTCATGGGTAGCACCATTGAGGTAGGACTTGCTAACGATGTCCGTCCGACTGTCTATCGCGTTATAGAGGATGCAGAAAATCAGGCTCCCGAAGTTACGGAAAATGACCCCTTAGAGGGTATCGACTTCCCTGGTGAAGAGAGTCCTGTATGTAGCAACATTGTTGCTGCCTCTGAAGAGGAACAGCCCGAAGAGCCTTGGTTGGCTCCGTCGTTTGCAGATCTCTATCCTGAGACGCAGGTACTTCACGAGGCACCTACGCCTCCAGTAGTGGAGCCTGCTGTCGTTCCTGTCAGTGAGGATGATGGCCAGCAGTCGCCTGGTGGCTCTGTTGCTGCTCCTAACGGTAAGCATAAGATTCTGGCTGCCGTGGCCACTCTCTGCGTGGCTCTGGCCGTTGTGTGTGGTGCTGCCGTGCTCCTGGGTGCTCTGGCCTTTGCGCTGCCTGTGCTCAATGGAACACTTCGCGCATAATCATCAATTCATAGATTCATAAATTCATAAAATCATTATAGTATATGTCAGAAATCAGAGAAAATCAAGTAAGACCACTCCCTATATGGGATGGTGAACTATCACAGTACAGTCAGCACTTTATGACTGGTATGCAGTTTCATGGCCCATTCATCGTGACGGCTTCACAAGCTCGTAATGACCTTGGCCAGTGTATCATCAGCACTCGATCGCCACACCTGGTATGTAAGATTCATGCTTTCAAAACCAAAATGGGCGAGGGTGGAAATGAGAAAGCTCGCGCACAGGAAAAGCGTGAGGAAATGGCACGGATGGCATGGCTTCAGCAACGTGCAGACGCTTTCGACAATGAGCGTGAGGCATTGCGTCAGGGCATAACCATCCGCGACTATATCGAGCAGAAGGGTAGGGTGTATGACGAAGAGTTTGACCAGCCGCGTATCGTGGTAAAGGTGCCTGGACTCTCGGCCTATCTGGAACTGCTTGGGTGCCTCGATTCGTTGAATGAGGGTGAAATAGATGCTATCGACTGGACGGGTGAGCATGGTATATTGGCTACGCTTGACAGCATGGCACAGTGGGCACAGAATATCTGGGATCGAAAAGACCGCCGCTACCGTGCTTCATCGACACTCGACATGCAGCCGTTACCTGAATGGCAGGCTGATGCCTACGACCCAGAACTGCGTCCCTGGATGCCTAAGAAGCGTGGCCTCGGTCATACCTATATCGACCCCAGCCGTCGCCCAGAACTGTTGCACTCGAAGGCTCCGCAAGGCTCTGCCGACTATGGCATGATACGCGACTTGAAACGTGCGACTGCCGACAATGCAGCTGTTGGCATGGCTCCTGAAAACTATGGTGATGAATAATGGTCCTGTATGTGGTTATGTTATAACGACTCTGAAAAATCACAGTTTTCATAAATTCATTAACTCATATTTTCATAAATTCATAAAATAATGACGATTTTATTTTGTCAATTCAAAGTTTTATAGTACATTTGCACCAAATTAAAATAATATAGGTTATGGAAAGACTGAAAGAAGTTTTGGCTTTTGCCAACAACAAGGGTGGGGTAGCGAAGACTACCACCGTGCAGAACGTGGCTGCCGGAATGCTGAGACGTGATCCGTCGCTGCGCATCCTCTGCATTGACCTGGACCCGCAAGGGAATCTCTCATCGCTCCTGGGATGGAGGGAAAAGATGAAACAGTATCACGAGCAGAAGCACTCGACGCTGACGGTGGCCGACGCTCTGAGGGATGGCGATAACAATCACCTGCCAGTGTATCAGAGCCGCGAGGGGCTGTTCTATGTGCCTGCATCGCCCATGCTGGCCGAGATAGATCCTGACCTGCACCGCCAGATGCAGCCGAAGCTGGTGCTGGCCTCGCTGTTTGGTAACGACATTCACTACATGGATAACCTCTACATGGAGGCAGAGCGACTGGATGGAGACTACATAGAGGACTGCTTCGACTATGTGCTGATAGACTGTGCTCCTGCGCTGTCAGAACTGACCTACAACGCCCTGGGTGCCGCTACGGGTGTAATCATACCCGTGCAGCTGGGTTCGCTCAGTGTGGACGGCATAGGGCGCATGATGGAGGCTTACAAGGCGGTTAAGCGGAAACTAAACAACGACCTGGATATGCGGGGCCTGCTGATAGTGATGGCCGATGAGCGCACTAACCTGGCACGAGAGACCAGCGACTTCCTGCGCGACACCTACGATGCCGACATGTTCAAGACGCGCATCCGTCAGTGTGTGAAGGTGGGTGAAAGCCAGTTCCAGCATCAGGACATCTTCGACTATGCGCCTGACTGTACCGCTGCCCGCGACTACGACGATTTTATCACGGAATTGTTGAACAATGATAATGAGGAATAACTATGGCTACAAAATCGTATAAGAAAAAGAGTATCGTGGCTGGATCACCTGCCATTCAGGAACACGAGGCCATGATGCAGGAGGTGATGAATGAGCAGCCTGTCAACGACACGCCAGCCGTTCCGACGGCCAGTGTGCCAACAGGTAAGGGCGTGAAGCCTACGGGTGTGTTCTCGCAGTATGCTACTGGCATGACGAAGAATGTGCAGACGCGCATCCCCTTTGACATGTACCAGCGTTTGCTTGCCCTGAAGATGCAGAGTGAGCAGCGGGATAAGAAACTGAAACTCTCCATCGGCGACCTGGTGCTTCAGGCCATCGACGAATATCTGCAACGGCATTGAGGTTACGTCCTCATACCCCTTACTTAAAGGCTATGCAGGAAATCACCGATTTTGGAGAGTTACCGAATTTGACCCCTAAATTTACGACCCCGCACCCCTGAAGGTTACGGAAAATGACCCCTAAATGAAGCATTTTCTTTATTTATTATATAGTATTGAGAATTTTCTTTTATGGATTTAGAAAAGATATATAATTATAACGGTATGAAAATAGCCGGAAAAGCCTTTATACAAAGGGTTTCCGCTCTTTGCAGGGTGCAAATGTCCGTAACTTTCGGTGCAAATGTTCGTAACATAAGGGTAATTATCCGTAACCGTAGGGGATATTCTCTGGAACCCTTTTGTTTAGGGGTAAAACAGCGTAACCTATCGCTGAATATGGTGGAAGATTTAGGGGTAAAATCCCGTAACCTGTTTAGGGGTAAAACTTCGTAACTTTGAGTCGATACTAAGTTTCAACTTATAAAGAAATGACTATGGCAAAGAAAAACAAAGACGATAAGATGCAGGCACTCATCAAGAGCGACAATGCCATTATCCGTGAGCTGCGCGATCAGAAGTGGATTTATAATCCCAAGGTGTTCGCACAGGTGGCTGGTGACTTCTCGCTGATGCACCAAAGGGTTCTGTTGGGTGTGCTCGAAAAGCTGCAAGACCGTATAGCCTATTCTGCTTCTGAGCATCAGAAGAATCAGCAGCTTTGGCTCCCGCTCTTCTCGCCGGACGAAATGAATACGTCGGTGGACTTCGAGATAGACCCAAGAGATATTGGTGTGACTCCTGGCCACTATCCTGAGTTGGCACAGGCTTTGTCAGATCTGATAGGTCTGAAGATGGGTTGGCCGAAGCGTAAGGGTAATAAGACGGTGTATCAGTTTGTGTCATTCTTCAGTCGCCTGGAAATGCCGATGACTGAAAGCGGATGGCGCACAGGAAAGATCCGCGTAAAGATGGATAAGGAGAATGTCAACGACTTCTTATCCATGGAGCGTGGCTATACTGACCACATCGCTAAGATTGCTCAGTTCTCGAAGAAACAGCGTACTCCCAGACTGTATATCTACCTTTCGACGTTCAAATATAAGAAGCGTGACGAAGTAGAGTACCCAGAACTGTGCGAGTTCCTTGGCATTGATGATGAAAGTTATGTGGAGTCGCATAAGGCAGAGAATCCTAATGTGAAGCCTACGGATAATCCTTTTCATAAGTTCTCGAAGGTGAAGAAACTGATTCTGGACCCATCGAAGCAGGAAATGGATAAGTTCTCGGCTGAGAAGAAAATCGACTTCACGTTTACTTACGAGCCGATGTATAAGGATGGCCGTAAGAAGGGTAATCCTACGCATATTGAGTTTGTCATCGTTCCAGGACCGCTGGGAATTGAGCGTGAACAGGACCGCAAACGTCATGGGCAGGTGCAGAGTGTCATCAGTTCGCTTACGAAATGGTGTCCTGACATCAAACCTTACGAGGTGGTGGAACTGGCCAAGGAGGTGCAGGATGACTGGCTGGATGACTTCTGTAACTTTGCCTACGACGATGTGCGCCATCAGGTAGAGAAGACTCAGCCAGACCATGTGGCAGAATATGTCATTACGATGCTCTCTAACTGGATTAAGGATCGTCAGATGGCCGCAGAGCGTAAGCGTATAGAGGACCAGAGACAGTATGAGCTATTTGAGCGTCAGGAGGCAGAAAGTAAGTGGCCTGCTTGCTTTGCTGAGATCTCGGCATCTATACCTGTCACTTCCAGTCAGCTTTATTTCTGTGACTATGGGAATGCAGAGATAAAAGGGGTGGTTAGAAAGACCATCACTTTGTGGATAGTGAATGAGGCATTTATATCGGTGATTGAAAGCAAAGAGAATCTGCCGGCCTATGAGGGTGCTATCCGTAAATATTATGGTCAAATAGCCGTTCAATACAAATTGATAAGGTAAGGTTACGGAAAATACCCCCTAAATTTGTCTCACATTTTTCATTTGATAGAAGTACCTTTGGCGTAGTATTCACCAAAGGTATTTTTATTGTATGAGAAAAAAATCACTGCTTTTCTGTTTTTTGTGTTGCTATATCATAGCAGCCTTATCCTCGTGTTCTGCTACTCAGACTACCATCGACCACTCAGAGAGCCACCATATAGATAGCAGCTTTGTGCAGATGCAGTTGCAGCAGTTGGTCAGTCAGCAGCAGGCCCGTTACGACTCTCTGATGCGTGTGGTGCAGCAGCGTGACTCGATTTCCCAGAATATCAACGAGCAGGAGCGTGAGCACATCACCGAAACGGTTACGTCGTGGATCGACTCGCTGGGGCGCAAGGTGACTCAGGAGGCCCGTACCATCGACCGCCAGCGTGACCGATCAGAGGAACTGCGTCAGCAGCGTATCATCAATGAGCAGGAGCAACGCATCCAGTCGTGCCAGGAGCGCATCGACTCGCTCTATAATCTCTTACTCGAAAAGACGGCTCTGGAGGTAAACGACACAACCAATTACCACAAAGAGGTCATCAAACCGGCACACACGCCATCGTTCCTACAACGTGTGCATGACTTCTTTACTACCTTGGTCAATGTCATCGTCTTTGCTGCTATCTTCGCCTTTATCATTCGCTGGAAACGCCGTAAGTCGTAAGATACTCCCTACACCTGAAGCCTTTTCGTGGCTCAAACTCTTCAAAGGAATGGGCTACGAAATGGGCTTTTTTGTTGACCCATCCTGCCATGTCCTTTTGCCATTGTGGAATGATATGGTGTGGGTTGTTAGGATCACGGTAGGGCTGGGCATGTGGATAGACATAGCGGCCCTGATGTGAGGCCCGCGTCTCTTGTGTACGATGCCACCAATAGGTGATGCGCTCGTAGCACTCCCTGAAGTCTGAGGTGAGCATGGTGTATAGGAAGTATTGCCCTGTGAAGCCGTAGCGGTTGATCATATTCATGGCCCGCTCACATTCTGCTATCTGTCCGTGTGTGTCACAGCCGAAGCGGATGCGGTTGTTATCGAGCCACTTCACTTTTGCCAGCAGCTGTGCTATCTCATCCGTTACCAGTCGTGCATCGAGGGCCTGATTGAAGTCCACTCGGTAGCCTCTTTCTATAATCTTTTGCAGCTGCTGTATGCAGTAGTCGCCAGCAGCCAGAATATTGTTATCCATCAGCACTAACTTACGACGGCCCTCAATGGCTATTTCGTCCACATCCATATATGGCCGGATGGCTCCCTCTTTCTTGGGCACCACACACCAACGGCATTTGTTAGGACAGCCGCGAGTGAGGAATCCGTAGGCAGTATCTTTCGGGATGTTAGGATAGATGGAGTAGTCTGGCTGCAAACGGTCTATTTCGTCGGGCAACTGGCTCAGAGGATCATAGCCGGTGCCTCCTTTGATGATTTTGTCTGCATCGTAGATATAAGTATCGTCTGGGGAAAAGTTAAACACTTTCGACATATACACAATGTCGTAGTGCTCCATGGGGCTTGCCCATGAGATTTGCCCCCCCCCCTATTACGCCAGTATCTCGCAATCTTAGCGAGTGCGAGATTGGGGTAAATCGTGGCTCCCCACTTTTTTTTCTTGGCGTGTCCGTCCACGTCCACAAGTCCTATCTTCATATATTAAGCATGTTTGAACAGTCTTATTTTGCAGAAATCTGTCACATTAAGCAGGTTTGAAACTTCTTAATTTACAGATACCCGTCAAATTCTAATCAATTCTTACCTTTACTCTGTTGTGCCATGGCCATCAGTTTACGCTCTTCGTCGGTGGTGGTGTCAAGCGTGATTTGTTTGAAGTCTGGGTATTTCTCCCATATCAGATCAGAGGCTTCAAGAGCCTTTGATACGGTGTCTTTTATCAAGTCCTGAAATCCGTCCAGGTTCTTAATCTCGTTGGTCTCAGGTTCAATGCGGAAAGTTCTGTCATTGATGCCCTGTGCTAATATAATTTTCATAATTTAATGAATTGATGAATTACTTAAATCATTTATTTTTCTTGTGAAGAATGACCCTGTTATACGTTTCCTCAATAGCTTTATATTCCTGTATTGTCATTGGTATAGGTGGGGTCATAGGACGTAACATTGGACGTTTTTTAGGCAATGAGTATTTTTTGTTTGACATAATCGTAATCTTTCTTCATATCTCGAAATCTAATGTTAGCTGTCTGCTTGCTTCTCTGATGCGTTTTTTAGCAACCTTGAAATACTTTGGGTCTTTCTCGATGCCGATATACTGCCTTTTCTCCATGATGGCCGCTACACAGGTGGTGCCGCTTCCCATCGTATTGTCTAAAATTACCCCCCCCCATTTGGCTATAAGTCCTTATCAGGTAGCGTAGCAGATCCACGGGCTTTTGTGTCGGATGGAACACAGTGGTCTCATGCTCTTTCTGAATATGGATGATGCTCTGAGGAAATTTCTCGTTGGGTCGGGTAGGGGCCACCTTGCGTATTTGCTTATCGTAGTCATACGTTCTGCCGGTCTTGAACTGTCCGTAACAGTTGTTAGTCCTGGGGTGCTCCAACTTCCCCTGGGAATGGTTTGGCTCTCCGATGCCCATCTGAGGGTTATAGACAGGCAGCTGCTTATAGAACACACAAATATCCTCATGGCAACGCATGGGCATACGGTTGGCATTCAGAAAGCCGGTGCCGCGTCCTTTATCCCATATCAGATTGTATCTCCAGAGCTTCCTATTGCTTTGCATGAGGTCGCTGGTAAACATTCCCTGGGCAAAGAGTATAATTGCACCATTGGGCTTAATAATGCGCTCATATTGCGCCCAAAGTGGCTGGAACGGAATTATTCGGTCCCATTGCGCATTAGGGTTGTCTTTGTGAAGCACCTGGTATGGCAGATCGCAGATGATGGCATCAATGCTTTCGTCTGCTATCCCTGTCATCAGGTCCAGGCAGTCGCCTAAGTATATGTTGTTTGGCTCTACGTTCATTTCGTTTCTATTGAGTTTCCATCGTTTGTGACCTTCAGGCGAAACATCTTCAGGCGGTCATCACCATCTGAGAGGTTGGCATTGAGCCAGGCCATGATGTTCTCGCCCACGAACTCCATGATATCCTTTGTGTCGTAGGTGTCGCAGGATGGATAGGTCATTTCCACTTCGATCGTCAGCTTCTTATAGGGCTTCGGATAATTGAGCATCTGGTGTTTCCATTTCTCCATGTCCTCGAAAGATGGTTTGAATTGGGGAAAGATGATCTTATCAGGGATAGAGCCTAATGTGCTCTTTGGAGCAGGCACACTCTTTACCTCTTCCAACGCCTGAAAGAAAGCCTCGAAGGGTAGTCTGTGAAAGCCTAACTCATCCTGTGGATGCAATTCGGCATATTGCTTATCGAAGAGAGACACGATGCTTGGTACTGGTCTGCCGCTAATGATACATATCATTCTTGCTGAGTATTTGATATGGCGGTGCTTGGTGCCTCGTGCCAGTTTTACGCCTGGTATTGGCGTATCGTCGTAGATGATAGTCGTATCGAAGTCGTACACCTGTCCTACTTCAAACTTCGCTCCTTCGATTTCCAGTCCTATAATACACTTCGCTTTCATAATTTAATGAATTTATGAATCAAAACTTTTTCCATTCATCTTCGCATGGTAGCAGTTCTGGGTTGTCGATGACATTGCCGATGACTGTCAGCGAACTGTCTTTCAGATCTTCGCTCGGTATGCTGCTGGGAGCAAGTTTCCAGGGTGCCAATGGTCCATACTTTCCACATCTACTGATGAAGAAACCATCAATGCCCCATTTTATCAGTCCATGAGTGGTGTGGCTTCCGGCACTCCAGGCATCCACAATGTCGCCCTCATAGACTCGCTTCCCTGTCTTATCCTTGGTGCCGACATATTGCCCGACGGTGTTAGGATCTACGGTGTGCCAGTAGCCACCTTTGCTACGTTCTCCTGGCTCATCGTTGAAAATGCTGGGTATCTCTTTGAAGCCAGTCACTTCGTCGTGGTTATCAGTCATAGCGATATGGAGTGGGGCATAGAATCCTTTTATCCATTCGCCGGTCTTGATGTCTTTACCTCTAAATCGAATTTCTCTTCTCATAGTTATTACTTTTTGATTAGTTCGTGCGCGTCGTAGCCGCACCATGTGCAGATGCCGAGAGCGACGTTAGGCGCATAGTTTTCTTTGCCACATTTGGGGCAGCGGATGAGCAGTAGGGTGTCTGTGTCCTCGTAGTGCTCAACACCAGGTGCTAAAATCTTTGGCTTACTCATAATTTGATGAATTTATAAAAACCAGTGATGAAGTTGACTCTCCATGATAACGTCTCGCAGTCCGTCGATATATACATAGACACCAGCAGCTGTAACTTTGCGGATGGTGGCCGTCATGCCATTGTCTGAATGAATGACATCGCCAGGCTTCAGATCATCGACTGTGAGCGGTGTATGTTCCACCTCTGCAATATTTATCATCGGTGGCTCACTGTTTGTCTTTATCGGCTCTTGGTAGAGCTGGGTGATAATCAACTTCTTTGTCATAAATTGATGAATTATTGAATTGATGGAATACCTGCGCTTCTGAGTGCGCTGGCGGTCATGCGCCGGTAGTCATTTTCTAAGAGTCGTTTAACGACGCGATACGCCTTCCAGAACCATTTAGTACGAGGATAGCCGCCGTGGGTTGTTATCTTATAGATGAAGTCTATCTGATAGTTTACCATACGTTTCTCTTTGTCCTCATCGAAATGCGTCTCAGGATCGTAGTTGATGACCTCGATGTGCTTAAACACTTTCTTGATCTTACGAGGGTAGCGTGTCTTTGGAAACATTTTCTTGCGTATCTTTTTGAACTGTTGTTTTGTTACCTCCTGAGTAAAAGAGGCTGTCATGTGGAATCCGTTGTTAGGCTGCCACTCTCCTGGCTGTGAGTAGTCGTGTTCGTCTGCACTTACAAGATGAATGTGGTCGGGAATTTTGTCCGGCACCAAAATCATTCGTTTTGTCTCGGCAATCTTCACTACCTGCTCCCTGGGTATTATGTAAACCTTATGTTCGCTCATAATTTATTTTTTTTGTATTCAATACCGGCATTGATGCCAGTGGATAAGAGCCTTTTCACGAAGGCTTTGAACTCTGTTTCTTCCATGAGGCAAACAGTATGGAAACCTTTGTGTTGGTTTCCTCTCTTGGTGCCGATGGCCTCTATCATATTCCACTCGCTGTTTGTGACATGTTCAACGTCCTCTTCCAGTTCCTTTGGTATGATGATTTCTTCCTTTGCCATATCGTTTCACTTTATACTTGGTTTTACCTTTTAGATGTCGGTAGTACCTGTAATCAGCAGGTATTTCAAATTCCTTTGAGCGGAAGTAGTCTATTGCAATCATGGGCAAATCATTCTTTTTAGATGGTCTAATGCTGCATTGATTTCGTGGATGTTGTCATTATTGCTTTCCCCATACATACGCAGCAGCTCTTTCACACGCTGTTTGAAGGCTCTGTTTGGATGGTGAATCACTTTCATTTCGCTTCCGTCGGTTCCTTTCTCTACGACGATGTGCAGGCCGGAAATGATCTCTGCCAGTTCCTCTTTCGACACTTCACGCACAAAGATGCCGGCAATCTCGGTATAGCGGTATGTGTTGCCGTTTTCAATGACTGTCACGTTCCACTCAGGGCAGCAGCCTGGCTTTGATGGTGGGTACTTGAAAATCTGTTTGATGGTAACAACATTGCTGAAGATGTCAACAACCTTTTGGCCTACCTCAAAGAGAAACGGTTTTACGCTTGTAATGGCGTAGTCCTCTTCTTTATTCCATTTGTCCCTGGCAATTACTGCACTGCCATCTTCTCGGACGTTTATTGAGTATTCTAACATGAATTTATGAGTTAATGATTCTTTTTTACATCGCGGGTCTGATAACTACGGATGCCTGTGTAGATGGTTCCGAGTTGGTCTTTCCCTATTTTATTGCGGAGATATTCTTTTGATAGTTGTACGATATAGCAGCCGCAATGGTTTTCGTTGGCTTTTATTTCTGTAATGCTGAATCCCCATCGACGCAATAAGCGTAAGGCGATATTGAGATTCTTCTGACTATTGAATCGTATTCCGCAAGTTGGATCAAGTACGATTTTTCCTGCATAGTCTGGATTGAGAATGATGTTTTGTATAAACACTATTCCATGTTTGGAAAAATCCTCTACGAGCATTTGCCTAAACTCAGAGACAGGAAACAGCTCTCTTTTTTGTTGCATCCTTGCCCTGAAGCATTCATCCATTAAATAGGTGTTCATAATTACTATTCTTTTAACCATTTACACATAGCTACACATTTGCCTTTGGTGTGTTCGCAGTTATCGTTGTAGATGTTGAAACCGAGTCTGCGATACCAGTCAATAAGGAATGTCCCTTTGCGGGCATCGAGATAGATGCTACCCAAGTCCAACTTGCGGGCAAAGGCTTCCACCTCTTTCATCAGAGCGGTACCAATGCCCTGTTGTCTGTCGGTCTCGAATACCATGAGCGAATTGATATATCCGGCGCGAGGGGTTTCGTCATCGAGTGACAACTTGACCATCGCCCTGCCGTCCGATGTGATGAAGGTATAGCTCTTTCCCCACCACCAAAGATTTTCGTGTAGTATTATTTCCTTCATTCTTCTTCCTTATTTACTTTGGACCTAAAATCTAATGGGTTTAGTTTACGAGGTTTTTTTAGAGCCAGAATGAGATCATCGGCGTATGAGACTGCATCCTGTGCTATACACTGCCCCATGGTCTTGAATCCCTCTCGATATGCTCTTTGGTGCATTTGTTCCAGGAGTTGTGTATTGATGCAGCAGGCATTCAGGATGGCTTGCATGGCTTTTCCAGCAAATTGAGGGCGATACTGATCATAGTCTATATTGTCTATCAATTCCACTTCGTCAGGGGATAATGGCTCTCCCATGCCTTCCAGCAGCACACGTCCATCTTCCAGAATTTTCTTCACAGGCATGGTAATGCCGGAGCTGATGATGCGCCCCTTCAGTGGTTCGTCGTAAAAGTTTAACGTATTAGTCATAATCCTATAGTTATTTGTTCATGTTTCTTTTTCAGTTCATCTTCTTTTCTTAGTCTTCGAGGCAGGTCCACGTTGTAAATGGTGGTTGCAACTTCTGATAATGGCAGCATCAGGTTTCGGGCTGTTTGTTCAATATCTCTGCATCGACGATACTCTGAGCATATCTTGCCTATCCATCTTTCAGCGGACGTTCTTTTTCGCTTTGCCATATCGTTTTACTTTATACTTGGTTTTACCATTCAGATGTTTGTAGTACCTGTAATCAGCAGGCTTTTCAAATTCCTTTGAGCGGAAATAGTCTATTGCAATCATTCCTGTTCGTTTTCGCAGTTAATCTGTCTGATACGCTCTTCGCAGATATGGATGATCTTCTCGTAGTCGAGCAGACGGCTTTCACCCTGTTTGGTACGGAGCACGCGCTTTACGATGTCTGCATCCCAGGGGTTCAGGTTCCAGTCAATCCATATCGACCAGGGCTGAATGACATGCTGGCTGTAGTCGCTATTGCCACGATTGTAGGCCCGTACACTGGTATTCAGTATGCCGACACGCGCCAGTTTCTTATATTCCTCCCAACTGATAATCTTGTGTTCGGGATGACTATCGAGCAGTTCAGCAGCTATCTCCAGAGCAATCTTTATGTCCTGGTCGCTACATTTACTCTTTCCGTCTTCATACAGGACAGATGTCCTGATAATCTGTGCAGCTTCTTTGTTTGTCATAATCTATTTTGCTTCAATGATGATACGTTTTACATTTCCTTTTTTGTCCTTTTCGCAATGATAGGTAAGTTCGCATTCTTCATACAGCCATCGGCGCATGTTCTCTTTACTCTCCAGCAGGAAACGAATCATGGCATAGCCTGCCAACTTGCGATATTGCGCTTCCAAGGGGAAATAGTCGTAGTGCTCCTGGCCGTCATCAAGTGCCGGATTCTTTGGCTTGCATCCACGTTTAACGGCAGGGGTAATGGAAAAAGCCCAATCGTGTTGCAGCTTTTCCAATACCTTCCTGGCACCGTTAATCTCGAATGATTCTATCAGTAGTTGGTTCATTCTTTCCATTCTTTAATATGAAACCCGTCTGCTATCAGGTTACGCTCGAATATCTCAGCTCGCTCGGTATCTTTGTCATAATAGATGTTATACCGTTCACCACCTTGCTCTGAGCAGTCTGTCATCAGAATATATCCGCGACGCAGGGCATTGTAGCGGTGGGATGTCTGACTCTTAGTGTACTTACACATGACGATGTGTAGTTTGGTCTTACGGTCCAGTCCGTAGGTCACTCTCAGTATCTCCTTACGATGAGCCTCTTTTCTGGACTGACTTTTTCGCTGCATCCATTGGCGGTATTTCTTGGGATTCTCCCGTGCCATAATCCGTGCAGGATGCTCACGCTTGCCTTCGCGTATCTCTTGCCACATTTGGGCGGTAGCTCTCTTGCAGGCATCGCTTGGCTGTTTGCCCTTCAGTGAGGCGTAGTAGCCGTTACGTTTGCATACTTTCTTTACCTGTGCTGCCTGTCGCCTCTTGATGCCCTGGAGTCCTTTCTCGCTCTTTTGCAGTCCCATTTCACGGGCAAAGCGGTGGAGCGTCGAATGGCTTAGTCCGCTGGCCTGCATGATGCAGGAGTTTTCTATCTCAGGAAACCATTTGCGTAGCCATGCCGTTTGTGCTTCATTCAGCACAATCTTTTTGGTGATACCGGCCATGTTGCGCCCCGATGGGACGGTCTGCATGGTGATGGTGCCTGGGAATGGTTCTATCTTTTTCATTGTCGGTTATCAAAATGGGGTAGGTCAGCAGCGCGTGACAGAGGTACTGATGAGTTGTTTTAATACTCTGGCAAATTCCCAATGATAACATCCATTTCTTCTGAGATAAGGCGTTTTTCCTCTTCGTCACCTGTGCAGATGGCCTTAGTCATGTTACATTGAACTTCCGTAAGGTGCAGGATGGCTGTCTTTATCTCTTCAATAGGATCTTCTTCGTATGGATTTGGAAAGTCCCATCTGACAACAATCGTGTCTTTGATGTTTTCATTCACTTTGAATCCCTGTTTACTCAGGAAGAAAACGAGGCGCATGTAGTTCTCATCAATGTTCTCAGCAGGGGTGCCGATGAGATTGATTTCACATTCTGTTTCACCTTTGGCAGCAGCATCTTTTATCTGCTGGATGATGTTCTTTACCCAATCCTGTTTGCTAATGGCAATGCAGGTCATTTCTTGAATCTCTTGTAAATTGAAAGTTTCCATAATTTTATGAATTTATGAGTTAATGAGTTTTCTTACAGGGGCAATTAGCATAGTGCTCATAAGTCCAGTTGCTATATAGCCCTGGGCGTGAAGCCATATAGAGGTGCCCATTCTTTTTTGCTATGCAGTAGGTGTTGTATTCCTCTACAATCTCGAAGCCGTCATGTTCGAGGTCGTATTCTTCGCAGTGTTGTAAAACTACTGCCAGAATAACCAGGAAGGCGATAACCATAATGACTTTGACAATCTTATCCATGCTGATGTATATTTATGGTATAACACACAAATCTATGCCCATTGGGTCATGTTCATCGCAATATGCTTTGCATTCTTCGAGAGTGCCGCTGAATGGATATTCGTGTTCGTGGTGATTCCAGACAGCGTGAGTCTTTGCCTTGGCCAGTTTATCCTTAAAATCCTGACTGTTTACGTCCATGTAAGCACGAAGTTTTAGTGCATCGTGAGGATTAAAGTGTAATGATGGCGTTTTGTCGATGATTTCTTTCATCACGGCCCAATAGGTGTTTTGTTCCCATTTGTTAGCAGGACGTGCGCGACCATCTGCACGGGTTACAGCCTTGCGCTCTACGATGTCAATGCCATTAAAGGAAAAGATCTGCTTATTGTTTCTTGGATTCAGTCCGAGAGACATAAATACACAGTTGCTTCCCTGTATTCTCATCAGAGTGCCAGGGCGATATATTCGCTTGTAATTTCTATTCTTCATAAATTTATGAATTGATGATTTCCTCAATAGGTTTGTCACTCTTTACACCGACGATGATCTCAGCGGTCACGGTGTCCTGGTGAACATCCTCGAAGTCGTGGTGAATCTCTACCAGTTCGGTGTCTCTGATGCTTTCCATGAGTTCCTGTTTGGCCACCGTTTCCATGTAGTGAAGGCGACGGTTACGCTCCATTTCGTCGAATCCCGTCAGGAATGACTTTTCTCTCTTCATCGTACTTCTGAGGATTTCCATACGGACGTGTTGACCGTTAATCTGAATCATGGGATTGTTACGGAATGGATCTTGCATTTCAGTGAGTTCCCTGGTTAGCTTCGCATTCTGCTCTACCAGCACTTTGCCACCCTCGTAAAGTGATTCATTCTCCTGCTTCAGCCGTCTGTTCCAAACTCTGAAAGCAAAGTTTGACAGGATAATCAGGAAATAGAGTAGGTCGAGAATGGTGTGATAGGTGTCGCCCTTGATATAGGCTGCCACCGATATAGCCAACAGTCCTACGATAAGCAGGATGTTGAACGTCCAGAAGCAAATAGTCTTTACTCTCTTCATAATGATTACTTGATGATAGGTTTCTCTACTGTGCGCCACCATACTTTTTCAAACTCCGGCTCACAGATAATTTCTTCTGCACCTTCATAGTCCCAGACATGGAAGAATGGGGCCTTGATGCCTTTGCTCTTGATATGGTCGTTACTGACAAACTTTCCGTAACGGATGGTGTCATCCTCTTCTGTATAGACAGCAACGCGATCACCTACCGTCGGTGGTAGCTCTGATGCTTTCATCCATGGCCAGTGGTGGATAGGTCGCTTGATCTGAATGTCGGTGCCGGCTGTCGGGCCTCCGTCGGCATCACAGGTGTAACGCTGGCTCTTATCGCCCTCGCTAACTATCATGTGGACTTTTGAGCGGTGCCAGTGCTCGATGCAGCTCTTTGCCCAATCCTCTACGAAAGCCTGCTGTTGCTGTGCATCGGCGGCTTCCTCATTGTCTTCATACCAGGTGGTAGTTCTTAATTCGTACTTTGCCATAATTATAGGTGTCTTTTGGTCATCTGTTTCTCCAGACGTTCTTTCATGGCTTTGGCCGTTACAACAGCCCTGTCATGTTCTTTGGGGTCACGAAGCAGCTTGCAGATGCGGTTTACCTGTTGGGGTGTCACCACCATTTCCGTAGCGGTGTTGATGGTAACACTCCCGCCAGTGATAGGATATTCTTTTTGCATTTAATGAATTGATGAATCTATGAATGATTACCCGAAGTCGAGCATGGAATTTTTCTGCTTCTGCTGATATTCCTCGTGGTACATCTGCCAGATGTCACGGTAATGGTTGATGTCATCCATCAGTTTGCCACGCATCTGCTTGGTGACATTCTTCTGCTCGTTGATGGCAGCCTGTCGGTTGTCGGCACTGAGCATCTGACGCAGGCAGTGGCCTACGATGGTACGAGTGCCCCAGCCACCGAAGCTGAGGTTACTCTCAGGACAGATAATCGTATCTCCACAATAGGAGTACCAGATGTTATCCTCGATGGTGTAGAAGTTGACGGCATCCTCACCAATAACCATCAGTACGTCGGGCGCATCCTTATAGATGGCGGCACAGAGGGCAACACCTTTCCAGGTCTCTAACTTCACAAACAGCATGTCATCCAATAGCTGCTGGTCGCGCAACAGGTCAATGAGCTGCTCATTGCTGGAGTCAGCACATCCGCGCTCATCGAAATGGAGTTTCAACTGATCGCCGTTATTGCCACCGTAGAGCCATGTAAGGTAGGCATGGAGAATCTTATCATTCCAGGATGGGAGCATCTGGCGCACCTCTTCCTGGTCTGCTTTGTCGAATACCAGTTTGGTAAGGTCAAACTCAATGCAGTTGGCCCAATCTCTGAGGTAGGGTTCAGGTGACAGGCGCACACAGTTGCTTTCCAGTCCTAACAGCTCGTGTGTCTGTGTGCCAAACTCCTTTTGGAACTCATCGAATACCTTGTTGGTGATGTTGGCAAAGACAGGACCTAATAGGTCAAAACGAGCCTCGAAGGTGTCGATGCGCTCTGCCAGTGTTGGCTCTTTCACTTCTGCCAGTTCCACCGTCATGTCACCATCGGCATCCCTCTGCTCCTGAGTCTTCAGGAAGGTGTCGAGCATCTGCTGGCGACGCTTCAAATCATCTTCGGCCATCATCAAACGGATTTTGTCTGAGGTGGCTCTGTCGGGCTTCTGGCCAGGCTTCAGCTCGTTTAGTTTACTTTGGTAGAATTGTTCCAGTGTGATGGCCTTTACCTGATACTGCTTGGCCAAAGCAGAAAAGTTTTTCAGCGAATTATTCTGCTGATAAAACTCCACCACGGCACAAAGGTACTCGTGGAATTTCTTTAATCTCTGTTCGTTCATATATAAATTGATTTTAGGGGTTATAGTGTCCTGTGCCTTTTCCGTAGGCAGTGGCTTTGCAGCTGCTTCTTTCTTCTCGGCCTTCTGGCGTTTCTTCTGCTCTGCTTCCTCTTGTAAGGCTTGCTGACGCTCTGCCTCACGTCGTTTCTGCTCGGCGATCTTCTCTTCACGAAGCTGCTGGGCGCGTTCCTTTTCCTCGGCCTCGCGCTGGCGGTTCTCTTCGTCGATCTTTTCCTGGGCCACTTTCAGCTGCTCTTTCCATGCCTCCAGTTTTTCCTCGGCGGCCTTTGCTTTGGCATCTGCTTTCTCGGCCCGTTCACTCCATCCAAAGGGAGCACCCACCAAACGATTCTCTTTCACCATTCGACGGGCTACGCAGGGATTTATACTGCTGCTCGATGCTGGGATAGTCCTGCCGTCAGGATGTTTCCAGATCTGATGCTTGGTGGTACGGTCGAGTACAAAGCCATTCTTTTTCAATAGCCGCTCCCAATCTTTCTTGCTGATGTTATGTAAACCTCCCATAATTATTCTGCATGAATAAAACAGTCTCTCGTTTCTTCGTCGCAATGCTCAATAGTCTGGATGTCTCTGCTGGGGCAGAAGGCACCGTATTGGTCGAATCGCTCACAGATGCTTGCTAAACCGCAGTTTACGCCGTGACATTTCATAGTTATTTGTTGTTTGCTCATAGGTTAATAGTAATAGTTACAATGCCTTCTTTCACTTTGATTTCGCCCGTCCATCCTCTGCGCTGCAATTCCAGTGCAAGCTCTTTGTCGGTAAAACCGTCAAGTGTAATCTTTTGTTCCAGGGTAGGTGATGTTTTGCCCTGGGTGCTTGTGATATGGCCTCTATCCATCAGCAAAGGTAACTCCTGCTCTGCTGGTGTGGCCTCTGGTTCCTTTTCGGCCTCCGTTTTTGGAGCGTCGGCTTTGGGATTCTTTACTTTCTCCGCTTTTTCCTTTGGTTTCTCCTTCTTTCTCGCTGGCAATGGTCTTGCTGTCGCGTTTGCTTTCGCCCCGCGCCCCCGCATATCATCCGCAGGATTAAAGGTGTCAATGTCTTGCTCATCGCACCAATAGAAGCCACCGGCGGGACGGCCTTTCAGGATGGCACGGTCAATGTTCCAAATCCCAAGCTCTTTCTCAGCAGCACCTTTCTTGGGCCAAATCTTAATCACCTCCAGTGTGCTCATGTCGATCTGAGCAACTGGTCTCGGCGCACGGTTCCGGCTGCGCCCCAGTCTGTCAACATCCTGTTTCATATCGTTATTGATTTTTGGAATTTTTTGGTCTGTTTTTGGCAATTCTTGTGTCGTTTCTGGAAATTTTTGTTCCAAAATAGGCTCTTTCCGTTCCATTTTTAACAATTTCCGTTCTGAAAAGTTCCTTTTTTGTTCCGAATGTCCCGTATGCTGTGATATCGTCACATCCTTATCTCTTGTCAGGTCGCTATACTCAAATCCTGGTTTCACGCCTGCGAACTTCAACACATGCACTACCACACTGGCACCTTTTACCTTATCGCTGAATCCAAGCATAGCCTTGCTGATGGCCTCCCTCAGTATATCCTTGGTCAGCTTTTCGCATGGCTCATCGTAGAGCGTCTTGAAAAGGCGATCGAATATCCAGCGCGTCTTAGTGGCAAAAGCCTTGATGTTTTCCTGCTGGCTCCAACTTGTATGTGCTTCCTTCAGTGTCATGCCTGATTTCTCCTATATCCTAATGCCCGCATCAATGCCTGTGTCTCTTTGATGCCAGGAATGTGGGCGTACTCGGTGCTCACGTCTAAGATCTCCACCTGTCGCAGACTGTAACGGGTGGTGCAGTATTCTGTGCGCCACATGCCGGCCACATCGTCGGCATTTGTTGGCAGTCCATCGGGTAAGTCTTTCTCAGGATCACGATACCAGGCCCGTGTCTTCCTGAAGGCTCCATCCTGCACTTCCATCTTTACGCAAACATCCGTGTCGATGTTGCCACTGAGCCAGTGGATAGCCTGTGCCGGTTCATCGGGTGTAAAGCAGAAGCCACGGCTCTCTGTGCGAAAGCCTTTATGTTTGCTCTCGTTGATGAGCGTCTGCCCTGCTTTCAGTCGCCGCAGTTCCTCGCGGCTCATAAATCGGTAAAGTATCATTTCGTGTTCAGCAGATTAAAACCTTCTTATACTACAAATCTCGCTTGCAAAGATACGAATAAAACCCCGATTTGACAAATTAAAACAGAGTTAATTTAGTAAAAAGAAACAATTTTTGCATTTTTACCAAGATTTTTAATCAGATTTCCCCTAAAATTCATTATCTTTGCAACCGAAATCCGATTTTTAATCTGTTCCCAAAAATGGCAAAGCAATATTATTACTACAAATGTGATGAGTATAGCAAGGTAGGCCGTGCCCTTGGTAAGTTCTGGCGCAAGGTCGTTCAGGCTGCCTATCGTGCCGATGCCTATGCTAAGAAGTATGGTGCCTGTAACTATGAGCAGCCCGTCCAGTTCTTTGAGGGCGGTGTTGACTATCTGATTTTTGAGACTACACCTGATGAGCGTGTTTGGCGTAAGAAACTGGTGGCAAAGGATGGTACGGCTCTCTATGAGCCTAACTGTATGTACCGTGCAGACATCCTGGTGATTCCTGATGACCGTTTCCATCCGTCGAATACCTGGAATAAGATCTACTCAAAGAAGCACCTGACATGGGAACAGGCAAAGCCACAGAAGACGTTAGACCAGTGGGCGGCCATCGCTAAGATGAAGCGTACCGATGACCGCGAGAAGGATGCAAAGGCTCTCGATGAGCGTATGTCCCGTTACTCCTTTGTGTCGTATCTGGAGTTTTATGGTGATGAGTCTGTGCCTCGCAATATGAGCAAGGCCGACTGTCCGGCATGGCTTCGTCGTGCCATCCGTGCAGAACAGGACCGCCAGGCATTGCCGGTGGTAGAAGTTTATCCGCTTTTTGCTTTGCTGGATATGAAGCCAGAAGGTGAAGGCGTAGTAAACATGTCGGTAACACCTAATTTCTTCCTGTATGGTGACAGTTACTATATCTGTGCTGAATACCCCTGCTTTGCAGAGGGCTTGCATACCATTATGGAGGGGCTATATACCTATAAGCAGAATATGGCTCTTCGTCAGGAGAAAGCAGAGTCTTAACCTCTATATATAATAATAATGTATGGGTAAAAAGAAGAAAAAGGACGTTTACGAGGAAGCAGAGCGAGAGGGCACCACCATTGAGGATTATATCATTCCTCAGAAGGTGCAGGCGTTCATAGATGCCTACGAGCCTGTAGAGCAACAGAAGTTTGCTACGACCATTTTTGATGAAACCAAGCTCCGTGCTTTCTTCAAGGCGTACATTACGACGCTGGGCGATCCGCTCGTGGTCTATCTGACCCGTCTTGAAAATGCAGGCTTTAAGATGCAGGTATCTACTCAGAATGAGCCTGCTATCTTCGTTACAGAGAAAGCCGTCGGTGGCTTCTCTATGCTGGAAGAGTTGTAACTGATGAATTGTTTTTCATACGAGATTTGTTTTAGTAGATTAGTTATTAAGTAGTTTGTTTGGTACAGCGGTATCTCAGAAAATCAAAGGTAATTCATGGTATTAGATTTAAGGTTGGCCACCCGTCCCGTCGTGATGACGTGACAGGTGGTTTTTGGTTACTTATGGTCAGGTTCATCGGCTGCTATCCACATGGCCTCTTTTTGTTCGCGTCCCTGCTGGTAGAACTTTGACAGCTCCGCATTCTGCCGCTCGATGATATCCATCAGCCGATTGCGCTCTGCGTCGAAGCTGGCCTGGCAGTCACGCCTTATCCTGTCCTCACGCTCATGGTGTTCTCGCTCCGTAGCCCGCATTTCGTTGGCGTGTTCCAACTGCATCCGAAGGATGGTCTCTACCAAGTTCTGCTGTCCTGCCGTGTTGTCTGCTGCTTTCTCGCTGGTCTCTTCCGCTTCTGGCAGTGGCCTGCCCGCGTCTGTCCGTTGCTCCAGCTGCATCAGTGCTTCGTCGCGCCGGTGCTGTTGCTCACTCTGCCTGGCAAGTCCCTCGGCAACGACGGTGGCCTGTGCCTGTGAACTGATCTGCCGCTCAGTAATCCGCGTTTCCACGATGCCCCTGCCGCGTCCCTCCTTGATGCCGTAGCCGTCAACGGGTAGCGTCTGACTGTTGCTGTCGGGTAGGGTAGGGCGTATCTCTGCTGGCATACCGTCACCGTCAAAGAAGAATCCGTCTAACGGAATGTTGTAGTAGTTGCAGAAACGCAACATTGCAGTCACATGGACGGGAACCTTCCCATCCAGCCATTTGTTTAGTGACACATAGTCACCACACCCCAGGGCTTCCAGCAAGTCCTTTTTGGCGAGTTTGTGGCTATCCATGAATTGCTGGAGATAGCCGTAGTTGTACGAGTAATCCATACTGTTTGCAATTATATTTATTTAACACTAAAATGATACTCAACTGCGATTAAAGCCTTTATATTAAAACCTTTCCGAACTTATTAAAAACATACCCTTAAAACATTAAAACTTGGTTAAAATGTTAAATCTCGAAAGAAAAACCGATTAAAACCTTGTTTTTACAAAAATAATTCCTTACCTTTGCGCAAAAATACAAAAAATCATCCGAATATCAACATGATTATCGAGAAATTAACACAACCAGGAGCGCATTTGAACTGCGACGATTTGACTCCTAATCAGAAGAAACTCCTTTGGGAGATAATGAAACGGCATGGTGCATCACAGGGATTCGCCTACGACCGCTTCTTTAAGGAGGGCTTTGCCCTTTGGGAGCTGAAAGGTATCGACACTATAAAACGTCAGTTCCTTTCTGACCGCTTTTCTGAACTCTTCCCAGACCAGACCACCATGCCTGAAGCATTGGCTTTGGGTGCCATTCTTGATACCGTAGTGGCCACGAATGGTGAGTTTTATCGTACCCTCGGACGTACCTTTGGTATGAAAAAGGTGTTTACCGATCTTATGGGGACGCTGGGCATGGGTAGTAACTCGGTCCTCAATAAGTTTTCCACTGACGATTGGAAAGACTATGAGCGTATCGGTGTGCAGGCTGTGATGCAGGAATTTGAAACGGAAGTAGCGACACTGGATAATGGCGACTAATGCAGCAGCGACACTTCGAGAAACGGAAACGTGGACGGCCATTGAAAGACCGTCGAAAGCACCTTCAGATAGCAGCGACTATTGACTATCGGGGTACTGACGATGACGTGCTGACCTTTGTTTTTCGTGGTGCCGGCCAGCAGCTGATTACTAAAGTTTTCCAATATCTCGTAGGCCATTCTCACGGCATTGCCCGTGAAGCTGTCGTTACTGAGGAACATGACATTATCCGTCGCAACGGAAAAGGCTACTGGCGCATAGCAGCAGAGATACACGATCCTAACTATCACTTTGCATCGTTAGACGATATGCAGCTGCTCATTGAAGCCACCCTGCACCGCCTCCATCCCTGCACCGTCCACTGGATGCCCATCGAGAAGTTCTTGAATGTTTAGCATGTGGCTATGGTATAGCCACTAAAAGAAAAGAAGATATGAAGATAATTGATGTTACTATCGACCTTGAAACTTGCTCACTCGCTGCGAATGCTGCCGTGATGCAAGTGTCTGCCGTGGCGTGGAATAGACATGCCACCGCTGCCGACGAACTGTTTGTAAAGAATATCCCCGCCTTTGATGCCCGTGTCGATCTGCGCTCGTGCGTCATGGATGGTTTCGACTTCGACCGCGAGACGATCAAGTGGTGGAGCAATAAGCCCCAGGAACTCAAAGATGAGATTACCAATGGCGACTGCTACCCCATCAAGGAGGTGTTTGAACAGTTTGCTCAATGGATGACTGAGGCCAAGGAATACAGCCAGGCTGATGTAGTATGCCTCTGGGCACAGGGTGCCGACTTCGACATTGCCATCCTGCGCCATGTGCTCAATAAGTATGGTATCAAGTTGCCTATCGGCTACCGTGACTTCCGCGATGCCCGCACCTTTATTGCAGAGGTGGGTAGTCGCATGTTACTGGAGGATCATGTCGATGGCATTGCCGACCATGGTAAGGTATATGCAATGTTACCCGATTTTCCAGAAAAGGCAGATGTGCATAATGCGCTCTTCGATGCCAAACGCACCACATGGTCACTCTGGCATGTAATCTCTTCTATCCCCGACCGTCAATGATGCGCGTATGATTTACGACCCATTGATAGATGAATTGGCTGCGCTGCCGCTAAACCTTCTCGTGACTCCTGCCGACCAGCAGACAGAGGAAGGCCAGACGGCGTGTTGGTGCCCGTTCTGTAAGGGTAATGCCGGCTCCACTCCACACTTCATTATCTACAACCGTAAGCGTGGTGGACTGTACGGCAAACCCGTAGAACACTGGTTCTGCACCAAGACAAAGCGAGGTGGCTATGGTGCCATCGAACTCTATGCCGCAATGAAGGGGCTGGGGTACTGGTGGCGCAAGGATAGTCACTCAGCACAGACATTCATCTGTGTGGGTGAAGATCTGCGTCAGGCTTGCTTGCAGCTGGCTATGCTGGCCGGTCACACCAAGGAAGAGGTGGGCGAGAAATGGCCACAACTGCTGAAACGTGACTACCGAGAGACGGCTATCCGTCCCCAGGAGCGTGTTACCTTTGAACCGAAGACTGGTTTTACACCGCAGGACCTTGCAGCACTCGGCTGTACTACCTGGCTTGACTACGACGGTGTGGAGCATTACGGTTTTGAGACGGGTAATAAGGATGCTGGTTGGCATTTCGACCCTGCCGACATCCAGCGCGACTTTAAGATCTCAGCTGTCGGTAAGGTGACGCTGCCCGCCGTCAGTCGTAAGGGCGAGCCGGTATCAGAGGTATTGGTGAGCACACCATGGAATCCTATCTTTGTGGCTCTCGTGGATGATGAGACTGAGGATAGCGGCTCTATTTTCTTCCCTGCCCTGGGCATACCGCCTATGGTGTTCTGCAATACTGATGAGCACACATCGGCCAAGGTGAGCAGATGGTTGGCAGGCGATAAGGTGTTTGTTCGTGCATTAGAACTGAAGACCTCAGAGAATACGGGTGTCCGTAAGGCCATCCAGGAACTCGACCCAGAAGAGCGTGTCACCGAGGTTAAGCAGGAGTGGCAGGAGTCTTCAGATAAGAATGGTAACGTGAAGATGGAGTTGGTGGATGTGCCGCTTCGTGATAAAGACATCAAGGCAAAGGCGATTATCTATTGTCCGTCGGCTCCTGATGCCGTGGCCACCTATTATCACATGAAGGCTTTGCGCCATACCTACCCCAAGCAGTTTGGTTCTCGTTGGTATCATGTGTGTTTCCCCTATGGTGCCGTGCCGTTCTCTCCCGTGCATTATAATAAGATGCACCGTTTTGCGGATAATATCTACACCCTTTTCCCGTCGGCTACCAAGCAGACATTGAAAGCGCGTGACATCAGCTGCCGCTATCGTGACGTGCTCCGTGCCGAACTGCCTGAGACCATCGGCGACCGTGCGCACCTCTATTTCCCGCGTCTCTATTGCCATCCTGTGCAGACGGTCAGTGAGTTTTTCCTGGCCTATCAGATGTTACCCCGCGAGGCATACCAGAATGACGAAGACATCAACCGCCTCTTTTCATCATGTATTACGTCGGCTCTCAGCAGCGACCCCTTTGAGCGCAAAGAGAAAAGGGATAAGAATGGCATGGTGAAAGAGGTGTATTACACCATCAATCCTGCTACCCTTTGGGAGTTTATGGCCAGTGCTGGCTATGCCCGTGATGTGCGACCCGATGAGCCGGATAAGATAGGCCGCTATGTGCATATCGACGGCCCATTTGCCGATGAACTGGAACCGTCATCAATGGTGCAGGCCACCATTGAGCAACTGAAGGCGTATGCCCGACAACTCAATGATTCACGCCCTGGTATGCCGGATGAGTACGAGCTGATGGTGCAGGCCGTGCTTCGTGCCAATAAGGAGATCAACGAGAAGACCATTGCCTCGTTGCCCAGCGTGAAACTCAACTATGCCGATGGCTATGGCCGTCATGTTGAGCATTTCTTCTATGACAATGGGGCCTTGCGCATTACGGAGAATGAGATTTCTATGCAGCCCTACGACCGCATCGACTTCAATGTTGAACGTGCCGAACTGCTGCATTGGAATATGACACCGATTAAGAACCTGCCTTTTGAGATCTCCGAGAATCCTGAGTACCGCACCCGTCTGGAGGCTATCAAGAATAAGCGTGAGCAGAAAGATGACAACGGCAAACCGCTCTATACTTTACAGCAGCTGGCACAGGATGACAACGACCTGGCACTTTGGGCACAGAGCCACCGATGGATAGTGGACTGGAAAGGCAAGAATGAAAATGAAATGTGGCCTGCTCTGCGTGTCATTCGTGGCTTCGCTAATGAGGAATGGGAACAGGAGCAACGACTGTTGCACGATGGTAAGCAATTCTCAGTAGAGGAACAGATGGAACTCGACTGTCGCTTTGCTAACCTGATATTCTGCCTTGGTCGTATGCTTTGGCGTTACCGTGACAGTAAGAGTAACTGCATCAGTTATCTTATCGAAAACGTGGTGTCTGCTGCCAACCGTGCTGAAGGTGGCTCTGGTAAGTCAACATTCGTGCGCGTGTTTGCTGGCTGTGCCGCCCACATCCTGAATATCAATGGTCGTGACCTGGTGAGTAACAAGGAGTTTTCGGCTAACCTCGCAGAATATCAGCACCACAAACACCGTGTAGTGCATTGGGAGGATGTCGATGCCAGTCTTGACTTCGGAAAGCTCTACAACCTGACAACAGGTGATTTCTCCGTGCGTTATATGTATAAGGATAGAATCACCATCCCATTGTCTGAGGGTCCTGGACATGTGGTGACTTCCAACTATCCCTTGCATGATCTTGATGACTCTACCATGCGCCGTGTGTGTCTGGGTGGTTTCTCACACCGTTTCTGTGGCCAGAACATTATGAAGAATAAGGCAGCGCGTTATATCTCTGACATTATGCCGGACTTTAACGCTGTGTCGCCTGAAAAACTCTCTGCATCGTCACGCAACCAGATAGCCATGATCTGTGCGCTGGCGGTGCAGTTTGTTATGCGCTACGATGAAAAGGTTGATGCCCAGAAGAAATACATGGAAGAGCGTACCCTTACGCAGACGCTTACGCCTCAGTTCCTACGCTTTGCCCGTGTGTTCTTTGCCCAGGAGCATGTCTATGGTGTGCCTATCGACCTCGATTCCATGCTGGAGGAATACAAGGCCGACTTTGCAGAAGCCAGCAAGAGCCGTGATGATTCCTTCTCGCCAAAACGCTTTAAGGAGCGTGTGCTGTCCTACTGTGAGACGGCTGGCATTCAGATGAACCCGCCGCAACTCTTCAAGAAAGCAGATGGTAAGGTGCTGAAGAAAGCAGAACAGACCAACTACTTTGCTCATCAGGCATGGCGTACCCGTCGCTACTTTGATGGGCGAGAGTGGGAGGATGACCAGACTATCCAGCCGAAACAGATACGCGAACTGACCCGTACAGAACATGCGGTATATTTCTATCGTATTGGTAAGGACCAGATACCGGCCAATAACGACGAATTGATGAAACAGTATGCCGTCTTTATCACTCAGCCCGACCCAGCACCGATTACTGACGATAACGGTAATATCGTGACACTGACAGAAGAGGAACAGGCCCGCTGGCGTTCTTATCTGGATTCCCGTCAGCGTAAGCGTGTGGCTGGTGGCTCTGCCGTACCTACGGCTGCCACCGCAACCGATGGCTCTCCGTCGGCTCCACCCCAGGAAGAGGATCTGCCCTTCTAAACTCGAAATAACGTAATAACGTAATAACAACAAAAAACAAAAAAGATTATGGCTCGTTACAGATTTTCTATCGACGCAGGCACCTTCATTGGTGCAAGGTTTTTGAACTTAACACTTACCGAGGGTGGCAAACCCATCCCTGGCATTTTCATTCCTGCCGGCATCAATGGTATTGAGGTGCAGACTGACAACCGCGATGAGGGTAAGCGTAATCCATCAGGCATCCGTGCCTTCCTGAACTTCCAGCAGCGTATTTGTAACAACAAGTACATCGAGGCTGTGAAGCAGTCACTCATGCGTAAGGGTGAGGAAATTACCCTCTACAATGTGCCCGCCTATCAGGTGGCTTACACACTGCCGGAAGAGAAGCGTAAGCCTATCCGTGAGGCATTGAAGAAACGCATCCTGGCCGAACATCCTGAGTGGAAGGATCAGACTGACACACAGGGCACAGACCTCTCTCGTGCTATCTCTACGCTGATGCCCTATCAGGTGGGCGACTCTTATCTCATGGAAGAGCAAAACGCACAGCAGCAGCCGCGTAATGCTTCTGCACCTGTCTCGCAGGCTGTCACCGGCTACTCCGCTCCTACCTCTAACGACTATGACCCCTTCGGTGGTGAACAGGCTCCAGATGATCTCCCATTCTAAACCATAAATTCGTAAAGATATGAAATTTAGTGTTTCCTCCCGTGAGCTGCTGCGCATCCTGAAGGCTACTGGTGCAGTCATCCTCCGTAAGAACAGCCTTCCCATTCTGGCCGACCACCTCTTTACCCGTGATGGCGATAAATTCTTCATCACTGGCTCTTCACAGGAAAATTCGTTGACGATGCCTATTGGTATTACGCTCGACAATGGTAGCGACTTCCAGCCGTTCTGTTTGTTGGCCGTTGACATTATCCCGCTGCTGGGTGCTCTTCCTGAACAGCCGATAACGGTAGAAGTGGATATGAGCAACCATATTGCTAAGATCATCTACCAGAGTGGTCAGGTGTCGGTGCCTGTTGAAGACAGTGCCGAATATCCGCGTGTGTCCGATGTAAAGGAGCCAAAGACTTCTTTCGACATCGAGGCCAATATTTTCTTCCCTGCTGTGAAAGCGGCCAACGGCTGTACGGCTATTGACAGTACGCTGCGCCCTCAGATGTCTGCCGTTGCTCTTGACGTACAGGATGAGGGTGTGGTATTTGTTGGCTCTGATGGCCACTCGCTCTATAAGTATTCCTATCAGCATGGCGCACCGTTCCTGACTGGCAGTAAGGTGGTTATCCTTATTCCCAACACCATTGCAGGACAGCTTCAGGCTCCCTTTGCCGGTGTTGAGACGCTGACCATCCAGCATGACGGTAAGCATGTGTGCCTGAAGGCTGGTGATATCACCTTTACCATCCGCGACATTGAACAGAAGTACCCCAACTACAACTCTGTCATTCCAAAGAACAGCCCCTATCATGCCACCCTGCCTGTGGCTGCTCTCGCTGGTGCAGTGAAGCGTGTGCAACTGATGGCCAGTGATGCGTCAAACATGGTGAAACTCTCCAAGGAAGGTATGTTCCTGAACCTGTCGGCTGAAGACTACGATTTCTCGAAGACGGCATCAGAGAACCTGGTGCTGGCAGAGGTGGATAATCCGCTGACCATCCCAGATGGCTTTGCTATCGGCTTCAAGGCTTCGTCGTTGCTGATGCTTCTGGGTAATATCTCTACCGACAATGTGACGTTGCAGCTGTCTGAACCCTCTCGCGCTATTCTGGTCCTGGAGGATGCTCCTAACAGTGCTCTCGTGGAATTGTTGATGCCTATGCAGCTGAATGCCTAATACTGTGCCCAGCGGTTTTCCGCTGGGTCTAATCTCTCTCATCTATGAAATCTATCTGTCAATGTTTCTATCAGACGGTAGGCCACACCTTCTACTACATCTTCAATGATGGCACCGTGCGCTCTACGCGCAATGTCCTGTCAGATCCTAAGACGTGGAAGGTGATAGCCTCTTACAATGGTAAGGGCTACCGTCGCATCCGCATAGATGGTAAGACGTTCAAGGTGCATCGTCTTGTGGCTACGGCCTTTGTGCCTAACCCAGATAATCTGCCTTACGTTCTTCATATTGATGGCGACCGCGAGAATAACCACTACACCAACTTGAAATGGTCAGCAACGCAGAGCAACCATGAAGTTAAGTAGAGTTTTGTATCATCACAATCGGCATGGTGGCTTGTGCCACAACTCACCTCGCCTGCATCGTGTCATCCGTAATGTCTGTATCACTGCTGGTGATTGTGGTGGGTGGTATCATCCCATCCACCCCTCAGACATAGGGCTGAATATCCTGCGCATCCTCTCCGTGGATCCTTTCGACCTTTATACGTCACTCCCCGCACCCCAAGGTAAGGATAGCAATTCATACATTCGTGGTGACATCCGCTTTCGCCTCTCCCTGCTCCAGCAGCTACTAATGTTAATTCTAATCGTGTTATTATCTGTCTTATGAAAAAGTTAAAAGTAAAAGTAATCAATAAGTCTCACCATCCGCTGCCAGCCTATGCTACCGCACTTTCTGCTGGCATGGATCTCCGTGCTAATCTCGATGAGCCTATTACGTTGGAACCTTTGTGTCGCAAACTGGTGCCAACAGGTTTATTTATCGCTCTGCCTCCTGGCTATGAGGCACAGGTACGCCCTCGCTCCGGCCTTGCTCTGAAGCATGGTATCACTTGCATCAATACGCATGGTACTGTCGATGCCGACTACAGAGGCGAAGTTGGCGTGTTGCTCGTGAACCTCGGCAATACTCCGTTTGTCATCAATGATGGTGAACGTATTGCTCAGATGGTCGTTGCCCGTCACGAACAGGTGGCTTTCGAGTCAGTCGATGTCCTGGATGAAACAGAACGTGGTGATGGTGGCTATGGTCATTCAGGCGTAAAGTAAGATGGTAGCACAGTCCCCTATTGTCCTCGGTCAATATTCTCCGTCTCAGAATGGCATAGTGGTGTCGCCTTTTGGCCCATCACTATGTGTTTCTGGGGGGGGGCAATGGCCATGATACAGACAAACCCAAAATACTTATAGAGTATGACCTGTAGGCATTCTGTTACGACAACTCTCATTAACCCTGACAGGGGGGGGGCAAATCGCTCGTACCATCAAGTATCAGTATTATAAAACCAGCCTGGCTAACTTTCTGCTGAAAACACAGCGTGGAGCAACCGGCGTATTGATAGAGTATGATTTTTAGAGTAACCAATGTGGGGAAACCCAAGCAGATTAGGGGGGGCAAATCCGACCTATCAATGTTACGCAAGATCTTTGCGCTGCCACTCTCACTACCCGCTACGATGCTGTTGGGCCTACTAATATTATCACATTGGCCCATTACCCGATGACAGTTGTATTGATAGAACATGATCTATAAGGCAATAGGTTGGACTCGCTCTGCTTCTGGACGTGGTGACGTTACTCGTTACCATTTGAAGAATGTTTGCAATACCATCACCTCATTTTCAGGGGGGGCATTGGCAAAGATTCCACAACAGGAATGTATAACACCACTCCTTATATCTTAGTTGAGCACGAACTGTAATAAGAAAAAATATGATTGCAAAGATTTATCCAGACAACCACCCTGAACTTCAGGGCAAAAAGGATCCGAAGCACCCTGTGAGGTACTTCGATATCCGAAAACTCACCCCCCCGAATGCTATACGCTCATGGGCGTTCCAAGCCCATACATCGACGTGCTGATGAGTACCGAACAGCGACCTTATACGGCTTTTGTCGGTGTTGATAATCAGCTGGCAGTATTCGGACTTGAACCGACGGCAACGATGAAAGAAGTAGAGGAAGCCTACCGTGAGGCCCTGGAAAGCCTTGAAGCTCCTATTCCCGATGATGAAGAGAATGATGATGAAGTCCCCGTTTCCGAAGATGAAGACGATGCCGAAGAGATTTCCCTTATGCGCCAGAACTACGAACTGGCCTACAACACTATTCTGAAAGCACCGACTGAAGAAAAGTTTGGCCCTGTGCAGATCATCAGTAATAGCAACCACTATAAACTCGCTGGCAACTCCATCGTCTGTGATGTTTTGATGTATATCTATGAGGAAATTTTCTATCCTACTGGCCGTCGTTTGCCTGCCGAACAGCAGGATATGTTTGCACTGCCTCAGTTCCAGCTTTCCCGTAACTGGAAAAAGCAACCTCTAAAACTCGTTACTTTGTGTTCTGGCTATGATTCGCAAGCGATTGCATTCGATATGTTGAAAGAGCGTTATCCTGATTTCGATTATAGATTGATGGCTTGGGCAGAGTTTGACCCTGAAAGTAAACGTGCCCTTGATGAGCAGCCTGCCGTTGTTGCTCATAATCTTCTTTTTCCAGATGCAAAAGACCTCAATCGTGGCGACATGACAAAGGCTGACTGGAGCGACCTTGCAGATGAAGGAATCGACTTCCTGACTTATTCTACTCCATGTCAGAGTATTTCACAGGCTGGCAAACGAGAGGGCATCAAAAAAGGCTCTGGCACCCGTTCTGCCGTACTGTGGCATACTGAGGATGCCGTAAAGGTGATGCACCCAAAGATCCTTCTGCAAGAGAATGTCCGTGCGCTGATTAACAGCGTCAATATGCCCGACTTCCGCGAGTGGTGTCAACTGTTGGAAAAGTATGGATATGTCAACTTCCTGGCACCGTCATTCCCGACACCATGGGGAGAAACGAAACGTGATAAGAAGACTATACCAGGCATTCTGAATAGTAAGCATTATGGTGTGCCGCAAAATCGTGAGCGTGTCTATATGATTTCTGTCCGTAAGGATGTGCTTGACGATACGCAATATGAGTTTCCGCGTCCATTCCCATTGGAAAAGTGCATTGCAGATATCCTGGAAGATAATGTCGATGAGCGTTTCTTCCTGAAGCCCGATTCAGTAATCAAATTCCTTACAGTGAATGAGAGTGACCAGCAGGCTCAGATATTCTATATTGTCACAGATCATAAACTCTCTGATGAAGAGATAGCAAAGGCTCGTGCCGGTCAATAGATATGATGTACTTGCGTGATAGAGACCCAGCCAGTTCTAATGACTCTGTGAGAGTATGCTCCAGTGTAAACCGTGACCTCGATTGCATCAGTTTTCGTGGTGCCCATGCTGACAGAAACTTTCATCAGGTCATAGAACTTGGCTCTTCTCGCGTCACGAATACAATAACGTCCGTTCAAAAAGATAACCTCGTATGGATAGAGAGAATGATATAAAAACCACTCCCGCCACCGTGCCCGATGAGTCAGCAGCGGGTGCCCCTGTCGGAAAGCCGTTGGGTATTATCCGTTACCCTCACGGCAAGTTTCGTGGTGGCATACGTCCGGCTGATATTCTCCCTCCATTAACCAATTCCGATTTTCAAAACAACAACTTTGTCATTATCGAATATGACCTCTAAATCCGCTGTAAGGCATTATATCCCCAGCCGTCCATTCCTCTCGACCGCTACGAGGGGGGGCAATTCGTGTTGCAAGTCAGACAGGCAACCGAACTGGGCTATATCGAGTGTGTCAGCGGTGGGTGTTTCGATATGGCTTACCCATCCTCTCAGCTTCGACGCTCCCGTGTCAAAGAGGATGGGCGTGTTGCTTCCGTCCTGATGTCTGGTGAAACGTCTCAATGTGTGTTTATAGAATATGACTTTGATTAAGCTGTCGCATACAACCTCCGCACCTCCAAAACCCTTACAGGGGGGGGTACTTCTTCCCATTAACACAGCATCCGGCGGTATCTGTTGCACCCTTAACACCCGTTACGACGGTATGCAACTCCCCGAAGACATCCTCAGTCTCGCACATTATCCCAAGACGGTCATCCTTATTGAGCACTATCTATGAGGGTAGAATCAATGTTTCGCAGGATGGTTTAATTATTTCTCCTTTTGGCATTTCTCCTACTCATACCGCTGGCCACGGTAATTGTCCCAAAATCCTAATAGAGTACGATTTGTAGCCACTGTGCCCGCTGGTTATCCAGCGGGTTTTCTCTTTGTCCCTACCTCCCGCTATTTCTGCACTATCTTTGCCTAAAATAAACGTGATTTTATATGGCAGATACAAAGAAATCCGAGGTAGTCATTACCTGTAACGCCCAACAGCCAAAGGCCGCTGTCCGTGCTATGGAAACGGAGCTGAAACGTCTTCAGGCTGCATACAAGCAACTCTCCGACGCTGGTAAGGCCGGCACAGAGAGGGCAAAACAGATGGCTCACGAAATCAAGGAACTCTCCATCGCCGTGAAGGAGGGTAAGGCCAACATGGATAAGATTGTTACCGTGACAAACAATCTTTCCAACTCTTCCCTGTCACAGCTGCAACGTGCTTTGCGCCAGGTGAAGAAAGAAATGGGCCGTGTCAGTACCGATTCGCCTAAACTCGATGACCTGCGCCAGAAATACAAGGCCATCACCGACCAAATCAAAATCCTTCAGGGTGAAATGGTCAACATCCAGAAGCACATGGGCAATTTCTCCCAGACTTCTGACGCATGGCTCTCTCGTGCCATCAATCAGCAGAAGCAACTCGTGGCTCAGACTGACAAAACGAATAGTGGCTATCAGCGTCAGGTGGATATTCTGCATCAGCTTCAGGCCGAACAGCAGAATAGGGCAATGGCTACCGTATTGAATGGTGGTGCTACTGCTGATGATCTCCGTGCCGCTCGTGCCTCTATCACGTCTTACCGTGACCAGTTAGGTAAAGGTGGTATTATGCCTGTTGGTGGTGACGTGGCACGGGAAATTGAAGCCTGTAATGTCGCTCTGAAGAAATGTGATGAGCAGTTGGATGTTATTGCCGGTAAGGAGAAACAGATTGAGCCGACCGTGCAGGAGATAGAGCAGGATATCACGAAATTGGTTGGTAGTCTGGCTAACGCCTCTCCTGAACAGCTCCGTAAGGGTTTGGAGCAATGCCGTAACCAACTGGATAAGATGGCTGCAAACGACCCCAACCGTCAGAAGTGGGTTACTTGGGCAAAGCAGCTGAAAACGGCTCTCGAAGGTGTGGACCGTGAAGCCGTTGACATCGACAAAGTGATGCGTAACCTCAAAAAAGAGCCATTGGAGAATCTTCGTAAGGCTGCAAAGCAGTTGGAAGAGGAAATGGTGAAACTGAATCGTGAGGATGCAAAATATAAGGATCGCCAGAAACAACTACAAAAGATTCGTGGTGAGATAGACAGTGTTACGCGCTCTATCAATAATCAGGCTTCTGCATGGAGTACGACGTTTAGAAATATCTCCATGTACTTTGGTGTGTTCCAGCTCTTCTCGATGGCACAGCAGAAGCTCCAAGAAATGCTCCGTAGTAACCTGGCTTACTCCGACCAGTTGGCAGACATCCGTAAGGTGACTGGACTGGCCACTAAGGATGTGAACGAATTGGCTGAAAGCATAGCAAAACTTGATACGCGCACAAGCATTCAGGAGTTGTCAGATTTGGCGTACCAAGGCGGTAAGATGGGATTTGGAAAATACGGTGTGGAAGGCATGGTCGAATTTGTCCGTGCTGCCGATCAAGTTAAGGTTGCTCTTTCCGATGACCTCGGCGAAGACAGCCTCTTGCAGATTTCAAAGCTCATTGATACGATGGGCCTCATTCCGAAACTCGGTGTCGAAAAATCCATGCTGTCTGTAGGATCTGCCATTAACCAGCTTGCGGCCACTTCTACTGCCAGTGGTACGCATATCGTGGACTTCTCGAAACGCCTTACAGGTTTGTCGCGTATTACAGGAATTACTACGCCGGAGCTTTTGGCATTGGGAAGTGCAGCGGATGCTTTAGGGCAGGCTCCTGAAGTTGCAGCCACGGCCTTTGGTAAACTCTTCACGTCTTTGCAGACCAATCACAATCTGATTGAACAGCAGCTAAACATGGAGAAAGGTACTATCAATAACCTTTTCTCACAGGGTAAGGCTATGGAGGCCATTCTGCAAATCATGGAAAAGATGCGTGATAAGGGTAACATGAATGCGCTGGGTAACATCTGGAAAGATCTTGGTTCTGAGGGTCAACGCTTGATAGGTGTGATGGCCACCATGTCGAAGAATGTAGATACTGTACGCGCACATGTAGAGGAAGCTAACGAGGCTTTTGAAGAGGCAACATCGCTGACCACGGAGTATGCCATGAAGCAGGAAACGGCTAATGCCATTCTTGAACGTGCCAACCAACTTTGGGTAAGAACATTCGTGAACCCAGAGGGTGTTGACACCGTGAAGGAGCTGTCGCAGGCTTGGTATGACATGAGCCAAAAGCTGACCTCTTCGGCTCTCTACATGGGTCAAATAAGACTCGTGCTGACAATGATTATTGCTGCCGTGAAGCTGCTGGTGGTTCTGTTGCCTACGCTTATCCAGTTCCTGTTGTTCAAGGGTGCTTATATGGGCGTGATGGCTCTCTATCGTGGCTTCGTGGCAATGAAGACTGCCATTATCGGTGCTATGGTGGCACAGCAGGGCCTTAACACGGCTATGAAGGCTAACATCTTCGGACTGATAATCTCCCTGATAGCTTCTGCCGTCGTTTGGCTAACAAACTATGGCAATGCTGCCGATGATGCTGCCAACAAGCAGAAGACGATGAACGAGTACATCAAGGAGGCTGCTGCTGAGATCGACAAAGAGACTCGTAAACTGGAATCCTATAAGCGTGTCCTGGAAGACGCGAACACGTCACAGGCACAGCGTGAGCGCATCCTGAGACAGTTTAACCGTACTTACGGCACCTATCTGAATAAACTCGGCATCGAGGTTAATTCGGTGGATGACCTGCGTAAGCATTACGCGCTCTTGAATGATGAACTGCGCAAAAAAATATATTACCAGACGAAGCAACGCGCTTACGATCAGGAGTTGGGCGATAAGGCTGGAGAGTTGGGCAAAAAGGCTCGTGCTTTCTCTGACCTGACGGTAAATAATTCGCGTGATGGCTCTTTTGCTGCCTACGATACCAAATGGCTTGAAGATCAGATAAACCAGAATCAGAACACTTATGGTAGTGTAAACTGGGTTTCCATCTATTCTGACATGGTGCAGAGCCGTTTCGGTAGGCGTACTGATGGTAGAAGTGGCTTTAATAACGACTATTCGGTATTTACCGATATGGCTGGTACTGAGCATAATGTAGCAGCTTATGGCAAGGCTATTCGTGAATATGTGGATGCCTGGCAGGAGTATAACAAGACGAAAAAGAGTATTGATGCAGCTCTTGACCCGCTCATCGGCGACTACGATCCGTTTGCTGAGACTCCAGGCGAACTGACGAATGATGCTGTTGACAAAGAAGCTGAGAAGCGTCGCCGTGCAGAGGAAGCAGCCCGTCGCAAGGCTCTTCGTGCTGAAATGCGCGAGGAACAGGATAAGGCCAAGGCTATCATCGACAATGTAAAGAACTACTACGAGCGTCAGATTGCTGCCATTACGGAAATGGCTACCCGTACCGGCATGGATTCAGAGCTTCAGAAGAAACTCGTGGATGGTATGACGGTACGCATGAATAGCGCATTGGCCAATGTTCGCCAGGCTATTGCCGGCACAGAAAACGAATGGGCTGATTTCCGTCAGTCGATGATGGATGATCTCTACGAGCCGCTTTCTGCCGATGGCACCAACCAGTCAACGAAGTTGCTCGACAATATCATTCACAATGACATCGACCAGCTGAAAAAGATGATTGAAACGCTCTCTAAGGAGCTGGGGCAGAATGGTTCCGTATTGCTCGATCAGATATGGCGTAAGGCTACTGAGAATGAGTTGGCCAATGCAAAACAGGCAAATACGGCATACCAGGCCCGCCAAAAGGTGTTGTTGGAAAAGAACTATACCGGCAAAGTAAACCGTGACTATGAGGGTCAGATGGAGCAGTTGGGCGTGGCCGAGCTGACTTCCAACCAGTCGAAACAACTGATGCAATGGTCTCAGGAAGGTAAGTCTGAGGACATTCAAAACTTCGTTAATAGTCGCTCTCAGTTGTGGCAACAGGCATTCTTGAAAGCTCGTGAGCATATTGTGGATGTCTTTGCTGCTGATGTCTCTACTGAAGATGGCCAGAAGGCTATGCTTACGTTGCTCTTTGGCGAGGACTACAATGGTACGTTATCCGGCTCTGCCTTGGAGTCTATGCTGAATATGGACTTGCAGCAGTGGCAGGTGTTCTATCAGAAGCTCATCGAAATGTCCGACGCTTACACCGATGCCCAGAAGAAAGCCTATGACGAAGCAAAGCGCCGTGCTGACTTCGTGTTTAACAACCGTCCTGACATCCAGGGCATCGACAAAGCCACACAGGATCTTTCGACTATCAATAGCGACCAGCAGCGTTTCGGCTCTGATAAGAACTTCACACAGCAGCTTGGAATGTCCTGGGATATGGATTCTGACCCAGAGATACTGCGCTATCGCCTGCTGTCGGAAAAGGCCCGTCTCTACTATCAGGAAATGAAGTCGCTCCGTGAGCAGGATAAGATCAGCGAACAGCAGTTGACCGATGCTAAACGTCAGATGATGGAGGCACAGACGGCCATGGCCGATAAGGTGGCCGCTAAGTTCAATGAGCGTGTTCAACTGTTGCAGTCATTCAGCGAACCGATGGCGACCTTTGCCGAAGGGGTAGGGGAGTACCTGGAAAGCCTCTCTGATGATGCGGAGGATTCTAACGAGAAGATGAAGAACATGGCTAAGACCATGCTCAAAGCCTACGCCAAGATGACGCTTCAGCTGATGGCCGAAGACCTGACTCGCCGCGTCACCAAGCAGCTATACCATCGTCAGGAGGAAGCCGACGAAACGCTGCATCAGCAGACATTGCTCCAGATACAACAGATGTACCAGGCACTCATGCTGACAGCACAGCAGACGGGCGACGCTGCACGTCTCACACAGCATTCGACATCTAACGCTGCCGAACTGTCTGAGGAAGCAACGGCCACAACGGGTAAGGTGGGACTTGGTATTGCCGGTGGTGCTGCTAAGATCATTGGCACCTTGGGCTTCTGGGGTATTCCGCTCATCGCTGTTATCACAGCCTTGCTGATGGGCTTGCTCTCATGGGCTATCTCTGCTGCCTTTGGCGGTAGTGACAGTGGCGGTGCTGATTCTGGTCCTAACGTAAAGCTGGCCACGGGTATGCTGACATACGACGGTGGTAACGTGCAGTCTGTTGGTGGCGGTTCCACTCCATCCGGCGACACTACAAGCCCTGTCCTCGGTACAGATGGCAAGGTGTATAACGCTAAACAGGTAGGTAAACTTCAGACGGGCATTGTTACACAGCCTATCGCTACCATGGTCAACGGCCAGCCGTCTCTCGTGGGCGAGAAAGGCCCTGAAATGGTAATTGGTAGGGAAACAACAGCAGCTATGCAAATGGCGCGTCCTGACCTTATCAATGAGATTGTGAAGTTCGATAAAAACTTCTCAGGGCGTGGATTCCGCACTTATGACGATGGCAACCTGTCCGACTTCACGGTGCCCGATGCGTCAGCAGCGGGTGAAAACATGCTCACCTCTGATGACATCCAGGGATTCCGTGATACGATGGCAGAGTTTACGGCCATGATGTTGTTACTCCAGAAGAATGGCCTGCACGTCAACAAATTCGGACGTGGAAGCGTCACTCAGGAGTCTGCCGACGGTGCCGCATTCATGCGTCGTAACTCCGGCGATCGTCTGTGGCGTAAGGGCTAACCACTGTACCCAGCCGTTCTCGGCTGGTAACTATTGACATTGATTCTTGTACTACATACTGTTTATGTAATTTTTCGGTGGTCACGCTGTGAAGCGTGGCCACCGCCTGTGTAATTAAAGGCGTGGGCTATTCTCGCGCTGAAGGTAATCAGAATATCGCGCTGGCTCCGCTCTTGGGGTAATATCACAGCCTTTATATATGTGATTTTAAGCACATATTACCCCAATTTAATTACGCTGCAAATTTACGAATTTTCCGCGACATGGCCAAATGTTTTGGCGATTATTTTCTAATTATTTTCGCGCTCCTGTCGGTATTGTTCCCAGCGGTTTATCCGCTGGGTCTTCCTGGCTATCCCCGCACCCCTCAGTGGCGGTCAAAGGATGAGCAAGTGTTGGCACTATCATTCCCTGAAACGCCCTTAGATACTACTTTCTGGCCGCTTTTTAGGCTCCAAAAAGTTGAAAAAGTCATTTTCTGGCGTACCCTTACTATTATTTTGCGAAAATTCTTTCTCGATAATTCTCAAATTTCCGCACCTTAAAATGTAATGAGCAATAATGCGAAAGCTCTGCTTTCTCTTTTGATAATCAATGAGTTGTGGAGGAACGGGGGAGGGCAGTTAAGCGGAGAAAACGGGATTTTTTCGTTCTAATTCCATATTTCTGTTTTTCTCCTGTATGCGTAATAGTTTGTGAAAAAGAGGTAAAAATAACTTTTTACCTTAGTATTAGGTATGAGAATCAACAAGTTAGCACTAAGTGTTTTCATCCTTTTTCAAACTTTTCTCATCCTTAAAAAACTTTTTTCCCCGAAAATGACATTAGGCTTCGTGGTAGATGTGGCTGCAAAAAGTTATTTTAGGGTTTGAGGGTGGTTTTGTCACTGAGAGGGGGAGAAATCGGGCGAAAACAGAATAAAACCCTCATAAAAGTGTTAAATTTTGGGGGAAATAAGAATAAAACCCGAATTATATTTTGTCAATTCAAGAAAGTTTCTTATTTTTGCATCGAAAATCAGACTAAGAACTGATTAAAACCATAATAATATATAAGGTATGAAAGTATATCTCGTCATCCTGAATTGGGTCCTTGCAAGCGCACTGGTGAGTTGTGCGCTGTGGCTGGCTCCCCTCGTTGGGGGCTGGCCACTACCTGTTGGTATGTTCATCGGTTGCATGATGACTGCCGGCATGGTGTCGTGGCAGTATTACAAAGACCAGTCGCCGGAAAAGGAATGGAAGTGGCGTAAAAACTACTTCAAAAAGGACTATCGTATCGAGATCATGGCGCAAGTGGCCATCACCGCCATATTGTACGGTCTCTCGTGTCTGTTTTGGCAGGGATTCTTCCTGCTGTTGGCCGGATTCTTTGCTGCATGGATCCTGAACATCCTCGTGGAATGGCTCTGGGCGGCCATACATCCACACTACCGTCGCTAAAAAGAAAAGTATGTTTGACCAACTCTGTTCTGTATATAGCGACTCCCACGATAACTGTGGCCGTTTCGTTGACCGCGAGACGGGCGAGATTATCCAGCAGATGACCATCCGCGAGTTCTGTCTGACCGACCGCTGGAAGCCAGTGGTTGATCAGCTTCGCGCTATGGTGGCAGAGTATGGCGAGAAAGCGGCCAAGGCGCGTGATGACTACCGCGAAATGAAGACGCTGCTGCCTGGTGCTACTCTGTCGGGCCTCTTTGAGCTGCGTGAGGTTGACGTGGAGAAAACCAATCATCGTACAGGTGAGAAGTTCATCGTCAGGGAAATGGTGTCACGCCGTCAGGCACACCTCTTGCAGCATACAGGTTTCCTGTGTATCGACATCGACCGCCAGGATAACCAGTCGCTCCAGGATATGAAGGTCATCCTGCGCACATTGCGCCATCGGCCAGAGGTGGCACTGTGCATGAAGTCGTGTTCTGGCACAGGTTACTTCGTGCTTATTCCGTTGGCTTATCCTCAGTATCATCGTCAGCAGTTTGCGGCCTTGCTCCGCGAGTATGCAGCCCTGGGCATCGTCATCGACCGTAAGTGTGCCGATGTGACGCGCATCCGTTTCGCGTCCTACGATGATAAGCCGTTTATCAATAACAACGCTATTCCCTATTCAGGGGTGGACCTCGGCGAGCAGATGCTGGCACCCAAGGCTGCTGTCTATACACAGCGTAGTGAGACATCCGACGAACTGGTGCAAAAGGTGGAGATCCTGGTGCAGAAGCTCGAAACGACGCATACCGATATTACCAATGACTATGACGTATGGATCCGCATAGGCATGTCGCTGGCATGTCTGCCGGAGCCTTGGGGCAGTCAGTTCTTTCATCGAGTGTCTTCTATCAGCAATAAGTACAATGCTTCTGACTGTCAAAAGAAGTTTGAGTACAACAGTAATCCAACGACTATATCAATAAATTACTTCTTTGCCCGTTGCAAGGAAGCAGGAATCACATTAAGGTATTAACAATATGTATCTCATCAAACCATCAGTAGAATTATGGCCTGCGCCAGAGCAGTGGCAGGAACAGGTGGCTCGTGCTGCCCGTCTGTGCTATGCCTCTGAAGGTGGGCAGAAGAGTGCCGAGGACTTCTGCGAAATGCTGAAGAAACGTAATCACCTCTCGATGTTCCGGCATGGATCACGCTATTTCGTGGTGCCTAACGTGCAGCACTCTGAGGAAGCCGATAAAGAACATTTCCCGTTGTGGATGTTTACGGCTCTGAATAACTCGCCCTATGTGGGCATCGTCTATCACAAGGATAAGAAGGCTAAGACGCGCAACTACTTTGTCTCTACCAACCTTCAGTATCTCATGGATAACCCTCGCATTGAGTCACAGCTGGTGCCTTACGAGGTGACACTCCAGCAGTTTGTGGGAAAGGCCAATGAACTGAACTTTGTCACGGCATTGGCTCTGGTTCGTTATACGGTATGTGTGACAACGCAGATCAGTACCAGCCGCGAACTGAACCGCACTTCGCCTAACAACATTGCGGAGCAGAGCACCCGCTATGTCAACTTCGGCAAAAAGGGTGGCATCACCATCTGTTTGCCTCACTGGTATAACTGTGCTCACTGGACGAAGAAACTGATGGCCCGCACGTTCTGGAAGTGTAGCGAGTGGGCATATAAGCTGGGGCTTCGCCTCGGACTGCCTGCACAGGATGCGCGTGGTTTCCTGGCTCTTGATACGGCTACCCGTGTGGCCTATACCTACAATGTCTTCGAGTGGAAAGCCATTATGCGCTTGCGTCTCACTGGTGAAACAGGCAAGCCACATCCCAATGCACAGATCGCTGCACAGCAGATTCACGATGCCATTCTGCCTCAGATGCGTGTCTATGGTGGCGAAAGCGCGACTTTAGTGTAATAACTCATATTTTTTTAACTTAAAAGTAAATTTTCATGGAAAAAACTTTGAATTACCCCCCCCTGGAAGAGCTGAAGACGCTCACGGAGGAAGAGGTCAGAGCATGGTTTGGAAAAGTCCGTATCTGGCGTGATGAGCACATCGACGAACTGCGTCATCAACAAGAGACGGCCATCTTTAACATCAGGACTGAGCAAAAGGTGGAACGTAACCGTATTATCTGCCTGATTGAACTGAAACGCTCTCAACTGCCGACTGGTGGCAATACAGATGAGCGTGAGCGAACACTGACACTGCGTAACGAGATTCATAATCTCGATTACGAAATGCAGACGAATGACATCAACAGCCGTAAAAAAATTGCGGATATCAAGTATGAGTCTAAACGGGCCATCAATGACATTCAGCGTCAATGGGAAACCGCTACGGGAACCTTGAAACAAGCCCTCGCTTTCGTCTGCAATAAGACTGAGGACTAAGTTACTATAATTATAATTATGATAAATAAACAATGAAACGACCACTCGCCCACACTGCGATATACAAGCCTGAAGGCCCTGCACAGGAGTATGCTGTCTGGGGATGCAATCTCTATAAGGGATGCGTCCATCAGTGTACCTATTGCTATCTCCGTCGTGGCCCGATGGCAAAGCAGCTCGGCGGTGCTGTGCCTGAGATAGAGAAAAAAGTGGGTGGTACGGAAGAGAAGGCTTACCGACGCTTCTGTATGGAAGTGGATGCTTACCATGAGTTGTTTAGGGCTGATGGTGGCATTTTCTTCTCTTTCAGTACCGACCCAATGCTTCGTGAGACGTATGCACTGACCATAAAGTGTGCTATCTATGCCATGGAGCACCATGTGCCGGTGTATATTCTCACGAAAGCGACATGGTGGGTACAGAATACTGAGATTATCCAGCAGCTCTTTCCGTACCGCTATTATCTGCATATCGGCTTCACACTGACAGGCTTTGACTATATGGAGCCAAACGCTCCAAAGAACAGTAACCGCCAGGTGGCAATGATCATGCTGGAGAGCATGAATTTCAAGTGCTGGGCTTCGATGGAGCCAGTCATTGACTTTGCTATGTCGTTGGCTATCATTGAGACCGTAAAGGATGTGTGCCGTGAGTTCCGCATCGGCCTCCTGTCGCCCTACTCTGCCAAACGGTATGATTGGAATGAGTGTGACCGATTCATGCAGCATGTCGAAAAACTATCAAACGAGTATGAGTTTAAGGTCGTTTGGAAGGAATCTATCAAGAAATTTTACCGAGAAGAAAAACCTGAATAATGGCAAACAGAACACAGCAGAATCCAGTAGTCAGCTCCGATGAGTGGTACACCCCTCGTTGGGTTGTGGACGAACTCGGCCCGTTTGACCTTGATCCATGTGCGCCTATGCAACCTCCATACGAGATTGCGCCGTTGTCGTTCAATAAGGAGCAGGATGGATTGAGTCAGACGTGGCCGGACGCTGCTGTTGTGTTTATGAATCCACCTTATAGCCGTCCGCTGCTGCGTCCGTTTGTTGAGAAGCTGGCAGAGCATGGCAATGGTATCGCATTGCTGAAGAATCAGGTGGATAATCTGCTGTTCCAGGAAGTCGTTTTTGCTCGTGCCACCTCGATGCTCTTCATGCGTCATCGCATCAAGTTCATTACACCTGATGGCACCACCGGCTCCCCGTTCTTTGGCTCGGTGCTTGTGGCTTTTGGCCATGAATGTGACCGCCGCTTGCGCCGATCTTCCATCCCAGGAAAGTATGTTGTATTAAATATGTAATTGTATTAACAAAATTGTTTTAATTATGGAAGCATTTGATTTTATCAAAAAAGAGTTGCCAGACGTATTACTGGCTAAATTGGATTTTGACGTAGTTCTTTCAAAGCGTCAAGTGGTCGAGAAAATCTCGGCATTGGAGCCTACTTTTGGAGGCATGGCCGTCCATTACGAAAACCATGGGCGTAGAGTAGAAATTATTTGGAGCAAGGCACTCCAGGAGAAATGGGCCGACCGTCTGAATGCCGGTCAAAAGGTGCGCTACATTCAAAAGAATAGCAAAGGACAGGTTATGAAACCCCAATGCCGTGATGGTGTTCTTTCTGAGTCTGGTGTCTTCTGGGTTGGCACAGATCGTTGTGTGTATGCTGATTTTGGCGAAGGCTCTGAAGCCTACGACATTACTCATATAGAACCAGCTGAATAGTTATGCCCTACGGAGTCTGTAAAGTTTGTGGATGCACAGACAATGATCCGTGTCACAATCCGTCGCACGGTAATTGCTGGTGGGTGGATGATTCCCATGAGCTGTGTAGCCATTGTGCTGATAAGACGATTGCGGATGATCCTGCAACTCAGCATTGCATCAACAGCAAGGGCTTTGACCCCTACCCTGGTATTGATCGTAAAGACCTTGCATCCCTCGGCTGTCCTTTTCCTGATGATACTGGAGATATGTGTAGTGAATGCTCTCACATGAGTTTTTCCAGCGTGTTTACAGGAGAATGTGATTTAGGTATAAAAATTAGATAATTAAAGAATATCAGGTAATGAATAGATATATTTGTCGTGCAAAGGCCGTTGAAGATGGCCGTTGGGTGGTAGGTGAGCCGCATATCATGTCCTTACAACCGCACATCCATATTTCACCTTTGGAGTCTGTCAGGATAGATCCTAATACGCTTGGAAGGTTTACAGAATGGCGTGATAAGAACGGTAAGCCTATCTTTGAGGGTGATATCCTGTCACTAATACTTCCTGATGGTAGTGGCCGTTTGTTTATCGTAGAATGGCAACGTCAGATTAGACATTTGGAGTCTTTGAAAGACTTTGAGCCAGACGGTAATCCCGTAGAGATTAGCGGATGGTGTTTCACCTGGGGTAAGCATCGACTATTGCCATCGTATATCGGCGAGGTGCCCGACTATAAGCGTATGGAGATCGTCGGCAATATCCATGATAACAGTGACATGCTGACTGATGAAAACGAGGCTAAGATTACTGGTCAGCGTGAACTCATCGGTAATACTTGCTGTCTCTCAAACAAACCTGGTGTGCAGGTCTTCATGTATGACCTGAAGGATGACAATGGCAGTTGGTTGGCCCGTTGTTTCCTCACTTCTGATGGTGTCTATATGTCCTACTCTGAATGGGGTAATTTCTTCCACTACTTTATGGCTCCTGGTAAGGATGGTATTCGTAAGTTTATGCTTGGTATTAGCGACGGCTACTTTGCCAACAAGCTCTGTGAAGTGGAATGGAATACGGCACCGACAAAGGTAGCTGCTGCTGCCAAGCGTCATGCAAAGTATGTCCTGCCGGTACTCCAGCAGGCTATTCGTGAACAGTTGGAACAGGAAGGGTGACTATATGGTAGAAGAATCTCTTTGGGGTGTGTCGCTCTCAATGGCAGCAAAAGAGTTGCCGATGACTGAGAGTGTTCTGGCACAGACGATACAGAGTATGCGGATCTGTCAGCAGAAGTATAAGGAGGATGAGCCTGAGTTCGACCGTCTGAATCATTTGATAACAATGGTTGGTGGTATCTCCTATATGATGCAGGGAGTTGAAGCAGCTTTGAATGCTATGGTGATTGATATGCTGAAAGAGTATAAACAGATGAAAGAGAAAGTATCTCACGAATGATGGATCAACTGGTTTATATAGTAGTAGTTTACGGCTATCTGTTGCCGACAATCATTTTGTTTGTCGATTTCCTTTGGCATGTCTGCTGTAAGGTGAAAAAGGGCGAGAGATTTTATAGTGGTTATATGAAGAAACAGATGATGATGTTTGTTCCCTGTTTCAACTACTTCTGGGCGTTATTTACTCTCCTTGATTGGCTTGATGCCATTGGTCGTTTCTTACAAAAATATCTTCCAGGACTAAAAAATATAAACTGAATTTTAATTATGTCTGAGACTAAAAAACATTATCGTGTCTATATGGCCCTGGACCTCGTGACAGAGGATGAGGGCAGGACATTGGCCATGGTGAATGTTATGCGTATGTCGAATGAACCGGCACCATTGCCTATGATGACACAGTTCATGGGTGGCATGTCAAACCTGGCTCCAAAGGTGATGGTGGTGCAGCAGCCTACGCATGGCAAAACAAACCAGCGTACAGGTGTTGATCCTGACCTTGATTGTGATGACTTTGAACGTGGAGAGCCTGAAGGCTATTGTGATGGTATGGGACATTACCATTGTGATGAATGTAAGTGGCGTAGTCAGGAGTCGATTAACCAAAAGCACGAGGACTTCATGCGTCATCAGAACCATAAAAAGGAATGGCCGAAGATTAAAGCCATTGTTATTGATTCTGGCGAAGAGGTAATGGTCGATGACCATGCTATTGATTTCTTTGGAACCAGTTATTATAACATGTGGCATAATACAGCAAATGGTATGACATACCATGACGATGACCTGGAATTTATCGACGAAAGACTGCAAAAAACAACATGACTATGAATCAGTATAATGTATCGGGGGGGTAAAATCGCCCTTCAGAGGGAATGGACTAAGCCGTACTGCTATGCTCTTTAAGATAGCAACATTGGCAGGTCATAAGTTGACTGTTCCCGAAATGAATAAGTTTAAGAATGTCAATCCTCGGAGTCTTGAACGTGTGTATAACGAAGTGATCCGCATGGGTGATTCTGGTAATGCCATGTTTGCCCTACGATTGATACTGAAATAAAAAATGAAATGAAACGTAAACGTATATATATTTCTGGTCCTATCACTGGCACAACGGATTATAAAGAGCGTTTTGCTGCCGCTGCTGACTTTCTCCGTAAAGGTGGTTATAAACCCGTGAATCCTACGACGATGTTCGGATGGTTCCAGTTTATCTTTGAGAAGTGTCCCTATCGGCTTCAGGTGCTCATTGACTGTCTCGTGCTTTCTACTTGTAAGGGAATTTACTTGATGAATAATTGGCGGTCATCGGCTGGGGCAACGCTTGAAAAAGCTGTGGCAGATTTTTTAATGCTGGAATTGAATACACAGACTTCTGTAAGATACCCAGGTTTACAATCTCCAGTTTCCGTTTCTCCTTCTGAGGTTTTTAAGGGTGAGACTCTTCATGTTTTTATTGATGACTTCAGAATTTGGATGGGGATGGATGACGCATGGCATTTGCGCATAAATATGTGTGCGCATGAGGTGCGAGAAAACAATCCTGTTACTTTCGTTGTCCGTTGTGATGATTATCCTTATATTACTGATATGTTGAAGCAAATAGCAAAGAAGCATGAGGGTGAAGGTTTCCTTCCATTTCGTGCAGAGATACGATACACTGGCTCTGATTATTACTTCTATACTGAAATATGACAAAATATAGTAGCAAAGATATTCTTCGGCTTCATAAGAAGTCTGTTGACAAAGCCATCCGTGATATCTATAACATACGGCCTACTGGTGATCCTAACAAGGATTTCGACGGCTTTCATACTATCATTGAAAAAGATATAGCAGAAAATGAAAATCTCTATCCTGCATCTGGTCCTGAAGTGTAAGTGGTACGACATGATAGCTGCTGGCATCAAGACAGAAGAGTATCGTGCCATGACTCCATATTGGAAGAAACGCCTCGCAAAACATTATACGCACGTTTGTTTCCATCGGGCCTATACATCTACGACTATATATGTAGAACTGAATGGTATCACTGAGGGTTATGGTAAACCTGAATGGGGTGCAAAGAATGAGGTTACACACATTTTGCACCTCGGTAAGCAGGAATCTTGTATCTGGAAATATATCAATCATCAATAAAAAGAAAAAAACTATGGCAAAATTTCAAGATGTAATCGAATGTCTGAAAAAGGGTGGTTCTGCCCGTCGTATTTCGTGGACTGATAACTGCGAAATCATCCGTCAAATTCCGCAGTGTATCTCAAAGGACATCGTGCCTAAGATGACCTCATTGCCTGCAAGTATCAAACCAAAAATCAGCACTGTTGGCTCTGGTGAAATCTCATACCATGACCAGGTAATCGTCATTACATTTGTCGATGATGAAAAGACTCCTGCCAGTGCCACATACTTCATCCCCACATGGGAAGATATCTTTGCTGAAGACTGGTCCTGTCTGACACCTGCCGATGAGCCTGAAACGGAAGAAAAAACCCCTGTGCTTGAAGCGTCAGCTTCGAGTGAAGACCAGCAGCCGGTCATCGACACCTCTATTCCCGTCACTATGCGCATCAAGACTTACGAGGATGCCTTTAATGAGGTAAACATCCGTGCCATGCAGGGTGATAAGGTGGCCGAAAAACTCATTAAGGATTTGCAGTTCAATTCGCCTTACACAGACGATCTGCTGGCATACATCAAGCTCCGCATTATCACCTATGCCATCAATGAGGGCTGGGAACCTCAGTTCGTTGTTGATGAGTATCGCTACTGGCCTTGGTTCTGGCTCTATACACAGCAGGAGATAGACGCTATGAACGAAGCGGAGCGTTCTAAGCTGCTGCTCGTCGGGGGTGCCGCGGATAGCGGTGCGCTTTGCGGTCTCGCTTTTGCGATCTCGAATCGCGCTTTCTCGGGCTCGCACACGTTCATCGGTGCTCGCCTGGCCTTCAAGTCTCGTGAACTTGCAGAGTATGCTGGTCGCCAGTTTATTGAGCTTTGGGCGGCTTTCTCATTCAAACCTGTTGTGAATGGCCATGGCAAAGGAAAATAAACCGTCGCTTGATCCCAAGGGGATGTTGCTCTTGCAAATCACTCAGCTGTTTCAGAAAAACAATATCGACCCGAATTTATCGGTGGAGGTGATGGCTGAAATGCTGATGCAGTTGTTTGTCGGAATGCAGGTGCTCACAACGGAAGACATTAACCCGCAGGTCCAGGCTTTCTTTGACAGAATGAAAGCAAAGGCCGCTGAAGTGTTACCTAAAATAGTTGCTGAGAGAAACAAAGCATCGTAATAAAATTATCTGTTATGTTGAGAAAAGACTATATCAAAAAGAAGGTGGCCCCAAAGGAGGGCATCGGCATGTTCCTGGCAGAGCGTGTACTGAAGACCTGGCATGAGGACTTCGTGGATCAGGACACCCAGGAAATAGTGAGCATAGAACGTAACGAAGTGCTCTATGACCGTGACAAGAAAGTGGACTCTAAGATGGCAAAGGACATTGAAGAGTATGGCATCACTGAGATCTGCGTCACCAACACCCCTGGCCGTGCAGAGGAACTAAGAACTTTCTGCCGTCTCGGTCATGTAAAGGTGACGATGAAGGGTATCACAAAGACGGGTGTGGTCATCTGTCGTGCAGAGTCCATTCGTCAGGCTATGGACCTTGCAGCCGATTATACAGAGGGAGCCACCGAGGAAGTGTTTGGCGAGCATTGCAGTAATTTCCATATTACCGATGTGGAGATTCTTAATGACATTACCTTTATCGGACGCACAGCAGCCGACATCAAGGCAGAACAGGAAGCCTTGGAAAAGGATAAGGATGCACCCGTAAAGATGCCGTTTAAGGTGCTGGCTACCTATGCCCGTGCTGAAGAGTGGATTGAGAATACCAGCAACAAGGATGCCTGGGTCAAGAAACGTAAGTTTGTGGCATGGGCACATGATATTAAGGATGCGCGTAACATTGTTACGGCATGGATTAAGAAGGATGTTGAAACAGAGGTAGGCGAAAACAATCGTGAGACGCTGGTCATCGTGGCCGCTACACCATTCACCGTGCATACCTATCTGCCGGCATCTGTTTGTAATGAGTATATCGAACATCCAGAGCTTCGTCTATCTACCGAGGCTGAAGAGTAGTATCTTTGCACTATGGCTAACATCTATTTACGCACGTCACGTTATGTCGCCGCATTTATGCGGGCTACTGGTGATGGAAACTCGTTACCAATGACAACACCCATTGAGTTTTCACCATATACTCCTGAGTATGTGGTGTTGACCAATGGGCTGCGTATCATACCTGAGAAACAACAGCATCGTGCATCGTGCTACTCACAGTCAGCATGGCAGAACATGCTCCGTGGCCGTCTGCCGAATGGTGGTAAACCGATCATTGTCCGTGACCCATCGGAGTATCTGACCTATGCCGAGGTGTGTACGCTGGAGGCTTTGACCAACAAAACGAAGACAGATGCCTACGAGTTCCTATGTATTGCTACTCCGCGAGAGATCTGCATCGACGGCCATGTGCAGCGCGTCTATAAGTCGCATACGCTCGATACCAGGGCCGCACAGCAGCTTCGGGAACTGTTGCGAAATACATTCATTCGTACTTTCCTCGATTTCTCTACCCGCAACAAAGTGTTTGCACAGTCTAACGGTATTCACCGTTCAAACATTGAGGTGCTGGAGCGTTTTCTCATGGCATACGATATTCCCGTGTCGCATGATAAGAATGAGCGTAGTACCCTGCGCCGACTCATACAACGATGGAAAAAGGAGGCTGAATATATGGCAAAGTCACCGGCCATTATCAATGATGAGCTGGTGACGCGCATCGACAAACACGAAATATACGGTGGACTACCCAAATATGATGATGATTAACGATGATAATTAACAATGAAAGGAAAGTATATAAAAAGTAGAAATCACTTGTTAAAATATGATAAATAATGAGGTATTTTCGCGTTTTTTATGGTCACAGCGTGTCCGCGTCTATTTCGTCACTTTCGCCAGTCCAGTGTGCTGTCATTATATGACAGCCCCTATAAATCAATAAAACCCAAAGAGATATGAATAATCAAGAATGCAAAGAATTGATGCTCGATGCCATTGTCCGCGTCGATGTCTATCTGGCGAGTCAGTGTAACATCACACTGCCGCCATCTGTTTCGTTGGCCAGTTTGAACATGACGGTTTCTACTTTCGGTACAGCTGCTTTTTCTGCTGCACTGTCTGACAGTGCGGTTGTGATGTTGAAAGAAGAGCCGTCGTTAAAGGTGAAAAATGGCCGTCAGGCCGCTGGAAACGTCTATACACATGAGCTGCAAGTGCCTGTGTTAGTGGAGCGTGATAGAGCAGAAGCCCTGGTGCAGACGCTTTTAGGTCAGGACTTCCATGTGGTCTATACTCGTGCTGATGGCTCAAAGGATTTTTCTTTCTCCCTCCCTGGTGCTGCCACCTGCGACATAGAGGAAAGCCATTCTACTGCGACTTCGACAACGCTAAAATTCAAAATCCTGTCTTCGAGCCAAACTATCAAGCTCATTCCTCCTTCTGCTTAATATATATAATAAGGTATAGCCCTATCTCTTATGCCCGCTGGTTTCCCCAGCGGGTTTTTTGTTTCCCCGAAATCGCGTTTTACAGCGAGAAATAGCGTCCATTCCCTATCCTCTGTGTTATCTACCTTTGCGAGTAGAATAAAATTCGCAAAAGATATGAATGGACTTCTCGAACTTCTGACAACAAAGCTGTGGATGATTATGCCTGAATACGTCCACGGCTCTCGTGCTATTTGGGAGCAAAACCTGAATGGCCGCATAGCACTCGATCTTCAGCAGAAGAAAAAGCCCTATGCCATGCAGATACAGGATGGCCAGGCTGTCGGTGTCATCAATGAGTACCAGGTGACAGAAAACGGTAAGACTACCTCCCGTTGGTGGATGGACGAAATGGATGCTCCTTTTGTCAATGTCATGCCGGTGGATGGTCCTATCACTCGTGAAGGTGGTGCTTGCTCCTATGGCTCGATGGATTTGCGCGACTGGATGATGGAGGCTGCAAATAATGAGTTCTGTCAGGCACACATCTTTGTTATTAACTCTCCTGGTGGTTCTGCATGGGCTATCAATGATTTCAAGCAGGCTATCGACTATGCCCATGAGCATGGTCAGAAGGTATATGCTTTCGTGGATGGCCTCTGTGCCTCTGCTGCTATGTACCTGGCCAGCGTATGTGATGAAGTGTACTACATGCACCCCAAGGATATGTTTGGATCCATCGGTGTGATGGCCGCTTTCTATACTGAAAAGAATGGCACCACCAATCAGTACACCAATGAGACTTACCATGAGCTGTACGATCCTGAGTCTTACGACAAAAACAAGTGGTATCGTGACATTGCTGAGAATAGCAAGAATGATAAGAAGCTGATGGATGACCTGAAAAAGACGGGCGTAGAGTTCCGCGCTGACATCCAAAAGTCTTTCCCTGCTGCTACTGAGAAGCATATCCATGGTGCGCTCTTCGAGGCACAGGAGGTCACAGGCATTCTCTGTGATGGCCAGATGACTCTCGGAGAGGTCGTTGCCCGTGCCTTTGAGGTAGCCAACGGTTCTGCTACTCCCATTGAGCGCGTCGCTCCTGTTAAGCCGGAGGATGACGTGCCAGAGGATGATCCAGCTCCCGCCGCTTCTGCAAAAGCAACCACTACTGAAGCATCCGCTTCGGGTGAAAAGAATAACCCCTTAAACAAAGAGAATATGAAACAGTACGAAAAGATTGCCACCGCTTGCGGTGTAGAAGAGCTTATCGTCAACGAAGAAGGTGCCCACTTCGTGCCCTCTATGTTGGATGCGCTCAATCAGACGCTCGAACAGCAGGCTTCCGATAAGGCTGCCGCTGATGAGCAGGTACAGACTCTTCAGACCCAGCTCTCTGAGGCAGAGAATGCCAAGACTGAGGCCGTCAACGCCAAGGAGCAGGAACTGAATGACTCTCACGAGAAGGCTATGGGCGAGTTGAAGACCGCTCACGAGCAGGAGATTAACAACATGAAGCAGCAGCACGAAGAGCAGCTGAATGCCGAGAAGGAAGCCAAGGGTAAGGTCGAGCAGGAGCTGGCAGAGGTGAAGGAAAGCCTGGCCACTGCCGAGCAGCAGTTGAAAGACCGCGAAGCTCAGATTGAGACCTTGAAGGGCAAGCCTGGTGATCAGCAGGAGGGTTCGCCTGCCAACAATGGCACTGGTGCTGAGTCTCACGAAGCTACCTGTGGTATGCCGGACTACGACCACAACAAGACCCCGCTGGAGAATGCCCGCATCCGCAAGGAGTACATGGAATCTCTGCAAAAGTAATCAAGTTCACTTAGTAATAACCCCTTAAAAACAAAAAGAATTATGGCTGAAAACAAAGCACCAGAGTTCATCGGTCGTGAGGCTCTTACTCATGTGGCCGAGCAGGTAGGTAAGCAGATCGTGATGGGTCCTGCCTACGAAGATCCCGAATTGCTCGATCGTCTGGGCATTCAGGTTATTAGTGGTGTGCAGTTCAAGAAGACTGACCATCTGCTTGTTCGTAAGGGTGGCACTACCCGTCGTAAGAAGGTTGGTACACCTGTCGAGAACAAGATTGGTTTCCTGAAGGAGCGCACCTTGGTTGCCAAGCTCACCTGGAACCGCTACAAAGACAACATCGACAACTATGTTGAGACTGTCTTCGGTACCGACGGTAAGGCTGGTGGCGACTATCCTCTCTCTACTGTTGCTGTCGAAGCTATCCTGAAGTCTTATGCCGAGGATTTGAAGAGCAATCTGTTCTTCGGCAAGATGGCCTACGAGGACAGCGAGGACGAAGCAAAGCAGAAGCTCTCTCTCTACGACGGTTTCCATACCGACATTGAGCAGGACATCGAAGATGGTATTATCTCTGCCGAGAATGGCAACCTGATTGCCTGTGATGCTATCTCTGTGCCTTCTGATGCACATGACAGCACTCCGTTTGACACGGTGCTGGAGTGGTACACCAAGTGGGATGCCCGTCTGCGCCAGCAGAAGGTGATCAAGCTCCACTGTGACGTGCTCCGTGGTCTCTACATCGCACAGGGCTATGCCAACAAGTATCATGGCAATACCAAGGTGAACTACCTGCCCAACGGCAACTTCACCGTGCCCGAAATGCCTCGCGTAGAGTTCTGTCCCTCTGATGCCTGGGGTGTTGGTACACGCCTGATGGCCACTATCCCCAACAACCTCCAGTATGGAGTTGACTCTGAGAACAATCAGACCTTCGTTAAGACACAGTTTGGCACCGATGAGGATGCACAGGATGTGGTATTCCAGATCCAGTCTATCCAGGGCACCCGTGTCTTCAATCCGTTGGCTTCTGCATTCGTTATCAGTGACGGCTCGATTGCTGAGAATGTCATCAATGGTGACTACGAGAACTCGAAGCTGGTCATCACACTGGATGGCGGTGGCTCCGGCGCAAAGGTAACTGTCAACGGCGAGGACTACGATGAGGTTCAGGAGTTTGCTCCTAACACCATCCTCACGCTGGTGGCTGTGCCTGGTACTGGTAAGGCTTTCGATCGTTGGTCTAACGGTAAGACCACCGCAACGATCAATGTGACCGCTACGGGTATGCCGATGGCTCTGACCGCATTCTTCAAGAATGCCTAAACCTAATTCCGCACAGGGCGGTTCGCCGCCCTGATGCGGTAACGGTTTCCCTGAGAACAGTTCTGCAAAAAAGTAACAACCCTAAAAATTAGAAAAGAATATGGCTGATACAGTATCTTGTCCCGCTCTCGATCATTTCCTGAACGCTGACAACTGCTTTGAAAACATTGGTGGCACATCGGCTGTGGCTTACTACTTCGTCAAAGATGACCTGTCGGCTCCCCTGGAATTGACTGGCAATGTGTACTCTACACCTGCCTTTAAGACTGGTAAGGGCCTCTATCGCATCGACCTGAAGGATGAAACCCAGCAGATTAAGGGTGACGGCCAGGGCAACAACAAGGGCTATAATCTGACTTACAACGCCGTCATCGACGCTGTGAATAAGAAGGTGAGCCTCTTGTCTCGTGCTCTCCAGAACCTTGACATCGGTATCATCGTTCCTGATGGCCAGACGGGTGACACTCAAATTATGTACGACCCCTACAAGCGTGTTAAGGTTGAGCAGGGTGGTATTTCGTCTGATACGGGTGCCGCTTCTGGTGATGATCGTCAGACCTCACTGGAGTTCCACCTCAATGGTGTGCTCTACGACAACCTCTACGTCACACCTCCCCAGACTGGTGGTTGGGATGGCCTGATGGTTGCAAGTTCTTAACCGACTATTCCCCTATCATTGCGCCCGCATCGCTGTTATCCCGATGCGGGCCTTTTTTATCCCCTGTTTTCTGTCCCACCCTTTTACCCTGTTTCCCCTAAATTTGCTCCTGTCAATAATTGTTCCGTTTGCTGCAATACCGTTGCAGCCCTAAAAATTTAAGTACAATGGATAAAAAACTTTTCACTGAAATGTCGCTTGATGAGCGCAAGGAATGGTTGGCAGAGTTCCAGCCGTGGTACGCTGAGAAGTTGCCTGTCATTGAATCGGGCAAATTCTCCCATAAGGATTTTGAACAGGGTCTTTCCCTGATTGCTGTGTTCCCCTTTACCCGCTCTTTTGTCCGTGAGGCTTTGCGCTTCCGTGATTATGCGTCCCGTAAGCGTTTGCTCCGCAACTATTCTGACAAAGCACTTTCTGATGCAAAGGCTGCACTGGCCATTGCTGTTGACCTGACCGATCCTGCCTTGCTGGTGCCGCATGTTGGCCGTCCCACTAAGGATGAAGCTGCTGCCCGTGCGCTGAAGGCTGAGAATGACCGCAAGGAGGCAGAGGCAAAAGAAGAAACGCTTTTCGGTCCTAAGTCCGAGATTCCTACCATCGACGCTGCCGCTCCTGGCACAGTGTCCGGCTCACTGAATGGTGGCACACTGTTGCACCTGGACCAGTTGAAGTGGCTCTTCTCTCCTGAATTGCAAGAGGCTGTAGAGACTGTCCGCGATTTGCGCTCTCGTGCAGAGGAAGCAGCAACGACGGCCAAGGTGCTTGCAGAAGCCGGTAAGCCTGAATCAGAAGTAGAGCCTTATAGCCAGGAGGCCGTCAAATGCACAGAGGCTTACGAGGCTATCTACGTCCGTGTAGATAACGAGCTGGCTGTGGTATATGTGCGCCTGAAGGAAGATACTGCTTTCCGTGCCAGTATCGAAGCTCAGAAGGTGGATCCCCAGCAGCTGCGCACTACCCTGCGCCCCTATTGGGATAAGGTAGAGGATAAGGATGCTTTCAAGGCCAAGGTCATTGAGGACATCAAGGCCAACGACCCAGAGCAGAAGGCTCTCCGTGAGGCAGAGGAAAAGAAGAAAGAGCAGGTAGATGCTATCGTCAAGTACCTCATGCGTAAGGATAAGCCTAATACGCCAAAGCGTATTGAGACCATGACACAACGCTACCAGGCTTTGGTGGAACTGATTGGCGAGGAAGAGGCAAAGCCTTACCTGGCCGTGCTGAATGCCGCCAAAGAGGATTGCGAGAAGAATGTGGTCCCCGCTGCTGAAGCTCTGAAAGCCGAGAAAGCCGCCGCCAAGAAAGCAGCCAAGGCCGAAAAGAAATCTGCTAAAAAGAAATAACCACTGTGCCCAGCGGTTTTCCGCTGGGTCCGTCTTCGTGTCTTCATAAAATCATTAACTCATAAATTCATAAATAAATGAAAAAGAAAATCCTAACAGCATTGGCAGCTGGTGCAGCTGCTATCGCAGGTGGACTGGTTTCGAGTCCGTCAGGTCAGCAACTCATGGAACAGGCTGCATCACAGGCGCAAGGCCAGCAGGTGACAGCACAGGCTCCCCAGCGTTACAACAATAATAGCCAGCAGCAGGCTCAGAACCGTTTGCCTGGCCAGACCGTCCAGCAGTACCTCAGTAATCCCTATGCGCCGATGGGTGGTGGTCGTTACTATGGTAATGGCTATGGAATGTCGCCCAAGGAGTATGGCGAATATTTGATGCGTACTGGTAAGGATAAGTACAACAAACGTAAGCGCAAGCATATTGCAAAAGGTTTCGCGTAGGCCGGTGGTTTCCCATCGGCTTATGCCCTCTTAACTCTTCACTCAATGTCAAAACCTTCAGAAAAATACTTCGACAAAGTAGAACGCTGGTTATTGGGTGGCATCACCATCGAAAAAATGGTGCTGTCGCCTGATCAGCGTTTCCGTGCGCTGCTGGCTTACGAGGCATACCAGATTTGGATTCAGGACAAACAGATACGGCCATCTGACGTGATGCGTCGCATTGCTGCCCGTGAATATCCAGTGCTCTTACAGAGAGCCAGCGAGGGCGACACAAAGGCTATGGAGTATGTAGCCGCTATGAATGTGCGTCCTGGTGTTCCGCGTACACCTACCGAGATATCTAACGACGTGGCTCTCTTCAATCATATCATAGGACGTTTCGATACGCCCATTGACAACATCGAGAAGGCAAAGGTGCAGGATGCGTCCGACTGGCTTATTCGTGAGGGGATGAAGATGGGCGACCCGCGTAGTGTGAAGTCTGGTGCCGACCTGAAGATGCAGCTCAATAACAACTTCCAGGAGAAAGAGGATGTGGCAGGACAGATGCCGTCTTCTGAGATCACCATCACTACTGATGTGTCGGTAGTGAAGCGTGACCGCGTGAATTATACCGACGAAGAGCGTAAGAAGATGGCTAAACGCTACGGATTGACCGACAAACAGGTAGTCGATATGATACAAAACTCTGATGGTACATGGCAGATGCCTGATGAACAGCCGGAGCCAGAACCAGAGAAAGATGTATTTTCAGAAGAGTAGCCTATGGCAGAGAGAAGAGACGTTTACATGAACCACAAGCAGTACCTGATGTACCTGATGAATGTACGAGACGGTCGCTTGCTTGGTAGCCGACGATTTGGTAAGACTGACGGCTCTATCGGGCCTCGCATCTATCGTGTCAGTCAGTCTATGCCTCGTGCTACGAATATATGGTTGGGAAACTCCAGAAAACAGCTCTATACCCGTACCGTTCCTGGCACCATTGCCGCCATTGAGCGTTTCTTTGGCATCCGTGAGTCAGTACATTTCGGCTGGGGTAAACCGCCACGATGGGTGCCGAGTCCTATCATCAAACCGAAGACCTGGGATAACTGCATCTGGTTTGCTAATGGCACCATTTGGCAACTCATTTCAATGGCAGTCACGGGATCGGCCAATTCGCTGACGGTAAACTCCATCGTGGCCGATGAGTGCAAGTTTATGTCGAAGTCCAAACTGGATGGTGAAGTCATGCCGGCATTGTCAGGTATCGTGCATCCGTTGGGCGACCCGTCTTTCTCTGATGCAAACCCACTTTTCAAATCCACTTTCTTTGCCTCTGATGCGAGTCTGACATCAAAGAATAACTGGCTGGAGAATGAGGAAAGCAAACTCGACATGCACCCTGATACGGGGCCATTGACTAACAAGACCTATCGGGAGATACAGGCTGAGTTGGAAGACTATGCAGAGCGTGTCATCTTCTACAATGAACTGCTGCGTAATGCCAAGCGTGACGGCTGTGTGCCTATCCTTTGCCGTCAGGATGAGATAGATGCCATCCGTATCAAGGCACAGGCCATGATGAACCACGAAGGCCCGTTCAAGATCCTGCCGAACTATGGCCAACGTATCAATAAGGCCATGCTCGATATGGCTATCAACTATAAACTGATTGATGCAGAGGAAGCGGAATTACTCTATTGCCATAAGTATCTGATTACACCTGACCAGGACTTTGACATGCAGATGATTCTTAACTCGAAGTCCTACCAGAAGAAAATCCGTACCTTACAGTGTAACGCCTTTGCATTTTGGCGTGTCAGCACCTTAGACAATGTAGATATCGTCGGAGAGTCGTACATAGCGAGAATGGCGCGTGACCTTCCTCCTGTCGTGTTTGCCATATCTATTCTTAATAAAAAGGTGGCAAAGACTAACGACGGTTTCTATTCCAATCTCGATATTGAGAATGTGCATGGCTATATTCCTGATGACTGTCCGGCCATTGACAGCAGCTTCACGAAAAAGAAAGCTATGACTGTGCTCGGTGGCTCTGCTACTGAAGAAGAGTACGAGACTCCCGACTTTGGCGAGTTACAGCAGATCAAAGACTGCACTCTGGATGGTGACGTAGTGGACGCGCTGCCTTTGTATATCAGCATGGACTATAACGCTAACATTAACTGGGTGGTGACTGGGCAACTCTATCGCAGGGATAACCAGGAATGTCTCAATGTGCTCTCCAGTATGTATGTCAAGAATGAGCGTAAGCTGCGTGAGCTGATGGGCGACTGGCATCACTACTATAAGCCTAAGATGCAGAAATGCCGTGAGGTCATCTATTTCTATGATGCAACAGCCAAGTTCAAAGGCTATGCCATCGAGGGTATGGAAGACTTCAAGGATGTGGTCATTAACGAGCTGACGAAATACGGTTGGTCTGTACGGCCTGTTGACATGGGATCACCGATGGCCCACGAAATGAAGTATAAGGATATCAACGAGTCGCTGGCTGGTGTGGCCTACCCTGCTATCCGCATCAATCGTGAGAATAACGAGGCTCTGATTATTGCCATGCAGAATGCGGAGGTGTCTATCGGCTATAAAGGGTTTAGGAAGAATAAAGCAGGTGAAAAGCTCTCTGAAGACGCAGACGATGCAGTACGCCTGGAGTACAGAACGGACGGCACCGATGCGTTTGACTCGCTCTATATTGGCTGCCGCTATCATCTTACAAACATGTCGGGCATGTGCCTTCCATTAGGTGATTAGTGTGCTATTCCACTGTGCCCAGCGTTTTCCTGCTGGGAGTTTGTCCCTAACTCCTGCGTCTTTCCCCCTATCTTTGCTCAAAAATAAATAAAATTCTAAACCCTATTTAGTATGTCACAGTTATCTATCTCCTACCAGCACCCGAAGTATGTCTCAGACATCTTCGCTGGGAGTGTTATCATTGATTGCACATTCCCGACTGAGGGATTCCACCTCGTAACGGTAGAGTCCAGTAAGGACCAGGAAAACTGGTCAGTGTTCCAAAGCCAGGTCGTTGACCTTAATCTCTCATTCAAGGTGCTGTCACCGTCTAAGTCGCTTTTCTTCCGTCTTACCATGAGTAAGCAGCCGACGGCCATCAATATCGACACGATTATTGATGGCACCACCACTAAGGAGGATATTGAGAATGTCATCGAAGAGAAGTGTGCTGACGTGGCACTCTCTGGCGAGGCAAAGGATGTGACGCTGACGGCTATCACCGGCCTCGTGGCTACGCAGGTGCAGGCTGCCATTGCAGAGCTGCTGGCAAAGATCATTTCTCTGGGTGCCGCTATCTCCTATGAGGGACAGGTGGCCGACTATGCTCATCTGCCGTCTTCTGACTTGAAGAAAGGCTACATGTATAACGTGGTAGCGGCTAATGATAAGATTCCTGCCGGTACCAACTATGTTTGGAATGGTGAATCATGGGATCCGATGGTAGGTCAGATCGACCTTACGCCGTTCCTCACTTCTACCGATGCTGCAAACACCTACGTTGCCCTTAATGCCAGTGCTACGAATGCCGGTTCTGACATTGTGCGCCTGCTGGGTGTCAACAGCCAGGGTAAGGCTATCTCTATCACGCCGAAAGCCATTGTCGAATACGTCATCAAGACGCTAATGGATGATGACCTGCTCGCTGTATAGCATTGTTTAGTCACTGTGCCCAGCGGATTTCCGCTGGGATAAAGAGTAAAGTATGAAAAGACTGAATAACTCTCAACCGCTGGCAGTCACTACGACCTACAGACCGCTCAACACCGCAATGCACATTGAGGTGCTGGGTGGCCTGTCAACTGTGCAGTTCTATCGTCAGACGGTGCAGCAGTGGATTCCTGACCATTCTGTTGTGCCTGTTATCGACCAGCACGGCACACAGACAGATGGCGCATTGCGACTGAAAGCGGTTTATAGTATCATCGACCCCGACAACAACCTGAATACTGATACTCTCGTGCCTCAGATATTCTGGTATGTCAATGGGGTGCAGGTGACTTCCACCGATTCAACTCAGGACTATTACATTGCCGGTAATATCCTGTATGTCCGAAAGAACTTCACACACCAGCTGGGAGCGAACATCTATTGTGAGTGCCGCTTTACTGACACCCGCACATCGTCGCCCTTCGTGCTGTCTGATACGCTGCCGCTGTCGGCCATCCTACAGGCTGATGAGCAGTGGAGCATCAATATCCTGTGTGATCGTACCCGTAAGCACTTCCCGCTTCATGCCGCTACGACTATCTACACATTCGAGGCAGAAGCACGTCAGGGTAGTGCTGACAAAACGGATGCGGTAGCATGGTTCTGGGACTATTCTGTTGATAATGGTGTGCATTGGCTGACCATCAATAATGATTGCCTCTGGTATGTCAGCGGAAAGAACACGGCTACGCTGTCTATCGACGCAGACTTCATAGACAATCTGATGGTGCGCTGTCGTATCGGTATTGCCGATGGTACGTCAACAGCGGCTCCAGACCTGCCTAATGAGGCAACGGCCTGCATCGCGTGGCGTTATCCGAAGGTAATACCTACGGTATTCTCTTATGGAGGCGACCGAGTGTTTGCTGAGAACTCCTTTATGACCTTTGGCCTGATAGTGCATGTGGCCAAGCATGATGACATGACGCTCGAACAGAAACGTCATTGGCTGATGTGCGATTGGGCGGTACGTCGCCAGGGTAGTAATGATGATCCTGTGCCGCTGGGTGCCTATGGCCTGGAGGTCGTGGTACCAAGACAGTACATCTACGACAATGCCGGCACTAAGTTCATTGTGGATCCTCGTTGCTCCATTCGTGGACCCTACGACATCCTGGCTGACCCGTCAGGCGAGGTGTTCCAGTCTGCATCTGGCCATGAACTCGCTGTAAGAACATAGTAATAACCCTTTAATATTCACGAAAGATGAAAAAAGCAAAAACTTCTCTTGCGTCTGGTGAAAACATAGCCAAGGTGTTGTGTATGACCAGTCAGGACAATCTCTACGAGGCTACGCCCGAAGAGGTGAACAACAGTGCCATTCCATCTACTGTTGTTGGTGCGCTTGCTTCCAGCTTCACACTGGAGCAAAACTCTAATCCGGCCTTTGTGGTCAATAATCGTGGTGCTGCTGAACTCTATCAGTCTCAGATGGGTGGCTATGCCTTCTTTATCAAAGATGGTAAGGTGTATGCTGCAAAGCTGAATGGTGCTGATTGGACGAAGTTTGCCGATGGCACGGCGTTTACTACTGCACTTGAACAGGTGTGCGAGACGATGGTACATGTACCTGATTGCCACTTCAAGGGTGAGGGTAAGACGCTGCATTTCGGTGGTACTGTGCCTATCGACGGTGGCAAGGTCTTCGATTCACCTCATTGGGTAGGTGCCTACAAGATCAGCTACGATGCCAACAACAAGGCACACAGCCGTCCTGACAAGGCTCCGAAGCACTCACAGACAATGAGCCAGTTCTGGGCTGCCGCTCAGTTGCTCGGTTCTGAGTGGGGATTGGCTAACTACGGCTTCCATTGCCTGATTAACGCGCTGTTCCAGGCCCGCTATGGCAACCTAAACTCACAGAGCGTCATCGGTGCCGGCTTCCAGACATCTTCATGGGAGGCTGCGCGTGACGTACCTATGGGCTTGCTGAAGCATTTGGGCGACGGTAGCGGTAATGTGTACTACACTGATACCACTATTGGCGACCAGTACCCCGTGAAGCTCTTTGGCTTCGAGGATCTTTGGGGAAAGCTCTGGGAGTTCCGTCCTGGCATCCGCTTCTACATGGATGATGATGTCCGTAAGGCTGTGGTCTATTCTGGCAACCAGGTGAGCAATACGGCTACTGGCCGTGAGTTCGTTTGTTCCGTACAGTCTGCATCAGGTGCTTATGTCAAGAGCATGGAGTGCGGAGAGTTCTGGGATATGATTGCTCAGAATGTCACGGGTGGCGGTAGCACTACATACTATTGTGATGGGTACTATGCCGCTACGACTGGTCAGCTGCTGGTCGTCGGGGGTGGCGCGAATAGCGGTGCGCTATGCGGTCTCGTTTATGCGCGCTCGAATTACGCTTTCTCGAGCTCGATCACGAGCATCGGCGCTCGCCTGGCCTTCTACGGGGAGCCGGAAATCGTGAGCGGAGCACAGTTGGTGGCCCTGACCGCGTAAGCGGGTCATGGCCAGCCAGCTTGTGCAGCC
>ONDP01000029.1 GCA_900316645.1 uncultured Prevotellaceae bacterium
TTGCTCTACCAATTTAATTGCTGCTAGTTTTTCTTCTAAACTAAAATCTTTTTTCATTTTGAACCTTTCAGTTGTGTCCAACTTTCTGGGTTCACTTCATAGTGACATTAAAATTTAGAAAAGATATTGCGTACGTACGCGCGCACGTACGCACGGAAATTTTGGAAAATCATGTGTCATATGTCACAACGTCACCGAAAGTGACCTATCCTTTGGGTTTCTTGAATGAGTATATTTGATGACTGTTCTCATATTAGTTTGCAAAGATATAAAATAAAAAGGCGTTTTGCAAGTTTTCGGAGAGTTATTATAATCGTAACCGAATTGTAACCGCTATTTTTCGTTTGTTTTTAATTGATTTTGTATCTTTGCAGTGTAAAAATAAAATGTAAAGATATGACGATTGAATTGTTTTTCAGGCTGCTAGGCTCGTTAGCACTGCTCATCTACGGAATGAAGACCATGAGCGATGCCTTGCAGAAATTGGCGGGTCCTAGTTTAAGACACATTTTAGCCCGTATGACAGGCAACCGACTGAGTGGTATGCTGACAGGAACCATGGTGACCTGTGCCGTGCAGTCTTCATCAGCCACAACGGTTATGACCGTTTCGTTTGTCTCGGCAGGCTTGCTTACACTGGCGCAAGCCATCTCAGTCATCATGGGAGCAAACATCGGCACCACCCTTACAGCGTGGATTATGTCGTTAGGTTATAATCTCGACCTCACCGTCGTTGTTTTCCCAGCCTTCCTCATCGGTATGGTGCTTATCTATAAGAAGCGCCATCGTGTGGTGGGCGATTTTCTCTTTGGACTGGCCTTCCTGTTTTGGTCGTTGGTTATGCTCAGCAGCGTAGGGCGCGATATGGATCTGGCTCACAACGTTGATGTTGTCAATTTCTTTGCCTCGTTCGATACCAGCAGTTATCTCACCATCCTTGCCTTCCTGGCAGCCGGCACCATCATCACCTGTATTGTACAGTCGTCGGCAGCCGTCATGGCTATCACTATCCTGCTCTGTTCCACAGGAGTGTTACCCATCTATATGGGTATCGCATTGGTGATGGGCGAGAATATCGGTACTACTGCAACAGCCAATCTCGCAGCCCTTGGCGCTGGCACTGAGGCCCGTCGCGCCGCCTTGGCCCACCTGCTGTTCAATGTGTTTGGTGTAATTTGGGTGCTCGCCGTGTTCTATCCCTTCGTTGATATGGTGTGCGGCATCGTAGGCTACAACCCCTCGTTATCAGGCCATACGGCACGCATCCCCGTTGTATTGGCAATGTTCCACACTTGTTTCAATATTCTCAATACATGCCTACTCATCGGTTTCATTCCCCAAATGGAGCGCATCGTGTGCAAGTTGCTGCCCGAAAACAAGGCTGAGGCCAACCAGCCCACTACCCTACATTTCATCAGCAGCGGTGTCATGAAAACCCCTGAAATTGGCGTATTGCAGGCTCAGAAAGAGATTGTTCACTACGCTGAGCGCATGCACCGCATGTTTGGAATGACATGTGCGCTTTTTGACGAGAAGGACAAAAAGGAATTCCAAAGCCAGTTTGCCCGTATCGAGCGCTACGAGACGATAGCCGACAATATGGAGATGGAAATAGCCAATTATCTGGAACAGGTTGGCAACGGACATCTTTCGGACGAAACGAAGGAGAAGACACGAGTGATGTTCCGCCAGATAGGTGAACTGGAATCCATCGGTGATGCCTGTTATAAGATGGCACGCACCATCAGCCACCTGCACGAGAACAAAGAAAACTTTACCGAACAGCAAAACATCCGAATACACGAAATGTTCCGTTTGGTGAACGAAGCCATCGTGCAGATGATTGTGGTGGTGAGCGGACGCCGTAAAGACCTTTCGCTGGCCGACTCACTGTCCATAGAAGCAGACATCAACGAACTGCGCAACCAACTGAGAGCCGAGACTGTCGGCAACGTTGATGAACATCAGTATTCCTATGCCATCGGCACCCTGTTCAATGACGTTGTGGCCGATTGCGAGAAGATAGGCGACTATGTCATGAACATTGTCGAGGCCCGTCTGGGTAAACATTTGCTCAGTTATTCCGGTTTAAGTTTAAATCTCGACAAGAAGACAGTCACCGTTGACGGCAATCCCGTCAACCTGACTCCCACGGAGTTCGCCCTCCTCCATCTGCTTTTAGCCAACCTTGGCAAGGTACTCTCCCGCCAGTACTTGATGGACACAGTTTGGGCAGGTGTTGTCGTCACTGATCGCACCATCAATGTCAACATGACCCGCCTGCGCAAGAAAATAGGTCCTTACGCCCAAAACATCGTCAGCCGGACAGGTTTCGGCTATGTGTTTGAAGAAAACCAATAGCCTTTAGCCATCAGCATTGTGGAATTATTTCCTGACAATGACGCTGCCGCTGGCTTGATGAGTGGCGAGGATAAGAACCTCGGCTATCTGGACATGAGCAGGAGCATTGGCGGCATAGACGGCAACATCGGCAATATCGTCGCCAGTAAGCGGTTTGATGCCCTGATAAAGCTTAGCTGCCCTATCGGTATCACCACGGAAACGGACATTGCTGAAGTTAGTCTCAACCAGTCCAGGTTTTAAGTTGGTAACACGAACGGCAGTATTGGCAACATCGATGCGCAGACCATCGGACAGCACCTTGACAGCGGCCTTCGTAGCACAATAGACATTGCCGCCGGCATAGGCAGCATCGCCTGCCACCGAACCTATATTAATAACATGACCACTATTACGCTTGATCATTTCCGGCACAATAAGGCGCGTCATTGTGAGCAGTCCCTTGATATTGGTGTCAATCATCGTTGCCCATTCTTCAATATCGCCTTCGTATTCCGGTTCCAACCCCAGAGCCAATCCTGCATTGTTCACCAGCACATCAATCTGTCGCCATTCTTCAGGAAGACTGTCGATACACTGTTTGGCCTGACGGGGGTCTCTTACGTCGAAGACCAGCGTCAGCACTTTCGCACCTTGCTTGGTCAGTTCCTGTTTGATTTCTGTCAGTTTATTTTCATTTCTTCCCGTCAGAATCAGTTGGTCACCATTTGCTGCAAATTTCCGTGCGCATCCCAAGCCTATTCCGCTTGTAGCGCCTGTTATCAATACTGTCTTATTCATTGTTCCTTTTTGTATTTATGGTGCAAAGATACAAAGATTCATGAAAAACGGAAAGTTTTTCGGAAGATATATGTCTTTTTTGAAAAAAAAGATGTACTTTTGCATCTGAATAAATTCGTTAGTGAGTTTAATAACTTTTCAAAAATACAAGACTAAAGATGAAGAAACTGTTTGTTCTACTGGCTATTACAGCATTCATGTGTATCCCCGCGATGGCTCAGTCGGGGAAAGTCAACAACTTCCGCATCAAGCGTGGCACCAATGTGAGTCACTGGCTGTCGCAGTCGGAGGCGCGAGGCGAGATGCGCCGTCTGCACATTCAGGAGGAGGACTTTGAGCGACTCCATGACCTTGGTTTCGACTTTGTGCGTATTCCCATTGACGAAGTGCAGTTCTGGGACGAGAAGGGCAACAAACTGCCTGAGGCCTGGACGCTGCTGACCAATGCCCTGAAGTGGGCTCGCAAGCACGAACTGCGCGCTATTGTTGACCTGCACATTGTGCGTTCGCACTATTTCAATGCCGTGAACGAAGGTGGCGGAGCTGCCAACACCCTTTTTACCTCGGAGAAATCGCAGCAGGACCTGATAAACCTGTGGTATCAGCTGTCGGATGTTCTGAAGGATTACAGCACCGACTGGGTTGCCTATGAATTCATGAACGAACCTGTGGCCGACGAACACGAGCAGTGGAACAAACTGGTGGCAAAAGTACACAAGGCACTGCGTGCCCGTGAGCCTCAGCGCACGCTGGTAGTAGGTTCAAACCGCTGGCAGGGTTACGAAACGATGAAATACCTGCGCGTGCCCGAAGGCGACAAGAATATTGTGCTCTCGTTCCACTATTACAACCCCATGATTCTGACCCATAACCACGCCTGGTGGACACCTATCGGCAAGTATAACGGCAAACTGCACTACCCTGGTATCATGGTATCGCAAGAAGACTACGACGCAGCTCCCGACGATTTGAAACCCGAACTGCTGCAGTACACGAAGCAGGTTTGGGACATCAACAAGATTCGTGAAGACTTCAAAGACGCCATTGCCGTTGCCAAGAAATACGGTCTGCAGCTGTTCTGCGGCGAATGGGGCATCTACGAGAAGACAGACAAGGAAATGGGCTATCAGTGGACAAAGGATATGCTGACTGTTTTCGACGAGTTCAACATTGCCTGGACCACTTGGTGTTACGATGCCGACTTCGGTTTCTGGGACCAACAGCGCGACTGCTTCAAGGATAAGCCCTTCGTCGATTTGCTGATGGGAAAGTAAGGGAATTGAGAATTGACAATTGAGAATTGACAATTGATAATTGATAATTGATAATTAAGAGTGGATATTACAGAACGATTTATAAACTATACGAAATTCGACACGCAGTCGGCTGAGGACAGCGACTGCGTGCCGAGTACTAAAAAACAACTTGTTTTTGCAGAATACCTGAAAAAGGAACTCGAACGTGAGGGACTTGACGACGTAGAACTCGACGAGAAAGGTTACATCTACGCCACGCTGAAGGCCAATACAAAGGGTTAAAGCACAGATTGTGCATAACTACGACGGTTCGGACATTCTGCTCAGCGAAGGAATTGTCAGCAGTCCCAAGAAATTTCCAGAACTTTTGCAACACATTGGGGAAGACCTTATCGTGAGCGACGGCACTACCCTGTTAGGTGCTGACGACAAGGCCGGAATTGCTGAAATTGTGCAGGCTATGGTCTATCTGCAGCAGCACAAGGACATCAAGCACGGAAAGATACGCATTGCCTTCAACCCCGACGAGGAGATAGGTATGGGTGCCCATCACTTCGACGTGGAGAAATTCGGGTGCCAATGGGCCTATACGATGGATGGCGGCGACCTGGGCGAGTTGGAATTCGAGAATTTCAACGCTGCCTCAGCCAAGGTAACGATTCACGGTTTGAGCGTCCATCCTGGCTATGCCAAGGGCAAGATGATTAACGCCAGTGCACTGGCTGCCGAACTTGCCAGTATGATGCCTGCCGACGAGACACCTGAGACCACTGAGGGCTATCAGGGGTTTTACCACCTACTGGGCATCCAGTCGTCGGTGGAGCATGCCAAAATGAGTTACATCATCCGCGACCACGATCGCGACCGTTTTGACGATCGCAAGCGGTTCATGCAGATTTGCGTCCAGAAGATGAACGAACGCTATGGCGAAGGTACTGTCGAGATTGACATCCGTGACCAATACTATAACATGAAAGAGAAGATAGACCCCGAGATGCACGTTATCGACCTTGTGCTGAAGGCCATGCAGGCAACGGGTGTTGCCCCGAAAGTGAAGCCCATCCGAGGCGGCACCGACGGCGCCCAACTCTCTTTCCGAGGTCTCCCCTGCCCTAACATCTTCGCAGGTGGCGTGAATTTCCACGGTCCCCATGAGTTTGTCAGCATCCAATCGATGGAGAAAGCCATGCAGGTGATTGTAAAAATCTGCGAAATGACTGCAGCATATAACGAATAAAAACATTATGGCAGAACTACCTAGTCTAATAAACGACCTTGCCTACATCCTGATATCGGCAGGCATTGTAACCCTGATTTTCAAACGACTCAAGCAACCCTTGGTCTTAGGCTATATCGTAGCTGGTTTCCTTGTAGGTCCTCACATGCCCTACACAGCATCAGTGGTCGATACGGAAAGCATTCACTTGTGGGCCGACATGGGTGTGATGTTCCTGATGTTCTCGCTGGGACTTGATTTCTCGTTCAAGAAAATTTTGAAAATGGGTGCCTCGCCCATCATCGCCACCACCACCATTATTTTCTGCATGGCTATGCTGGGCGTCTTTGCCGGACGCATGTTCGGATGGGGCAAGATGGACTGCATCTTCCTGGGAGGTATGTTGGCCATGAGTTCTACCACTATTATCTATAAGGCTTTCGACGACTTAGGTCTGCGCCAGCAGCAGTTTGCAGGACTGGTGATGAGTGTGCTCATTCTGGAAGACATTCTTGCCATTATCATGATGGTGATGCTGAGTGCTATTGCCAGCGGTAACCAACTGGGTGGCAGCGAATTGGTGGGTTCTGTGATGCGAATAGCATTCTTCCTCATACTCTGGCTGACCGTCGGCATCTTCGCTATTCCCTGGTTCCTGCGCAAGACGCGTTCCCTCATCAATCCCGAGGTATTGCTCATCGTATCGCTGGGACTCTGCTGTGCGATGGCAGTCTTCTCGTCAAAGGTTGGTTTCTCGTCGGCTTTCGGTTCGTTCATCATGGGTAGCATTCTGGCAGAGACCATTGAGGCCGAACGCATTGAGAAATTGGTAGAACCCGTCAAGAATCTGTTCGGAGCCATTTTCTTCGTGTCAGTGGGCATGCTGGTTGACATTGGCATCCTTATGGAGTATGCCCTGCCTATCCTTGCCCTGGTGCTGACCATCATCATCGGACAGAGCGTCTTCGGCACGATAGCCTTTATGCTGGGCGGTGAGTCGCTGAAGTCGGCCATGCGTTGCGGATTCTCAATGGCACAAATCGGTGAGTTCTCGTTCATCATTGCCTCACTGGGTCTGTCACTTGGCGTTATCAGCGATTTCCTCTATCCTGTAGTGGTTGCCGTATCAGTTATTACGACGTTCCTCACACCTTATATGATTCGACTGGCCACTCCTGCCTACAACAGTCTGGAGCTTCGCCTGCCTAATAAAGTCATCAAGTTGCTGAACCATTTCTCGATGAGTCATCCGTCAACCAAAGAGCAGAGCAAATGGAAAAAGCTGCTGACCCAGATGACCATCAATACCGTTATCTACTCTATTCTCTCAACGGCAGTGATTACCGTGATGTTCACCTTCGTACTGCCTGTTTTGAGAAAAATACTGCCCACATGGGAACTCCATTGGTATGCCAATGCCATAACAGGTGTGCTGACCATTCTCTTCATTGCACCATTCCTTCGTGCAATGGTGATGAAGAAAAACCGTAGTGAGGAGTGGAAGGCACTGTGGGCCGAGAGTAACATCAACCACCTGCCCCTGCTGTTTACCATCCTTGTCAGAGTCGTCATTGCCGTCAACTTCATATTCTATATCTGCAACTATCTGAGCCGTTTCTCAAGTGCAGTGATGATAACCATTGGCATTATCGTGGTGTTACTGATTGTAGTGTCGCGCTCCATCAAGCAGCGCAGTATCCGCTTGGAACGTCTCTTCATCCTGAACCTGCGCAGTCGCGACATTGCAGCACAGGTGCACGGCAAGAAGCGCCCGCTCTACGAAGGCAAACTGCTGGACCGTGATGTGCATATTGCCGTTTTCGACATTCCGATGGACACCCAGTGGATGGGCAGTTCGCTCAAGCAACTCAATCTGGGCAAGAAATACGGCATTCATATCACGAGCATTCTGCGTGCCAATCACCGTCTGAACATCCCTGACGGTGAATACGTTCTCTTCCCTGGCGACAAGTTGGAGGTCATAGGCAGCGACGAACAGCTGGCAAAGTTCCAGCAGGCCGTTGAGTCGGAAGTATTCGGTGAAGACATGAACCTGGAAAACCGCGAGATGAAGTTGCGTCAGATGATTATCGGCAGCGACAGTCAACTGATAGGCAAGAGCCTCATGGAGAGCCGCATCCGCGACAAGTACAGCTGTATGGTTATAGGATTGGAAGAAGGTAAGGAAAATCTTTCGCACTTCAGTCCACAACGCAAGTTCCAAGAGGGCGACATTGTCTGGGTTGTAGGTGAAGAAGAGGCACTGGGAGCCCTATTTGCAGATCAGGGCTAACCCATCAATACCACTGTACGGCATTGGAATAACTACTGCGCTTATCGTATTTCAAAGCATCGGTAAGCGTGGCGGCATTGCATCGGAACGAGAAGTTATAACTGGTGTAAGGTGCCAACACTACCGAGCACGACATATTGAAGCAGTGCAGGTCGCGCGACAGCGACGCAGTTGTCATGGAAATCTTATGATTCTCGAAGTCGTAACCTGACGAGAACGAGATGTTCCATCCGTCAGAGATACGGATATTACCAGCCACATTCAGGTTCTGCGTGAACTTATAGGGATAGCGCATGGTGTCGTAGTTGAAACTGCCTGCAGTATTCTCACGCATAGTGATACCATAACCGATGCTCAATGACCAGGGCACGTTGAATGCCATGTATCCGTCCTCGTCGGTTTCTGCCTTACCGGCATTCTCCTTCCTTGCTCCGTGCTTACCAGCCTCCATCTTGTCGTCAAGGTTGGTTTCTACCCCACTGTCGTAGCTCTCGTTGTCCTTCTTATCCTTATCATCCTTCTTCACGCGTTCGCCACGGAGCCACTTGAAGAAATTGGCCACCTTTTTATTATCAAGGGTGTAGGACAGGTTTTGCGAGATGCCCTGGAAACGTCCGAAGCGTCCCTTGCTATACTCCGTACGCGTACCTATATAAGGACGTGCTCCTACAGAGTCGGCTTCGTAGGCATAGGTAGCGAAGACGGCATTCAGGTTGAGGGTATAACTCTTCGACAGTTTCAGACGCAGACGAGTGGAGAGGTCACTCCAGGGACGTTCCTTTGCAGCAAAGTTATACGACATGGAGGCTCCCAGTTCATCGATGATACTGATTTTCTTGAATCCTGTCGAGTCGTCGTCGCTGCGTATCTTCATCTCGATATTGTTCTTGATATCCCACGAGATACGTCCTGTCTTACCCTTGCCTGGCACTCCATAGAGTGTTCCTGTGTAAGGCGAATATTCCACCAACGACACATTACCCTTGGAATCCACCTTGGTATAGGTGTCGTAGTAACCATAGCGCGACTCGCTGAAGTCGGGTGCATAGCTGAAGCTTACAGTTGGGGTAAAGACGTGGCGAATGGCCTGTATCTTATCACCGAAAATCTTGCGGCTGGGCACATAGAAACCATAGAGCGTCGTAGAAGCCGACATGGAGAAGTTCCAGTCATAGACGTTATGGAAACCTGTCAGCGTATCGACAACCTCCCTCTGGTTTGCTTCATCCCATGAGCGCTTGTACTTCTGGGTGTACATACGGTCATTAATGGTGAACGAGGGGTTCAGGTTCAGATAGCCGAACAGCGTAAAATTACCACTGATGGGAATGGTATGCTTCATTCCGTTGCGCCAGTCCTTGGTCAGACTCGAGTGCAGCAGTTTGCTTTCCTTCGTCGAGATGGAGTTGCTCAACTGTCCTGTATAGCTCATCGATATTTTCTCATACCAGCGTTCCTTTCCTGCAGCATGGCGGCGCTTGAAGGGATAGAAGCGTGCTATCGAGATGTTCAGGTCGGGCAGTGTCATACCGATGGTTGAGTCGCGCATGTTCTGGTTCAAGTTCACCGTTGAACTCAGCGTCATACCGATACTTGAGAAGGAAGTGCTCCATGATACAGAACTGGTACGCGTCGACTGGGTCATCGCCTGCGGGTTATACATCGACGTCAGGTTATTTCTCTCATAATTCGTCGTTGCGAAGTTGACACTTGCCGACAGCGACGAATAAGGATTGGCCTTTGAGTCCTGACGGTGGCTCCACTGAATCTTGAAACTCGTCGTCTTCGAATAGTCAGGCATATTCCTATCTCCTGTCACCGAGTTCTGGTAACTGGCATAGAAAGAACCGCTGTAGCGATAACGCTTACGATAGTTAGAAGCTGCCGAAATGCCCCATGAGCCCTTGGTATAAATCTCGCCCAGCAGTTTCAGGTCCCACTTGTCGCTCATGGCGAAGTAGTAACCGCCGTCACGCAGATAGAAACCTCGCGAAGTCTCGTCGCCATAGGTAGGCATGATGAAACCAGAGGAATAGCTCTTGGTGAAGGGGAAGAATCCATAGGGGATGGCAAAGGGTAACGGCACGTCAGCCACTACCAGATAGGCAGGTCCGAACACAACATCCTTGCCAGGACGCACCTTTGCACGCGACAGGGCGATGTAGAAGTCAGGATGCGGTTCGTCGCAAGTGGTATAGCGTCCGTGTTGCAGGAACAGTTCACCCTTCTCGTTACGCTTCGATATCTCCGACACCATGAATCCTTCGTCCTGTTGGGTATATACGTTCTGTATCAAGCCCTTCTTTGTCTTGAAGTTGAAGGCCATCGTGTCGCTCTCATAGGTATCGTTACCCATCTTGAACACCGGCGTACCATATTTCTGTCCTGATGTGTCGCGAGCACCAGTGGCATGCACCAGACTGGAGTCCATCTGCATGTATATCTGCTCACTCTGCAGGTCCATATCCTGATATTTCACCTGTGCGTTACCAAACAGTCGCGCAATGCCCGAACCACCCTCGTAGGTCATCGAGTCGTCAGCCTGATATTCCACAGGTGCGTCGATACCGTTCTTGCGTTCGCGATTCAGGCTGTCAGCATGCAGCGAGTCGTCTATCGCCTTGTTATGCTTGAAGATAGCCAGTTGCAGAGAGTCCATCTTCAGCGTGTCCACATCGATGGAATCGACATGCACGCTGTCCTTGCCCTTCTCGTCCTGTGGGAAGCGCAAGCGAGGCATCTCCGCCCACATAAACGTGAGGACGAAGAGCAATACGAAGATGAGCGTATTTTTTCTCACGGCTGCAAAGGTACTAAAAAAAGTGAAGAGTGAAGAGTTAAGAGTGAAGAATTTATCGCTGACTTGACATTTTTAACGTGTTATTCAAATTTTTTAGCCCATAAAAGGAACTTTTCCACCCCTTCACGGCCAAATTTCTCCAGCGACTGGGCTGTTTCCAAGACTGTCCGCACATGATCGGGGCTCGATTTAGAATAAAACTTGTCGGCATAGCAGACAATTTGTTCTTCCAGTGTTTCGGGCTCGAAACCGGGGAGTCCTGTTCCTGTATGGCGCTCTGCCACACGGGCATGTCGGGGGAATCCCTCGTTGCGCAGGATGTCGCCGCCTATGGGTCCGTGCTTGATGTATGGCTCAGTGCCATAGCAACAGATAGACGGTGCATTGCATCGGAATATGCCGATGTCGTGCAACATGGCTGCCTCCTCCAGAAACTGGATGTCAACGGGCAGTTCCTTGTGTTTATGGACGATAAGTAAAGCACGGTCGGCCACTTGCCGACTGTGCTTCAATAGCAGACGACGCAAATCATTGTCGTCAGGATAGTATTTATCAAGTATTGCCTGATAGTCCATTTTCATCAAACATTAACCTCGTTCAATCCATGCCAGATTGTCGCCACGGCGCACTTTTGCACCTTGCTTGGCACTAACCTCAACGAGTTTTCCTCCCAGGGCTGCTGGGATAGGAACTATCTCGCCCCAAGGAGCCTGGATGTAACAGAAGGTGTCGCCTTCCTTATATTGCTGTCCGATAAACGGTTCGAGACAGGGTTCACAGGCCCCTTCTCCTGAGAATTGGTAGTAAACCTGTCCGGCAATAGGTGCAGTAAGGGCATCGGCCTTGGCATGCTTGAAGGCAGCCAGTTCTGCAGGCGACAGCTGGGCACCCATTTGTGCATCCTTCTGTTTCTGCAGGTCAGCCAGGAAATTCTTCTTAGCCTGTCCGCTCTTGTAGTTACGATACTGCTCGGGGTGCATAGCCAGTTCGAAGAGTTCTTCGTCGTCCTGTCCGTACTCCCAGCCATTCTCGTCCATCTCCTTACGGAAATCGTCGAGGGCATTGGGCACCAGTGTATGTGGGTCAACATCAGTAAATTCGCGTCCCTGTTTCTTTGCCAGTTCCACGAGTTCGGTATCAATGGTACCTGGAATCTTACCACTCTTGCCGAGAATCATGCCCCACATCGAGTCGTCCATCATAACGAAACGGCCCTTGCCCTGCTCGATGGTGAGCAGATTCATGAGGGCGATGTTCTTGACATACTGCGAGAAGGGAGTTACCAATGGGGGATAACCCACGCGAGGCCATACATACTCCACCTCCTGGAACAGCTTCACGAGCATATCGTCAGTTGACAGTTCGGGTTCGCCCTTCTTGGCACGGCTCTTATTGATGACACTGTGGATACCACCCAGGTCAGCCATCATCGAACCCATCATACCGCCAGGCAGTCCACAGCCCAACAGCAATGACGACATGTGTTTGTTAGCAGGATTGATGAAATAGCCGAGCCAGTCGTCAATGAACTCCTGTGTCAGCGTGCGTGCCTGCATATAGGCATTCATATTGATATCATCCACCTCGAAACCTTCGTTCTTCAGCATCGACTGCACGGAGATGATATCGGGATGCACCTTACCCCAGCTGAGTGGTTCAATGGCTGTATCGATGATGTCGGCACCATTGTTGCACACCTCAAGGATGCTGGCCATCGAGAGTCCAGGACCGGAGTGACCATGATACTGGATAATGACGTCAGGATGCTTGGTCTTGATGGCCTTCGTCAAAGCACCCAACAGGGCTGGCTGACCAATTCCCGCCATATCCTTCAGACAGATTTCCTCGGCACCTGCAGCAATCACCTCGTCGGCAATCTTCGAGTAATACTCAACAGTATGCACTGGCGATGTGGTGATACAAAGCGTAGCCTGGGGAATCATACCTGCCTCCTTGGCCCACTTGATGCTGGGAATGATATTGCGCGTGTCGTTCAGACCACAGAAAATACGGGGAATGTCCACACCCTGTGCCTTCTTCACCTTATACATTAATGCACGCACGTCGTCGGGAACAGGATACATGCGGATGGCATTAAGGCCACGATCCAACATGTGAGTCTGGATACCAACCTCGTTGAAAGGCTTACAGAATGCGCGTACAGCAGGGTTGGGATTTTCGCCTGCCAACAGGTTAACCTGCTCGAAGGCACCGCCATTCGTCTCCACTCGGGCAAAACAGCCCATATCAATGATTACTGGGGCAATGCGCTCCAACTGGTCCTTACGGGGCTGGAATTTTCCACTCGACTGCCACATGTCTCGATAAACGAGACTGAACTTGATTTTCTTCTTCATTATAAATACGTGTTGTTAAAGTTTCGGCAAAGGTACGAAATAATTCATAATTCTTGGCATTACAAAGTGAAAAAATGCGATTACATAATCCATAATTCATAATTATTTTCTATCTTTGCCGAAAATTTAAGATTTCGTTAGAATTATGAAGAAATTATTGTTTGCCGTTTTCGCCATTCTGGGATTCATCGCCTGCGGACAGAAAAGTCCTGCACCTGCGAGCAAAGACAAGCCTACACGTCAGAACGAACCTGGCGACTCAACCCACTACGGACTGGCCTGTGACGGATGTACTGACTCCATACTCATACTGCTGCCTTTTGAAGGCGGCGATCCTGACACCTTCGACATCATTCGCGCCTACCAGGAGCGACAGATATACGGACGCCCACGCATTGGCGACGAACTGGCTGTCATTCTCAATCCGGAAGACAAACAGGAGGCTCTGAAGGTCATCAACATCGAACGGTTGAAGGGACAATGGTGCTATCAGGTGACACCCACCTTCCGCAACATCGACAAGATGCCGCAGAAGATGCAACGCCGCATGATGGAGCGAATCCCTGATTCCGTGAAAGAGCGTCTGATGGCGCCACGCGAATATGCCATCCGACTGAAGCGCAACCACTTTGCCCAGTCGGTGGGTGCCGGCAGGAATTCCACCAACGACAATATGAGTCCTGTGGAATATCCAAGACTCAAGCGCTATGCTTCGTGGAAACTCTATAATGGCCGACTGATACTCGTCACCGACACCACCCGACTGACGCAGACTGCGCAGAAGCGGACTCTCGAATACGATACTGCCGACATTGTGCGTTTCCGACGCGACACATTGGTGCTCCGATTCAAAGACCACGAGCAGACCTACTATCGCAAGAAAGACTCAACAAACATTAATAAATAAATATGAAACCGAAAACCAATCATTACTCGTGGCTGGTGCTCTCACTTCTGGGAGGCACACTGATGCTGACGTCGTGCAGCAGCAAGCAAGCCGCACCTGAGAAAGAAAAGACTCTGACCACTGTTGGCAACCCCTATCTCCCACTCTGGGAACACATTCCCGACGGAGAGCCTTACGTATTTGAAGACCCCGATCAACCCGGCAAGTATCGCGTATATATATATGGTTCGCACGACAGTCGCATCACCGACTATTGCGGACGCGAACAGGTGGTATGGTCGGCATCGGTTGACAGTCTGAACAACTGGCGCTACGACGGCGAGATACTGGCTGTCAGCAAGAACGCCAAGGGCGAACTGATTAATAAAGACAGTCTGGCTGACGTACTCTTTGCCCCCGACGTGACACTGGTGACGGATAAGGACGGCAAGAAGACTTACTACCTCTACCCTAACGACCAGCATGGTGGGCGCAATGGACTCATTGCCAAAAGCGACCGTCCCGACGGACCTTTTGAGGTATGCAACTGGAGCAAGAACGACCCCAATGCCACTGATGGTGTTTTAGCCTTCGACCCAGGTGTCTTTGTTGATGACGACGGACGGGTGTATGGCTATTGGGGCTTTGGCGAGTCGAACGGTGCCGAACTCGACCCCGCTACGATGGCTACCGTAAAGCCTGGCACGAAGATTGTCAATCACATGATTTCCGGCTATAAGGAACCGGGCCAGTTCCGTTTCTTCGAGGCTTCCTCCATCCGTAAAATCAAGGATAAGTACGTATTCATCTACAGCCGTTTCACTGAGGAAGGCGAATTCGGACTGCCCACCACCAACTATACCCTCGCCTATGCCTATAGCGACAAGCCACTGGGTCCCTGGACCTATGGCGGTACCATCATCGACGGTCGTGCCCGTGAGAAGGACGAACAGGGCAACGTGATTGCCTCTGCCAATGTCTCGGGCAACACCCACGGCAGCATCTGCGAAATCAACGGCCAGTGGTATGTGTTCTATCACCGCCAGTCGGGCCTCAACGAGTTTGCCCGTCAGGCTATGGTAGCCCCCATCACTGTTAAGGTGGAGGAAGGTGAAGGCGGTAAAGTGGAAATCAGCGAGGGCGAATATACCTCCGAGGGGTTTGCCTTGAACGGACTCAACCCACTGGAGCGCCATTCTGCAGGCATCTGCTGCTGGTACACGGGACCAAAGGTAGCCATCCACGAATGGCCTAACAATACGTTCTACGGCTCTTACGTCGAAGCCAGCTATGGCACCGACGATAAGTTTGCAGCACCCTATGACATCCGCAACAACACCAACTACGTGGTCAACAACACCGATGGTTCTATCGTTGGTTATAAGTACTTCAACTTCGACGCCACCAAAGGGCGTAAGGATGTGCAACTCATTCTGCGTCTGATTCCTGAGGGTGTCAATGGCACCATCACCATCATGGCAGACCGTCCTTGGGCGTCGCAGGGTGGCAAGGCACTGGGCACCATCGAACTGAAAGCCGACATGCCACAAGTGTCCACCGAGACCATCACCCAGCTTCCTGCCTTGGGCGAACTGACTGGCAAGCACGCCATCTTCTTCTGTTTCAAGTCAGAAACAAAAGAGAAGTCGCTGTGCAAACTCTGCGACTTCTCCTTCAAATAAATCCGTTATCTCGAAAAATCAGATAATCTGATGGCTGAGCATTCGTTGTTCAGCCATTTTTTCGTATTTCGTCCCTGGCTGACCGTAGTTGGCATACGGATAAATCGAAATGCCACCACGAGGGGTAAACAGTCCGGTGACCTCGATATACTTAGGCTCCATCAACTTCACCAAATCCTTCATGATGGTGTTCACGCAGTCCTCATGGAAATCACCGTGATTGCGGAACGAGAACAGATAGAGTTTCAAACTTTTCGACTCCACCATACGCTTGGCAGGGATATACATAATCTTAATCTCAGCAAAGTCGGGCTGACCCGTAATCGGACACAGCGACGTGAATTCCGGACAGTTGAACTGCACCCAGTAGTCGTTGTCAGGATGCTTGTTCTCAAAACTCTCCAACACCTCAGGCGCATAGTCCATCCTATACTCCGTTTTCTTGCCCAGCTGCTGCAGGCCTTCTTGCTCTCTATTCATAATTTACTATATCTTCAGAATATTAAAGATGTTATAGTTGATGTCCTTGTCGAACACATCCTCCCTGTCGTGCCTCTTAGTAAACTCAACCACACGGATGGTTACTGGCAGCACCACTATCTCGTAAAGCGTTTTCAGCGTTACCTGAGATATCATCAGCGACGGCATTTCCTCCCAGGGAATCACACCTCCCAGCGCCAAGGGGAAGAAGATGATGGAATCGACACTCTCGCCAAAAACCGTACTCAATACGGCACGGGCAGAGAAATTCTTACCTTCCGACGACAATTTCATGCGCGACATCACATAGGCATTGGTAAACGAGCCCAGGATGAATGCAATGAATGATGCCAGGGCAATACGCGGTGCCAGACCGAAGATGACGTGGAACCCCTCTTCACCATGCCAATACGGTGCACCGGGAATCCAGTCGGCAATAGCTCCCATCAATACGAAGAAGAAGTTCATCGCAAAGCCCATCCAGATGAGCATGCGCGTACGCTGATAACCCCACACCTCGCACACCACATCATTGATGATGTAGCTCACAGGGAATACAATGACACCTGCAGTCAAATTGACTGGTCCGAACGATAACTGCTTTGTTTCCAATACGTTTGCCGTAATCAGGCAGACGCAGAACAGGGTACCGAAAAGCATAAACAGTACACTGACTTTCTGTTTGTTTTCTTCCATAAATTAATCTTGTTTTGTTAAAGGGGGTCCACCTACTACAAGGCTTCGCAAGTACCCCTTGCATCAAAATGCGGGTGCAAAATTACGAATAAGTGAGCAGAAAACCAAATTTTATTTGAGTTTTCTCAAACGTGAGTAATTTCGAGACGAAGTCTCAAAGTTATTGTTTTTTTTATCACATATCGCTATAATTTCTAATTTTTTCATATCTTTGCAGCAAAATTTCAAAAAACAGCATATGAAAAAAATCATCACTTTAGTACTGTTGGCTGTCACAATGACGGCACAGGCACAAACACATTTGGATCCGTACCAACCACTGATGGACGCTATCGACAAGCAGGGAGAGGATATTCTGAGTCAATATCGCGCACTGCAAGAGAAAGACCCGAAGGGAGAACTGCCCGAAAGCAAGGCAAAGGCAAAAATCCTGTCGGACAGACTCGACTCACTGGGCGAGGTGCAGCTCAATCTCGTCCGCGAGATTATCCGCGACAACAAAGACAACGAACTGCCCGTCAAATACATCAAGGATGCCTTGTATCAGTTAAGCTACGAGGATTTGAAGGCTGCCCTTGCCCCGCGCACAGCCTACTATAACAGTCCTGAGCTCGCCGAGGCCAAGACACTGTTGGCCAACTACGAGAAGCGTGCACCGGGCAAGCAGTTCCACGAACTGACGATGAAAGACCTGTCAGACAATGACGTCACACTGAGCCAGTGGGTAGGCAAAGGCAACTACGTGCTCGTTGACTTCTGGGCTTCCTGGTGCGGTCCCTGTCGCAGGGAGATGCCCTACGTTATAAAGGCCTACGAACTCTATCACGGCAAGGGATTCGAAGTCGTAGGCGTATCGTTCGACCAGAAGAAGGATGCCTGGGTGAATGCCATCCAGCAGATGGGTATGAAATGGCCGCAGATGAGCGACCTGAAGGGATGGAAATGTGCTGCCTCCGACCTCTACGGCATCAACAGCATCCCCTCCAACGTACTGGTTGACCCCACAGGCAAGATAGTCGCTATGGACCTGCGCGGTCAGAAACTGCTCAATACACTGAAAGACATCTACGGAGAGTAACACCCCTCCTCCCCTCGGGGAGGTCGGGAGGGGGTTAGGTTAATAGGCCTGTTCGTGAACACCTTTGACAGCGCGTCCACTGGGGTCGTTCATGTTGCGGAAAGCCTCGTCCCATTCCAAGGCAATGGCTGTGGAACAGGCAACACTCGCCTCACTGGGTACACTACGTGCTGCACTTTCGCTGGGGAAGTGCTCAGCAAAGATGCTTCTATAGTAATACTCCTCTTTGTTCTTTGGCGGGTTGATGGGGAACCGTTCTGCCGCATGAGCCATCTGCTCGTCGGACACTGCCTCTGAGGTGATTCGCTTCAGGGTGTCTATCCACGAATACCCTACCCCGTCGCTGAACTGCTCTTTCTGTCGCCAAACAATCTCCTCGGGCAACATATCCGAGAATGCTTCGCGGACTATCTTCTTTTCGATAGTCTTTCCTGAACACATCTTCGCCTTCGGATTGGTGCGCATTGCCACGTCAAGGAATTCCTTATCGAGGAATGGCACACGTCCCTCTACGCCCCATGCCGACAGACTCTTGTTGGCACGCAGACAGTCGTAAAGATACAGTTTTGACAGTTTACGAACCGTTTCCTCATGGAATGCCTTTGCAGACGGGGCTTTATGGAAATAGAGATAGCCTCCGAAAATCTCATCGGCACCCTCGCCCGACAATACCATCTTGATACCCATCGACTTGATGACACGCGCCAGCAGATACATCGGAGTAGAGGCACGCACGGTGGTAACATCGTAGGTTTCAATAAAATAAATCACATCACGGATGGCATCAAGTCCCTCCTGGATGGTATAGTTGATTTCATGATGCACAGTACCGATATGGTCGGCCACCATTCGGGCCTTCGCCAAGTCGGGAGCCCCTTTCAGTCCTACAGCAAAGGAATGCAGACGGGGCCAATATGCCTTGGTTTGCGAACCATCCTCAATGCGCATTTCGGAAAATCTCTCGGCAACGGCAGAAATCACCGATGAGTCGAGACCGCCACTGAGCAGTACTCCGTATGGAACATCAGACATCAGTTGGCGACGCACGGCTTCGCGCAGGGCCTGACGGATATCCTCGGAACTGGCATCATTATCCTTCACGGCATCATAGTCGAACCAATCACGCTTGTAATACCTTTTCACTTCTAACTTTTCACTTTTCACTTCTAACTTTTCACTTTTCACTTCTCTCTTTTCACTCCAAATAAAGTGTCCCGGAGGGAAGGGTTCGTAACGCTGGCATTGTCCCTCAAGCGCTTTCAGTTCTGATGCAACATAGACAGTGCCATCGTCGTCATATCCAATATAAAGAGGTATTACCCCGATAGGGTCGCGGGCTATCAGAAAGGCGTCGCGCTCCTCGTCGTACAGGGCAAAGGCAAAGATTCCGCTGATATCTTCAAGAAAGTCGGGCCCCTTCTGACGATACAAAGCCAAGATGACTTCGCAGTCGGAACCCGTCTGAAACTCATATTGTCCGGCAAACGATTTACGGATGTCCTGATGGTTGTATATCTCACCATTGACGGCAAGCACCTGATGCCTGTCCGGTGAGAAAAGCGGCTGTTTGCCACTCTCCGGATCCACAATACTCAGTCGTTCATGGGCTAAGATAGCAGAGCCTCCACAATAGATACCACTCCAGTCGGGACCACGGTGGCGGATTTTCTGACTCATGCGCAGGGCTTTCTGTCGGAGTTCCTGCGTCTGCTGCCTAACATTGAAAATTGCTACGATTCCACACATAATCTTATTCTCCTATAATTGTAATTTCAATACTTGTTCTACATAATCCACAAAAGCCTTGTTGACCAAACGAATACCGCCAGGCGTCGGATAATCGCCCGTGAAATACCAGTCGCCCTTGTGGGCAGGACAGGCACGGTGTAATCCGCCTATGCTCTGGAACACCAGTTCCACTGGGGTCTGCATACCCTTTGGTCGCAACATCTCCACTATTTTCTGATTGATTTCGTCAATCGTAAACGGCTCGTAAATGGCCTGCACATAATTATTAAGTGAAGAGTTAAAAGTGAAGAGTGAAAAATTTGCTACCGCCGTTGTGTTTTCTTTGCATTTCCTATAGACATCGGCTATCAGTTGCTGCATGCCACGCTCCTGGATGAGTGCTATGGCAGCCCGGAAGGCACAGAGTTCCTCCAGATGCGACATATCTATTCCATAGTAGTCGGGATAGCGTATCTGCGGCGACGAACTGACCATCACTATTTTCTTGGGATGTAGCCGGTCGAGTATCTTGAAGATACTCTCACGCAGCGTCGTACCTCGCACAATACTGTCGTCGATGATGACGAGATTGTCTTCATAGGGTGTCAGACAACCATAGGTGACGTCATAGACATGAGCTGCCAAATCGTTACGTTCGGCACCCTCAGTGATGAAGGTGCGGAGCTTGATATCCTTCCACACCACTTTTTCTATCCTCACTTCGTAGTGAAGGCGTCGGAAACCGTCGGTAATACCATAGAAGGCTACCTCGGCAGTATTGGGGATATAGGAGAAAACGGTATGTTCCACATCGCTGTCGATGGCTTTCATAATGCGGGGCACCAACTGCTCACCCAACTGTTTCCGTTCGTGGTAGATGTCTCGGTCGGAACCTCGGCTGAAATAGATGCGTTCGAACGAACAGCGATAGTTTTCCTTTTGGGGAAGGATGGTTTCTAACCGGAGCTCCCCGTTCTGATGAACTATCAGGGCCTGCCCTGGCTGCAATTCCTGAATATCTTCGGTCTGCAAGTCGAAAGTAGTCTGGATAACGGGGCGTTCACTGGCCAGCACCACAATCTCGTCGTCCTGATAATAGAAAGCTGGACGGATTCCCCAAGGGTCGCGCACGGCAAACATCTCACCCGAACCTGTGAGTCCGCACATCACGTAGCCGCCGTCGAAATGAGGCATGGTGGTTTTCAGCACATTCCCTATCTCCACGTGCGAATCAATATATCGGGTTATCTCCTCCCCTTCCATTCCCTGTTCCTTGGCTTCACGGAAGAGCCGTTCCACTTCACGGTCCAAGCGGTGGCCCATCAGTTCCAGGGTGATATAGGCGTCGCCATAGAAACGGGGCGACTGTCCCTGGCTGGTCAGATACTGAAACACCTCGTCGATATTGGTCATATTGAAATTGCCACAGAGACAGAGATTTTTAGCCCTCCAGTTGTTACGGCGCAGGAAGGGATGCACATACTGCAGTCCGCTGCGTCCTGTCGTGGAATAACGGAGGTGACCCATGTAGAGTTGGGAATTGACAATTGGCAATTGACAATTGACAATTGCTGCGCTTTCTATCCTTCCAAAAATCTCGGTGATGGCATCTTTTCCTTCTGCACGCTCACGGAACATATACTCGCTGCCTGGCTGGGCGTTGAGGTCAACACAGGCAATACCGGCACCTTCCTGTCCACGGTTGTGCTGTTTCTCCATCAGCAGATAGAGTTTGTTCAAGCCATAGCGACTCGTTCCGTATTTCTGTTGGTAATAGTCCAACGGCTTCAACAGGCGTATCAGCGCCACTCCACATTCATGCTTCAACTGTTCCATCACTACAAGCTTTTATAAACGACATAAACAAGGGATGCGGACGTAGCACGGTAGAACTGTATTCCGGATGGAACTGTGTTCCGATATACCAGCGCAGAGTGGGAATCTCTACTATCTCCACCAAATGGGCAGTAGGATTGACACCCACCAGTTTCATGCCTTTCTGTTCATATTCCTCGGCATACTGATTGTTGAACTCATAACGGTGGCGGTGACGCTCCTTTATTAATTGACAATTGACAATTGATAATTGACAATTATAAGCCTCAAAAGCCTTGCTGCCTGTTACCAGTTCGCAGTCGTAGGCACCCAGTCGCATGGTACCGCCCATTTGGGTAATGGTTTTCTGCTCTTCCATCAGGTCAATCACGGGATGCGTCGTCTTAGCGTCCATCTCGCAACTGTTGGCATCTGAATAACCCAACACATTGCGGGCAAACTCAATCACCATCATCTGCATACCCAGACAAATACCAAAAGTAGGAATGTCATGCGTACGGGTATATTCGGCAGCAATAATCTTGCCCTCAATGCCCCGCTGACCGAAGCCCGGGCAAATGACAATGCCCGCCATACCCTCCAGCTTCGCTGCCACATTGTCGGGTGTCACGTCCTCGCTGTTGATGAAGTGCAACTGGGCTTTCACATCATTATAGATTCCTGCAAGGTTCAAACTCTCACGAATACTTTTATAGGCATCCTGCAAGTCGTATTTCCCCACCAGCCCGATATGAACCACGCGAGTGGCGTTGCGCTGTTTGTCAAGGAAATCATGCCACGATTTCATCTGGGGCGTCTCCCCTACCGGAATACCTATCTTGCGCAGAATGGCAGCATCAAGTCCCTGGCGCTGCATACTCACCGGCACATCATAGATGCTCGGCATATCCTCGCTCTGTACCACACATTCCAAATCGACATTACAGAACGACGCCACCTTCAGTCGCAGTGAGTCGTCAAGATGGCGCTCAGTGCGCAGTACGAGAATGTCGGGCTGAATACCCATTCCCTGCAGTTCTTTCACCGAGTGCTGCGTAGGCTTAGTCTTCAGTTCGTCGGCAGCTTTCAGATAAGGCACATAGGTCAGGTGAACACAGACAGCGTCACGTCCTAGCTGCCAGCGCAACTGTCGGATGGCCTCCATGAAGGGAGCACTCTCAATGTCGCCGATAGTACCGCCCACCTCCGTAATCACAAAGTCGAGTTGCTCTTCTGATGCGGTAGCAAATTTTTCACTATTCACTTTTCCCTTTTCACTTAAGCGGAGCATCCTCCGCTTTATCTCGTCCGTGATATGTGGCACCACCTGAATCGTCTTTCCCAAATAGTCACCCTTGCGCTCCCGTTCTATGACAGTCTGATAGATGCGTCCCGTGGTGATGGAGTTGTTGCGAGTAGCCTCAATACCGGTAAACCGCTCGTAATGCCCCAGGTCAAGGTCGGTTTCCATACCATCTACTGTCACATAGCACTCGCCGTGCTCATAGGGATTCAGTGTTCCCGGGTCGATATTGATGTAGGGGTCGAATTTCTGAATGGTAACTTTATAGCCCCTGGCCTGAAGCAGTTTCCCGATACTGGCGGAAATAATTCCCTTACCCAGTGACGAGACCACACCGCCTGTTACGAAGATATATTTTGTTTCCATATTTATATATTGATTGTATTGAAGTTTACTGTTACCGTGTTGTCACTTTGCACAATTTTCGTGCAAAGATAAAACTTTCAGAAAGAAAAACCGCCCAAACCCTTTCACATTGTTTCTAAATTATCCAAGAAACTATCAATCTGAAAGCAAACAACGAAAAACCCTTTCTTTTTGAAAGAAAAAGGGCTCTATTCTTGACAAATTAAAAGCAATCTTTAACTTCAGTGGTTTTTATTTATTACTGAAGAATAACGGCTTACTTGTGTAAGGGGATAGTTTTAAATATATACCGAATTGATTCCTTTGCGAATCAGTAATGTTCTAACATCTTCTCTATCGTATTCTTCATTTCATCTCTGACATGAAGAGGCTCCAACACCTCCAGTCTTTCCCTATGCCAAAGCAACTGCTGATAGAAATTATAGCATGGAACAAGGCGATATTCAAATATGCTCCAATCGTTATTAATCTCTACCTCCTCTTGAGATTCGTGGATGGGTAATGCTCTGACATACTCCACTTGCGCTCCGTATATCTTAATCCTTATCTTCTCAGGCTTTTGGTCATCAGAATGGTTTACTCCAAAACTACCATCAAAGTATTCTTCGGCAGATATTTTATGAGTGGGGAGCATTTTTTTTTCTGTCAGCATAATATTTTCCATTCTTTCCAATGCAAAGATAGAAATACCATGATGACGATTGTCGGGTTCTGCAGCAAGATACCATCGTTGTTCCCAAGTCCTCAGAAAGTAAGGAATCAACAACTGATGTTTAACAGTCTTCTTGTTAAATGAATAGTAATCACATTCTATCCCCCTTTTCTTGTCAATCGCTTCAAGGATTATCTGGACATTCTCAACACCGGTTGGTGCTTCTGTCAACATAATCTTTTCACGATGTTTCAATGCAAGTTCTGTCATTCCCTCAATATGATAGGCCGACAGCAAATAGTCATATAGCGAGTCATCCTCACCATATAGAGCTTGGTGACGATGTAATTCATATTTACCCGTTCGCTGATTGAAATCAATATGGCATGGAAATGTCTCGTCAATGTAGTCTTTATACCTAAGGAAAGTACGAGGTTGTATTTCCTCACCTTCATAGAGTGTAGAATACTGGTAATAGTCATTAATCTCCCTCAGAGTCATTGGCCCCTTTCGTTCCATGAGATTAATTAGATAGAGGCATTTCTTCAGTTTTGACATATTGGTAAATTTTTGTGCAAATATAGTGATTATATCTATAAACACAAAGAATCATGCTCATCTTTTTCATACTTGACTGTTTTTTATTTGCATATCAGGGCCACTCTTGTATTTAGGTCCTTGGCGATTCTATGTAACTCCTCTCGATTCTTCTCAACAAAATCATTATCGCATTTAATAATCAGCCAATCCTTCTTAAAACCTTCAAAATCCATAATGACTGTTGCTGTTATCGATTGAATGTTGCCTGCATTAAAATCATAAAAACGATAGTCACCTTTAATTATCCTTTCAAGATCACCCCTTGACCATCTCTTTTTCAGTACTTTTATAGCTGCATTGCTATTAAAATTGGGTATAAACCAGACGCTAGACTGTTTAAGTTCTAGTGTGATGTATCTCCAAAGCTTCATCCAATTTGTTGAACTTGGCAATTCATGGGTATTCCCAGGTTGAATGAATTGAAGCCAGAAGAACTGATTAATCAGCAAATTAGGGTATGGATCTTTTTTTATTTTCATATTATCTTTGCTTTTAACTTATGAATGCAACATAGTCTTGATGCCGTATTTGAAATAGGCTTCGTCAGACGCTCTGTTATAATACTCTATGGCTTTCTTTTCTTCTCCGTTGCTTTCATACATTTCGCCCAATTTGCAGAAAGCTATAGGCAAACCGCAATTAGCTGCCATCGTATAGTATTTGATAGCCTTCTCCTCATAACGTACTTCATAGCAGTCTTCAGCTATTTCCTGAAATATAGTACCAAGTTTATAATATGCTGCTTGGGCTATGACTGCATTATCACTCTGGTCATGTATTGCGGCCTTAATAAACCATTTAACAGCCTCATCGTATTTCCCTTCGTTCACCTCCAGCATAGCCAAATATTCCTCTGGTTTCCCATGTCCTTTCTCTGATTGTCCTGCCTGCTTGAACATGTCTCTTGCCTTATCCAAGTCAACCTCTGTCCCAAGGCCATATTCATAGCAGAATGCCGACATCACCTGCGCCCTATACAGCCCTTGCTCAGCAGAAGCCAGATAAAGAGGAAAAGCCTTCTTCAAGTTGATGAATCTTTTATGTACACCCCTTCTGTATTCTTCTGCTAAGAAGAACTGCCCATACATATCTCCTTGCTCAGCGAGTTCTGTCAGTTCCTTCATATACGCCTTCCTATAAATACGAAACTGCTTTTCGTATTCCTGATGTCCCAGTTCCACGAGGTCAGGCCGCAAGGCTCTGGTTTCCTCGCTTAATATATCTACCATATAAGCAGGACCATCCTCTGAAGATTCCTCTTCTCCCATATTGTTGAAAGTTTCCTCCTCTTCGTCAGGGTTGAAACCATAGAACGTGATATGCCAAAGGCAGATACCAGCAATCATATCCAATGGTTCCTGCTCTGCCTCAGGGCAAAAGTTCATCTCAGCCCCTAACGCCTTCTGCCAATTGCTGCCCTCCAAGTCAGAGCACCAGACGGTTATCTCCGACGCCGGTCCTTCTGACTCCTTTGCGTATGGATTAGGCACTACGTCATATTCTCTGCCCTCTTCAGCCTCCATATCGCACAGCAGTTCGTATGCAACCAGATAGGCGAACCTGTTTCCCTCAGATTTAGAATCAAACTTGACGATGTACTCAAACATCTTGTCGAAGTCGCATTTCCTTAACAACTCTTGTAGTTTCATATCTTCATCACTTTTTATACATCCACCATATTACCCGATCTACCTCTTCTTCCATACGAGGCAACCTATATACCTCTTGCTGTTGTCGCTCTTTGGTCTCAACTTCTTCCGCAATTTCAGAACTGATGACGCCATTGGGCATCAGAAATTTCTCAAAACACGGATGCAGCACCTTACGGAACCATCGGCGAGCCGTTTTGTCCATCTGCAAGTAATGCAGACAATCCCAAGTATCGTACACAGATTCACGCCTACATTCATCAAAGTTCAAGAAACTACACCAGAGTTGCCTCCTGTTCTTCCTTTTTTTATACCGCATCCCAACTCTTGCCATACCGTGGTCGAACAGCATCACATGAATGCTGTACCACTTGTTCGAGAACACCTTTACGCCCTGATACTTTGCGTACTCAATCTTCTGCTCCATAACAATACTCATTGTTTACGGCTGCAAAGTTACAATAAGGGGTAGACAAAATGTGTCTGCCTATCCCCAAATAGTTATTACTACTTAATAATTGATTCTATTCAATTCTAACTTAAACTTTTCGTTCATATATTCGCATTCAAGCTGATTGACGAGTCTAGTACTTGAAACTAAGTTCCCTAAAGTACACATGTATCCACCCAAGTCGAATTTACGCATTGCCTTCAAATCTCCCTTATATGCTTGATATATTGTAACAACCAAATCGCCACCAGTAGCGATCAGGTTTGCAGCCGTAATCAACTTTGAAGTCCTAACTTGATAGAGTCTTTCGTCATCACCCTCCTCCATGCAAAGTCGATGGAGAAAAGCCACTACAAAGTTGATTATCTTATTGGCAATTGTACCTTCAACTATCGTACCAGTATTGATTCCATATAGTGAGAGTTTGTGTGCAAAGTCTGGAGAAATTGCAGATATCACAGGTAGAGGTAAACTCATGAGACTAGGAATATCTGTCAGCAGATGTACCACCTCTTTTGCCAAAGCAGTGCCTAAAGTAATCCATCCGTCTTTACCTTCCTTGTTTAAACGGTCACTTACAGCCTTGAACATCTCAATCGTTGAGGCGGATTCACAGATGGTATCCAAAGACTCGATAGCCCTTTTACCATTTCGCTTCAAGCGTTGATGCTGCTCTGTACGTACGTGCCAACTTCTAAAATCACTTCTTGTAATAGTGCTGGTCATAATGTTGGAAGTTCCTACAACCAAGCCGAGCAATGGGTCATGACCTAACGCTGTAAAACGATGATTTGTTCCTTTGAAGCCAGGTTTTAGTCGTTGCCAAGATGAAACTTTGTACATAGGATCAACTATGATAGCATCGAATGGTACTGGATTGCTGATAATCTCTTCTCGTGAACAATAGTACTTATTATTCATGCGTGTGCTATGCTCTTCATGATGAAGGGGATTCATTTCAGCCAAATCCTTATCGTTCATCATTCTCATCTTACGGATACCATATTTTACCATACCATGAAGGATACATGCAAACACCAAGAAACTCATATCCTTCTTGTTAAGCAAAGAACTTCCAAAGCAGAACTCTTCTTGTGCAGCACTCAGAATTGATTCCGAGTGCTCATAAACTGAGATGCGGTGTTTTAAAACTTCGTCGGTATGGGATACCATTTTCTCCCAATCTTGGATTGCTTTTGAAATATCTGACATAACTATACCTTTTCTTTATTATTAACGAAATAATCAATAATAGAACGAAACATCTGGTTTTCCTTCTGTCTCTGTTCTTCAAACTTGCGCATGTCTTCTGCATGTTCCTTGTCTTTTGCAGCCTTGGCACCCCTTACTGCGTTAGGCACATCATTGCGTGTTTGCCACCAATGAATTACGTAACCACTTGCCAAAAGAAGCAAACCTCCTGCAACTTCAAGATTTGTTCTCTTTATGTTCTCCATAATGATAATAAATTAAAAGATTAACAATTAAGCAGAAAATCCTTTAACCGGTTTGCACTTTTCCTGCTTCCTTACACTCTCAAACACAACAGTTCTACGAACCTCATTATAGAAAGCCAATAGAGCTGTAGTAAAAGTCACCGCTTTGATAATTTGGTTAAACATAGATAAAAGATTTAGTTTTCCACCGTCTTTTCTGCCCATAAGTGGTAATGGCGTCTCTCGGATTATTTCTGATTGACGGTGCAAAGATACTGCGATTACTCTTTATTTGCAAGTATTATTGAAAGATAATAGGATCTCTTTTTTTAGAGACCTATTCTTTATAATAATCACTTATTATATGTATTACGTGTGCGAGATGGTTGCGCAATTCAATAGGATAGATGACTTCTATCCCTGTGCCATAGTGAAGAATCCAATTTTCCAACTCTTTGGAAATTTGCACGTGGATGGTGAGTTCGCCGTACTGCTCAGGGGTGCAGGCCTTTAACTCACGAATACTTTGATGGAGCGGTTTCGTTAGTAGAAGTTTGTGCGTCTTAGGATCATGAGTACGGAGTATCACGTCCACTACTTCGGGATGGCGAAAGTTCGGGGAAGCCCCCATAACATCACGCATCTGACGCTCATATTCCTCGGGATTGCCGTGAAGATAAGGAACATCTTTAGTTTTTACAGCAGTCACGATTCGGTCAATTGGTAGTGCTACGAAAGGAAGTCCCTGATTTTCCTCTACGTTATCATAGACTCCATATACATATTGTCTTCCATTGTAGATGCGTAAATATTGTGGATGAAAGATGTGTTCCTCCTCGTCGTGGTATGAGGGTGCGTAAGTAAGTTGCAATGCACGCCTATAATTCATCGCATCATCGATGATAGCCATGATTCTAATGTCATGCAAGGGGTCTTTATTGTTATCAGGATAGGCTGTAAGAAGCTTGCGATTATCTTCGACAGACTTACTCTCTCGTAAATAGAAGCCGCGTTCTGCAAGAGCTTGGCGTATATCGTTTTTTGCTTTTTTGATAGCCTTTCTATAGGCTAATTCTTCTTTGCCAGAGATGTTTTTATAATCGAATATATCTGCAAAAACATCAGTGTCAATCCACTCCCTCTCACGGAGTAATCTGTCCCACTCACGTACGCATTGCGCTTCCTTTGATTCGCCCTGAAAGATATTTGCCATAATTCTAACTATAAAAATGAATTTAAAACACTAGTGTCTTCAAATCAAATCGAAATCATTGCAATATAGTTGATAAAATGAATGTCTCGAATTAATATTTTTCTCCTTCTTCCCTAATCTCACACGTTTTCCTAAATAATTCACCGCAGTTGGAGGCAATAACACATTACCACAATAACAAATACCCATTTTGTCTTTTCGAACATCACCTTCTTTTATATTTATCAAAGGTGTTAATTCATATTTTTGGCCTATGAAAATAGAATTGGCACGGATATTTCTTATATCTCCGATAAATCCACTAAAAGCTAACCACTCTTTAGGTAATTCAATAGATGAAATACTCGGAACATTGTTATTTATTTCTATTTCTCCGTTTATAGAAGGATCAACAACAATGGTTAATTCGCACGCAACTGTATTATAGCCTAACTCTCTATATTTCTGATTAGAAATAAAGATTTTATTGACAATTGCTTTTTTACCTAAGTATAATCGTAGGGAATCATCTGGGATTAGGATATTATGGCATTTCAGGAATCCCTGATCATCATATTCTATTACACCTTCTCTCCTGAAATATATAAAATCTGGAAATTGGCAATAATACTCATACTTTTTATTCAAACCAATTATGTTGTTATTAACAATTTGGGACAACTGGCATCTACACCCTTTAAATCCAAATAAATCTCTTGGAAGCAATACGTTTGAACAATACACATTGCCTTTATCATCAGTAGAAATATAGTCAACAATTTTGCGATTTTTCCCTATACTATCATACAAAGTTTTTAGGAATAATTCAAAGTCATTTAAAAGTCCCAATTGTATTCTTTCATAATCTGTTACTTGTTTGGGCGGTGTATTAATGTTTAAGTATTTTATAAAAATCTGATTAATAGATTCTTTGTTAGATTCATATTCTGATATACCATGATCATAATAGTTTCTAAATTCTCCAACCATTGTTACGAATTTAGAGGATCTAAACTTAGGTGGAAGAGTCATGCGCGTTATTTTATTTTTTTGATCTTTCTGGTAATCTTTCGTTTCTTCATAAATATAATTATACAGCGTTTGGACAAAATCCTTAAGATGACTTTCTTTTTGACATTTTAGAAACAATGTTTTGTAGCGTTTGAAATCTTCCCAAGATGGTTTAAAAATTATTTTCCCATCCTGTGTAATATGAGCTAACTTATTAATCTCATATATTAAGCTTACTATTTTGTCTGCTTTCTCGCGCAATCCATATTCAAAATGAACTATATGGATGTCAAATTGGTAATGAGGAGTACATGGATTTGGTAATTCATGAATATTGTCAATAATACCAATATACCATTCTTGATGGTTGTTTAGATTTGCAGAAGATATTCCCCTCGGATGATTTCTATCAATTAATACATATTCACATGATTCGCTATTGTACATGTAATTAACGCAGAGATCATCATAACAAAACACAGTATTCTTATCTGACAATTTAAGATACTCCTCTGCTTCAGATTGCGAAAGAGTTAAGGGTATTCTTTCGCCATCCAATAACAAGAAGGGATTACTGACTATACAACAACGCATCTCCCAAAGAGGAACTTCATTAAACTGATATGTACGTCCAGAATAGGTATAAAAAGAATTCTTGGTCATTTTATATTCCTCCCATATCTCAGTGTTGGGTGATACCTCATGGATGTACTTACACAATTCTTCATAATTATTGCCATTGTATTTGGCAAATCTGAAGGAACGATTTCTTTTTTCCGAATATAACTCAAAATATTCTTTATTATAGACTGACCTAATAGAATAATTTACCATATTTAGTTCGATTAATATATTGCATCGGCAAAAATAAAGATTTTCCTCGATATTACCAAAAAATAAAGATGTTTATTCCATACCGCTGCTTGAATATTATCTAAAAAGTATAAATACAGTTCCTAATCCTACCAGACATCTATATTTCCAGATACATGGAAGTTCCAAATCAAACTGCTCCTCAGTTAGAGGAATTGACATGATTGCACATGCGCCCCAAATCAATGCTGTATAAGAATAGATTCTTGGAACACCAGCCAGCACCATAGCTGCAACAATAGCCATGTGAAGGAATGGAATACCTTTAGTTACAATATCTAATGCCATATTAATACATTATTATTTAATAGGTTCATATTCTACTGCGTATATATTATATGCAAATACTTCATCGTTGTAATCGTATCTTCCTTGACAATTACATATGTTGTCATAATATCAATCCAAATTTCAGGAATGTCCTTATATCCATAATATTGGCCCAAACATCCATAATATAGAGACATCGCATTAAAACGGAATTTACATGGTGGTAATTCGCCAGCAAAATATAGCTGGTTATATTCATAGTATTTCCTTTGGACAAATTCTTCTGTTATTGCCTCATAAGGCTCTACTGGAAATTTTGTGATAGGATGTTTCATACATTATAATGATTCTCTTAGTCTTCTGTATTGCCAGGAGTTCTTCCAACGGTCTATCTCCCAAGCTCGTTCGCATGATTGGGGATGAGAGGAGAAGGCAATACGGCAATTTTGCTGAATAATATCCCACCATGATTCATGCTTCATCTGATGGTACTCACGAGCCTGTTCTACCAATTGATAAGGACTTCCTTCAATCTTTGATAAGCCACAAGTCAGTTTTAGAAGAGTTCGCTGATATACCTCATGGCCAACAACAGCTGCTTCGCAACGATCAGCAGAGAGTTCACTCTTTCGGCTCCAGTATTGCATAGCCATCAGGATAGGGCCTAAAGTAGAATAGGATATGATTTGCAACAGTATACCAAGTTCCTCTATCGTACGCAGTAACGTATTATATAAGGTGTGCTGGCAGAGAATATGGCCACACTCATGAGCCATAACAGAACGTAGTTCGTCAATTGACAATCTTTCTATCAACGAACTGCTGATAGCAACAAACGTATTTGTTTCGCCATAGGTATAGGCATTCATCTCTGGATCATTGTAAATGTAGAGTTCTGGCATCTTTATACCCACTTGCTTGACAACCCCTTTGAAAAGCTGATATATATCTTTGTAATTGTTATCGTTAACCTTCAGATAATCACCAAGATTGTCACCACGTTCCTGTTTTTCATAACCATTCTCCATCATCAGACGGATGAGGTCATCAAATCCCTTCAATTTCTTCAGCATCTGAAGTGCTTTAGCATCCTCAGGGTGCATAATATCCTTTGCTTGCATAATACTTAATTAATTTGGGGTAACAATGCTGTCTGACGGAAGCGCATAGAGGCTACCATGATAACAGCTGGAATCATCACACGATAAGCTGGAGAGGCAATGTCACTGATTGTCCAGCCTGCCAAAAGAGTCCATCCAATAGGGCCTACAGCCATTCCTAAATATCGACTGACAGCGCTCATGCCCATCATGCCAATCCAGCGACCTAACAGCATACTGGCAATTCGTGACGTAACATAATAAATCATCTCTGTCAGCAAATGGGTGTTTCTGCGAATAGCAAACAAGATGGCAGATACAAGCATCTGGTGGTTCAAACTCTTATGAGGGATACCAGCCTTGTCGGCCAGTTTTCTCAATTCTTCATCAGACAGTTTGCTTGTAGTCTGTTCACAGATAGTAGTCAGCAGTTCACGCTCCATAGTTGGGGTGTTATCATAGTCGTTCACTTTAACGCCCATTCTTTTACATACTCGTCGAACGATAGTCTCATAACTGTCAGCCTCACCTTTACGACAGATAGTCCTAACTGTATTGCTGCCAAACTTTCGTAATTCTTCCGCAATCTCTGTTGCCATCAGGTTCATTCTGTTTGGATAACAATTGAGATAGGCATCAGTATCTGTTAGTTGCTCACTTAACCTTATCTCACCTTTATTATTATAGATGAGGATATCGCACAACGTGCGCAGGTCGTCGTTCTGACAACTGGCTAAGAACATTAAATCTTTGTCTTGATTCATAATTTTATCTCCTATAATTTCAATTTCGGAGGCAAAATTACGGATAGAGACGGACAAAAGGTGTCCGACCTAACAAATTTTAATTTATGTATGGATAAGACAACTTTTTCTGGTTGAGCATGTTTAGAAGTTTAGATATTTAGTTTTTAGTATCAATGTAAATATAAAAATTATTTTTTTCCTTTTTTACTATAAATCCTAAATATCTAAACTCCTAAACTTTTTGTATTCCCGATGAGAGAAACATCCCCATGATGTCTCTTCTATTCTCATAAAATACACTCGAAAGTTCGGTTTTGTGTATGACTAGCACACTTTTTCTAACTTTCTGATGCAAATTTACGACTTTTTTATTCTATATGCACGTCCTTATAATCCAAGTTTTGAAGAATGGGTCTTCTATCTCATAATCTTCTACACGTATCACATAACCTGCCTTCATCAGACGCTTGATAGCGCTGAATGTGGTACTGGTGGCCATTTGGCGATTTTGCAAAGGGTTATTATTGTTACTCAGGCTTTGCATGATAAAACGGTCTGTGCGATTAAAACTGAGCCAAAGACGTTCAAAGTCCAAATCGTGAGTTTGGACGATGGCACTGATGGCTTCATCGACAACATTGTCGAAGTGCTGGTCATAGGTCATTATCTCCCAAACCTGAGCGCTCAATTGCTGGGTGTAATAAGGATGAAGACCTGTAAAAGAGAGAATCTCATCGACAATGGTGTTCAAGGGTTCTTCTTTCTTCAAGGGCAATCGCTCTGCGACGTAGGCTCTGAAGTCCTCATAAGGGATTTTATTCAGATGCATCAACTTTCCAAAATGATAGAAAGGAGATTTTTTCCGCTCGAAAATCTCTGTCATCATAGACTCTTGGCTACCCAACAGAATATAGTTCAAGTGCTGCTGCTCTTGCATGATGGAGCGTAGCTGCTTATCCAGTCCCTTGCGAATATTCATAATCTCCTGAAATTCATCGAAGACAACAATCAACTTCTTGTCCTCCGTACTCACCTTTTCGAGCAGAGCCATTGCATCTTCCAAAAGGACCATACCATTAATAACAGGCTGGAATGACACATCAATACCATTAGTAATGGGATTGGTAGATATTGTTGGGACAATCCTGAAATGCGTCATTAAATGCTTGATACGCTCTAATGGATACAGACGGAAAAGCCCACGCAGGATTTTTGATGCAAAATCCTCAATACTGAGCATGTTTTGCAGATTGAGCGATATGGAAGGACGCCCTGATGCTTTCACAGCCTTGGCCACAAGACTTGATTTGCCAAACCTACGTGGGCTGATAAGCACCAAATGATTCTCACTGTCAAGCATCCTTTGGATACTCTCCAACTCGCTGACTCTGTCAGTAAAAAACTCGTCATCAACAAGTGTACCAAACTTAAATGGATTGTTCATATCGCTCCTTTTTTCTGCAAAGATACAATAAATGTTTGACACTTCCAAATGTTATGCGAAATTTTTCGCAACGAATTTTTTCGCAATATGTTCACATGGGGCTGTAAGCGGGTTTGTATGTAAGCGTAGCCTGTGACGAGGGAATAAAAAAAAGCCGAAGGAAATTTTTCCTCCGGCTCTTTTCGTTAGAAGTAAATAGGTCCATGTCCCATGCAGCTAGTTGTACCCAGCGTTGTGCCCAGTGCGGTGAGGATACTTATCAGTATCTGAATCACCATCTTCCATTTTGAATTATTCATTTTTTTAGTCGTTTAGTTGTTTAGTCGTTTGGTCGTTTGGGAGTTCCCCCTCCTCCCCTCGGGGAGGTCGGGAGGGGGGCTCTCATTCCTCAATCCCCCGAGGGGTAAGTTGAGGATGTAGGGGTCAGTTTTTTCACTATGAACTATGAACTATGAACTTAATTTTTCACTTTTCACTATTCACTTTTCACTTCTTTTACCCTTCGGTGCTTGGTCCGCCACCTTCGGTAGAAGGTCCGCCACCTTCAGTTGATGGTCCCTCGGGATCCTCCACGGTGCCGTCGTCGGCAGAGGTGACACGCTTCACTTCCTTACCAGTGCGGTCGAAGCAGGTGATCTGGACGGCAGTGGCCTTCAGCTCGTCCTTCAAGTCCACATCGGGAGTGAAGATGATGCGTCGGGTGGAAATCAGACTCGACTTCACGTCCTCCAAC
>ONDP01000027.1 GCA_900316645.1 uncultured Prevotellaceae bacterium
ATCTTGTATCAAGAGTAAGCGAAATGGTGCAATTTCCCATTGTCAGCGACTCCATGTTGGGTACCTTTTCCCTCTTCTTTCTTTCAGCCATTTCAGTCAATTTTATCAAATCTGAACAAATTTTGGTTATCTCGACTCACTCAAATCTTCTGAAACTCCTTTATTTATTGACAATTCGTCTGAACAAATTTTGGTTATCTATTCTCGTAATTACCCAATTTCATGGAGTATCATAAACTGCTGCAAAGTTACTAACTTTCTGTGAATCAGCCAAATCCGCTTAAACATAATATCGCAAAATCTTACATTTTTTAACTGTTAATCAGGGGGTCGTTGGTTCAAGCCCATCCTGAAGCGCCTAAAAATTAAGGAGTTAGATAAAAATCTGGCTCCTTTTTCTTTTTCCTGTGTACACCTGGTGTACACGTAGCCGTTGGTTTCGGCTCTGAAAATTTGACATCATAAACGATTTCGGCTTATCATGTGATTGTTAGTTTTATGATGGAATCAGAGCGCAAAAGTCTTCAAAATGGGCTAAAAGCGACAGTTAAATAATCCTAATCGCGGCTTTGGAGAAGGTTGAACACTCCGTGTTCGGGCTGTTTTTTACTATGACATTCATAGGTAGAAGAGCTTGTGAGATTACCATCCACTTATAGACGGCATCATCTTCAAATTTAGTGCTTTTTGCCAATAGACGGTTAATCCAATAGTTCTCAATACAGTCCAGATTATCTGTTGGACTTTCCAATCGAGATTTCTCTGGGGCTGTCAAGTCCGTCAAAATCTCGCTTACATAGTTCCGCACCTCCTCATCCGGCTCATGCTTCACCAGTTCCTCTATCCAGCCAGGAGTCATCCAACTGTACTCTGGCTGAATATGCTTAAAACCATAATGTCTTTCGTTGTTATCCTTACTCATATTCTTAAAGTGTTGAAAATATACAGGCAAAGTTACGCAAATCACAGCAATTTTCATTAATTTTGCACCTGAATTATCAAATCCGACTTATATGACATGAAAAAATCCTGGGCCGCTCGGCTTTGCCGCTTCGCGCGTCGAAGAACTTTTTGTTGCTCAGGAACTTATAAAAGCTATTAAACTAAAGTGCTGCGGAATCTAGGAGAACTAAAGATATGAAACCGCTTATCGTCGTCTATTCCTTGTTAATGATGCTGTTCTGCTCCTCGTGCGGTTCAGACCATCCTGCCAGAAGAGTTACGGAAGAAAATGCTTACGAGGGAGTCAGCAACTATTGCCATCAGACGTATGATTGGAGTATTGCCCAGGAGAATCCCTCCATCATGTATGTGAAGATGGGGGTGGAATCGGATTCTACGTACGAAGTGGTGTTCCGCAGTTATACGGGGGCAACGGTTCATTTTTATGTTGACAAGCATACTGGTGTTACAAGGATGGTGGAGAAAGTACCGCTACTTGATATTGAAAACGAGACAGGCAGAATCAATTTATTTGATTACTTGAAGAAGGAATAGCAGTTTTGTCGCCGATGATGGAAAAGGCACGAAAAATCGCTGCAAATGACTAACTTTGCACCCGAATTTATATACAAATCTTTCCTTTTTTATTGAATATGAAGACTAAATTATTTACAAGCTGCACTACTTTTCTGCTGTATTTCACAGTAGCTACGTTTGTCCTGACAGCATGTTCCGACTCCGACTCTGACTCAGACAATAAAGTCAATGTAAACCCGGGTCTGCCCGAACGAACCTACAAGCTCGATTGGAAGATCAAGAGCGAAGACCGCCAACGCGTCGTCATGGACCAGCTCTTGAACGGCAAGTTCAAATCCGATTTCGACCAGATTATCTTCGAGTATAACAGTGTGGGACCCGACCTGAAGACACCCGTCCGTCTGACCGGTACCATCAATATGCCTCGCAAGGTGTTCACCAAAGAGTTGAATCCACGTCACCTGATGATCCTCACCCAATGGACACATGCGAAGGAAACCGAACGCTTCTCGCTGGAAGGAAAAGAAGAGATGTCGCTCTATATGACTGGAGAACAGGCTTGCATAGCCATCTCGTCAGACCTCTACGGATGGACACTCACCAACGAGAAGGCGCAGGCATACTGCTGTCCGGAAATCACCGCGGTGGAAACTCTCGACTGCTGGGATGCCGCCATCGAGATTCTGAAGTCAAAGGGCTATAAGATTGACGGTCTGCCCATCTCGAATATCGGCTATAGCAGTGCAGGTATGCTGGCTTTAGGCATCCAGCGCTTCATCGACGAGCACCGCCCCGACATCAAGATAACGTTCACCGGTGTAGGCTCCTCACCTTATGACATCAATACCGTATGGCAGAACTATGTGGAAACCAACTATACCGGTTACGTCTGCTCCTTCCCACTCATCATGGTGGCTTATAACGAGACCTACAAGATGGGCATCGACTATAAGGAGATTTTCAAGGAGCCGCTCTGCGACCATATCCAGGACTGGATTCTCAGCAAGAAATACTTTACGTCCGATATCAATAAGTTTATCGGCAACGAGAAGAAAGTAGATGAAATCCTGACCCCAGTCGCCTGCGATTGGACGAAAGGTGTCGGCAAGGTTATGTACGACAAGTTCAAGGAGAACTCGCTGTGCGACCCCAGCAGCACCTGGCAGCCCAGCAAGACAACACAATTCTACCTGTTGCACAGCACCAAGGACACCTATATGGACTGGCATGTCAGCGAGAAAATGGCGAATTTCCTGAAGGAACGTGGTTGCAAAGTGCAAACAGACTTTGAAGACTTTGGTGACCACAACATGTACGGAGGTGTGATGTTTGCCATCAAGACCTGTTTGCTCATGGAGTTAGCTGACAACCAGGAAGACAGCGAAGAATTGAAGACCATAATCAATGAATTAACGGAGCTGATTAAGGACAATAAAGAGCTGCAATCGCTGTTCACCAAATAAACGAAAAACTCACAGAGGACGTTCCCCTGTGAGTTTTTTATTTGTAGAATCTATTACTCTTCGCTTTTATCGTATCACAACAAGAAGTTTTCTTCTAATAATTTTAGCATGTCATCATCATACTCGCGCCCTTTGGCTGGTCCGATGGGCTCCTCGTTCGGATCAATAATGTTGCTACCAGCTAACAGATTCTGATACTCAAGCGCAATAACATCCATCCGTGGCTCGATGTAATCTTTCATCTTACAATTCTTCATACAATTCATCAATTAACGTATAACAATCTTCTTTCCTTGGCGAATATAAACACCTTTCTTTGATGGAGCGCCGTTGATGATGCGTCCATTCAGATCATACCAACGCTCGGTACCATCTAAGTCGGTGGTGTGGATATTGTTAATGCCTGTTCCATCATCAACTTCAGAACCGGTATCATCCGAATCTCCTGTGCTTAACAGATAGGCACGGAACGGACTGATATATACATTAGGATTCTCAGTCTTTGCCCTCTGCCATTTGCCCTGGTCTTGCAGAATAAACTTATCTATAGTCTCAGCAGGAGAGATGAGTGAATATGTACCATACATGGTATATCCACCTCCAGCACTACCTTCGGCCACTTTCGATACGATATCCGTTGAAGCCCCGTTGTTTTTGTTCTCATCATAGTCGAAATTATCAACTGACGATGTCGTCACAACCATATAAGGAACACCAGGTTTCGTCTGGGTTACCTCCGAGAACTGCAGACTGCTACCTTTGATACCCTTCAGTTCGTAATACTTCACCCCTGATATCGTGGGCGCACTATAAGGCAGACAGATAGTATAGTTATCGTTGGCAGCCATCGCGCGCTTGTATTCCACATTCTTTGCTTTGAAGTCACGAGGAGAATAGAAATCCTCGCCTTCCTTCAGCAGCAGCTTCTGACACTGGTCGCCATTCACCACGTTAACACCAAGGCTTCCATTGTTTTTCGGCATGAAAATCAGCGCAGTCTCCTTCAAGCCATGGAAGGGGTTGCCGTTCATATTGCGGTCAACATACATGTTTTCGATATTCTCACACTTGCTGAGGTCGATAGAACGGATTTGGGCACCTTTCTTCTGGAATACATCATCTTCGATACCTACAACATTCATCGTGCGCTCTGTACCACCTACTTTAGCTGTGACTGTAGAGGGAATGACGATATCGCCACCTTCTCCTTTATAGTTACTGACATATAGTATACGGTTATCTTCGTCATCGAAGAACATCTCATATTCGAAATTAGCATCAGAAATATGTTCCATCGTGAGTTCTATCGCTGATGTCTGAGAGCCCTTTGAACGGAAGAAAGCACTAAAGGCTGGTATGTCCTGCTTATTTTTGTCGTTCATCACACTCCATTTCGTATTGTCTTCAGCATCCATACAGTAAATTTTCTGACTTACTGCATCATCCTTCGTTATAGCATATAAGGTTCCCGTAAATTCGTAATTGTCACCTAATGAAATGCTATTGGCTGACGGCTTTGTGATAGTCTCGAAAGTAGTACCGAGAGATACGGATTCGTTGCTTACTACCACAAAATAAGGTGTCCAGGCCTCCACCTCGCGGCTCTCCACTTTTTCCATTTCAATCTTAGCAATACCATCTGCATCACTTACTAACTTGATAGGTTTAAAAACAAGGCAGTTGATTGGCATGGTCTTATGAAATGGCAAATACAAAGGATAGACACCATTATCGTAATCGTCTTCTTCTATTTCTTCATAGCCGGTAATGACAGGTTGTCCATCATCATCAATGACTAAATGACCTTTCGAATCAACCTCGAAGACAGGAACTTGAGTGATAGTAGGTTCTGCTTTCTTTGCTTCAAGTGTGCGGTCATATCTGATACCATCACGTGCCGTAATGGTCGTCTTGCCTATAGGCAGTTCTCCTTTCAGGACAGATCCGGTCAGATTGCCGTCCACCCAAAGACGGCTGGCTTTGAATTTCGTCTTACTGAGGAACGAACCCTCGCCACTACTGAAGTCTGTCCAATTAATAGTCTTTTCATCGCCCTCTGCTAAAGACAATCCGTTCACACGATCATCAGCCATTCCTCTTGGGCGCAGTGTCATGACGTTGGCAGTCGGTTCAGGCAGTCTGTCTTCGAAACAGGCAGGCAACGGATACTTATTAGGATAGTACACCCAGTCAGCCAGTCCCAGAATTTCTACACAAAACATCGTCTCATGTTCAGCGGGACCTAATTTGATAGTCTTCCTTTCGCCTCTCTCATTTTTATAGGTATATTCTTTGCCTTTATAAACACAATTGGTCAGACTTTCGTATTTATCCTCAACCAATTCATAGGTGGTGAAACTATTGAAAACCTTATAATTTTTGCAGCTTCCAATAAAGGTGCCCTTCTTCTCTCTTCCAATTAATTCGCCACCAATAACGGCAACGTTGTTGGCTGTGCCATTTGACACCCATCCCAACATGCCGCTAAGGTAAGTATCGCTGTTATCTTTATCTACTGACACATTCGTTTTCAGAACAACACTCCTATCAACATTTACCATCGAGGCTTTTCCTACCAATCCGCCACCGTGGGTTGTACCTTGGACTGTGCATTCCTCAACAAACACACTGTCTATCGAAGTATAGGTAGTACCAGACAGGTCCTCTATCGTTTCTGAACAAATAGTACCCGCCGTTTTACCTATATAGGTGCATTTCTTCATTCTCAGGTCGACAATTCTGGCATTTTTCGCGTAACCGAACAAGGCGGCAGTGCCAACGGGTTCGTAGGAGGCTTTATGAATATGAAGCCCCGAAATGGTATGGCCCTGTCCGTCGAAGACACCCGTGAAAGGGTTTTCTTTATTTGCGCAGATGGGTTCTGTCCATGCACTTTCCTGACTCATGTCAATGTCATTCTCCAGTACCACCTTCCTATATACTAATCCGTTATTCGTGGCGTCACGGAACGCCACCAGTTCCTTAGCATTCGTAATGCGGAGCGTGGCTCCTTGGCTGTTTCCTATGGCGGAAAAGTTGGCCCATCCCTCAGCAGTGTTCCATCCTATCTCAGTTTTAGTAAACTTTGATTCCTTATAGGTGTTTATGGCAGCATCGGGGACATGGAGTGTAACGTTGTATTTCTCCGATTTTGTTGATCCAATGCCGTCGCTGTGGAACTTAAACACATCGTTATATTCCCAAGTTGGGGGCGTTGTGGCATCACACTTCACCTTCTTCAACTTAGGCAGGTCGATGAATGCACCAGAACCAATAGTCTTCAGCGTGGTGCACAGGTCTATTTCCTCCAGAGAACAACATCCCTGGAAGGCAAACTCGCCCACACGGGTAACACCTTCGGGAATATTAACACTAGTAATCTTAGAACACAAGCGAAATGCAAATTTATTAATCTCCTTGACTTTGTAAGTCGTTCCTTTGTAGGTCACTTCATTAGGAATAGAGACAAAGCCCTCAACGTATTGTGGAACACAGGTATTACGACCATTTCCCAGTTTGCATTCGTCTTTACCTGACACCATGAACTCTGCAGGTTTTTTACTGCCGTTCACCGTGATGTCGGCTTTGAACAGCTGAGCCCATGCAGCCATTGGCATAAGGATAGTAATCAGGAATAATATCTTTTTCATTGTAATCTTCATTTTATGATATCCTTTTTCTTTAAAATACATATAGCACTATATAGAGAGAACTTTACCATGATTTAATATCGCCCGCCTTCTGTCCATTATAGGGCAATCCCATTATTGCTCTAATAGCCGAGCTAATGCGCAGGTTATCATGAAAGAATACACCTGCATTAGAGTCGCCACGGAAAAAGTCTATTCCTGAATCCATATGGTCTTTCTTATTATCAGCCTTGTGTAGCACGGCCCAATTGCCCAAGTTGGCAGTAGCACGTTCAGCATTGTCGTAAGGTACTGTAGTATCACCCGTCGAGTGGAACAACAGAATATGGTGCTTGGGTTCCCAGCCATTGGTGACATCGTTGCTGGCGAGTGCCATGTGCAGGTCTTCCATCACACCGCGTTTATCGGGAAGGGGAATACCCTCTTTCGTCTTATACTTATCCTTATATCTGTTATATTTATCCAGGAAGTATTCATAACAGTTCTTATTCATGATGTTGCGCATCTTGGCATTGCCACTTTCATCAAAAATGTCGTGGTAGTAATTCTTATCTCCGTTCTTACCATCGGTGTATAACTTCTTAAAAGCTTTTTCTATATCACCCGTCGACATTTTCTTTGAACCAATCCAGTCCATAATACCTGTCTCCAGGAACTTTTGGTTAAAGTAGTCTGTAGCTTTGTGCGCACGCATATACGGATTCGTGTCCAACATGCCCTTGACGATAAGCGGCAGCACCACCGGCATCGACATTGGCTGATTTTCCAAGTCACGCTTCACGTAATACATCAAGGTAGATATAGGGTCGTAGGGGCCGTCGCCACAGATGGATCCCGTCAGGTGGAATTCATCGTCTATATTGTTCTGCTCCATAAAACGTTGTGTAGCCATAGCTACCGAACCGCCCTGTGAATATCCGCAGATAGCCGTTTTCCAGTCCTTCCTGAAATTCAAATGGATGCCTTTCAGTCCGGGATCGTTGTTATAGGCATAATAGGCTGCACGTGCACCATCGGCAACCTGACGCGCTGTCAGTTCCTGATAGAGATATGGATGGGCGCGATTTGCTGTTTCACCATATCCCTCATAGTCGGGCAGAACAACAAAATTATGACGATATTTATTAAATAGAATATTTCTTGTAACATCTACAGAAGACCAGGCTGCCTCTGAAAGTCCGAAGGATAAGACTCCTAAGACAACACGTCCAACTTTCACTCCTGTAGCTAGTTCTGTTGGTTTTCCAGAAGCCATAGAGTAAAGCACGCCCCAGTCACTCAAATCCAATTTTTGGGTTTGGTTGGACGGAGTTTCGGCATTGGAAGTAATAGTGATATGTGTACCAATCAGCATATTATTAACTTCTTTTGTCTGCTTGGGGTTGGGGGTAGCAGCTATGCCTGATAGTGTCACGGGCTTACCTTCACTATCTATCGATTCATAGGTGAACTTAAACAAGTAGATAGTCAAGTTGGTGAAAAAAGTGTTCAAATCACCTTTGAGTTTTATGGGTGACAATGCACGGCGCGGAGCCTGAGTATCCCTGTAAATGTCCTCGCCTTCCGACTGCCACACTACTTCAGGCACTGACTGATATACAGTATCTTGTCTGCCCGTTATTGAGTCAGTCAATAGAGTCTCTGCAAGAAACTCAGTATATCTACCGACATCTGTTACCTTTACATTCTTTGGCGATGTCAGCCCTGGCAGGTCTAAATCCTGCGCACTGATGTTCATGGTAGTTGTCATGAACATCAATAATCCAATGAATACTTTTCTCATATCTGTAGTTATGTATATAATATTATATTACGGGTGCAAAGTTACGAATTAACGAGCACAAAACAAAGAAAATCTTTCTTTTTTTGCCGAGCGTGAGTACCTAAAAATAAATTATCCGCATGAATGATGGAAGAGTCAAGAAGTCAATAGGGGTGTCATGTAGAGCGGCAAGTAAGTAACACCATCCTCCACTTTATAGTCAGCGGCATGAAGTACGGTTGGAGTTGTTATGTATTCCCCAAATTTATTCTGGCATTTCGTCAGGGATGACAGCGTGTAATTCTTGCCACTCTTCACCTCTATGGGCCGTATGTTATGACGGCTGGTAACCTTGTCCTTCTGAAGCAGAAAATCGATCTCCATCCGATTTTCTGCATCCTCTGATGACTTGCTGTAGAAATACAGGCTATTGCCACTGGCAGCAAGCATCTGGGCTACGATATTCTCGATGAGCATTCCCTCATTCACCTCCAGCTTGTCATGCAGCAGCTTCTGGTATATCTCCGAAGAGACAATGCCTTTCTCGTCAAAGGCATGGCTAATGAGCAGACCTGTATCGTTCATATAGCATTTCAACGTAGTGCGGTCTTCGTTCATTTTCAAACCGATATTTGGCTCTGTCGAGTTATAGCAGATATTAACTACCCTTGCATCCTTCAACCAGAAGAAAGCATCGTCCCAGTCACGGTATTTGGCACCTGGCTTCAGGGCTGACAATCTGAATTTCTTCTCGTGCTTTGAGAGTTGCGAAGGTATCTGGTCAAAAATCGATACCACCTTGTCAGCGATTGCACCCGCATAGTTGAAAATGTCGTTACGATAGATGGCCAGCACTCCACGCTTGGCAGCATCCACGGCATCGAAATCCTTTGTTTCCACATATTTCTTGACAGCCTGCGGCATTCCACCAACAATCATATAGAGTCGGAAAGCATCCATTGCCTGACGGTGGAAAGCCTGTCCCATCGACTTTTTGTCTGCATACATCTTACGGATCAAGTCCATCAGCATGTCATTCCCTGTTGCCCAAAGGAACTCTTCAAAGTCCATCGGGTACATCTGGATGGGGATTTCTTCTGAAGGTAGTACTATCCCCTGGGTATTCTTTTTGATGCTTACCAGCGAACCCGTCTCGATGTAGTCATACCTTCCATCGGCCACAAGGAACTTGATGGCGGCCCTTGCCCTCGGACAAAGCTGCACTTCATCAAGGATGATGAGCGACTTGCGTTCATGGAGCCTTACCCTGTAGTGCTGGCTCAGATAGAGAAACAGCGTATCAAGATCCTCCAGATAGAGGTCGAACCATTCCCTCACCATCTCAGGAGCCTTGTTGAAATCAATGAGGATATACGATTCGTACTCATTCCTGCCGAACTCCTCTACGATATAGCTCTTCCCGATGCGTCGCGCACCTTCTACAAGAAGTGCCACCTCACCATGTCTTTTCTCCTTCCAGTCAAGGAGTTGCTGATATATTTTTCTCTTCATAACGATGTCATTTGCACCTTTTTGAGATTTTTGCTCTGCCATATTTTACACCTTTTTGAGATTTTTATCAGTGCAAATATACACCTTTTTGAGATTTTCTCCAAGCTTTTCGGCAAAAATGTCAATATTCTCATTGTTTTTCTTCCTCTATTTGACAAAATCCTCACAAAGATTGAGACAGTCTGACTGTCATTATTGGTGTAATATCGTTGTAGTCGAACGTATCTGTAATGATTACTGGCATAGTATCAGAAGACTATTTGTTTTTTACGACCTCCCAATAACCATCTTTTCGACCATCTTTGCGGACAACAATCCCCATTGCTTGAAGCTGAGAGATATGTCGCTGGAGAGTTCTGAACTTTATGCCAGTCTTTTGCGCCATTTCACTGGTCGTAATAGACGGGTCGAATAGCATTTCTTTTACAATAATCTCCTGAATATCAGATAGTTCTTTTACGCCACCTTTTACGCCACTTTTTACGCCACTTTCGGCATCTTCTTTTACGCCATTGGTGTCAATTTCAATCTCTTTCTTGGCGAAATAAGGATGGCAAGGAATGTCTATCAGGAAGTACGTTCTTTCCTCGTCAGTCTCGATAGTCGCTCTGGGCGAGCCGTTGACTTCAAGTTCCTCCTGCACCGTAGGGATTCCTGTTGCCCTTCCTTCTGTCAGATCCAGTTCTTTCAGGAATTCACCTAATCTGCGATTGCGATACCTACGTGAACGGAGAGACTTACCCTCCCGAATGGCCTCCATCGGAATGGTGTGGTTAGGCCTACAAAGCCATTCAGCGAGGCCCTGTGCCCATTCGGTGGGACAGGATCTATTGTTTCTACGATGACATCCAGCAAGAGATTGTGCATTTTGATTCTGGAGCAGAAGGTACAAAACTCACCTCCACACTTTCTCCTGACCTTTCCGAATTCTCAGACGAAGAACTCGAAATTCTTGAATCTATCTATCAGCGTTTCAAGACAGAGAACTCCACAAAGCTCTCAGACATCAGTCACAACGAAGATGCATGGCAAAAGTATGTTGACAGCGGACAGATGATAAATTTTGATATGGCATTTACATTAAAGGCAATTTAACATCTATGGGGTACAACTGGCCACTGCAAATAATTTAATGTTTATTTTGTACTTTGCCCAATATTCTCTACCTTTGCCCCCCGAAGCATCAAGAGCAGTGCCCGAAAGGGTGACTCGCCAACCGAGCGAGCAGCGAGAGCAGAGCCAAACATGTTTGAGCTTTACCGAGTCGCGAGAGAGGAAGAGCGTTAGCTCAACCGAGCATAGCATGAGCCACGGTGGTCAGTACGATGCGGAAGCAACATTTATAAACTTCAAAAACAAAAGTTATGCAACAGCACATTTATTACACCAAGTATGCCCTGCAATTATACCGGCTGGACTGGTATGCGAGCCTACCACGACCAGGCACTCATCGACGAGTTCCAACGACGAGGCATAGATGTCTCAGCCATCTATAACGGCCAAGCCGTATCATTCGCCCGTCCTGTTAGGTACGATATTGTCGGCAATCGGTTGGTCATCATTGGCTAAAAGCCCTCTCTTTATATCAGAACCCTCTCCTTGCCGTCTGCTCTTGGCAAAGGCGGGGGGTTAATTCTCTGGTCCATTCTCGGCTGCCATTAACATTAGCTGTTCATCAAAACCATCGTTTCTTCCCGAGTCATTGAGTGACCTCAGTTGAACAATGGTCTGCCTGACTGCCTTACGAACCTTCCTCATTGCTTTAAGGCTTGATACGATATTGTCAAAATATTCTCCAATTCCAAAGGCGTCTAATACCACTCTTTCGAATTCTTGTCTGATGGGGTCATCTATATCCAGATTAATGTCTAAGATACCACGCTCTACTAGTTGAGAGAATTGAGTCATTATAGCCGTCTTCTGTTCTTCGTTTAGCAAAGCTGGATTTAGCATATAACATTTTGAAATGGAGTCCTTGTTGATATCAAGCACACCAAGACCTCTACCGAAACCGACAGCCTCTATATAAAATAAGGAGAGCATTGAATTGAGCAAGGCATGAAGCAAGTCAAGATTATCCGTAGTTCGTTTTCTCTTCAATCCAATCAATCTCTGATTGATAAACGTTGGCGAGTTGAACTTAGCGTAGAACATGCGGTCATCGGGATTCATCATTGTGAATATCTCGGCTATCTCATCGGTTGTCAGTTCATACCATTCCATTCCAGCACGTGCCAGAACGTCAGGAAGAGGTCTTCCTATTTCATTTACCTCTGCCTCGAATTTCTTAATCCAAGCCAGTGCTCCTCGATACCCAAGACTTTCAAGTTCATCAGTTTCCATACTACAGCAGAAAGCTTTTCTGTCTGTGGTCGGAGATGCAATATAGCTATCTGTGGTCCTTGCATTCATGAGCACGTCTTTCAAGAACTGCGGTTCAATAGGTGCATCGCTTTGTGGGAAAAACATTGGATCCCAACCTCTACGACTACCCCTGAATACTTTCAGATAGTTGCTGACTGGCACTAACTTGTCTTTTATTTCCAGCAACCATTTGAGATTGCTGAACAGAGAATTATATGACACTTTTAGATTTATCAGCGATTCCAATTCTTCAGCGTTGTAATTCACTCTTGCTATGACTTCATTGTCCAATTCCCTATCAAGCAATGAAGAGTTTATAATCGTTTCTTGGTAATCACGGCTCTCAGAAATAACATTGAGATTTCGTTTCCATGTGAAGAATGAAATAGAAGTATTTTCCTCTACTTCTTCACTTTTCCTTCTCATTATCAGCAATGCGGTCACAATATCAGCATTTGTAAACCATTTGCCGCTGCCACTGATATGAATGCGCATATCGTCAAAATCTTCCCTAATGGCTGCAAGGAATTTGCTGCCGGCATCTGTTCCGAGGAATGAATTGGAAAGGATGATTCCAACATAGCCGCCAGCCTTTACAAGATTTTTCAAGTGGAGGGCTATATAATAACTGAAGTCAGACCTACCCGAAAGATTGTTTGCCCGCTTAATTGCAGTTACAAATGGTGTGTCATCATCTGGAATTCCACTTGACTTGACAAATGGAAGGTTAGACACAAAACTATCGAAGAGGGGCAAACTAAAGGTTTCCCGTTCACCAGTTTGCGGATTTACTATTTCCACCTCGTCGCCTGGATTCAACGTTAAAATATCTTTCTGGAACAGGCGGCATGGCATGTTAATAGTATCGTAGTTGGTCATTGCCAGATTCGCAATCTGCAAAGGCAATTTGAATTTGTCGCTGGCCCAGGTCGTAGCCATCGCTTGTGCTGCTCCGATTCTCCTGTCTTTCTTGAAGTTGATAATAAAACTTGGTATTGTACCAGTTCCACAACAACCATCGAAACATTCACCATTTACATCATGGATTGTCATCCGTGAAAGAATGGCGGCTAATGTCGGAGGTGTGGGATATTGGCCATTCATCAGTCGTTTGGAAATATTGACCGAACCTTCGAGCACCTGCTGAAGAATCCTTTGACTAATATTGTTGATGGGAGAATTCTTCAAGAAAAGCGATAGCTCTACCAACTGAGCCCATGTCTTCTCGGAAATATGCTCATTGTAGGGAATTACGCTGAAAATATTATAGAAGTCACTCTTTTCGGTTATCTCCTGAAAGATCTTGTTGCCATCCCTTGGCGTACTATCGTAATCGAGTTGGTCAATGGCAAAAGCACTTTGTTGCCTACGCTTAATCAGGTGGGCAAAGATGATACGATTGGCCCAATTGATGATGATGCTTTTTGCATAGGCAGCAAACTTATCCTCCTCATCGCCTCTATACTCCGACTCTATATCTTTCCACCATGTATCTATGTGGGCAGACATAATGGCATCACTATTTGCCGCATTTCTTAGGCTATTTGCGACATTGTACTTGTTTTCATTGACGAGATTGGAGATAGATGTTTTTGTGAGAACTTCACTAATGAACCTCTTCTTCACTTCACCTGAAATAAGATACTCATTGACTGATGTCAGCACACTTTGCAATGTACTCTCCCATCTTGACTTGTACCTCTGAACATCATTTCGAGTCCTGATGGTATTATTGTCCCAAGTTTTCTTCACCTCATAGTCATGACTGTTATCGTCATAAACGTATAGTTTGACATGAGTAAAGTTCCAAATAACACAACTGTTCAGATTCAAAGCTCTTGCCTTGCGTTTGGCATCGTGAACAAAGTCTTCATCAGTAATCGGGACATCAGGCATCTTCAACTCCCAACCTTGCAGAATACTTGATAAGTCATGATCCCCATAGAGTATCACATCCGGGAACATACTTTGTCCACGATGTTCACTTACCGTTGATTCACCACCGGCTCTCTTAATAATCAGGTCATTATCTGTTGAGAACTGATTGATTTGCGATATAAGTTCTATCGCCCAGCTTCGTTCGTTTTTTCGGATAGTAGTTGCCATAGGCCCATTTTATTATTTTGTAAACTTCTCAATTAGATTGCATACTCGCAGATACCTTGTCTTTTCTTCACCAAGTTCCCGCCATGCTTCTTGTAGTCGTTCGCGGGTCTTTTTGATGTAGTCAATCTTCTCACCTTTGAAAAGCTCGGTATCTGCATTCTTCTCTATTCCCACAAAGTTACGTCCCTCCATCAATGCTGCAACAACGAAAGAGCCGCTACCGCTTGTATTGTCAAGGATGATGTCACCTGGATTCGAGTAGGTACGCACGAAATAACGTCCCAACTCAACTGGCTTTTGGGTTGCATGAAAAACCTCACCTTCGCTTTCTGCCGTCTTGAAATAAACTACATCAGTCGGATAGCGTTTACCATCGCTATGCACATGCACAGGCTGGAAATCACCATAACTACCACTTAACTGGTTCTTACGAACACCTTTATCGTAAGGCTCACCTTCTGTCATCTGAGGATTGTAAACTGGTTGTTTGTTATAGAAGACACAAACGTCCTCATGTTTTCTCAACGGTTGTTTCTTTGCATTCAAGAAATTCGTTGGCTTCGATTTCTCCCATACCCATTTATACTTGAAGAGTTTAGGCTGGCTCATAATCAATGCAGCAGTAAACAAACCTTGCGAGGTCAACACAATAGCACCATTGGGCTTAACGATACGCTTGTACTCAGCCCACAATTCATCAAGCGGAACTATACTATCCCACTTATTCTGTGTCGTGCCATAAGGCAAATCACACAGCACCATGTCAATACAGTCATTGGGCAGATGGCGCATCACTTCGATGCAGTCACCCTCAATGACACGATTAACAAACTTGTCTTCAGTCCAATACTTCTTTGGCATCTGTTTGCTATTTCAAGCGCTTCTACTATCTCTCCTTGAAATAGATGGGTTCCTATAGGACACAAAAAGAGTGGGAACAATACCTGCCCCACATTAAGGTCCTGAGAAAACCCGAGAAATAGACAAGTAAGCCCACTCATATCGAGTGCGCTAGCAACTTGTCTACTACTTCTCGTTTCTATTTGCTATAAGAATTTCTCAGGTTCTAATGTGGATAGAACGGTAGCAAACGCAATTTTATTCATAAGAAAAGAACTCCCGCTTTCTGCGGCAAGCCACAGATTACACTTGCAAAGATACGAAATAATTCTCTTATCTATATATAACAAGGTGTAATTTAAGAAAAATTTAATCGTCTGAAGCTGATAATCTACATCTCGCAAGCTCATTTGGCCCTTTTCCGTTTCAATTATTCCATCTGAACAAAAGATTTTCTGTCAGAATCTGTCGAAATCTCATATTTGAGTTCATTTCGACTGTTTCTAACAGAATATCAGGTGCAAAAGATACAACTTTTTTCTAGAAATAGCACGAAATCCAACTTTTTTGCTGTATTTCTGCCAAGAAAAAGTTGGTTTTCGTGTATATTTTCATTCTCAAACCGGGTGAAAGTTGAAATTGCCTTAACATTTTTCTACTTGTTTTTATCTCCATATTTAGTTCCTTTTTTTAGTCCGTCCCTACGGACTGCCAGTCCGAACGGGTCGGACTGCGAGTTCGCTCATTACGGACTACAAATTAGCATTAGTCGGAAAAGAAGAAACATTTAATAGGAATAAGGAGCCCTTATTGGGCAATAACCAACCAGTATTGCGAAATAACATGCCAGTATTGCAAAATAACCCTCACATCCTAACGTTTTTGATTCAAACCATGATGTACAGGGCATTTGGACACGTTAGGGACAATGGGTTCTCCCTCACGTCTCCCTAACGTTTTTCAGACCAGTCCCTCACCTTAATCACAAAACCGTTCCTGTCCATATAATGTGAGGGTAAAAAGACAAAAACGTTAGGGAGACGTTACCCCAAAGCGGTTCTCCCTAACGTGCCCTATCCCCTTTCTACAAAGGCATTCCCAGCGAAAACGTTAGGATGTGAGGGTAAAATCGAAAAATACTGCGAGAGTAACAAAAAATACTTTCGGAGTATTTGGAGGTTTGAGAATTAAATTGTAATTTTGCAAACGAAACATCAAGAGCAGTCGCTCGCAAGAGCGGACTCACCAACCGAGCATTGGAAGCCACGGTGGTCAGTACGATGTGGTAGTATTAACTTCAAAAACATTCCAAATTATGAAACATCACATTTATTACATTCGCTATGCCCTGCAATTCGCAGACATGCAGATTCCCGAGTTAGTAACCATTTTCAACGCCCAGATTCAAAACCGAGGCTGGTCCTCTATGCGAGCTTATCACGATCAGGCACTCATTGACGAGTTCAAACGTCGAGGTATTGATGTCTCTGCCGTTTACGATGGCAAGGTCCTCTCATTCGCCCATTCTGTTCGATACGACCTACCCAACAACAAATTGGTAGTAATCAACTAATATACATACGAGACTCCGCCTTTGCAGTCTGCTCTTGCATAGGCAGAGTTTATTAACCCATGGGTTAAGCAATGTAATAGAAAAAAAAGCATAAGGAATTCTGTTCTAATCAAGCTCTATCTCCAATCTTTGTCCGTTTGTTTCTCGATTATTGTTCGATTGTTGTTCGATATATGAACGTACAACAGACGGTGATCAAATGTTGCTCAATCGTACAAAAATAGGGGGTGCTTCTTAGGGACATCGAAGGAATAGAGGGCATTATACGCAAGACCTAACATCGGCAATTTGCAATTCGCTTATCTTTAGATAGTTAGATGCTAAAGATACCCCTAAACACCTAACATGAGAGGTAACAAAGACCTAACATAGACCTAACATTACCTCTGGTGTTAGGTCTTTGTTACCTCTATGTTAGGTCTGATGTTACCTCTTGGAGCCTGCCAAACCTCTTGAAATGCCTTTCTACAGGCACTTTCTTGGATTTGCATGTTAGGTCTTGCGATAAAGGCACCTTTTTCATCAATAAGGGCACCTTTTTCATCAATAAGGGCACCTTATTCATCAATAAGGGTATGTTATTCATTAATACGGAACTAATATTTTTTTATGCGGACTTATTGTTGGTTACTGCCGGAATAAAAAAATTCCCACCTTGGGACTAAAAGATTCCCAGCCTGGGACTAAAACGGTCCCAAGGAGGGAATTTCCATCTGGGACAAGGTTCCGTTTTTGACAGCTCATAGCCTACAACCTGCAAGAGATTTAAACGATTATTGCGAAAAATTTCGCAACGCGTTCCTGGACAGTTGAGGGAGGTATCGACAAAAAAATAGCAAACAGCCTTTTAAACGTTAGAAGAAATAACGTTGTCGATATGCTCTATCAGTCCGATGGGTGAGAACTCATTATTGTAACCATAGTCCACTGGAGAGTCATCAAGAACAAAACTGGGATCTATCTCAGTTATATTATCATAAAGCTTGATATACTCTGGACGATAAAAGGGGCTGTCCTTAACAGGCTGACTGTTGGTAATGAGTTTCTTGTTGTACATGACAGCTTCAAGGAAACGAGATGTCATACCTACTGCTCCGTCTTGATTGATTTCAAGCATACACTTACAGCGAATGGAGCGCAACAACATCTCGCGATAGGGAATCAGTTCGTGAGTATAATCTATGCCTTCTCGCATATCGGTTTCAGTTGTCTTTGCATCCATAATGATGAAATGACAACGTAGGCCGTGATCTGTCAGGAAGTCATAGGCCTCAAGGAGTTTCGGCAATCGTTTCTTGGCTGCACCAGCAAAGAACACGTCACATGTAGGGGTTAAATCTTCATGAGGGAAGCTAATCATCGATTCTATCTCAGGATAGAAAAAGTCAAAATGGTATTTCTTGGCTTCTTCTTCGTCGTATGAACCCCAGACGTCAATCAGTTTCTCGTTCCGATAATATCCTATTGTGGGCATCTTTGTATGATACAAATCGCGTAAGAAAAAAATAAAAATTGCCTTTGGATATTTCAGGCGGAGCCAATTGAGGTAAGTCGCCTTCACTAAGCGGAAAAGTAAGATGCACACCTCTGGCCCGTCATCAGGCTCGGCTTTCACCAGTGGACTCAGAATGCTGCGTGGGATGTGCAGTATGCGAAGTGTTTTTATAAGAATACGAATCCAGCGGGGAGCCTGTTGCATAGGTCCCCCGATAATCTCTATATCCGAACATCCCTTCAAATCCTCCACACAGATGGTGTAATATCCGTCCCGATTATTACTGCCATCCTTATAGTCAGCAGAATTGATAAGCTTATAGTGATGCTTGAGATCCATCTTCTACAAACTATTTGCAAAACTGATCATCAAACTCCTTGACCTTTGCCAGAATATACTCCAGTTCTTGCTGAGAAATAGTTTGGTGTATAGGAAGGTTAAGCGTATTGTCAGCAGCGTAGTCAGCATTGGGGAAGTTCCCTGTTACACCATAGCCTGGTACACGATGGAGTGGGAAGTAGCGATAGGTGGTATAGATGCCATTTTCGCGTAGGAACTTGGCAAACTGATCGCGCTTGCCATTCTTTATTTGAATATGGTAGAAATAGTAAGATGTCTCAACATAATCAGGTAATGCAGGAGGCAGTTCTATCCAGGAGAATTGCTTGAGATGTTCGTTATAGAACTGGTGTACCACCGCTCTCTTCTGCATAAACATCGGCAGTTTCTTGAGTTGCTCTAGTGCCATTGCCGCAGTCACGTCGTTCATGATAGCACGATGGCCAAAGCAAGAGATATCAAACTCCCACCACTTCTGCGCAACACTATTCTCATAGCCACTTTTTGTTTCAAGTCCAAAATAGAGCCAACGATCTGCCTTATGACGAAGTTCCGGTGAGTTGAAGTGAAGCATTGCACCATCGCCACAAACAAGAATTTTCATGGCATCAAAAGACCACATTCCCATATCTCCGAAGGTTCCAACAGCCTTGCCCTTATAGAAAGAGCACACACCTGCCGCAGCATCTTCTATCACTTTGATATTGTGCTTTTTGCAGAGTGCCATAATTTCATCCATCTCACACGGAATACCACCATAATGAAGCAGCAAGAGAGCTTTTGTCTTTGGCGTAATAACCTTTTCTATATCTTCTGCTCGAGCATTGAGAGTATGTGGATCAACATCACAAAGAACTAATTTTGCCCCACAGGCACAAACTGCATTTCCTGCACCCACAAAACTGATAGTTGGCAAGATGACTTCGTCGCCTTGCTGAATATCCAGAAGATGCATGGAAGAAAACAGTCCTTCACTACAGCAATTGGTGGTTAATACTAAATCTTTACTTGATTTAATATGGTTGGCAAACTTTTCTTCGAACTCTGCCACTCGCTTGCCTTTTCCAAGCCAGTTTGACTCAAAAACCTTCTCAAGAGCATCAAGCTCTTCTTTACCTAATGTCGGCTGATAAACATTAATCATATTCTTCGATTTAGATTGTTTTTATTGAATGTGATGTATAATCCCTAAACGTCATCTCGTAGCAGAGTTTAAACCATACCAGCACCACAGGCAGGGCCTTCAATGCATAAGGTTTCACCCATTCTGTACGGATATAGGCAGGGAACAAATCGCTGGGCGACATACTCGATAAGATGAATACAAATACCATGAGGGCAATGTCCCAGTTTGTGCGCTTCCACGGCGACGCTGTGTACCAAATGACAACTCCCACCAGAGGGATGATGTAGCCACTGGATTCAGTACCAGTAGAGAAGAGTGCTACAAACATTAATGTGGAGGCCAATAGCGTTTGACGAAATGCCTTATTCTTGTATTGAGGAATACGCAGATACGGAATGCAAAACAAGATTATGCCTGCTAGAATCAGCCAAATATCGGAATATGTGGCATCATGGGTTATCTTTCTGACCATTCCCAATAGCGAAACATTGGTTGTGGTGCTGAACATGTTTTCCTCATTCTTACCCGTCAGATTATAGAACCACTCCTGATACTGACCTATCAGATAGTCTGGACCATGAAAAATCATTGGCGCCACAAACATAACGACAGCCCAAAACAGGAGAGAACCGACGAACTTGCCTTTGTGCTTTGAGAAGAAGAAAAAGGCCAATCCCACAATACCATAGAGCTTGACAAATGTGCCCAACATAATCATAAATGCTGCCCAGAAGTCTTTTTCTTTTTCTATGAAATAGTAACTAAACAGTATGACTGCTGCTATAGCGACATTGAACTGCTGCATGAACAATGCTGTCAGCAACTCATGAGCACAAAACCAAAGGATAAAAATCTGCTGGTATTTCGTGAACTGCGATTTGCGAATAGCCACATAAAGGAACATAGCAAGGGCTACATTCCACAACAACAGCCCCATCAATTGGGGTAAAACAGCAAAGGGAGCAATCACAATCGAGAAAAAAGGCCCATAGTGATTGATGTCGTTATATTCAGCAGGATAGGGGCTGTAAAGCGACAAGCCATTCCACGCATGCCAGAATACATGCTTGAAAATCAAGAAATTATTGCATCGACTGGGTCTGGTAAATGTTGCAATGACAGGTATCAACAACCATAAGGCAAACAGCGTACGCTGATCACGAAAAAATGGTTTCTCAAAGAATGTCTTGCAAGCAAATACAATACGATTACACATAACTTAAACCCTTATTCAAAAACCCCTCACAGAGGAATACGCAGCAAAATTACGAAAAAATCGTCAAATACAAAAGAAAATGTCACATTATTATTATTTCATAGATGCTTAAATGGCAATTGATTTGGATATTAAAAATGTTTATTGTATCTTTGCAACCAATAAAGGTTCCAAATATGAATTTTCGAAAATTATATTATTTACGGCATAACGGAAAGAACAGTAATCTACTTTATTTCCTAAAAGCGTATCTCAGAGAATACACTCCGAAGTGTTTTACGCGCTGGATGCTGAATAGCGAACTAAAAAAACTTGATGAACGCGAGGATCGCGACTATATTCTCAAACGCGTTGACTATTACAACAAGTTAACACCTGATAGTCAATACAACAAACAGGATTGGGAGAAAGAGGCTGTGGAAATAAGTAGGCAGCCAATGACCCGCCAAAAGGTGTACTATTTCGACGCAATGGAAATAGCACGCTATTTCAGTGGTAAGTTGAAGTGGATTCTGCTATCAGGCGACATCACTCATGTTCCTGACGTTCCCACAATTATCAAAAGTCGCCCATTAGGAGATAACAACCAAAACTCTGTGGTGTTGAAAATGGAAAAGGTGCGCCACTTCCTTTTTGTCGACGACAAGAGGCCTTGGCGAGAAAAGAAAAACATGACCATTTTCCGAGGTGACTTAGGAGCAAGGAAACAAAATCGCGACGTCTTTATGGAAAAATTCGCTAACGGGCAAAGCCCTTTGGTGGATGCAGCCTCTACTAACTTGATTGAGGCTCACCCTGAATGGCATTCTCAGAAAATGACCATTGAAGAACATTTAGACTATAAATTCATTATGTCGCTTGAAGGCAATGACGTGGCTTCCAATCTAAAGTGGGTGATGTCTTCAAATTCTATTGCCGTCACCCCCAAGCATACTGTTGAAACATGGTTTATGGAGGGTACACTTATTCCCAACTACCACTATATTGAGGTGAAGGATGATTTCTCCGATCTGGAAGAGCGCCTGACTTATTATATCAATCATCCGGATGAAGCTGAAGCTATCATTCAGCATGCTCACGAGTATGTCAATCAGTTCCGTGATGAGAAACGTGAGAAACTCATCTCGCTCCTGGTGTTAAAGAGATATTTTGAAATTACCAACGGGCATTATCAATAAAGCCAATGAAAATTGTATTGGTTCACGACGTTGTTCTGCCTGTCAGAAGATATGGAGGGACAGAACGTGTAGTATGGGCTTTAGGTCATGAGTTGTCACGAATGGGACATCAAGTGACTTTCATGCTCCGTAAAGGTTCGTCCTGCCCTTTTGCACGTATCATTGAAACAGACCCCACAAAGAGTATAGGAAGTCAAGTTCCCGAAGACGCTGATATTGTTCATTTTCAGGACACTGCAAGAACTATTGACCTGCAAAAACCTTATGTTGTCACTATCAACGGCAATAAAGATGCCGACGACATTCCTAGAAATTCCATCTTCGTTTCTCGGAACCATGCAGAACGTTATGGCCACCAGTCGTTTGTATACAATGGATTAGACTGGGATGAATATGGAACTGTTGACTTGAATCGCCCTCGAAAGGGATTCCATTTCCTTGGTAAGGCTGCCTGGCGTATCAAAAATGTCAAAGGTGCCATACGTATCGTCCAACACATCAAGGGGGCTACTCTGGAAGTGTTAGGTGGCAATAGACTGAATCTGAAAATGGGTTTCCGGCTGACACTCGACCCTCATATCCATTTTCATGGAATGGTTGATAATTCACAAAAGAAATATTATATAGAACAGTCACAGGGATTACTGTTCCCCGTGTTGTGGCATGAGCCATTCGGTTTGTGCCTCACTGAGTCACTTTACTTTGGAGCCCCTGTCTTTGGCACAAAAATGGGGTCACTCCCAGAATTGATTACTCCCGATGTTGGATGGTTAGGTGATGACGAGCAACAGATAGCAAATTATCTGAACACATATCCTGACTTTTCGCCCCAACACTGTCATGATTATGCCGTTGAGCAGTTTAATGCTCACATGATGGCTAAGGAGTATTTAAAGAAATATGAGCAAGTATTAAACGGAGAACCTCTCCTCTAAATTCATTCGTCAATGGCAGATCAGAAATTATTCTCTATCCTCATTCCTACTTGGAATAATTTGGCTTTTCTAAAGCTTTGTGTAGAGAGCATCCGGAAGAACTCAACCTACCAACATGAAATACTGATTCACATCAATGAAGGAACGGATGGTACTCTTGAATGGGTGAAAGAACAAGGATTGGGCTACACTCACTCTAAAGAAAATATTGGGGTATGTTACGCACTGAACAAATTGCGCACACTGGTTACCACAGACTATGTGCTCTTTATGAACGACGATATGTATGTATGTCCAGAATGGGATAAAGCTCTCTACGATGAGATACAGGCTATCGGACATAAGATGTTTTTTCTTTCCTCTACCCTCATTCAGCCACGTAAGTTCTTTTGTAAGAGTGTTATTGCTCCTGCTAACTTTGGCGAGAGTGTGGAAACCTTTGAAGAGGAACGACTCTTGTCAGAATACAAAACTCTGAAACATGGCGACTGGATGGGCGCAACGTGGCCTCCTAATATCGTACATCGTGATATTTGGGACTTAGTGGGAGGCTATAGCATTGAGTACAGCCCAGGAATGTATAGTGATCCGGACTTCTCTGCTAAACTATGGAAGGCTGGTGTGAGATTATTCAAGGGAGTCGATAAAAGCAGAGTCTATCACTTCGAAGCCCGTTCTACCCATCGCATCACGAAAAACGACGGATCTACCCAGTTCCTACGCAAATGGGGCATCACCTCTGCCTCATTTATGAGGGACATTCTTCATAGAGGAGAACCTTGGAGTGAAACACTTCAGAAACAACCAGCTGACAGTTTGCAAAAAGATTTGTTACGCAGCAGACTGAAACGTCTGATAACCATTTTCAGAGATGTGAAAATAAAAAATATCTGGGAATACTAACCCAGATATTTTAATATGTTGTCAGCAACTACCTCCCAATCGAATTGTTGAATATGCTGTCGCGCAGCCTGGCCTAATCGCTCTCGTAATTGCTCATCATGATAAAGACGCGCTATGTGTTTTTCAAAGCAGAAAACCCATCGAGCTGAACGGATGCCATTGACACCATCAATCAACAAGTCGGCAGTACCTGCTTTGGTTGAGACAACAGGTAAACCACAGGCCATTGCTTCTGCTACAGTATTGTTCCATCCAGAATACTTAGGATTTTCAGCAGAAACAAAGCAGTCGGCTCGCCCGAAAAGTTCGGAATTGCGACTGAAGGGATGATCGAGCACAAACTCGTAGGGGCAACTGCATTTGAAATTCCGATACTTCTGTTGCATCTTTTCTGACACATGAGTATCAAACAACAATAGTTTGATGTTATAACCTTTCCTATACAGCCGCTCGCAAGCCTTCACCACATAACGCGTTCCTTTCACACTCTCAGCCAGACGCCCATAACCCATTACAACAAAAGGACGTTCATTTACATGATAATCTGACTTAGGCTGATAATGGCTGACTGTAACTCCACCAACAGCCTTGAAGGCCTTGCGACCATATTTCTTCAAGTCGGCCTCATAGACATTACTTGAACAGGCAAATAGTTCTACGTCTGAGCCTTTAAGAATAGGATCCAGTTTCTCTTTGATACGAACATGATAGAATATCTTATGCTTGGCTGAAGATGCATGCATCATAGGCACATATTCGGGCGTGGTAGTCCATAGCGCATCTAAAGACACGTCTTGCAGATTCTCGAAGGTTGTCACATAGCCCTTGAAATCAAACCATCCTGGAGGCGTACCGTCAGGGGTAAACACATAAAAATCATGGCCTTTCTCTACGAAAATATTGCCAAGTTCCAAGAATCGTTTTACACCGCCATATAATTTGGTATGCGGAAGAAGTACACCTAATTTCATTATCATCTTATTTGTCCCCAAAGGTACACAAAAACTATTAATCTGAAAAAAAAAAATAGAAAAATTTGCATATACAAGGATTTATACGTACTTTTGTAACACCAAGCTGAAAAAATGGCATTTAATAAGGAACGATACAGGACGCTGAAAATGGTAGCATACTATATGCTGCTTTCCGTTTGGTATCTGCTGTCTTTGCTTCCCTTATGGGTACACTATCTGTTAAGCGACCTGCTCTATCTCATCGTCTATAAAATCTTCGGCTACAGAAAAGCGGTTGTCAAGAGTAATCTGGCTACCTCATTCCCAGAGAAATCGAAAGACGAGTTATTGAAGATAGAGAGAGGGTTCTACCATTTCCTGGGCGACTATCTGGCAGAAAGCGTGAAACTGATGACCATCAGCAAGAAGAACTTGAAAAAAAGATTGGTGTTCAAAGGTACTGAGGTGGTCAACGAAATAGTGGAAAGCGGACAGTCGTGTGCCGTCTATTTAGGTCACTACTGCAACTGGGAATGGATTACATCCCTGCCCCTTTGGGTGACTCCCAAAGCCCACTGCGGACAGATTTACCACCCGTTGGAGAATCTGGTGACAGACCTTGTGTTCTTAAGACTTCGCCAACGCATGGGAGCTGAGTGCATTGCTATGCAGGACACTTTGCGTAAGGTGTTGGAATACAAAAACAAGAAACAACCCATAGTGATTGGTTACATCAGCGATCAAAAGCCTTTCTGGAATAACATCCACCATTGGGTTGACTTCCTGCATCACGACACTCCTGTGCTGACAGGTACGGAACGAATAGCCAGAAGAATGAATCATGCTGTGTTCTATTTGGATGTCCGTCGCATACGCCGAGGCTACTATGAGGCAGAGATTAAGTTAATCACCCGTGAACCACAGACAATGAAAGAGTTTGAGTTGACAGACATTTACTATCAGCATCTGGAGCAAAGCATTCTGCGAGCTCCTGAATTCTGGCTGTGGAGTCATAATCGTTTTAATAGAACACGCGAGGAATTCAACAGGAATTACGAAGTCGTCAATGGCAAAGTAGTTCCTAAGGCTGCAAGCGATCCTGAATCATCCTCTCCATGTACTGCTGAATGATGGCTTTCAACTCCTGCTCCATCAGCTGTTGATGGCTGATGGCTGATGGCTGATGTATGAGGTTTTGTTGCATCAAGGAGTCGGAAAGGGCATATAACGCTTTAGATTTCTGCCCGTCAAACTGCAACACATAGCCATGTTTCACATACTGGTAGATACCACTTAGATAATTGACAGCCCAAGTGTCTTCTGAAGGGGTATTCAGCAAATCGATACCAAAACCGAAATAAGGTTTCTGATAGCCAAGCATACCCAAAACGGTAGGCAGAATGTCTATCTGCTGGGCTATTTTATCTATCATTTGTCCTTCTGGATGGCTGGGTTCATATATTATAATAGGTGAACAGAAACCTCCCAAATCGGTTTGATAGTAAGCATGATCACTCATATTGGTATGGTCACTGGTCAGTACGAAGATGGTGTTCTGGAACCAAGGTTGCTTGCTGGCTGTTTCAAAGAACTTGCCTATTGCCATATCGGTATAGCGGATGCACTTCTGTATTTCAAGTTTCCCTTCTGGATATTGCTGCTTGTATTGCTCGGGAATGACGAAGGGATGGTGACTGGAAGCAGTAAAGACAGCCGTCATAAAAGGTTGCTTCATCTTACCCATCTCCTCGGCATAATACTGTAAGAATGGTTCATCCCAAATGGCCCAAGTGCCGTCAAAATCGTCGGTACCCTTGGCAGCCTCATATTCCGTCCGGCCAAAATAATGCTGGAAACCTGTCTTTTGGGCAAAAGCCTGAAAACCCATTGAGCCATTCTGGGCACCATGGAAGAAGGCTGTTTCATACCCTTCTTGTCCCAAAATGCCTGCCAATCCCGTATAATCGTTCATGGAAGACGGAGTGAGGATAAACGGTTCGACGAACATTGGAATACTCGAGAGGATGCTGGGCATTCCGTCTATGCTCTTACGACCATTGCAGAAACTATACCGGAATGTCGTGCTCTTGCCGATAAGGGCATCTACATAAGGTGTATAGCCTTTGTATTTTCCCCCTTCTAAGTCTTTATTCAAGGCACCTATATACTCGCAACCGAAACTTTCGACAATCAGCACCACCACATTTTTCTTCACCATCGATACGCTGTCGTTAGGAGTATGGATGGGAGTATATATAGAGGCTAACGCTTTTTCGTCACTAAAATAGTTGGGCACCACAAAAACATTCTTGCCGATGGAGCGAATCAGTGCAAAAGGTGTATTCAATGCCAAAGCCGCATCAACAGGGCGACTGGCATACTGATTAGCATTCGAAATGGTGATAGGGCGAACGGCTGTTGTAAAGCCTCCTCGCATTCCTGCTACACAGAAGGGCGCAAAAAGCAATAACGACAACAAGCAAACCACATCGTAGCGCCACCACTTCAACGAATGGCTATTGATAGAGGGGCTCACATAGCAGCGCCAAAGGAGGAATACAACTAATGCAAAAAGCAATACCAGATACCAATGGTTTAAGAATTCCGTTCCTATGATACTGCCCAGATTACCTTCATTGGAGAATTCCTCGAAGACGGTAGTCGTTGTGCGACGCATGGTGTAACGGAAATAAACGGAGTCTGCCAGATTGATGGCAAAAGCAATGCTGTTTACAACGACAAACAACCATTGGCACACTTTATGGTATATCCTGTTCTCTTTCCAATGTAAGGGGAAAAGCATCATCACGACATAGAGCGCATTGGTATAGAGAATGGCAGATGTGTCAAAAAGCAGCCCTCCTTGGAAGATATCCCATGAATAGGAGAGATAGTCGGTGTTTTCAGCATAATAAGCCAATCGGGCTATCTGGTAAACAAGATAAACCAACAGCAAGTTCCATAGAACTGCCAAGAGGGGGGAATATAATTTGTTCAATATCTGTCTCATCGTTTGTCGAGATCTTTTGAGGCTGCCTGTAAAACAGCTTTACCACGTTGTAAAAGTGACTGCGTATTTGGACCATGCGACGCAACCACACGATTGCTTATGAAGTCGAAAGTAACAAAACCCGTGCTGTCATATACCGAGATACCATCATCAAAGGTATTGACAGCGAAGGGCTGTGTATAGGTTTGGCTTAAAACGTCGCGGCTGAATGTAAAACTATCATGATTGACACCCAACTGACCAAGTAGGGTAGCTGGCAAATCTGTCTGATTACAAACTGCTGCTATCTTTCGAGGTTCCTTGACAGCACCACCCAACCATATCATAGGAATCTGATTCTTCAATGGGTCGGTTTCTGTCAATTCACCATAGGGTATGCCATGATCAGGTAAAAGAATGATGAGCGTATTTTTCCAAATAGGACTCTTCTTCATGTCGCGTATGAAATCGCCTACGCACTGGTCAAGATAGTAAAAGGCATTCAGTTTCTCGTCCTCAAAATGCTGAATAGGCACATCCCAAGGCTCGTGGCTGCTGAGGGTGGAATAGCCGATAAGGAAAGGCTGAGTGGCTGATGACGTCATAGAAAACAATGTCTTAAATGTGATATCATCACGCACTCCCCAACGTGCTGTTTGCTGTTCGGCTTTGCTGTAGTCCTTCATCCAATGCAGCGAACTGAACCCACCTGCTATTAAATAGCTGCGCATATTGGTGAAATTGATATCACCCCCATAAAGATAATAGGTATGATAACCTCGTTCCTCCTGTAATGACTTAGCCATATTGGATAATGAACGTGATTTGGCAGGCATCTTCATGACTGACATAGTGGGAAATGAAGGATAACCACTCCAAGTACACAATGTTCCACGATCAGTGCGCCATGTGTTACCATAGCAATTGGAGAAATAGATGCCTTCACGCATGAACCGATTCAGATTTGGGGTGACATCTTTCCGATCTCCTACCTCAGTAAACACACTGCCACAACTTTCCAACAGAATAACAATGATATTGGGATGCTGAGTGGTCAGCAGCGTGTCTATTCCAATCGACTGCGTATTGTAATATTCACCTACCACACGCTGACTTTCCGCATCATCCATAAAATCATAGACGATATTAGTTGCCGTCCGCTCGAAAGAGGCGAAGAAGCTAAACATAGGATTGACTGCCGAATGATTCAGAAACTGGTTCTGCGAGTAATAAACCTGTCCGATATTCGTTGTCGACTCGCCTATTCCACCTCGGATTCCAATGACAATGAGAGGTATCAGCAGGAGTGCCACTACGGAGCCTATCAGCTTATGGCTGTTGGCTTTTAACTTCACGCCAAGGCTGAGAGGTGTCAGTTTGTCGTAAAGCCAGTAAATAAAGAAACTACAGGCAATGATGCTCAGCAAACGAACTAAAATATATCCAATGCTGACACTGGCCATTGCCTCTGTAGGTGTTTCCAAATATGAAAGACACGAGGCATCCAGCTTAAACTGCCAGAACTCGTAGAGGCTGGTGTCAGCAACGAAGGCCAACGAGAGCAGAATGGCGGCAACAACATAATAGACACGGAATATCCATCTGGGAAGATGCAACCACAGTGATGCCACCACTAACAGGAAAGGGGCAGACAGCAGATAGAGCGACATACTGAGGTCTAATGACAGTCCGTGCTGTATGACTTGCCAATAATCGGAAAAGGAAATGTTATGTCCCACACGATTGTAGAACATAAAGACAACTTTGGCAACAACAAACAACAACACGGTCGCCAAATAAAACTTCAACAGATATATAACCTTCTCCTTCAATTGTCAATTATCAATTATCAATTTTTCACAGGCTCTGCATATCGTTTAACTTCTTATAGTAGCCATCAATATTGAGCAGTTCATCATGAGTGCCACGCTCGACTATCTGTCCTTCGTGCAACACACAGATTTCGTCAGCATTCTTAATGGTAGAGAGACGGTGGGCAATGGCAACAGTGGTGCGCGTCTTCATCAGTCGCTCCAAAGCGTCTTGGACAAGGCGCTCACTCTCTGTATCGAGAGCTGAAGTGGCCTCGTCAAGAATCAAAATCGGAGGATTCTTCAGGATAGCTCGGGCTATGCTGACGCGCTGACGCTGACCACCAGAGAGGCGTCCGCCTCGATCTCCAATGTTTGTTTCGAACTGGTGCTCGCTCTGCATAATGAAATCATAGGCATTGGCTATCTTGGCTGCCTCGGCTATCTGTTCGTCAGTAGCACTCTCGACACCAAAAGAGATGTTGTTGCGGAAGCTATCATTAAAGAGGATGGCCTCTTGGTTTACATTACCAATCAACTGTCGCAGATCTTGAATGCCCAAGTCCTTGACGTTAATACCATCGATGAGGACCTCTCCTTCCTGCACATCATAATAGCGAGGAATCAAATCAACCATTGTCGATTTTCCTGATCCTGACTGGCCTACGATAGCTATGGTCTTTCCTTTGGGAATAATCAGGTTGATATGACGAAGTATCCAAGTCTCTCCATATCGGAAGGATACATCACGGAACTCTATCTGATGTTCGAAAGAAGCCAGATGCTTGGGTTGCTTTGGCTCCTTAATTGTGTTCTCAGCCAACAGGATTTTGTCAATACGCTCCATTGACGCAAGTCCCTTTGGGATATTATAACCAGCTCTTGAGAACTCCTTCAAAGGATGGATAATCGAATATAGAATGACCATGTAATAAATGAACATTGGTCCTGTAAAAGCATGATAGTTAAGTACCAAGACACCGCCAAACCACAAGACGATTACCACCAATAGCGTTCCTAAAAACTCACTGACAGGATGTCCTAACTGTATACGAAGATGAACACGAGTCAATTGATTCCGATAGGCCGAATTGATAGTATCGAACTTATCCTTCATCTTTTCCTCGGCACAGAAAGCTTTGATAATACGAAGACCTCCCAAGGTCTCTTCTATCACACTCATGGTATCACTCCATAACATCTGCGCCTTTACACTCTTTTGTTTCAAACTCTTACCCACCAGTCCCATTAACCAAACCACAAGGGGAATGAGAATACATGTAAATAAAGTCAGTTGCCATGAAAGAGCTATCAGGGTAAAGAAATAGACAATGATGAGAATAGGGTCTTTCATCAGCAAGTCGAGTGATGACATTACTGAGGACTCCACTTCTTGAACATCACCACTGATACGTGCAATAATATCACCTTTACGTTCTTCTGAGAAGAAACCAAGAGGCAATGATACCACCTTGCGATACATCAGATTACGGATGTCACGAACTACACCTGTGCGGATAGGGGTTAAAAGGGCTCCTCCTAAATAATAGGCTCCTGTCTTGAATAAAGTCATAAAGGCTAAGAAAAGACCTATCAGCAATAACGTAGTAGTGGCTCCATAGGTTTCTATCATCTGATTGACATAGTAATTCATGTTATTCAGCAAAACCTCTTGAATATTACTCCAGTCCCACTCCATCAAAGCAGTAGCTTTCTGAGCTTCATCAGTCTGAAAAATAATCTGAAGTATCGGAATCAAAGCCGCAAAAGAGAAAATATTAAGTAATGCCGATAGAATATTAAAGATTACCGACAAAACTATATATTTCTTATAAGGAGGCAAGAACCGCCTCAACACTTGCATAAAATCTTTCATACTTCTTCTCCAAATAAGGTTGCACTGGTACTGTTTGTAATCCTTACGCGCACTGTTTCGCCAATGTGGTGATTGCCCTTGTCGAACACCACCATCTTGTTTTGTTCAGTGCGGCCACAGAGTTGCTGTCGGCTTCGCTTCGAGAATCCTTCCACCAGAACATCGAACTCCTTGCCCTCGTCTTTTTTATTTTGCTGGGCAGAGATTTCTGTCTGCAAGGCGATGAGTTCGTTCAGACGTCGTATTTTCTCTTCCTCTGGAACGTCGTCTGGCAAATGTTTTGAGGCATAGGTCCCTGGACGTTCAGAGTATTTGAACATAAAGGCTGAATCATAGCCCACCTCACGCATCAACGACAGGGATAGCTGATGGTCTTCTTCCGTTTCTGAATGATAACCAACAAAGATGTCTGTAGAAAGACCACAGTCTGGAATAATACGACGAATGGCTGCCACACGGTCGAGATACCACTCACGAGTGTATTTGCGATTCATCAGTTTCAATATTCTGTCGCTTCCACTCTGTACTGGCAGATGAATGTGTTTGCAGACATTGGGCATATCGGCAATTACATGCAGTGTCTCGTCACTCATATCCTTGGGATGCGAGGTAGTGAAACGTACTCGCATGGTAGGCACCTCTTCAGCAACCCGGCGCAACAACTCTGGGAAGCCAATATCCTCAAAATGGTAGGAGTTGACGTTCTGACCAAGAAGGGTCACTTCCTTGAAACCCCGGTCACGCAAGTCCCGTACCTCACGCAAGATGCTCTCTACATCACGACTGCGTTCACGGCCACGGGTGTAAGGAACAATGCAGTAATGACAGAAATTATTACAGCCTCGCATAATGCTGACAAAACCACCTATCTTGGCACCATGCAGACGCTGGGGTACGACATCCTTATAAGTCTCGCTGGTAGAGAGTTCGATATTGATAGCCTTATGACCTGTCTCTGCCTGAGCAATAAGGTCGGGGAGAGAGAGATAGGCATCAGGGCCGGCTACTAAATCACAGTGATGATGCTCCAACAAGTCGTCCTTTACGCGTTCTGCCATACAACCCAGTACTCCGATAATCATTGGACGCTTGCGACGCATAGCATCCAGAGCATCCAGGCGATGGTATATCTTCTGTTCGGCATTATCACGTACTGAACAGGTATTCAGAAAGACGGCATCAGCCTCATCAATAGTCTCTGTTGCCTCATAACCAGCCATCTGCATCACGCTGGCAACGACCTCAGAATCAGCTACGTTCATCTGACAGCCATAAGTCTCTATATAGAGTTTCTTCATGTTTTTTCCTTTTTGCTTGCAAAGTTACGCTTTTTTTCGTATTTTTGCACCGATATTAACCAAAACTTAATGAAATGATGAAAATACTACGTGTTTTATTCGTCACATTACTGGTGATGATGACATCTGGAGCTATGGCACAGACAGTCTATAACAGCAACGGAAGCAGCTGTGGAAAGATTGAAAGTAATGGTACTGTACGCAATAGTAGCGGCAGCAGTATCGGCAAAATCGACAGCGATGGTACTGTTCGCAACGGCAATGGCAGCAGCATTGGTAAGATTGACCGTGACGGCACCATCCGTAATGCCAATGGCAGCAGCATCGGAAAGGTGGACAGCAATGGTACTGTTCGCAACGGCAATGGCAGCAGCATCGGTAAGGTGGAAAGTGACGGCACCGTGCGTAACGGTAATGGTAGCAGCATCGGAAAAGTTTCTGGTGTTCCCAAGGAGTGGGCAGCTGCCTATTTCTTCTTTTTCTTCTAAAAACAAAAATTTGACAAAAAGATAGTATTTGATGGAACTGATTAAAGACAAAGAGTTTGGTGGAGAGCGCCCGCTGTTCACCATTCACGACACACGACTGGAGAATATCACCATCACGGATGGTGAGAGTGGTATTAAGCAATGTCAGAACATAGAGGCCAGCAACTGCCGTTTCTATGGCAAATATCCGTGGTGGCACGTTGACGGTGCCTTGATAGAGGATTGCTATTTCGCATTGGATTCGCGTTCGGCTATCTGGTACACCAACGACCTTGTAATGCGTCGTTGTCGTATTGATGCCCCTAAGTTTTTTCGCGAGATGAAAAATGTGGAATTGGAGGATGTGGAGATGTGTGATGCTGACGAAACCTTTTGGAAGGTTGACGGGCTGAAACTGAAAAATGTCCGTCTGCATGGTGGTACCTATCCTTTTATGTTCTCCAAGAATATTTATGTTGACGGATTGGAGAGCGACTCCAAATATGTGTTCCAATATTGTCAGAACGTAGAGATTCACAATGCCAAGATTCTGACAAAAGACTCTTTCTGGGAGTGTGAGAATGTCACCATCTACGATTCTGTATTGGACGGCGAATATCTGGCCTGGCACTCGAAGAACGTACGACTGGTTAACTGCCATCTAGCAGGCGAGCAACTGCTTTGTTATGCTGATGACTTGGTCTTGGAAAACTGTACCTTTGACAAGGCTTGCGACCGTATCTTTGAATACACCACTGTTGAGGCTGACATCAAAGGACATGTTGAAAACATCAAGAACCCTACCAGCGGACATATTGTTGCCGACTCTATCGGTTCTATCACTATTGACGAGAATGTGCGACAGCCAAATAACTGTGTCATAGAAATAAGAGGGAAGAAGTGAAATACGATTTTGACGAAATCATAGACAGGCGAGGCACCAGCTGTGTAAAATGGGATGAGGCTCCTGAAGGTGTCATTCCCATGTGGGTGGCTGATATGGACTTCAAGGCTGCTCCTGCCATCCTGGAGGCCATCCGCAAACGGGCAGAACACGGAGTGTTTGGATATACATTAGTGGAAGACGACTATTACGAAGCCATCATCTCATGGTTTCAGCGACGTCATGGGTGGACTATCCAGAAAGAAAGTATTCTTTATACCACAGGAGTGATTCCTGCTATGTCGTGTGCCATCAAAGCACTGACGATGCCTGGTGAGAAGGTACTGATTCTGTCGCCTGACTACAATTGCTTCTTCACGTCTATTCGCAATAACGGCTGCGAAGTGGCAGAGAGTGTGTTGCGATTTAGTCGCAACAAAGATAACAGATTTGAGGTGAATTGGAATGATTTCGAAGAGAAGTGTGCCGATGATAAGACTACCGTCTTCCTACTTTGCAATCCACACAACCCCACTGGGCGCATTTGGACAAGGGAAGAACTGCAACGCATGGCTGAAATCTGCCATCGTCACCACGTCAGGATTATCTCTGATGAGATACATTGTGAACTGGTGATGCCTGGACACCGTTTTTGTCCGATGGCTACTGTCGACACCGATGCTATTATCCTCAATTCGCCTACCAAGTCGTTCAATATCGCAGGACTTCAGATAGCCAATATCATCTGCCCCAATGCAGAATGGCGCCGACGAATCGATAGGGCTATAAATATAAATGAGGTATGCGACGTTAATCCTTTCGGACCTGTTGCTTTGAAAGCCGCCTATAATGAAAGCGAGGAATGGATTGACGCACTCAACCAATACCTATGGGACAATTACTGCGCCTTGTGCGATTTCGTCGCACAAAACATGCCGCTATGGAAAGTAATGCCGCTGGAAGGCACCTATCTTGTATGGGTGGATGTCTCCCAGAGCTGCTATACCGTCAACACCTATTGTGACAGTTTGATGGAGAAGGCCAAGGTGTGGGTGAATCCTGGCACCATGTATGGCGAAGAGAGTGGCGAAGGCTATATCCGCATCAATATTGCCTGCCCACGGAGTCGCATGATGGAAGGTCTGGAACGCATCAAAGCTGTCACCATATATGATAAATAAAACACTATAGCGCTGTCTTGACGATATAGGTATGACTTGGGGTTGTCTCCAAATCATATTCATATACGCTCGGTAACGAGGGAGACAGATTGTCGTGCAATTCCTTAGAACGCAAGGGCGTCTTCACCTGAGCCGGAGCATACAACGCATTGGGACAGTTCCCCTTGGCTTTCTTCAAACCCTTTCCCTTCAAGGGAACATAGGAGCGAAGGCGGAGCGTTCCTCCTATGGTAGATTGAACACTGGCTTCTTGCAACTTTCCGTCTTTCCACTCCATAGAGACTACGAAACCGCCACGGGCCCGTAATCCCTTTACCTCTCCATCCTTCCACACATCAGGAAGGGCAGGCAACAGATGGACAGCACCATCATGACTCTGCAACAACATTTCTGCAATACCTGCCGCACAGCCGAAATTGCCGTCTATCTGGAAGGGGGGATGAGCGTCAAAGAGATTGGGATAGGTTCGACCATCAGGATATTCCCTCATCTTACTGTCGTCGGGCAACAGGTGAAGCATATTGGATAGGATGCGGAATGCGTGGTTACCATCCAGCATTCGTGCCCAGAAATTCATCTTCCAACCCAGACTCCATCCCGTTGCCATATCACCACGCTGATTGAGTGTATTGCCAGCAGCAGCGAAGAGTTCCGGATGCTGGTAAGGTGATATCTGATTGGAGGGATAGAGACCATAGAGATGCGAGATATGCCGATGCTCGTCTTTGGGGTCGTCGCCATCTTGTATCCACTCTTGTAACTGCCCATATCGACCTATCTGCATAGGCGGGAGCTGGGCAATGGTCTTTTGCAGACGCTGCTTATACACCTCGTCCTTTATTCCCAGCACCTTCATAGCCTGAAGCGTATTCGACAGGACGTCGAAGACTATTTGGTTATCCATCGTTGATCCGGCAGTCACTGTAGTCTTCTTACCCATAGGACCATGTTCAGGGGAGACAGTTGGTACAGTCATCAGCCATCCATACTGAGGATGTACCTGCATATAGTCCATTAGGAAATCGGCAGCACCCTTCATGAGTTCATAATGCTGACGTAAGAACTGTTTATCGCCTGTAAACAAGTAATGTTGCCAGAGATGTGTAGTCAGCCATGCTCCGCCTGTGGGGAACATGCCCCATGTGGTTCCATCAACAGGACCGGCTATGCGCCATAGGTCGGTATTGTGATGGGCCATCCACCCCTTGCAGCCATACATCGTCTTTGCCGTCTCTGCACCAGTCTTACTGAGATCTCGGATCATGGAGAAAAGGGGTTGCTGGGTTTCTGCCAGATTACCCACCAAGGCTGGCCAGTAGTTCATCTCTGCATTGATATTGATGGTGTATTTCGAATCCCAAGGTGCATAAAGCTTATCGTTCCAAACACCCTGCAGATTGGCAGGTTGACCACCTGGCTGGGAAGAAGATATCAACAGATAGCGACCATATTGGAACATCAGGCAAACCAATCCCATATCCTGATTCTCTGCAAAATGGGCTAAGCGCTCGTCAGTAGGCAGAGATGATGTAACTGAATTCCCTATTTGCAGACTGACGCGCTGATACTGGGCTTGGTATTTCCCAATATGTCGCTGAAGCAACTGCTGATCATCTTTTCCTTGCAAGGCACCTAATGTCTGCAAGTTCTTCATGGAAGGTTGCCCACTGATATCTTGATAGTTAACGAAATTCGTAGCAGCCGCTATATAGAGTGTTGCCTCGCGAGCCCCATCCACCATGATGTTGGTACCTGCATCTGTCAGCTTTCCATCGCTCTTCACCCGAACAACGCACTCTGCTTTCAATCCTGCAGGGATGCCTTCGTGCTCAGCACCTTCGACAATAGCCGTCAACTGGTGGTCTTTAACTCCACACTGCATCGGCAACTGACTGTCGAAAGCCAAAGAGAAATGCAGGACTGGTTGCGAAGCTTCCAGGCGTACTACTATCACACCATCTGCGAGAGAAGCAAAACAGGTGCGGCGGAAAGTAACACCATTCCTGACGTATGAAACAGAAGCTGTCGCATTGTCTAAATTCAAATCGCGTCTATATTGGCTAACCGTTCCTAACGAGTCAAAGGTAAGTTTCAGACTTCCCATAGGCAGATAGCGCATACCATGAGGACCTTTGAAGAAATAACGATCTATCAATTGATGGGCCTCTTCTTCCTTGCCATCAAAAATCAACTGTCGCACTTCCTGCAGATGTGCCTTTGCCTCCGCACTGTTATTATGGTGGGGCGAACCCGACCAGAAGGTTTCCTCATTGAGTTGAATCTCTTCCGTATTGGTGCCGCCATAGACCATTGCCCCCATGTGGGAATTACCAATGGGAAGGGCTTCCAACCAATGGGCAGCAGGACGATTATACCATAGTGACGACTCCTGAGCCATCACGTAATTGAACATTGTTGATAATAATAAAGTTAGCAGAATCTTCTTCATAAATATTATTGACTAATGAGTTCCAATGCTCGTTTCACTACATCGTTCGTTTCGTTCATCACAGCAAAATACTGACTCATTTCCCATATATCTCGCGCCACCAAAGCCTTAAGCTGCATACGGAGATATGGCAGTGTCTGCTGAAGTTCCTCATTGTCCTTTGGCTTGATGTTCTGTTTCTCTGCCTCAGCAAAGATGGCATCCGTAACGGACTGCGGAATCTCGAATTCTTGTTTAAAACGTGCAAAGGAGGGATATTGTTTCTTTAACTGTTTCCGATTCTTGTCCACATAATGCAAGCTGGCATTGATGATAAACGAACGCGCTGACAGTTCACGATGGAACCGGGTGTACTTCGTAGTATCCAACGGAACGTAATAGTCGGGCATGATACCGCCTCCGCCATAAACCACCCGACGCTCTTTCAGCGTATAGTATTTCAGCGAGTCAACAAAATGAATGCTGTCTTCGTGCATCAACTCACCACTCTTCAAGCGATTCACTACATCCATCGCATAGTCGGCTTTCTTGCCTTTCACGTATGGTTTCTGAATGCAGCGGCCTGAGGGGGTATAATAGTGAGCAACGGTCAGGCGAATCATCGAACCGTCAGGCAGGTCGATAGGGCGCTGTACCAAGCCTTTGCCATAAGAGCGACGCCCAACGACGAAACCTCTGTCGTGATCCTGGATAGCGCCAGTGACGATTTCGGCTGCCGAGGCAGAATAGCTGTCTATCAACACAACCACCTTACCCTTCTCGAAGAGTCCGCCTCCCTGTGCATGATAGTCGTTACGGGGGACACGTCGCCCCTGGGTATATACTATCAGATCGTTCTTGCTCAGGAATTCATTGGCAATGGCAACGGCAGCATGCAGATAGCCACCGCCATTCTCCTGCAGGTCAAGGATAAGCGACTGCATCCCCTCGCCTGTCAGTTTCATCAGACTCTGACAGAACTCGTCGTGTGTCTGGGCTCCGAAACTACCAATACGGATATAACCGATGCCTGGACGAATCATATAAGCTGCATCAACAGACTTCACTGGAATCTTATCACGGGTAATGACGAAACGGAGCGTATCGGCTATGCCTCGTCTGACAACACCCAAGCGAACCTTCGTACCCTTAGGACCACGCAAACGACGCATAATCTCCTCTTTCGACATAGAGACGCCAGCTATTGCCGTATCATTCACATTGACGATACGGTCGCCTGCTATAATGCCCTGTTTCTCCGAAGGTCCCCCTACTACCGGCTGTATCACCAAGAGGGTATCCTCCACCATATTAAACTGCACGCCGATACCCTCGAAGTTACCTTGCAGGGGTTCATTAGCCTCCTTCACCTCCTTCGCCGTCATGTAACTGCTATGGGGGTCCAACTTTTCTATCATGCCTCGGATGCCATCCTCCACCAGTTTCTGTTCATCAACACTGTCCACATAGATATTGGAGATAGCCATCTCGGCAATTTGCAATTTACGCAAAGGGGAGTCGTTGCCCATGTTGATGCGAACCTGCGCCTGGATGGTGAGGGGGAGTAGCAATAGAATGGCTACACACAGTATGGCTTTTTTAATCATAGTATTCTTCTTCTGGACGGTCTTCCTCAATGACGAGGTTATCAATAATGAATTTCTGACGCTCTATCGTATTGTCGCCCATATAGTAGGCCAGCAGTTTCTGCACTTCATCGTTCTTATGAAGGGTGACCTGCTCAAGGCGGATGTCTGGTCCGATGAATCCAGCAAACTCCTCTGGGGATATTTCGCCAAGACCCTTAAAGCGTGTTATCTCGGGGTCGGGTCCCAAGTCTTGGATAGCCTTCTGACGCTCTTCGTCGCTATAGCAATAACGTGTGACGAAATCACCCTTTTTGCCATCCTCGCGCATCTCCTTCTTACGAATCTTGGTGCGACGGTTACGGACGCGGAACAATGGGGTCTGCAACACATAGACGTGACCTTTCTTGATCAGTTCGGGGAAGAATTTCAGGAAGAAAGAGATGAGCAACAGACGGATGTGCATACCATCGACATCGGCATCGGTAGCCACTATCACCTTATTATATCTAAGGGTGTCGAGTCCTTCCTCGATATCCAATGCTGCCTGCAGCAGATTGAACTCCTCGTTTTCATAAACCACCTTCTTGGTAAACTTAAAGGTGTTGAGGGGTTTGCCTCGCAGCGAGAATACAGCCTGAGTATTCACGTCGCGACTCTTGGTGATACTTCCGCTGGCTGAGTCGCCCTCAGTGATAAAGATGCACGACTCTTCCTTGCGATCGTTTTTTGCATCACTAAAATGGATGCGACAGTCGCGCAACTTTCGATTGTGCAGATTGGCCTTCTTGGCACGTTCACGGGCTTTCTTCGTGACACCAGCCATTTCCTTGCGCTCGCGTTCACTCTCCTTGATTTTATTCTCAATGACTTCTGCAACGTCCTGATGGATATGCAAGTAGTTGTCAACCTCCTGTTTGATGAAGTCGCCAACATATTTGTTGATACTGACGCCATTGGGCGACATCGTGGTGGAGCCCAGTTTTATCTTTGTCTGACTTTCGAAGATGGGTTCTTCGACATTGATGGAGATGGCTGCCACGATACCGGTTCGGATATCACCATACTCGTATTTGTTGAAAAAATCCTTGATGGTACGGGCTATATGCTCCTTGAAGGCACTCTGATGCGTTCCACCCTGTGTGGTGTGCTGTCCGTTGACAAACGAGTAATACTCCTCGCCATACTGGTTGGCATGGGTGAAGGCAATCTCGATATCGTCACCCTGCAGATGGATGATGGGATAGAGCGCATCATTGGTCATACGGTCCTTGAGCAAATCCTCCAATCCGTGACGCGACAGGATGCGCCTGCCATTATACATGATGGTGAGCCCTATATTTAAATAGGTGTAGTTGCGAAGCATGTTCTCAACTATCTCGTCGTGGAACTGATAGTTCTGAAACTTAGTGTTATCGGGCTCGAAGTAGATATAAGTACCATTCTCGTCCTGCGTGGGTTCTGTCACATCGCTGACGAGTTCGCCACATTCAAAGATCGCCTTGCGCACCTTTCCGTCACGATAGCTATGCACCTCGAAATGACTGCTCAGTGCATTGACGGCCTTGACACCGACACCGTTCAGTCCGATAGACTTCTTGAATGCTTTCGAGTCGAACTTACCACTGGTATTGAGAATACTTACCGACTCGATGAGTTTGCCCTGAGGGATACCTCGGCCATAGTCGCGAACGGAGATACGCAGATTGTCTTCCACATTCACCTCGATACGTTCGCCAGCCTTCATCTTAAACTCATCGATAGAGTTGTCGAACACTTCTTTCAGCAGCACGTAGATACCATCCTCAGCCGAGGAACCGTCGCCGAGTCGGCCAATATACATACCAGGGCGCAGACGGATATGCTGCAAACCTGTCAGGGTTTGTATATTACCCTCGTCATATTCTACAGCACTGTTCTCTTCAATGATATTCTTCTCTTCACTCATATCTTGCTTTATATACTTTTCTTATAACAACGGCGACGCTTGTGCTGCTCATGCTCCAGATACTGCCATTGCGACTGCACGTTCTCGTTGGTTTCCATCTCGACATTGGTCTCACCCCACTTGAAGCCATACTTCTGGTAACGGGGGATGAGGTCGTAGAACAGCAGAGCATTGGCACCTTTCTTCTGGTATTCGGGCAGGAAACCGATGAGCAACAAGTCGAGGCACTCTGCCTGATGGAACTTCATCGCCTTCAGACAATGCCACCAACCGAAAGGCCACAGGCGCCCGTTCTTGCATTTCTGCAGGGCGCGTGTCATATTGGTAATGCTGATGCCTACACCGATGATGTCGTGATTAGGGGTGTTCCTGTCTTCTATCAGACAGATCATTTCCGTGTCGAGCATGGGGAAATACATCCGCAGGTACTCGTCTATCTGTCCTTCTGTCATTTCAGAGAAGCCATAGATGTTCTGATACGACTTATTGATGACGTCAAGCACTTTGCGTCCTATCTGTTCCTTGCCGAAAATCTGACTGCGCTTAGGATGAACAGGATGCAGGTTGTAGCGCTTCATCACCATCTGGGCTATCTTCTGGTATTTCTCGGGCATACCGTCCTTAGGCACGATGAGTTTGTATTCCACATAGTCATTGTCCTTGGTAAAGCCGCCCAGCTGCTCCATGTGGCGAGGATAATAGTCGTAGTTATAGATGGTGGACATGGTGCCCAACTGGTCAAATCCCTCTATGAGCATACCTTCTGGGTCAAGATCGGTAAAGCCCAGCGGTCCCACCATCTGGGTCATCCCCTTAGAGCGTCCCCACTCTTCCACAGCATTGAACAGGGCATGCGACACTTCCATATCGTCGATGAAGTCAACCCATCCGAAACGTACACTCTTCGTGTTCCAACGCTCATTGGCACGACGATTGATGATGCCAGCAATACGTCCTACCACCTTGCCGTCGCGATAAGCCAGGAAATAGTCGGCCTCGCAAAACTCAAAGGCGGCATTCTTGTCCTTGCTCAACGTATGCACCTCGTCCGAATGCAGATTCGGAGCATCGTAGGGGTTATCGCGATATAAGTCGTAGTGGAACTGGATGAAGGCTTCCAGACTTTTCTTGTCAGCGACTTTCCGTATCTCAACTGATGACATTGTTTCTCTTCCTAATGATTATACTTCTTGCAAAGATACGAAAAATCGGAGAAATTCCCAAGAATTTAACCTATTTTACGGCAAATAAACAACTGATGAGCGCCATTCGACAATGTTGTTCCGAAAATGAACACGCTACCTCCGTCTTTTAACTTCAGTTTCTTGCGTAGCATTTCTGCTGTCAGAGGGAAGTTGCGAACGGCTATATTGGCATGGGTGATATCCTTCAGGGCCTCCTTCAGTTCACGCTTGTTCATCGAACTCGTGGCCTCTATGAGGAAACGACGACCTGGGAAATCCGGCACATCTTGGTGGGCAATGAATAAATGGGAATTGACTGACAACTGCTGGATGCCAAACGCTTCTCCCACCTCACGGAAGCAACCTGCCTTCATGATGCTGGCATTCGGCTCGAAGAGACAGGGCGAAGAAATTGTTCCCACCCTGGGACTGAAACATTCCCACCCTGGGACTGAAACATTCCCACCCTGGGACTGAATCGTCCCCTCCCCGGGAACGTATTGAAAAGTGGCACCATCGTTTACGCAAAACAGGCGCAAAGGTTGGGTTTCTTCGGGGGCAATCACCAGCAGCAGTTCTTTGCACTCATTGTCAACACTGACAATATGCACTTCACTGATACCTTCCAAATCGCCAACAGCCTTGCGCCAATCAAGCATTGGCGACAGTTTGAGGATAATACGACGGGCTTTCTCGCGCAAGAGGGGCAACAGCTCTATGACATTGGGTGTGCAATCCTCCATACCATACGTCCTACCTCCATGCTGGTCTCTGCGTGCCGGATCGAGAAATACTATATCAACAGGCTGCATTTCCTTCAGGTAGTCTTCTGCCTCAGCACACACCACCTCGGCTTCCAACCCAAGGCACTGGAAGTTATGGCGCGCCAATTCACACAAGTCGGGATTGCGCTCTACATACACCCGCTTGCCGAACGGACGGGACATCAACGAGAAATCAACCCCGAACCCTCCTGTCAAATCGACAAAAGATGTGAGTGGGGAGTTGAGCGTCGCAAGGTTTTCTTTGTATCGTGCCGTCTGTTCTGACGAGCACTGTTCCATATTCAGATGAGGCGGATAGACAATGCCCTCCGTCTCAGCCCACGAAGGCAACTTCCTGCGAGCCGTCTGCCATCCGGCTATCTGCTGTAGGGCCATAGGCATATCGACATCCGCCAACCGGGCTCCTCCCTTCAGAGCCAGCTGACGCACGTCGTCCATGCGGTGTTCACGGATAAACTGCTTTGTTGCCTCGTTCATAAAAAAAACGGTGACCCAGAGGTTGTCCCCCTGAGTCACCTATTTCAAATAGATTCTTATGCGAATGGATTCTCTGTGGGATAGAAGTCACCCTTCGGGAAGTTGTAGTCAATCTCGTCAACGGGGATACCCATGTACTTGAGAACCTCCCAGAGATACTTACCCTGATGGCCGAACATAACGGCGCAGTGACGATAGAAGCGGCTCATGTTCTTGACACCGAAGATACCAATAGAACCGAATGAGCGTGTAGCTACTGGGATAACCTCACCCTGTGCAATGTATGCGCGGAGCTTGGTGTCGGCAGTTGACTGCAGACGATAAACAGTAGCCAGACCTGGCTGGATGTCACCCTCCAGAGTACCGTTGGTAACCTCAACAGGCAGTGCGCGAGCCATAATGCGCTGGAAGCACATCTGACAGTTGCAAACCTTAGAAGAAGCAGTGTTACCACAGTGGAAGCCCATGAAGATTTCCTTGTCGGTGTAAGTGTCGCAAGCGAACTTCTTACCCTTGATGCTCTCTTCGTACATATCGTTAGGAACGGTATTGTTGATGTCGAGCAGGGTAACGGCATCCTGGCTGATGCAGGTTCCGATGTACTCTGACAGCGCACCATAGATATCAACCTCGCAAGCTACGGGGATGCCACGACCCGTCAGACGGCTGTTCACGTAGCAAGGAACGAAGCCGAACATGGTCTGGAAGGCAGGCCAGCACTTGTTAGCCATAGCCACGAACTGACGAGAACCTTTGTGAGCCTCGATCCAGTCGGTGAGCGTCAACTCATACTGTGCCAACTTAGGCAACACCTGAGGAATCTTGTTACCATGACCCAGTTCAGCAGCCATATCCTTCACAACAGCGTCAATGCGTGGATCGTTAGCGTGCTTCTGGAAAGCCTCGAGCAGGTCGAGCTCTGAGTTCTCCTCAATCTCAACATCGAGATCATAGAGCGCACGGATAGGAGCGTTACAAGCCAGGAAGTTGTTAGGACGAGGACCGAAGCTGATAATCTTCAGGTTCTGCAGACCTACGATAGCACGGGCGATAGGCAGGAACTCGTGAATCATCTCTGCGCACTGACCAGCGTCGCCAACGGGCTCCTCTGGAATGTAGGCGCGTGTCTTGCGCAGGCTCAGAGCCTGGCTGGCATTCAGCATACCGCAGTATGCGTCACCACGACCATCAATCAGGTTGTCCTGAGTCTCTTCAGCAGCGGCACAGAACATAGTTGGACCCTGGAACCAGTCAGCAATCATGGTCTCAGAAATCTCTGGACCGAAGTTGCCCAGATAAACGCACATGGCGTTACATCCAGCCTTTTTCACGTCCTCAAGAGCCTGCTGAGCGTGAATCTCACTCTCAACAATACAGATAGGACACTCGTAGATGCCTTCTTTTCCAAATTTTTTCTCATACTCAGCTACTACAGCCTTACGACGGTTAACAGCTAATGACTCAGGGAAACAGTCGCGAGATACGGCGACGATTCCAATCTTAATTTCAGGTACATTTTTCATTTTAAGAATAGCGTTTAATAAAGTAATGTTTAGTCTACTTATGGCTGCAAAGATACAAAGAAGTTTGTAAATAACTCAAAGTTTTCCTGCTTTTTTTCTCGTTTGATTGTTGGTTTCACTTTTTTTAGTATCTTTGCACCCAATGGCGATAAAATATACACATAAAGAAGAGCTGTGGAATGCATGGAGTCACGCTGGAGGCATCGTAATGGGTGTTGCCTTTGGCATTGTCTTCATTGTCATGACATTCAAAGGCGACAATCCTTGGGCGCGACTTGGTGTATGTCTCTATCTCTTCGGTATGCTGGGCTCTTATGCGGCCTCAACCATTTATCACACACTACCCCGTCGCTCTATATGGAAAGAACGGTTGCGCCATTGGGACCATGCAGCCATCTATTGGCATATCGCAGGTTCCTATTCGCCACTCACCTTGATTGCCCTGCGCGAGCAAGGTTATTGGGGGTGGAGCCTCTTTTCGTTTGTTTGGGCTTGTGCTATAGCTGGTACCATCGTGAGTTTCATCAAGTTGAAGGAGCATTCCAACGTTGAGACTTTCTGTTACGTTGGTATGGGCTTGAGTGTGCTAATAGCTTTCAAGCCTCTCCTCGATTCCGTTTCCACGGCAGCCGTCATCTGGATCATAGCAGAAGGCGTCTGCTATATCACAGGCGCCCTCTTCTATTCGTTCAACAAAAAGCGATATATGCACTCCGTCTTCCACTTCTTCGTCCTGGCTGGCAGCATCTGCCACATCATCGCCGTCTGGGACGTACTGATGGAGTACCTCTAAATATTTTTCTCCTTATAATTGCTGTTATTCCAAAAACTTTTGTATATTTGCAATCGATATGAGTAAAAATCTGTATATCATCAGTGGTTGTAATGGTGCAGGAAAGACGACGGCATCATATACCGTCTTGCCTGAAATCCTTGAATGCAAGGAGTTCGTCAATGCTGATGAGATTGCTCGTGGACTTTCCCCTTTCAACCCTGAGAGTATGGCAATAGAGGCTGGGAGGCTGATGTTGCAGCGCATTGACGATTTGCTTGGCAAGGATATAACATTTGCCATTGAAACGACACTTGCCACCAAGTCATACATCAATCTTGTTCGCCGAGCTCAAGCCAAGGGTTATCGTGTAAGTATTGTGTTCTTTTGGCTACGAACACCAGAGTTAGCTATTCAACGTGTAGCAGAGCGGGTGAAACATGGAGGGCATAATATCCCAGAAGACACCATCAAACGTAGGTATGTGGCTGGGATTAGTAATCTTTTCCAACTGTTTATGAAAGAAGTAGACTTTTGGGCGGTATATGACAATTCAGAACAGCAACGTCAAAAGGTAGCGAGTGGCAAGAAAGGTGCAAAAATAGATATTTTCAACATAGAATCATTAAATAAAATCAAGGCTTATGTCAGATAAAGAATACATTAGTTTCTCTAAAAAACTCGATGAAGGCTTACTGTTAGCCGAAAAGCGAATGCTTCAAGAGAAAGCATTACGTAATGAAAACGTAGTGGTGTGCGATAGCGAGAATAATATCAAACGCATTCCTGCAAAGCAAGTAATCGAAGACCATGCAGTATTTCAATAATAACAAATAATGTATAACCCTTAAAACAAATTGCCCATGACATAGAAACGAAGAAAACGCGAATTGACTTCTTTGTTGAGGCTCAGCCCCATGAGGTCACAGAAATTTAATAACAATTAATTATTAACTTACAGAATAGCGTTTCTGTTCGTACTTATATATAGATAATGAGCTTTTGCTCTTTGTTCTCGTAACTCGAATACCGCCAATATTCAAATCGCAGAGGACAAGCAGTTAAAGGTTCACGCTGTAGGGCGTGGACTATTCGTGCTTGTTTGCGATTGGTCGCTTGGCGGTAACCTGAGTTACAATAAGCATCGAATGGTTGCGCCTTTTATTTTTTAATTATGAAGAAGATATTTTTATTGATGTTTGCTTTCTGCTGTATAGGAGCGTTTCCACAACAGCCATTAGAATATTCCGTTATCATCCAAAAAGAAGGTGCTGATGCACAAACTTTATATGATTTGACAAGAAATTGGTTTGCTCAAACTTATAGAGATTCTAAAGCTGTCTTGCAAGATCAAAATCCAGGCAAAGAATTAACAGGTCATGGAAAAATCACTTTCTCAACAAATGTTATATATTCAAGCATACAAGGCTTTATTAAATACCTTATTGACGTTCAATTTAAAGATGGTCGCCTGCGGTTTGAAATGAAAAACTTCACCCACGAACCACTTAAGGATGCTTTGTATAATAACAATATGGGTATACTAGTCGATTCTCTTCCTAAAAATCTTAAAGACATAGGAATTGAGGGTTCTAATAGAAAAGCAAGTTATAAATACTTTTACAAACACGGGAAAACATTGTGTGAGAAACAGTTTATTCAACTATCAAATAGTTTAAAAGAGTTTATAGAGAAAAGAGAAGCCTCCAACGATGATTGGTAAATATGTCCAAATATTATAGTGCTTCTGAAATATTAACTATTTTTGATTAAAATATTACTGAAACAGAATGAGTTTTGCACTGCAATCAGAAAAAGAAGTCGCAATCCCACGGCTTCAGAAGAAAAGACTTGCAGACCCGTTAGCCACTGCTTTTGAAATAAAAACCCACTTAAGCAGCATGAGCAAAAGTGATGGTTCCAAGACTTCACTCTATAGTCTGGCATCGCCCACTCGTAGGCTGTGCATCGCCCACATAGAGGTTTTGATGTGCCAACCCATAGGTTTTGCGCTGCCAGCCCATAGGTTGTGATCTGCCAAACTATAAGGCTTGCAGTGCCAGTCCTGTGGGTTTGCAGTGCAAGGCCATAGGTTGTGATCTGCCAAACTATAAGGCTTTCTGCCAAACTATAAGGCTTGCAGTGCCAGTCCTGTGGGTTTGCAGTGCAAGGCCATAGGTATGCATGTCGCGTGGCGGGCGGTAAAAGAATTTTTGCCGCCCGCCAAAAGAATATTTAGCGAACGGCAAAAGTATTTTTAGCGGGCGGTAAAACACCTAATTAAGTGTTTACCTTATTTAATATATTCCGAGAAATCGGTGAGGTGCATATCGCCCTTGCGAGCCAGCGTATCGTGCATAGCAAAGGCAGCAGTCAGGTTGTGACGTGTCTGACCCATCTTGGCTATCTTCAGATAGTCCCACAGCAACTGCTTGTAGTCGGGATGAGCACAGTTCTCGATGATGGTCTCGGCACGCTGAGCAGGACCCTTGCCACGCAGGTCGGCAACACCCTGCTCTGTCACGATGATGTTCACATCGTGCTCTGAGCTGTCCTGATGACTGACGAAGGGAACAATGCTGGAAATAACACCACCCTTAGCCGTAGAAGGACAGGTGAAGATGCTCAGATAAGCATTGCGGATGAAGTCGCCCGAACCTCCGATACCGTTCATCATCTTCACACCACTGATGTGTGTTGAGTTGGCATTGCCATAGATGTCGCACTCGATAGCGGTATTGATGGCAATAACACCCAGTCGGCGAATCACCTCGGGAGAATTACTGATCTCACTCTGACGGAGGGTCAGATGGTTCTTGAAGTAATCCATATTGTCGTAAACCTGCATCAGGCAATCGTTGGAAACAGTCAGCGAACATGCCGAGGCATCCTTCACTCTGCCGTTCAGCATCATCTCAACCACTGCATCCTGCAACACCTCAGTATAGATGTTGAAATCGGGCACATGCTTATCCTGTCCGAGAGCACCGAGGATGGCATTGGCTGTTGAGCCTACACCACTCTGCAAGGGCAGGAACTCCTTGGGAATACGTCCCTTGTGCATTTCTTCTACCAGGAACTCAGCTGTCAGGTAACCAATCTTGTCTGTCACAGGATCGCTGTCCTTGAAGGCACGGGCCTCGTCGGGAATGTTGCACTCCACCACACCAGCTACCTTATCCTTGGGAATCGTTACGTAGGGCACACCAATGCGGTCGCTCACATTCACGATGGGGATAGGCTTGCGATAAGGAGGATCCAGAGGCTCATAAACATCATGGATATATTTCGCATTAGGATTATGGAATGAGTTCAGCTCCAGAATAACGTGCTTAGCCAAACGGGCTGCTGTCGGAGAGATGCCACCGGCTGCTGTCAGATAGACGCGATAGTCATTGCCCACTTCCTCAATGTCACAAACCTCGAGAATGGCCCAGTCAACATCACCATAGAAGCCATAACGCAACTCCTGAGCCATGTGACTCAGATGCAAGTCGTTGTAGGGAATCTCGCCCATGTTCACATGCTTGCGGAAATCGGGATTGGTAGTGTAAGGGGCACGATACTTGATAGCCTGTGCGTTAGCCAGCACACCATCAGTTGACTGACCTGTTGATGCACCAGTGAAGATGCCTACCTTAAACTCTCTGCCGGCAGCATGTTCTGCCTCGGCAATCTGAGCCAGTTCCTTGGTTGTAGCCTTAGCCACACCAGCAGGTGTAAAACCACTCATGGCAATGTTATCGCCATTCTTAATCAGTGCTGCAGCCTCTGCAGCTGTCATACGTGTATAAGCCATTTTTATCTATAATTTGCAAATTTGGCTGCAAAGTTACTAATAAAATAAGAATTAAGAATTAAGAATTAAGAATTATTTTGTACCTTTGCACCAAATTTATATAATTATTATGGAATCTAAGTTAGTAATTTACAATACGCTGACTCGTCAGAAAGAGCGTTTCGAGCCCATCAACGCCCCTCATGTGGGCATGTATGTCTGTGGTCCTACCGTTTATGGCGATCCACATTTGGGTCATGCCCGTCCTGCCATCACCTTCGACTTGTTGTTCCGTTACCTGAAACACCTTGGCTATAAAGTAAGGTACGTGCGTAACATCACGGATGTAGGTCATTTGGAGCACGATGCCGACGAGGGCGAAGACAAGATTGCCAAGAAGGCACGACTGGAACAGTTGGAGCCGATGGAGATAGCACAATACTACACCAACCGCTATCATCAGTATATGGATGCGCTGAACGTGCTGCGCCCCTCTATCGAGCCTCATGCCACAGGGCACATCATTGAACAGCAGCAGTTGGTTCAGCAGATTCTCGACAATGGCTTTGCCTATGAGTCGAATGGTTCTGTCTATTTCGATATCGAGGCATACAACAAGAAATTCAAATACGGAATCCTGAGCGGTCGCTCGCTGGAGAACATCAAGGACGAGAGCCGTGAACTGGCTGGCGTAGGCGAGAAACACAACCAAGCCGATTTCGCCCTGTGGAAGAAAGCTCAGCCCGAACACATCATGCGCTGGCCCTCGCCTTGGAGCGACGGATTCCCTGGTTGGCATTGCGAATGCACAGCCATGGGACGCAAGTATCTGGGCGAGATGTTCGACATCCACGGAGGCGGTATGGACCTGGTGTTCCCACACCATGAGTGCGAGATAGCCCAGGCGCAGGCCTCGATGGGCCATCCTGCCGTGAAATACTGGATGCACAACAACATGCTGACCATCAACGGTCAGAAAATGGGCAAGTCATACAACAACTTCATCACCCTTGAGCAGTTCTTCACGGGTAATCACCCACTGCTCGAAAAAGCCTATTCGCCCATGACCATCCGCTTCTTCGTACTCTCAGCCCACTATCGCGGCACCGTCGACTTCTCCAACGAGGCATTACAGGCTGCCGAGAAGGGCTACGAGAAACTGATGAATGCTATCAGCGATTTAGAGCGTGTCCAAGTGAGCGACCATTGTGATGCCGATACCGAAAAGGTAGTAAAGGCGCTGCGTCAGAAGTGCTACGACGCCATGAACGACGATATGGCTACGCCCCTGGTGCTGAGCTATCTCTTCGAGGCTTGCACCGTCATCAATAAACTTGTTGACCACAAGGCCACCATCTGTGCCGATTGCCTGAAGGAACTCTCAGAGACCATGCACCTCTTCACCTTCGACATCCTCGGACTCTCAATGGTCAATGGTCAATGTTCAACGGTCAATGGAAACAATGCCCGTGAGGAAGCCTTCGGAAAAGTGGTGGATATGGTGCTCGACCTGCGTGCCAAGGCAAAAGCCAATAAAGACTGGGCCACCAGCGACCAGATTCGCGACGCCCTCGCTGCAGCCGGCTTTGAAGTCAAGGACACCAAGGACGGAGTCACTTGGAAACTGAACAAGTAATATCAAACCAACGGGATGGAGTAACATCAGTTACCCATCCTGATTTCAGATTTCAGTAATGAAAAATCTTTACTGTTATTGATTAGAAGAACATGGTGGGAAGGGAGTTCTTTCGCTTCTGAGCCAGTTCATCCTTCATGCGGCCGATGGCTGTCTTCAAGAAAAAAGCAATAAGAAACTCGTCCGTGCCTTCTGTCCGAATCCGTTTGAGAGCCGAGATGTATTCTGAGCGGTCTTCTAATTTGACGATTAACAAGGGATGTCCTGCACGCAACAGTATGAAGTTTGAGAGCAGTCGTCCTGTCCTGCCATTACCGTCACGGAAGGGATGCAGGTATTCATAATAGCCGTGCCATTTCGCTGCTACAATCAATGGATGCTGTCCTTCGTTGATGGCTCTTTGCGTAGATTCCATCAGATTCGGCACACGGGCTATCAATTCCTCGTGATCACCAAATACAGTATCACCGGCAGCCATATCCTCTGTGGTATATTCGCCTGCAACAGCATCAGGAACACGATAGCCAAGGGTGTGCTCCGTCACCAGGCGGTTCACCTCCTTCAACAATGCCTCGTCAAACGGACTGTCCAAATGACTCACCATATAGTCGAATGCCCTGAAGTGGTCTGCCATCTCCGTACACTCCAACAGTGAACGCCCCACAGGAATCATAGCCATCCCCTGTTCACGAAGAATTCGCGTATCATCCACTGTGAATGAATTGCCCTCAATGGCACAGGAATGTGCAGAAAACAGAATCTCGTTATATTCCATCCACTGCTCACGTCCCATCCTGTCGGCAATCTTCACTTGATATTCCTGTCGGATGGTCTCGTATTCGTTGATTTCTTTCTCAAACATCGCTGCGAAGATACTACATTTTTCTGAATTGAACAAATATTTCCGAAAGTTTCAGAAATATCACCCACGTTACCTGTAAAAGGCTTCTCGCGTCATAAAGACGGCGACGGTCTTGTCGCGAAGATATTCTGCAGACATATACATTAGGCCGGCGTAGGGATTGGCTGTGCCCCATGAGTTTTTCATCGTAAAAAAGAGGCGCTGCTTGGGGTCACGGGCTATACCTACTATCGCCATACAATGGTTGTCGGTGGGCGCCGTATTAAAATGTCCGTCGGCAATGCCCTCTTGAAACGAAAAGCCGTATTCGTCGGTATCGCCCTCCCAGCAGACGGCGTGGCGATGACGGATGGCTCGCTCCACATGTGCCAGCAGCGAGTCCTTGGGAATATTCAGGAACTTGTTTTTCTCCCAATTGTCGGGCAGGTCGAGCACTACTTCTTCGCCATAGGGATAGTTGTCGTTGCTGGTCAGTGCCATGTATTCGCCAGGAGCGCACACGCTGTGGGCAAATTCCAAGGGAGTATAGCGGGCTCCCAGCATAAACACCCATTTGGGTTGGGGCAATTGGTGATAAGAGGTGTCGGGATAGGCATCATGCGACACTATTCCATATCGCCCAATTATATTTAATAAGGTGGAACCCATGCCTCGCAAGTTCCTCCGTTTCACCACCCGTTCGATATAAGCCGTGGACAAATGTACAGAGTCGCCCCTCAGAATATGTTCCGTTTCGATGGTTGAAAGCATGGCGTAAGCCCAGCAGAACTGGCTCTGCCCCTGATTCTTGATGGGTGTCATGGGCAGTCGCACCTCGTCAGTAAACTCCACTTTAGGTTGTTTCTGACAAGCCACGAAGCTTATAGCCAAGAGTAGAAATGCGAATTTTTTCATTTATCTGCTGATTGTTCTAACAATACTCGTCGCATATTTACTTCGATAAATTGTTATTGAACACGTTGCAAAGATACGAAATATTCCTTAATTAATCATCCATATTTCATAATAATTATGTAAATTTGCACCCATGAATTTGAATGATTTTGAAATCATGGCACCCGTGGGTAGCCGCGAATCATTGGCTGCTGCCTTAAAGGCAGGGGCTGGAAGCGTCTATTTCGGTGTCGAACAGTTGAACATGCGCTCACATTCTGCCAATCATTTCACGATTGACGATTTGCGCGAGATTGCTGCTACTTGCGAGCAACATGGGGTGAAGAGCTACCTCACCGTCAACACCATTATCTATGGCGAGGATATCGCATTGATGCACCAGATTATCGATGCTGCCGTCGAGGCACATATCTCTGCTGTCATTGCCTGCGACATTGCCGTCATGACCTATTGCCGCCAACGTGGCATGGAGGTTCACCTCTCCACCCAGTTGAACATCTCTAACATCGAGGCCCTTAAGTTCTATGCCCAGTTTGCCGATGTGGTGGTCTTGGCTCGCGAACTCAACCTCGACCAGGTGGCCGACATCTATCGGCAGATTGAGGAACAGCACATCTGTGGTCCTTCGGGTCAGCAGATCCGCATCGAAATGTTCTGTCATGGTGCCTTGTGCATGGCTGTCAGTGGCAAGTGCTATATGAGTCTCGACAACACTGGTCGCTCTGCCAATCGTGGTGAGTGCATGCAGATATGTCGTCGCTCCTACATCGTCACCGATCGCGAGACGGGTACCGAGTTGGAGATTGACAACAAGTACATCATGAGTCCCAAAGACCTCAAGACCATCCGTTTCATCGATCGCATGATGAAGTCGGGTGTGCGTGTCTTCAAGATTGAAGGTCGTGCCCGTGGTCCTGAATATGTGCTGACGGTGGTGCAGTGTTACAAGGCAGCCATCCAGTCTGTTCTCGACGGAACCTTCTCCGAAGCTCAGAAAGACGAGTGGGATCGTCAATTGGCGACTGTCTTCAATCGTGGTTTCTGGGATGGTTACTACCAGGGGCAGCCCCTTGGTGAGTGGAACAAGCACTATGGCTCGTGTGCCACCGAGCGCAAGCAGTATGTGGGCAAGGGTGTGAAGTATTTCTCCAAGCTCGGTGTGGCAGAGTTCACCTGCGAGGCTTGTGAGTTTTCTGTTGGCGACAAGATGCTCATCACCGGTCCCACCACCGGAGCCCTCTACGTCACTGTCGATGAGATTCACGACGACGTGCAGTCCGTCCAGACAGCCCAGAAAGGCACTCGCGTCAGCATCAAAGTTCCCGAAAAAGTGCGCCCGTCAGATAAATTGTTTAAGATAATCACGTTATAACGTAATAACGAAATAACGAAAAAAAAGAAAAAAATGAACATCAACGAAATACAAGACGAAATCATCGAGGAGTTCTCCGGTTTCGACGACTGGATGGACAAGTATCAGTTACTCATTGACTTAGGTAATGAGCAGGAACCGCTTGACGAGAAATACAAGGTGGAAAGCAACCTCATCGACGGATGTCAGAGCCGTGTGTGGCTGCAGGCCGACCTTGTCGAAATGGAAAATGAGGAAGGGGAAATGAGAAATGTCATTCATTTCCAAGCCGAGAGCGACGCCCTCATCGTGAAGGGTATTGTGGCATTGCTCATCCGTGTACTTAGCGGCCATACCCCACAAGAGATTCTTGATGCCAATCTCTATTTCATCGAACAGATTGGTCTGCGCGAACACCTCTCTCCCACGCGCAGCAACGGTCTGCTGGCTATGGTGAAGCAGATGCGTATGTACGCACTCGCCTTCAAAGCAAAAGAAGGGGCTTAATAGGCCTTATAGGCATCGAGTTTCTTCAGACAGTATGCCCTGAAGTCACTCCATCTGTAATACGGGGCAATGCTCGACTCAATGGGGAGCGTTGCCTCTTCTTCGTTTAGCAACACCTTGAAAATCACGTCCTTGTCGAAGGGGTCTCTGCGATAGAACACCAGTTGCAGGTTGCATCCCTTCGGAAACACCCGATACGACACCCAACCATGCTGTTCCAGTTCTTCCAGATCCATGGTCTGGTAGTCCAGTCCGTTCACCCCCATCAGACAGCTCAGTCCCAGCATCACTGTCTCGTGTCCGAATCGTAAGGTGGCTCCAGGGGTTATCTCGGTGATGCAGCTGTCGGCTTCCTCTATGATTTTCCTCAGCAGATGTCGTTGTACGTAGGGCTGCTTTCCACCGTTCAGCAGCGATGGTCCGTAACTGATATACCACCATGCGTTCTCCCTCTGCCACAACTGGTACAGCTCTTCTGCTGTAAACAGACTGCTCAGTGTCTCGTTGTCACCCAGTATGGTACCACGCACAACGGCTGACAGCTTATAGAGATAGTAGTGCAACGTCCAACGGTCCACCTCGTGGTTGGCGTATGCCGTATCGTTGAACAGCATACCCATCATGCGCTCCATGTTCTCACGCTTGTCGCAATAGGCATTGAATGCCACTTTCGCACGATGTGTCATCATACTGTCGCGCAACTGCTTGTCCTGATGGTTCAGATACCACATATCGTGGTTCGACGCATCCATTCTGATGCGCAACTGGGGGCGCATCAAGGCTATTTGCTGTATGGCGGAACCCATTGACAGGATGCAGCGTCGGCGGGTGGTACTCTTGGCATCCACCACCACATTTCCCTCAAACACTTCCGGGAAGTGCTCTACCATTCTGCGAGCAATGTGTCTGAGTTGTTCACAACCCGGCTGTGTCAGGTCGCCATGCCTGTCATGTGCGTCGTTGCGTATCACCGTCACCTCGCCCAACACCTTCTTGCCCAGCTGTGTCAGTTTGCCTAACGAGTCGGCTTTCGACAGTATGCAGTATGGCAGTTCATAACCATTCCGCTCACTCAGATAGCGCGATCCGTGTCGTCCGTAGTGACTCAGATAGAAAGGTTTCTTGCCTGCAGGAGCTTCGGTATAGTGGTGATCATTGTTGTCGGGATAGACACGAAAGTTATTGGCAGCCAATTGGGGTTGACGTTTCATCTCCTCAAGAACATCCTGCGCCATGGCGACACAGGTCATACAAACCATTAGCCCCAGTGTTATCGCCCTTCTCCTCATCTTGCCTTGCGTTGCTGCTCGTATCGCTCAATCTTCGATAAGTAGTAAGCCTTCACGTCACTCCATCTGTAATAGGGTGCCGTGTCGCTCTTGAGGGGCAGTGTGGCCTCATTCTCGTTCAGCAACACTTTTACCAGGACATCCTTGTCCGCATAGTCCGTACGATAGAATACGAATTGCAGGTTCGAGGCCATGGGGAATACCAGACAAGCCCACCATCCGTGTTCCTCCAATTCTTCCAGATTGTCGGTCTCATATCCGAAACCGTTCAGTTCCAGCAGACAGGTCAGTGGCAATACGATGGTCTCATGGCCATAGCGCAACTGCACTCCAGGCCTGCGCAACAGGATGCAGCTGTCGGCCTCTTCTATCATTTTCCTCAGCAGATATCGCTGGGTATAGGGTTGGTGACCGTCGTTCAGCAGCGATGGTCCGTATCTGTAGTACCACCAGGCATTCTCCATTTGCCAGAACTGGTGCTTGTCTTCATACGTAAAGAGGTTCAGGAAGTCCACCTTGTCGCCGATACTGGTGTTCTGCTGCATCAGGGCAGCCTTCAGCAAGTAGTAGTTCAACCACACGTCGTCCACGTGTTCCTTCACATATACTGAGTCGTTAAACAGCAGCGACATCAGTCGTGGGTTATGGTGTCTCGTCTTGCGATATTCGTCGTATGCCTTTTGGGTGACGGGGGTATCCATATTGCCACGCAAGTGCCTGTCCTGATGGTTCATATACCACATGTCTCGTGCCGATGCTTCCATCTTCACCTGCAGTCTCGGGTTCTTGGCCTTCATGGCCTGCAGTGCCGCCCCCATCGAGAGAATACAGCGGGGCACGGTAGTACTCTTGGCGTCTATGTGGGCCTTGCCCTCAAACACCTCGGGGAAATTCGTCATCATCCTTCGTGCAATACCTCGGTGCTGCTGCGTTCCCAGTGGCGACAGGTCGCCCCATCTGCCTTCCGACTCGTTGATAATCAGTGCCATTTGTCGCATCACGTCCTTGCCAACCGGTGTCAGCTTGCCTAATGAGTCGGCCTTCTGGAGTGTCTGGTATGGCTGAAGATAAGCCTTTCGCTGGCTCAGGTATCGCGAGCCGTGACGTCCGTAGTGACTGATGTAGAAAGGCACCTTCCCCATCGGTGCCGGTGTCTGCTTGGCAAGTTGTGTGTCGGGGTAGATGCAATAGTTGCTGGCTGAGAATCGCCAGTCCTTCGTAATCTGGTCGAATGCCGATTGCGACTGGGCGTCACCCGCCATCGCCACACCTATCAGCATGGCAACGGCGGCAATCAGCCTTCTATATGTATATGTCTTATGGTTGGTATTCATCGAGCATCTTCAGATAATAGTCGCGCACGTCGCTCCAGTGGTAGTAGGGTGCATCGTCGGTCTTGATGGGCAGTGTGGCCTCGTTCTCGTTCAGCAGCACCTGCACCAGCACGTCCTCGTCCTGAGGGTTACTCCTGTAGAACACCAGTTGCAGATTACCACCCATCGCAACGGCTTTGTAGTTTATCCAGCCTTTCTTGTCCACATTCTCCACATTTTCGGTCACCAGTCCGTAGTTGTTTACACCCATCAGACTCAGCAGTGGCATCAGCACCGAGTCGTGACCATAACGCAACGAGGGCCCCGGTCGCTCCAGTCTGATGCAACTGTCGGCCTCCTCTATCATCTTCCTCAGCAGATGGCGCTGTGCATAGGGCTGCTTGCCCCCATTCAGCGGACAGCGTCCGTATTTCACATACCACTGCATGTTCTGCAACTTCCAGTGGTCATACAGTTCTTCGTCAGTAAACAGGTCGTAGAGCGTTATCTTCCTGCACGTCTCCGTGTCCTGCAGGTTCGATGCCAACTCGAAAATGGCATTGGCCAGCTTCCTGCCGTCCACCTCCCTGTTCACATAGTCCATATCGTTGAACAGCGCCTTCATCAGCGTCTCGCTATGGTCGTATTTGTCTTCATACACCTTCAGGCGTGCCTTCACTGTCGAATCCATGCGATGAGCTTTCAGTGGTTTGTCGTCATACACCATGTAGTAGGTGTCGTGGTTCGACGCATCGTGATGAATGCGCAACAGGGGCACCATGCTCGATATCTGCATCAATGCATTTTCCATCGACAGGATGCAGCGCACCACTGTTGTACTCTTCGCATCCAGTGTTCTGTCGCCCTCAAACACTTCGGGAAATCTTTCCACCATGCGTCGGGCTATCTGCCTTTGCTGCTTTGCACCTATGGCAGTCAGCTCGCCCCATCGCCCATAGGCATCGTCGCGCATGATACCTACACGTCTCAGCACGTCCTTGCCCAGCGCCGTCAACTTACCCAATGAGTCGGCTTTTGCCAACATCATGTAGGGCACGTCGTAACGGTCCTCCTTCGTACAGTGCCTCGACCCATGTCGTCCGTAGTGGCTCAGATAAAAGGGTTTCTTGCCCACCGGGGCAGGTGTCAGATGGGCCTGCGAAGGTCCTGGGTAGGCATAATGATAACCTGCCGATTTGTGAATGTCCTTCATGATCTCCTCATAGGCTGTTTGCGCTTGCAGTCCTATGGCGGCACATAAAAGGAATATGGTTATTACAACTTGTTTCATCGTTTCAGATAGCATTTCAGCGTGCAAAGTTACGAAAAATCGAGCGCAAAACAAAGAAACATGTTTCTTTTTTTGCCGAGATGGAGTAAGTTCGCCATCTTTGATGGCAAAGTTACGAAAATTCAAGCAAAACGCAAAAGAAAATTTGGTATTTTGCTCACTTTGCCTTCCAATAGAAGAAACATAAAGAAAGATGGCAAAAATTCAACAATGGCAGGATGATGACTGGCTGCTGCTCATGCAGCTCTACCTCAAGAAGCCAGTGGGCATCAAACCGATGTACAGCAAGGCAGCCATAGAGCTATGCCTCGAACTGCACATACCCCCACAGATAGTTTATCAGAAGATGTGCGCAATAGCCAATCTCGAGACACCACGCATCGAGCGCATCTGGAACGAATATGCCCAGAACCCGCGACGCCTCAGCCGTGCTGTCAAACTGCTGCGCCAGATGAAAGCCTTTGGCAACGACGACTTCTACGAGGGTGTCGATATCCAGGAGACGTTCGAAACCGATTTCCGTCCCATCGCCCCCGACACCATTATCACCCCCATCATGCTCATTATCATCCTCGATCTCTATTTCCGTCTCACCCCCATCACCATGGTCGTCGAGACGCCCGAGATACAGGACCTCAGCCGTCTTCTCAAACTCCCCGCCCAAGATATCGTCGACATCATGCACATCTATCAGCAGTGCGATCCCTATTTGAAGCCTCACCCCCAACCCCTCTCCTTCAGAGAGGGGAGTCTGGAATCAATTACCAGTGCCTGTCAAGCACAATGGCGACAATATGGCAATGGCGACCCCACTGCATTAGCAGAATATGCCAGCAAACTCAAAGAATACTATAAGAATTGAAACCAACGGTCAATGGTCAAAGGTCAATGGTCAAAGGTCAAAGGTCAATGGTCAATGGTCAATTGTCAATGGTCAATGGTTAATGGTTAATGGTTAATGGTCAATTAAAAAAGTCCCAAACGACCAAACGACCAATTTCCCAAACAACTAAAAAAATGTCTCAGGAGCAAATACAAGAATTATCACAAGTGCAGAAGCTTTCGCAGAGCATCACGCAGCAACAGCTGTTGCAGGCGCAGCTCATCGAATTGCCCATCGCGCAACTCGTCGAACGAGTCAATGCCGAGATGGACGATAACCCTGCACTTGAACTCAATACGGGCGACGAACCCGACGACAACGATTTCAACGACAACCTCGATAACAACGACGATAACGATACCACCGACGACTACGAACGTGAAGAGCGACAGTCGGCACTCGACGCAGCCCTCGAGAGTATCGGACGCGACGACGAGGAACTGCCCGTCTATCACCCGGGACAGTCCTATCAGGAAGAACGTGAGGAAATCATCTATGGAGCGTCACAGTCGTTCTACGACCTGCTCAACGAACAGATGGGCATGATCGACCTCACCGACCAACAGCGCAATATCATGGAATACCTCATCGGGTCGCTCGACGAGGACGGACTGCTGCGCAAATCGCTCGAAAGCATCAGCGACGAACTGGCTATCTATCAGAATATCGATGCCTCGGCTGACGATATCCTCCACGTGCTCCGCATCCTGCAGACCTTCGACCCCGCAGGCATCGGTGCCCGCGACCTGCAGGAGTGTCTGCTGCTACAGATTCAGCGACGCGAGCCTTCCCGACTGCGCGACCTCATGATGCGTGTCGTCAACGATTTCTTCGAGGCCTTCACCAAGAAACACTGGCAACGCATACAGCAGGCACTGCGACTCAACGACCTGCAGGCTAAGACGCTCATCGACGAACTGCGCAAGCTCAACCCCAAGCCAGGGGCATCACTGGGCGAAACGGTAGGACGCTCACTGCAGCAAATCACCCCCGACTTCATCATCGATACCCACGACGATGGCTCCGTCACCTTCCAACTCAACTATGCCGACGTGCCCGAACTGCACGTCTCGCAGTCATTCACCGATACCCTGCGCGAATACCAGGACAATCGCGAACACATGAGCAGGCAGATGAAGGAAGCCCTCCTTTATACCAAGAAGAAAATCGACGCTGCCCAACAGTTCATCGAGGCCATCAAGGTACGCAACCACACCCTCATCGTCACCATGCAGGCCATCATCCAGTGGCAGCACCGTTACTTCGAAGAGGGCGACGAGGCACTGCTGCGCCCCATGATACTCAAAGACATCGCCGAGAAGACCGGACTCGATCTCAGCACCGTGTCGCGTGTCAGCAACTCGAAATATGCCCAGACGCGCTGGGGCACGTTCCCTCTGCGCCATTTCTTTACCGATGGCTACGTCACTGCCGAAGGCGACGAGCTGTCCACCCGTGAAATCAAGGCTGCCCTCCGCGACCTCATAGCCGCCGAAGACAAGCAGCATCCCTATAGCGACGAAACGTTGTGCCAGCTCCTGGCCTCCCAGGGCTATCCCATCGCCCGTCGCACTGTTGCCAAATATCGGGAACAACTCGGCATCCCCGTAGCAAGACTAAGGAAGTGAAAAGTGAAAAGTGAAAAGTGAATAGATGAAACAACTAATTCTCGCAGCACGCGCAATCAGTATGGTGTTCACGCCATTCTACCTGCCCATCGTCGGGCTGGTAGCCCTTTTTACGTTCAGTTACATGAGCATCTTCCCTTGGATTTACAAGCTCCAGGTGCTCATCATGGTCTATCTCTTCACCATCCTGTTGCCCACGGTGCTCATCCACCTCTATCGTCGCTATCAGGGTTGGAGCCTCATCGAACTCGGACGTCGCGAGCGTCGCATGGTGCCCTACGTCCTGTCTATTCTCTGTTATTTCTGTTGCGTCTATATCATGATGCAAATGCATATACCCCATTTCATCATCTCCATCGTCATCGCAGCCCTGGTGGTTCAGATTGTCTGTGCCCTCATCAATGTGTGGTGGAAGATATCCACCCATCTCGCAGCCATCGGTGGAGTCGGTGGGGCTCTCTTTGCCTTTGCCGAGTATCTCGGTTTCAATCCTGTCTGGTGGATGTGCACCATCTTCCTCGTTGCCGGCATCCTCGGCACCTGTCGCATGGTACTCCGTCAGCACTCTCTCTCGCAAGTCGTCGGTGGCTTCTGGGTAGGCTTCGTCTGCGCAGCCATATCGATACTGTTCCTATAGAACATAGTTCATAGTTCATAGAATATAGTTCATAGTTCATAGTTCATAGTTCATAGTTCATAGTTTAAATGGTCAAAGGTCAATAAAGAAGAAGTCCTTGCAAAATAATGAAAATTAAAACAAACAAATAACCGCCTCAGAAAACCCTACCTCCCCTCTCTAAAGGAGAGGGGTCGGGGGTGAGGCTTTTAAATTATGAATCCAATCGTAAGTGTAATCATGGGCAGCACAAGTGATCTGCCCGTCATGGAAAAAGCCTGCAAGTTCTTAGACGATATGCAGGTACCGTTTGAAGTCAATGCCCTGTCAGCCCATCGCACACCCGAGGCAGTCGAGGCATTCGCACGTAATGCCAAGAGTCGTGGCATTCGAGTTATCATCGCAGCAGCAGGCATGGCAGCAGCACTCCCCGGAGTCATTGCCGCCAGCACCACCCTGCCCGTCATCGGCGTACCCATCAAGGGCATGCTCGACGGACTGGATGCCATGCTCTCCATCATCCAGATGCCCCCGGGCATCCCAGTAGCCACCGTCGGCGTCAATGGCGCCCAGAACGCAGCCATCCTCGCTGTCGAGATACTCGCCCTCGGCGACGAAGCCATCGCCCAGCGTCTGGCCGACTACAAGGCAGGTCTCAAGGAAAAGATAGTCAAGGCAAACAAAGAATTAGCTGACGTACATTATGAGTACAAGACGAATTAGCAGTGTCACCCACGTAGGCAATATCGCCATCGGAGGTGACAACCCCATCCGCATCCAGTCCATGGCCACTGTCGATACCAACGACACCGAGGGCTGTGTGGCACAGGCCAAGCGCATCATCGATGCCGGTGGCGAACTGGTGCGCTTCACCACCCAGGGCACCCGCGAGGCAGAGAACATGAAGAACATCTCCGCACGCCTCAAGGCCGACGGCTATACCGCCCCCCTTGTTGCCGATGTCCATTTCACCGCCCATGTCGCCGATGTCGCAGCCCAGTATTGCGAGAAGGTACGCATCAATCCGGGCAACTATGTCGATCCCGGGCGCACCTTCAAGCACCTCGAATACACCGATGCCGAGTACGCTGCCGAGTTGCAGAAGATAGAAGCCAAGTTCGTGCCCTTCCTCAACATCTGCAAGCAGCACCACACCGCCATCCGCATCGGTGTCAACCACGGCTCGCTGTCCGATCGCATCATGTCGCGCTATGGCGACACCCCCGAGGGCATTGTCGAGAGCTGCATGGAGTTCCTGCGCATCTGTAAGCGCGAGCATTTCAACGATGTCGTCATCAGCATCAAGGCCAGCAACACCGTTGTCATGGTCACCACCGTGCGCCTCCTTGTCAAGACCATGGATAGCGAGGATATGCACTATCCCCTCCATCTTGGCGTCACCGAGGCAGGCGAGGGCGAAGACGGTCGCATCAAGTCAGCCGTCGGCATCGGAGCCCTGCTCACTGAGGGCATCGGCGACACCATCCGTGTCTCGCTGAGCGAAGAGCCCGAGTGTGAAATCCCCGTCGCCCGCAAGCTCGTCGAGTTAGCCGAGAGCCTCCCCCTGCCCCTCCGCAAGGACGGTGATGGAGAGCGCATGTACATCGAGGGCGACACCCTCCACCTCATCCTCTCCGCCCCCGACTGGGAGACCTTCCAGCTCAAGGCAGCCATGGCGTCCGGCTCCCTCCTCATCGATCGCAAAGCCACCAATCTCGTCATCGAATCCGCCACACCCAACCTCCCCTCTCTTTTAGGAGAGGGGTCGGGGGAGAGGCTTCTTTTAGCCGACGCCATCCTCCAGGCCGCTCGCATCAAGTTCACCAAGACCGAGTACATCTCCTGTCCCGGTTGTGGTCGCACCTTATATAATTTACAGGACACCATCGCCCGCATCAAGGCAGCCACCAGCCATTTAGTAGGTCTGAAGATAGGCATTATGGGTTGCATCGTCAATGGTCCTGGCGAGATGGCAGATGCCGACTACGGATATGTCGGAGCAGGCCGTGGCAAAATCAGTCTTTACAAGCAGAAAGTCTGTGTAGAGAAAAACATCCCCGAATCCGAAGCCGTCGATAAACTCCTCGAACTGATTAATAAGGATAGGGAATAAAAAAAGAGATTATTATGCTTTCAAAAACATATACTGCTGCTGTCAATGGCCTTGAGACTACCACGGTTACGGTGGAAGTGAACATGACACGTGGTGTGCAGTTCCATTTGACGGGATTGCCCGATACTGCCGTCAAGGAGAGTTATGACAGAATAAGGGCTGCCATTTCAAATATAGGACTGAAGAATCCCACCATGGACATCACCATCAACCTGTCGCCTGCCGATATCAAGAAAGAAGGTTCTGGCTATGATTTACCTCTAGCCATCGGCATCCTGTCGGCTAACGGCAAGGTGGAAGCTGAGAAATTGGACAAATTCATGATGGTAGGTGAGTTAAGTCTTGACGGAAAACTGCAGCCCGTCCGTGGTGCTCTTCCAATAGCTATCAGGGCCCGAAAGGAAAAGTTTAAGGGACTTATCGTCCCCCGACAAAACATCCGTGAAGCTGCTGTGGTCAACCAACTGGATGTCTATGGCATGGAAACATTAATGGATGTTATCAAATTTCTGAACGGGGACAATAGTTACCAGCCTACTTACATTGATACGCGCAAGGAGTTCTACGAACAGCAAAACCACTATGAATTGGATTTTGCCGATGTCAAAGGACAGGAGAGCGTGAAACGCGCCTTGGAAGTAGCCGCAGCAGGTGGACATAACCTAATTATGATAGGTCCCCCGGGGTCAGGTAAGTCAATGCTTGCCAAACGCTTACCCAGCATCCTTCCCCCACTCTCGTTAGCAGAAAGTCTGGAAACGACACAGATTCACTCTGTTGCAGGCAAACTGGATCGCGACACCAGTCTCATCAGCCAACGTCCCTTCAGGGCTCCCCACCACACCATCTCGCAAGTTGCCTTGGTGGGTGGAGGTACCAACCCTCAACCTGGAGAGATATCATTAGCTCATAATGGTGTGCTGTTCCTGGACGAGATGCCCGAACTGAGCCGTAGCGTCTTGGAGGTGTTGCGCCAGCCGTTGGAAGACCGTAAGATTTCCATCAGCCGTGCAAAATATAATGTGGAGTATCCATGTTCATTCATGTTGATTGCTTCGATGAATCCCTGCCCCTGTGGCTACTATGGCGATCCTACTCACCATTGTGCATGTACACCAGGACAGATACAGCGTTACATGAATAAAATATCAGGTCCTCTGCTCGACCGTATCGATATCCATTGCGAGATTCAGGCAGTGCCTTTTGCACAGTTAGCGCAGATGAAGCCGGGCGAACCGTCTGCCACCATCCGCGAGCGGGTTATCCGTGCCCGTAAGATACAAGAAGAACGTTTCCATATGTATAAAGGTGTTCATTGCAATGCCATGATGACAGAAAAAATGCTCCATGACTTTGCCGAACCCGACGCTCCTTCCTTGGAGATGCTACGAATGGCAATGGAACGGCTCAAGCTATCGGCACGCGCCTATAACCGCATCTTGAAAGTTGCCCGAACCATCGCCGACCTTGCAGGCAGTGAGAAAGTTGAAACTGTTCATATTGCCGAAGCCATCGGATATCGCAACCTCGACCGAGGCGACTGGGCGGAGCGAGGTATATAATTAAGAAGAGCCGAAGGAGATTTTTCCTCCGGCTCTTTTTCAATTCTTCAATTCATTTTTTGCAAGGACTACAGGACTTAAGGACTTTTTATCCTTTCCCTCCCCTCTCTTTTTGATGAGGGCTCAGGGAAGGGATTTTTCTTTCCTCTTTCCCCAGCGCGAGAAAACGAGTTTGAGGATGGTGAACTGCACCAGCATGGCTACACCCATGACCAATGGCGGGGCAACCAGTCTGTGGACTCCTAAGAAAAGGAAGAGGTTGAAGAGGACGATGTGCAGGAAATAGTTGACGCCATGACTGCCGGCAAAACCTACGAAATTCTTCCAGGTGGGATGGGTGTGGAAGGTGAAGTAGTTGGTGGCAATGAAATTATAGACGAAACTGATGAGATAGCCTGCCGTATAGGCGATGTTCACGTCAGTCCACAACTGCAGCAGGTAGTAGATGCCATAATGAATGGATGCTGCTATCACTCCATTGATGCAGAAGCGAAGGAACTGGGCTGTGCCCTCCTTCTGCCTGAGTTGATGGAAAACATGAACCATGTGGCTTAATCAAGTATGTCTTGTATGTGATAGAGTGGACGATGCTTTACCTCTGTATATATCTTGCCGATATAGGTGCCTGTGGTGCCTAAGGCGATGAGAATGAATCCTCCCACCAACCAGATTGACAGGATGAGCGACGACCATCCCGGTACGGCTGTTCCTGCTACCCAGGCATGTATCACATAGATGAATATGCCACAGGCTATGAGGAGGAAAAAGATGCCCATGGTGAAGATGGCCTGCATGGGGCGCGTGCTGAACGACGTAATGCCGTCGAGCGCCAGGTGCAGCATTTTGCTGAGTGTGTATTTCGATGCTCCTGCCTGACGCTCGCCAATGACGTCGTCAACTGTTGTCGAGGGCAGTCCTATCATCGGAATCAGTCCGCGCAGGTATAGGTTACGCTCCCCATAGTCTGACAGCATCTGCAGGGCACGACGGCTCATCAGTCGGAAGTCGGCATGGTTGTAGATGCTCTCGACACCCATGGAACTTTGCATCTTATAAAAAGCCATTGCCGACATGCGTTTCATCAGCGGGTCGGCCTTGCGGGAAACTTTTACCCCATACACGATATCATTGCCTTCCTCGAAGTGTTTCACCATCTGGGGAATGCACTCAATGTCGTCCTGCAGGTCGGCATCAATGGTGATGACGGCATCTGCCCAGTCTTTGGCTGTCATCATACCAGCCATGATGGCATTCTGGTGACCTACGTTATGAGCCAGGTTAATGCCACGGACAAATTTGTTTTCTTGGTGCAACTCGCTGATAATCTGCCAAGTGCGGTCGCGGCTGCCATCGTTTACAAACACCATCATGCTGTCGCCGGCAATCAACCCCTCGCTGATCATCCGCTGGAAGAGGGCTGTCAGTCGCTCAACGGAGGAACGCAATACTTCCTCCTCGTTATAGCAGGGTGAAACTGTTGCAAGTCTAATCATGCGCTTTATTTTTTTACCTTTTCAACAAACTCGCTGAATGTCGTGAATGTGTTTCCGTTGTCTTTCAGCATCTTGATAAGACGGTCTAATCGCTGCATCATCTGTCGCCCGCTGTGGTTCTTGATGATGAAGGGCATCTTGAACTCTGGGTGCTCCTTGAGATCGTAGAACTCCCAAGGGTGGAAATAGGTGACGAAATAGCCGTCGTGCCTCAGTGTGCGATTGACGAGCCAGTGGTAGAGACCTTCGGGCAGGTTGTGAAGGGAGAGCCAGAAGAGGGGGAAACGGATACAAGGCGACACGGAGGCGGGAATCTGCATCACTTCGCCCTTCATAAACCATGTGCGCGGAGCCGTCAAGTGCATATAGCGCCCGGGGATGAAGGCGGGATTGAGCGACGAGTTGTAGGTGTAGCCCACCCGCGCTATCTCGCTGTCGCTGACGGGAAACATACGGGGCTGACGATAGCCATAGACCTGGCGCCCCGTCACTCGCTCAACGATCTCCTTCGAACGTGCAAAGTCGGTCTCCTTCGGTTGCCAGTGGTCCACACCGTGACACGCCACTTCGTGACCTTCGTCCATGATGCGCTGCATCACCTCGGGCGCGTGCTCAGCAAAATTGCCGGTGCAGAAGAAGGTGGCTTTCACGCCGTTGGCCTTCAGTACGTCCAGGATGCGGTTGGTGCCCTCGCGCGACACCTTCATACCTTCTTCCAACGAGAAGTCAACTCCGTGTTCGCGAGGCACGTCAAACTCCTCTGTGTCAAAACTTAATAGTATCGTATTCATCAGTGCAAAGTTACAAACTTTTTGTGAAACAACAAAGTAAAAATCGTCAGAATGTAACGGAGACCCCCTCAATCCCCCTGTTTAGGGGGAAGTTTTTAGAAAAAAACAAGTTTTGCTTTGGTTCTTTGCTCGCTTAATCGTATCTTTGCAAACGGTTAGCAACCGTTTGCAAAGTTTGTAATATGATGACAGAAAAAGAAAAATGGGTGGCATGCTGGGGTAATGCCACTTCTATTACCAATCGTCGCGAGGCTATTTATGCCAAGGACCTCACGTTGCGCTATCCCATCAGGATGTGCTTCAGCGGGACGATGCTGCGCTTCCGCTTCTCCAACCTCACGGGTACGGAACCTGTTACGATTGCGAAGGCTTTCGTGGGGCACACGCCCATTACCTTTGGAGGCGAAAAAGGTGTTACCCTGATGCCGGGCACGGAGACGGAGAGCGACGCCATCAGCTATGCGGTGAATGGCGGCGATATGATAGAGGTGAGCTTCTATCTGGCAGGGTTTACCCAGATGAACAGCGGAACGCTCATCACCGGTCCGCTGTCCAAGGGCTACTATTCCTATGGCGATTATGCGGAGGCTGACAAGTTGCCGCTGGACCTGACTCGCCACACCAACTGGTTCTACTTCCTCAATACCATTGACGTGCTGACAGCAGCGGAAAACCATGCCGTTGTGTGCTATGGCGACTCCATCACGGCACAGTCGTGGCCCGACTATATGGCGCAACAGACATTAGGTTCGAACGTGGCTGTCATACGCCGTGCCGTCAGTGGTACGCGCATTCTCCGACAATACGACTGCATTACCTATCAGGCGTATGGTCTGAAGGGGGCTACGCGTTTCCCCATCGAGATGAATGTGGCTGGGGCTTCGGATGTCATTATCCAGCATGGCATCAACGACATTATACACCCTGTGGGCACTGACGTCAATCCGTTCCGTCCGTGGAGCGACTTGCCCACGGTGGAGGAAATGGAAGAGGGCGTCGAGGATATTTATGTTAAACCTGCCAAGGCGATGGGACTGAAGGTGTGGAGCGGTACGCTGCTGCCCATCTATGGTTGGCGCACCTACAACGAAGAGCGTGAGCAGATGCGACAGGCCTTCAACGAGTGGTTGCGCACCTCGCCCGTCTTTGACGGATGTATAGACTTCGATGCTGCAGTTCGTGGCACCGGCAATCCCAAGGCGTTTGCCGACGGATATGACAGTGGCGACCATCTGCATCCCAGCGAGCGTGCCTATGAGGCGATGGGACAGCTGGCAGCAAAATCTTTTATGGTATGAAACACTGGGGGTGCATCATCATGGTGCTGCTGATGGCAGCAACGGTAAGGGGTGGCGACTATCTGACTACGCAGGAGGCAGTGAAGGGCGACGGCTATCCCTTCTGGATTTATGTGCCTGACGATTACGAGCAATACCAGCGCACCACCCCCCTCATCATTTTCCTGCATGGTGCCAGTCTGAGAGGCACGGATATGAATAAGGTGCTGAAGTACGGTCCGCTGGACGCTGTGAAGAGGGGGCTGCAGATACCTGCCCTCATCGTGGCTCCGCAGAACCCGAAAGGACACTGGGTGCCACAGAAAATCAATGATATCTTAGAGTGGATGCAGCGTCACTATACCTTTAACCCCCAACGGGTGTATGTGATAGGGATGAGTCTGGGAGGATACGGCACACTCGATTTTGCACAGACCTATCCCCAGAAGGTGGCTGCAGCAATGGCGCTCTGCGGAGGCAGTACACTGCGTAACTATCAGAATCTGGGACAGTTGCCGCTATGGATTATTCACGGAACAGCCGATACTGCCGTGAAGGTGGAGGAGTCGCAGAAAGTGGTGGACGCCATGAAACAAATGCGTGCCGACAGCCGGTTGCGCTACGACTGGATACGGGGTGCCTCGCATGGCGACCTGGCACGTTTCTTCTATCTCTCCGACACCTACGACTGGCTCTTCCTGCATACCCTCATAGAACCTCAGCGACAAGTTGACCTGAACGTCGAAATAACCAGTGACGAAAGGCAGTCGGCCTATCAGATGTTCAGAAAACGAAAGGACGAACTGCCCATCCGCTGACCTATAAAAAATGCTAACAATTGCGCTAAATTGCAAAATATCAAGGTGTTTTGCAAAATAATGCTTACCTTTGTACCTTGGTATCAATACGATAAGCCTATGATGCGATACAAGATGATCTTCTTGCTGGTGCTGATGCTGCTGGGTGACAACCTGTCAGTGAAGGCTCAACAGAAGGGTAAGGCCACGTTCTACACCCGTAAATGGGAAGGACGCAAGACGGCCAGTGGCGAACGCCTGTATAACGACAGTCTGGTGTGTGCACACAAGACGCATAAGTTTGGTACACTGCTGAAAGTGAAGAATCCTGCCAATGGCAAAGAGGTGGTGGTAAAGGTGATTGATCGTGGTCCCTACATGAAGGGGCGCATTATCGATCTCTCCATTCGTGCTGCCCGTGAACTGGGCATCTTGTCGCAGGGCGTAGCTGTGGTGGAGGTGTCGCTGTATAGGAAACCTACCGACATCCCCTATGAACCGGAGCCGGAGGATATACCAGAAATCGACTTGGAAACAACGAAGGGCGAGTCCATTATTCCACAATGGCAAGACTCTGTCGTAACGAATGATAATAAACGGAGACCATGAAACAAGTGATAGTTGTAGCCAGCCTGCTGCTATTGGCAGGATGTACGGGGAAGAAAACCCCGGCGGCAGAAACCAACGATTCAACCGAAACAGAAGAAGAAATTCCTGTAGAACAACGCTTTCTGCCCGACACGGCATACGCCTCTGTCGGCAAGATTCAATATGTGATAGAGGATGAAGACTCCACGGCTGCCCCCTTGAAGGATTTGGACGACCGCTACGAGAAGCGCGAGGGTGTGTATGTGTTCAGAAAGAACCTGCGACGCGACGCCAGTTTCAGTGGTCACGTGAAGGGAACCCCTCATGAGGTGGAGATAGTCTGGGAGTTTGAAACTGCATACGACACCACTCACACGCGTTTCGGAACATGGGGAGGCGGTTCGGGATGGACCGGTCAGCCACTCTATGCCAAATGGACACCTGAACAGATGGAACAGTTCAGGAAGTCGTCGCCCGGGCTGACGGCTGATTTCAGCAACGAGGAAATCATGGTGGGCTCGCTCTGTGGCAAGGGCTATTTCATCAATTATCAGACGGGTAAGGCTTCGCGCGAACCATTGGACTTGGGTAATGTGGTGAAAGGCACTATGTCGCTCGACCCCGAACTGATGAATCTCTACGTGGGACAGGGTGTGCCCCGTCAGCCTGGTCCCTTCGGTTGTCAGGTTTTCGACTTGTTGAAACATGAGCGTACCTTCTTCTTCGGTCCCGATTCCAAGGCTTGGCGAGGGTGGAATGCCTTCGATTCCAATGCTATTGTGGTAGGTGGTTATCTCTTCTGGTGTGGCGAAAACGGCAGTGTGTATAAATATGAGCGCACACAGGGTTCGTTGCGCCGTGTCAGTGTGATGCGCTATCGGGCAGGAGGGATGGCTCCCGGCATAGAGTCGAGTCTCTGCGTCTATCGCAACTATGGCTATTTCTCGGATAACCGAGGCAATGTGATGTGCATCAATCTGAACACCATGCGCCCTGTCTGGCATTACGACAATCACGACGATTCTGACGGCACGATGGTGTGTCGCGAGGAAGGCGACGTGCCTTATCTCTATACCGCTTGCGAAGTTGACAAGCAAGGCGAGAGCGGCATCAGCCACTTCATCAAGTTGAACGGGCTCGACGGCTCGCTGGTATGGGAACAGAAAATCCCCTGCCGTCGCATCAATCTGCCGGGCAAGACCCTCGACGGAGGTATGTATGCCAGTCCGCTGATAGGTGGCGGCGACTGTAGGGACATGATTTTTGCCAACCTCTGTCGCAACGGTGCCGATAAGTCGGCAGGCGAACTGGTTGCTTTCAACACCAAAGACGGCAAGATAGTGTACAGGGTGCCTTACGGGCAGTTTGCCTGGTCGTCGCCCATTCCTTTCTATAACGAAAAACAGGAGCTCTTCATCTTTGCAGGCGATGCCTCGGGTATCATCCGCATCATCCGTGGCCGCACTGGCGAGGTGGTGTGCAAGAAGGTGGTAGGCGCTAATTTTGAATCCTCACCCATAGCCATCGGCAATACTGCCGTCGTGGGTTGTCGTGGTAATAAAATCTATAAATTCGTCATCAAATGAAAAAGCTATTAATACTCTTACTTCTTACTTCATCCCTCTTACCTCTCCAGGCGCAGTACGATCTGCTGTCGGCTAAGAAGGGGGTGATAAAGGGCTGTTACAATTTCTGGGTTTACACACCAGAAGAATACTACTATACGCAGGAGACAACCCCGCTGATTATCTTTCTGCACGGTGCCAGTCTCTGTGGGCGCGACCTCAACCGCGTGCTGCGCTATGGGTCGATTGACGCTGCCCAGATGGGACTGATGATTCCTGCCTTGATAGTAGCCCCCCAGAATCCCGGTGGTTGGTGGGATCCGCATAAACTGAACGAGATACTGGAGTGGATGAAGCTGCACTATGTGTTCGACGAGTCGCGCGTCTATGTGCTGGGCATGAGTCTGGGAGGCTATGGCACCCTCGACTTTGCAGGCACCTATCCCGATAAGATTGCAGCAGCCATTGCCCTTTGTGGCGGTGCAACGCTGAAAGACTATCGAGGACTTGGCGAACTGCCCCTGTGGATTGTGCATGGCACTGCCGACAGGGCTGTTTCCGTCAGAGAGTCGCAGAAGGTGGTAACGGGTATGCAGACACTGGGCATCACCAGTCGCCTGCGCTACGACTGGTTGCCTGGAGCTTCGCATGGTGCTCTGGCTCGCTATTTCTATACCAGCAAGACCTATGAGTGGCTCTTCCAGCATACGTTGAGAGACCCTTGGCGACCTGTGAATACCACGATTGACATTAACAAGGCTGACCTGTCGAATGCCTATCGTGAATTCCAGCATCGTACCGACCAGTTGGAACGCGAATTGGATAATGAGCGATAGATATTTAAGTTTTCCTTTGGTTTTTCACTCGATTTGCACCTTTGACTTCGTCGAAGGTAGGCTGCATCTCGGAAAAACAAAGAAAAACAAGTTTTCCTTTGGTTTTTCACTCGATTTGCACTACCTTTGCACCCGAAATAGCGTAGAAAGGTATTTTCTTGATAATGAAACGTGTAGGATTGCTTGTTTTGTGGTGTGTTTGTATGTGTGGTTTGCTCCACGCACAACTCCCCATGAACATCGTCCTGCTTGGCGATTCGAACACTTGGATAGGTGGTGACGAATGTGACAAGCCACAGGGATGGAACAAATGGTTTAAGGACTTGGCAAACCCGCTGTCGTGCCATAGCTATGCACGTAGCGGAGCCACTTGGACACACACCTCCCTGACGGATTATGACACGGAGGAGGATACCGGTGTGCTGAGCGACAATAATGTTGTCTATAACCAGATTAACCGGCTGAAGGAGGCTTACCGGCAGCAAAAACAGGTGAAACCAGACCTCATCATCGTCATGGCAGGTACTAACGACCTGTGGTTTGCCGACAAGCGCCCCGACAGTCTTTCCACCTGGATACGCTATGATGCCCGACTGCTGAAAGAGGCATTCCCCGAGTCGCGCGTGATTCTGGTGACACCGCCGCCCTTTGTCAAGGTGACGATGGAGCGCCAGCATCAGGCAGCCGACGAGATAGCGGCCTGTGGCAGTGAGCTGGGGTTCGATGTCGTCCGTCTCGACCAAGGCAACCTCCGACTTCGTGTATCCAGCATGGTGCGCAAGGGCTATTCAAAAGACGGCGTACACACCACATCGAAAGGTGCGAGGGTGTTGGCTAAGTATATTTACGAACAAGTGGAGCAAATTCTTAGAAAATAAGATAACGACATGGTATTCTCGGATTTATTTTTCCTCTTCGTTTTCCTGCCAGCCTTCCTGTTGTGCTATCTGCTGGCAACATGGATAGACCGAAAATGGCAACCCACTCAGGAAAACAGGACGAATCAGGCAAAGAACTTGATATTGGTATGTTTCTCCCTCATCTTCTATGCTTGGGGCGAACCTGTCTATGTGTTCCTGATGCTGTTCTGTGTGTTGGTCAACTATCTGGTGGGCTTGGGAATAGCCAACAGCGAAAATCATCGCAAACTCGTGCTGACCATCGGACTGATACTCAACATAGCCATTATCGGCACCTTCAAGTATCTGGGATTCCTGGCTGATTGTCTGAACGACTTAGGACTGGCTGTGGCTCGTCCGAATATCGCACTGCCCATCGGTATCAGTTTCTACACCTTCCAGTCTATCTCCTATCTGATAGACGTCTATCGCAGGGAGTCGCCCGTACAGCGCCGTTTCATCGACTTGCTGCTGTATATCTCGATGTTCCCCCAGTTGATAGCCGGTCCTATTGTGCGTTATGGTACGGTGGCAGAGGAACTGCATCATCGTCATGTGAATGCTGCCGATTTTGCTGACGGCATCTATCGTTTCCTGATAGGTTTGGGCAAGAAGGTGATCATAGCCAACCAGCTCTCCGAGATTTCCGACCAGTTCCTGGTTAGCGGACTCAATTCGCTGACGCTGGCAGGAGCCTGGATTGGTATTGTGGCGTTCACGCTGCAGATTTACTTCGACTTCTCGGGTTATTCCGATATGGCCATCGGATTGGGACGCTGCATGGGATTCCACTTCAACGAGAACTTCCGTCATCCCTATTGCTGCAACTCCATCACCGACTTCTGGCGCCGTTGGCATATCTCGCTCGGCAGTTTCTTCCGCGACTATGTCTATATCCCCTTGGGAGGTAATCGCCATCACCAGGCTGTCAACATCCTCGTGGTATGGTTCCTGACGGGTATGTGGCACGGAGCCAGTTGGAACTTCATCATCTGGGGTGTTTACTTCGGACTGATTGTGATGATGGAGAAATACACGCTGTTGCGTGTTCACGAACGTATTCCTGCCTTCGTCCTTCATATCTACAGCATGCTGTTGGTGATAGCCGGATGGGGCATCTTCTATTTCGACAACTTCGACCAGATGGTGGTGTTCTTCAATGCCTTCTTCGGCAATGTGGCTTCCGTTTACGACTTTGTGGACGAGAGTGCTTTGCTCGACAACTTCTGGTTGTGGGTGGTTGCCCTGTTCTTCTGTCTGCCTGTCCGTACGACCATTGGCGAGTGGACTAATCGCTTGTTGGGCGACTCGAATGTGAAGTCTGTTCTGGTCTATTCGACACGCATCGTCCTGTCGGTAGCCATCCTCATACTCAGCACTGCCCTGTTGGTAGGTGCTACGAATAATGCTTTTATTTATACGAGATTTTGAGAATTGATAATTGAGAATTGATAATTGAGAATTGAGAATGATGATGAGATATTTTTTAGCATTTTGTGTTTTGGCTCTTCTGCCTTGCAGCGTTTCGGCTGAACGGGCACGACTGACGCGGTCGGGTATTATCATTGTTGGCAGTGGCGAGCATGTAAGGGCTTTTGAACCCTTCAAGGGGGCTATGGACAAAGGACTGGGCTATGCCGAGGCTGTCAATAAATACAAGCAGACTTTCGGCAGTGCCGTCAATGTGTATTGCATGATTATCCCTACTGCTGTCGCACTATACTGTCCTGACGAGGCCAAGGAATGGACGAACGACCAGCGCACTGTGGTGCGCAGCATCTATGCCCACCTGTCGGATTCGGTGAAGGTCATCGACCTCTTCGACACCATGCAGAAACATGTTGGCGAAGACATCTATTCGCGCACCGACCACCACTGGGCTCCACTGGGTGCCTATTATGCTGCACAGCAGTTTGCCGGACAGGCTGGTCTGCCCTTTGCCGACCTTTCCACCTACGATAAGCACGTCATTCACGACTATGTAGGCACGATGTATCGCTTCTCGCATGACGCGGCAGTGAAGAATGCGCCCGAGGACTTTGTGTATTACACCCCCACTGGTGTTGACTATAGCACCACCTATATCCGCTACACACTGGGGAAGCACCGTCAGGTGGTGGGCGAGAAGGCTCCCGAGGAGGGCAACTTCTTCTATCAGTATGAAGACGGCAACAGTCAGGCTTATATGACGTTTATGCATGGCGACCTCAATACCACCCGTGTAAAAACATCGACGCGCAACGGACGCCGTCTGCTGATTCTGAAAGACAGCTATGGCAATGCCATTCCTGCCTATCTCTTCCATTCGTTCGAGGAGATTCATGTGGTGGACTGCCGCTATTTCCTCAAGAACATTGTTCACTACGTTCATAAAAACGATATCACCGATATCCTCTTTGCCAACAATGCAGGTCATGCCTATGCACCTGCCACGCAGAAGTCTTACAACCGTTATCTGGTGCAATAATTTAGCCGTATGAAACATTATCTGTATATTGCCGTCATAGCACTTGTCTTCCTCGCCTTTGCCGTGGTATTCGATACCTTTCCGCGCAGCACTGTGTCGGAACTGGAAAAGCGTGAACTGGCCACCTTCCCCGAATTCTCGTGGGAACGACTGGCTGATGGTTCTTTTACCAGCGACGTGTCAACATGGTTTAGCGACAGTGAACCCTATCGCGACGTGTTCATGACACTGAGTATGCAGATCAAGGACCTCATCGCTATTGCTCCCTCTGACGACAATGTCAAATTCCAGGCTGGCGACATGGAACTGGAGAAGGGCAACGGCGAGAAGACGGCTGAAGGTGGAGGGAAGAAGGACGAGGCGGCTAAGGACAGCATGACCATCGACGAATACGAGAACCACATCAACGCCGACGAGAATGCCAAGATAGCCAATGCCGGCATCATCATTGTGGGTAAGGGCGACAAGGTGCGCGCACTGATGGCATACGGTGGCGGTCCCAAGGGTTGTGTGGGCTATGCGCAGGCTGCGAATAAATATAAAGAGGTGTTCGGCGACAAAGTCAACATCTATTGCATGGTGATTCCTACGGCTGTTGAGTTCTATTGTCCCGACAAGGCCAAGAAACGCACCAACCAGCAACTGCCTACCATCCGTAATGTCGTGGCTCATCTCGATCCGGGTGTGAAGCCCGTTGATGTCTATACCACTCTTGGCAAACATGCCAACGAGGACATCTATCTGCGCACCGACCACCACTGGTCGCCCCTCGGAGGCTATTATGCCGCTCAGGAGTTTGCGCGCGTGGCTGGCGTACCCTTCAAGGACCTCTCCCACTATGAGCGTCGCGTCACTCATGGCTATGTGGGCAGTATGTATGGCTATTCGAAGGATATTTCCATCAAGAATGCCCCGGAAGACTTTGTCTATTACGTGCCGAAGGGGGTGGAATACACCACCACCTACACCAACTATACCATCAACAAGAACTATCAGGTGACGGGTGAGGGTAAGCCCTTCACTGCCCCCTTCTTCTTCAAGTTCAAGGATGGACACGGAGGGGCCTATTGCACCATGATGGGTGGCGACACCAAACTGACGCAGGTGCGCACTTCTACGCATAACGGACGTCGCGTCATCATCCTCAAGGACAGCTTCGGCAATATGTTGCCGGGCTATCTCTTCTTCTCCTTCGAGGAGGTGCACGTTATCGATTCACGCTATTTCACCAAGGACATCATTGCCTATGTGGAAGAGAACAAGATAACCGACATTCTCTTTGCCAACAACATCTTTAAGGCATACAGCAGCCACACCTACGGCTCTTATCTCCGTTTCCTCCATCAGCAGTGGCACCGCCCGGGATCGGCTCCTGCCGAACATACCAAGCGCGACAGCACCAAAGCCAAGCATACTGCTGCCCCAGAGAAACCGAAAGAGAGCACCGAGCCTGCTGCCCCTGCCACTCCTGCTACGCCTGCTGCACCGGCGCCAACTACTCCTGTTGCTGACTCTCCTGACCAGCAGTAATCGGGTTTGTCTGGGAATTACACACGTAAATTTTAAAAATGCATGCAATTATCTCCTCTCCCCCCCGATTTTAAATAAAAAAACTAAAATCGTTTTGATATTTAGTCAGTTATT